>NZ_JBFUBN010000014.1:0-137627 GCF_056405735.1 Polaromonas sp. P1_F2 | reverse complement strand
AGGGTGACGGTGCGCTCTGACTTTGACGGGCCGGTGCCGCTGGGCGTGCCAGGCTTCATGCAACCGAGCGTGCCGGGTTCGCACTTGCCGTCCGGGTCCTCTCCCATCTTCTTGGTGACGGACTCTATGTTTTTTCCGTCAGCGCTTGTCGTGGTGGTGGTGACTGAGCCGCCGCCTCGACCGTCGCTAACGGTTTTTGTCGTGGTGGTGGACCCGTCCGGATTAGTCACCGTCGTGCTGGACTCTTTGGACTCCGTCGCCGGCGTCTTATCGGTGGTAGTCGGGCTGCTGGATGTGGGCGGGCCGTTGCTCTGGCTAATGCACGTGTCTTTGCCGTTGACGGTGCCGTAGGTGTAGCCAACGGGACAGAAACGGTCCTCAGGGATAGGCTGACAGCTAGGGACACCCGATGCGAAATACACGCGCCTCTGCCCTGCTGGGCACTCTGGCTCAGGTGTTGGCGGCGTGGACGTGGTGCCGGTCGATGGCAAGCTGGGAAGTGTGGATGTGGCCGAGTCGCACGCCTCAGCTTTGCGCACCAGCTCCCAGGTCGCGTAGGTCTGAACCGGGTTACCCGAGGTCACGGACAAGCCAAGGTCCAGCCGCGGGACTGCTGAGGTCACGCAGTTCTGATGGCAGGTATTGAATGGGTTAACCTTTTCGCCGGCAACAACGCCGCGATGAAAGCCTACGGTGCCCGCCACACACGCATTGATATCACAGGACGTTAGCTGAAAGGACCAGTTCGAGGTCCCCGCATATTGGCCCGTCGCAACGCTATGCGATGTGCTGGACCCGGTAATGAGCCCGGTAGTCTCATTAGCAGTGGCCAGCGTCGCGACGTAGCTAAAGCCCTGATAAACACCCGTGTTGGCCGTAGCAAACTGAGCACCCGCTACAGCGGCAGTCGTACACGCGTTGGAGTTGTACTTCCAACCTGCATTAGCGGACCCGCAAGTGATCAGTGACAGAACAGCCAGTACACCGCCAGCAACAAGAACGCGAAGACGACCAAATCGATTGTCATGATGGAAGGTTGTCATGTTTAAACATGCCGATCAGAGTTTTGACGCCGAGGAAGGCGATGAGCAACAGCGTGTACTGCCCGATGAGCGGCGAGTAGGTGTCAAGCCAGGTAGGCCTATCGCACGGCAGAGGGACCACAGGCACCAGCTGGACCGTGACTGCGCCCGTAGGCGAGATTTTTTGATATGAGAGGTCACCACCGATGGCAGTGAGGTTAGAAACGCCGCTGCAGGTCATCACGGTTCCGTCAGCGAGGACGGACGAGACAACGCTGCAGCGGGCGTTCAAGGCTTCGCCTACGCTGAGGTAGCAGACCCCCTCGGAATTGAAGCCTGCGGCCATCAGCGTTTCTTCAACATGCCGATGAGCATGTAGACGCCGAACAGGGCCGCGAACAGGATCAGCAGCGAACCGCCGACCGACATGCCGTCAGCCTTGGCGGTATCGATGCCGGCCTTGGCCGAAGTGACCAGTTCGCTGTCCACGGCGTGCGCCAGGCCCACGCTCAGGGACAGGATGAAGCCGGTAATGGCGGCCCACAGGGTTTTGACTTTCAACATACGTTTTTCTCCTAAGTGGTGGCCCGAGAAATTCGGAACTACACCCCATAGACCCGGGCGCTTCACAGCGTTGCGGGCCTACAGGCTGGAGTCACTTTCTGACAATCTGCAATTGCTTTTCAGCCTGGATTTCCAACTGAGCGGCGCGCTTACGCATCACGCGGGCCATCAGCTGGAGTTGCGCGGCGGAAGGCGGGCGCAGACGACGGACCACAAAGTGCCCAACCGCCTGCAATTCCTCCTTGATCCACGAACCAAAAAAGGCCCCGCACGCGCCGGTCACAAATGCCAGCGTTAGCAGAACGTTGACCAACTCAGCGAGGGTTTCCGCTGGCATGGTCAAGCCGCAGCAGCAGCGCCAGGAGCACGCTTGAGCTGGTTAGGTGCCACAGGGGTCAAGTCGGTCAACGAGGCGATCACGTCGCCCTTGTTGAGGCCCCACTGAGCGACTTCGAGGGAGAAGGCAGCGCGGAACGTGCCCACTTTCACTTTCTCGCGCATGCCCTCGGGGATGCGAAGTCGCCCGACTTTCTGCAGTTCGCCGTTATCGTCGAGCAAAGCTGTTTGAGCCGTGTAAACCATGTACTTCGACTGGTCCTTCGGGGAGGTTTTTTCGACGGGTTCGTCGACCTTGAGAATCTGAATCGTTGAAGAAAAAGACATATTGATTTCCTTTAGGTTTGACAGTGGACTTAGCGCCACCCTGAAGCCCTCAGCGCGAAGGCTTGGGGGTAGGGCTTAGGGAGCGCACCCCACTGCGGTTTCGACCCGGCAACCGCGCCGCTCAGCCTCACACGAGGACAGCACCGACATCAAAAGGGCCAGCAGCACCATCACGAGGGCCGACAACACTTCGGCGGGTTTCATGCGACAACCCACACGAACTCTGTAGGCCAGGGCTTCACGGTGCCCGTGGTGGTCCAAAACTCGCCCAGGCGAACGCGGGCGACGGTAGCGATAGCGCCACCAGGAAAGCGCACCTTGCAGCCTTTGACGACGGCGCGACGGCGGGTGTTGTCGAGGTTGGAGCGCTTGGGGGTGCACGCCCCCTGCCCATCCGCGCCACCAGAGGCACCCGGAGGGTTGGAATTTTCAGCAGGGGGAGTGCTTCGAGACGCCGCGCAATCAGGCGCCGTGCAGTCGTTAGGGTTGCCGCCAATCCTGTCGGCTGGACAGTGAGCGCAGCACAGGACGTTGAGTTGAGAGGAAAAGGACATGCCTTGCGACATGGTCCCGGTACCGAGGTAAATCATGGAGTGCCTTCCAATAGTTGATTGATAATTACCCACATAAAAGGGTAAATACACGTTTCAACGTGTAAACGTAATGTACACGCTATTGCGTGTACAAATCAACCACGGAGCAGCAAAAATGCCATTAGCCGACACCATTGAACGAGCAGCGGAGATCGCGGGAAGCCAAACGGCACTCGCAAAACTCATTGATGTCACGCCTCAAAATCTGAGCGACATCAAGAAGGGCAAGCGCGCATGCGGGCTCAAAAAGCGGATACAGCTAGCGGAAATAGCTGGTGTGGATCGCCTACGAACAATCTTCGAGTACTTTGAAGATTCTCTAGACGCAACGGATGAATACGAGGCCCAAGCGAGAGCCACGATCCGGGCAATGCTCGATGCATTCCCACCGGAAACAGACGGACTGCCAGTGCCAAAAGAAAAACCCCTGCAAGCAAAAAGCCTACAGGGGTTATCTTGGCGGAAACGGAGGGATTCGAACCCTCGATGAGGCTCTACACCCCATACTCCCTTAGCAGGGGAGCACCTTCGGCCACTCGGTCACGTTTCCAATAAATCGATTATCTCACGACTTGCAGGCCATTTTCAGGCGGAAGGCTGGTCCAGGTCAAAAGCCTTGTGCAGGGCGCGCACCGCGAGTTCCATGTACTTCTCGTCGATGACCACCGAGGTCTTGATCTCGCTGGTGGAGATCATCTGGATGTTGATGCCCTCTTCGCTCAGCACGCGGAACATCTTGCTGGCGATGCCCACGTGGCTGCGCATGCCGATGCCGACAATGCTGACCTTGCAGATCTTGGCATCGCCGGTGACTTCCTGCGCGCCCAGCTTGGGGACAACTTGGGTCTTGAGCAGGTCGACGGCCTTGGAGTAGTCGTTGCGGTGGACGGTGAAGCTGAAGTCGGTCTTGCCGTCCTTGCTGATGTTCTGGATGATGACGTCGACTTCGATGTTGGCGTCGGCAATGGCGCCCAGGATCTGGTAGGCGATGCCGGGGGTGTCGGGCACGCCGAGCACGGAAATTTTGGCTTCATCGCGGTTGAAAGCGATGCCCGATACGATGGCTTGTTCCATGTTTTCGTCTTCCTCAAAGCTGATCAAAGTGCCTGACTTGGCCTCTTCGTTGATATCGATGTCCCATTCGGTGAAGCTGGATAGCACGCGCAGCGGCACCTTGTACTTGCCGGCGAATTCCACCGAGCGGATCTGCAGCACCTTGGAGCCCATGGAGGCCATCTCCAGCATCTCCTCGAAGCTCACGGTATGCAGGCGCCGCGCCTCGGGCACCACGCGCGGGTCGGTGGTGTAAACGCCGTCGACGTCGGTGTAGATCAGGCATTCGTGCGCCTTGAGCGCCGCGGCAATCGCCACCGCCGAAGTGTCGGAGCCACCGCGGCCCAGCGTGGTGACGTTGCCGCCCTCGTCCACGCCCTGGAAGCCGGTGATGATGACGACCTTGCCGGCATCGAGGTCGGCGCGCACGCGTTCGTCGTCAATGGACTCGATGCGGGCCTTGGTGTAGGCGTTGTTGGTCTTGATGGTGACCTGCCAGCCGGCGTAGCTCACGGCCTGCATGCCTTCGGCCTGCAATGCGATGGCCAGCAGCGCGCTGGAGGCCTGCTCGCCGGTGGCGGCCAGGGCGTCGAGTTCGCGGCTGTAGGCGTCGCCGGCTTTGGCGGGCGCCAGTTCCTTGGCCAGGCCCAGCAGGCGGTTGGTTTCGCCACTCATGGCGCTGGGGACAACGACCATCTGGTGGCCGGCCCGCGCCCACTTGGCCACGCGTTTGGCCACGTTGCGGATGCGCTCTGTCGAGCCCATCGACGTGCCGCCATATTTATGAACGATCAATGCCATTTTCTGGGGGTCAATCAGGAAGTTGTTGCGAATTTTTTGGTGGTCGTTACCGGCAAAAAGCGCTGTTTGACAGGCTTTTAGCGGCTCTGCGGCGCCAGCAAAGCCTTCAATTATACCTAGGACTACTACCTGGTTAAGCAGGCTTATCCGCCGCCGCCTCGTAGCGCAGCACCGCGCCGTCCCTCGTGACGTGGCCCGTCGCCACCTTGAGATGGATGCGGTGCCCGCGCGTGCTGCAGGCGGCAATCTGCGAGAGCAATTGATCGAGCTGCGCGGCGCTGGGCGTGGCGCCGTGGGACTCCAGCAGCCAGTGGCGCAGCACATTGGCCTGGCGCGGCGCGGAAAGCGCGCGCAGGGCAGCAATGGCGGGCGGCGCACCGACGCGCGCCAGGTCTTCGCGTGCCACCTCGGACAGCAAGACCTGCGCCTGGGCGGCATGTTGGGCGCTGCGGGCGAAGGTTTCGCGAAACTGCGGAAAGGATTCAGCCAGGGCCGGCAACAGGCGGGCGCGGATGCGGTTGCGGGTGTAGCGCTCGTCGCTGTTGGTCGGGTCGTCGACAAACGGGATTTTCTGTTCGACCAGCCAGCCCCGCAACGCCGCCGCGGGAATTTGCAGCAGCGGCCGCAGGAACAGCACACCACCGCGCTCAAAGCGCGCCGCCATCGAGGCCAGGCCCGGCAGGCCCGCGCCGCGGCTCAAGGCCAGCAGCAGGGTCTCGACCTGGTCGTCGGCATGCTGGCCCAGCAGCACGGCGGACAGGCCTTTTTCGGTGGCAGCCTGCGCCAGCGCGGCATAACGCGCCAGCCGCGCGGCATCCTCGGGGCTCTGGCCGGCCGCGTTGCCGGCCTGCACGCGCAGCACCTCAAGCGGAACATTCAGGCGCGCGCAGGTGGCCTCGCACACGCGCACAAATTCCTCGGCGGCGGCCTGCAGGCCGTGGTGGATATGCAGGGCCGTCACCCGCCCGGGCCAACGCTGCGCGGCCGCCAGCAGCAAGGCCGTGGAATCGGCGCCACCGCTGTAGGCCACGCCCAGCGGAAAAACAGGATCAAGAGAGTCCAGCGCCACCAGCGCCGGGTTGGGGTTGCTCACGCCGTGCCCGGCGCGCAGCCAGCCGGCGGCTTATTTGGCGTCGGCCTTGGTGTCGGTAAAGCGGCCATAACTTTGCAGGCGTTCGTAGCGGCGGTCCAGCAGTTCCTTGACCTTCAGGTCGCTGACCTGGCGGAAGGCGTCGTTGAGGGCGCGCTTGAGGAAGGCCGCCATCTGCTTGTGGTCGCGATGGGCGCCGCCCACGGGTTCATTGACGATCTTGTCGATCACCCCCAGGGCCTTGAGCCTGTGCGCGGTGATGCCCAGCGCCTCGGCGGCTTCTTGCGCCTTGTCGGAGGTCTTCCAGAGGATGGAGGCGCAGCCTTCAGGGCTGATGACGGAGTAAATCGAGTACTGCAGCATGACTACCTGGTCGGCCACCGAAATGGCCAGCGCGCCGCCGGAGCCGCCTTCGCCGATGATGGTGGTGATGATGGGCACTTCGAGCTGCGCCATCTCGAAGATGTTGCGGCCGATCGCCTCGGACTGGCCGCGCTCTTCGGCGTCAATGCCGGGATAGGCGCCGGGCGTATCGACGAAGGTAAACACCGGCAGCTTGAACTTCTCGGCGGTTTTCATCAGGCGCAACGCCTTGCGGTAGCCCTCGGGCTTGCTCATGCCGAAATTGCGCAGGCCGCGCTCCTTGGTGTCGCGGCCCTTCTGGTGGCCCAGCACCATGCAGGCGGTGCCGTTGAAACGGGCCAGGCCGCCGACGATGGAGAGGTCGTCGGAGAAGTGCCGGTCGCCGTGCAGTTCCACGAAATCGGTGAAGATTTCGTTGATGTAGTCGAGGGTGTACGGGCGCTCGGCGTGGCGGGCAATCTTGGTGATCTGCCAGGGCGTCAGGTCGCTGTAGATGTCTTTGGTGAGTTGCTGGCTCTTTTTGGCCAGCTGGTCTATCTCTTCGGAGATGTCGACGGCGGACTCGGTCTGTACGTAGCGCAGTTCTTCGATTTTTCCTTCGAGTTCCGCGATCGGTTGCTCGAAATCAAGAAAGGTCTTCTTCGCCATGTGCTGCTCCTCAAGGCTTCCTGAAACTTAAATCTGCTCGGTACCCACGGGGGTACCCAGGACCGGTAATGGGTCCAAAGAGCGCCAAATATACCAAGTTGCGACGCTGCAGTACGGCGCCCAGGCGGCGGCCACCTCCCGCGCGTCGCTGCGGCTGACCGATTCGCCGGAAAAATAGTTCTGGCTGATGCCGCTGATCAGGCCGACGTCATCCAGCGGCAGGACGTTGGGACGCATCAGGTAGAAGATCAAAAACATCTCGGCCGTCCAGCGGCCGATGCCGCGGATCGCCACCAGCTCGGCGATGATGGCCTCATCGTCCATGGACTGCCAGTCCTTCACGTGCACCGTGCCGGCATCGAAGTTGATGGCCAGGTCGACCAGGTATTCGACCTTGCGCGAGCTCAGGCCCGCGGCCCGCATGTCGTCGACCTTGAGCCTCAGCACGTTGGCCGGGGTCATCTTTTTGGGCAAGGCCACAAAACGGTGCCAGACGGTCTGCGCGGCCTTGACCGAGATCTGCTGCCCCACGATGCTGCGCGCCAGCGTACCGAAGGCGTCGCCGCGGGCCTGCAGGCAGGCGTCGCCGAACTGCGGGATCAGCCGCTTCATGACCCGGTCTTTTTTGACCAGGTGCTTGCAGGCCTCGGCCCAATAGGCGGGAACCGCGGCGACCGGGCCCGGCACGTCTGCCAGCTCGGCGCTGGCGGGGCCGCTTTTGACGACCTGCTTCATGGCGCCCTGCGCAATGTCTGCGGGGTTGACAAGGGCTCGCGGCCGGGCGTGTAGTCAAAGGTCACGACTGGGCCTCCCAGGTGGTGCCTGCGGCGGAGTCCTTGAGCACAATGCCCTGGGCCAGCAAATCCTGGCGGATGCGGTCGGCTTCGGCGAAGTTTTTGGCGGCCTTGGCGGCGGCGCGCTGCGCGATCAGGCCCTGGATGCTGGCCTCGTCCAGGCCGGCACCGGCCTGCAGGTAAGCGCCGGGCTCGCCCTGCAGCAGGCCCAGGCAGGCGCCCAGGCTCTTGAGCAGCCCCGCCAGCGCGGGCGAGCGCGTCTTGTTGATTTCGCCGGCCAGGTCGAACAGTACGGCCACCGCCTCGGGCGTGCCGAAATCCTCGTCCATGGCTGCCTTGAAGCGGGCGGCAAACGGGTTGGCCCAGTCGATAGCGACGGCATCGGGCCTAACCCCGGCCAGCGCGGTGTACAGGCGCTTGAGCGCGTTGCGGGCGTCGTCCAGGTGGGCGTCGCTGTAGTTAAGGGCGCTGCGGTAATGCGTGCGCACCAAGAAGAAGCGGATGGTTTCGGCGTCGTACTGGGTCAGCACTTCGCGGATGGTGAAGAAGTTGCCCAGCGACTTGGACATTTTTTCGTTGTCCACGCGCACAAAGCCGTTGTGCACCCAGAAGCGGGCCAGCGGCTTGCCGTTCGCTCCCTCGCTCTGGGCGATCTCGTTTTCGTGGTGCGGGAACTGCAGGTCGGCGCCGCCGCCGTGCAGGTCGAAGGTCTCGCCCAGGGTCTGGCAGCTCATGGCCGAGCACTCGATGTGCCAGCCGGGACGGCCGGGGCCGTAGTCGCTGTTCCATTTGGCGTCATCGGGTTCGGTGGGTTTGGCGCTTTTCCAGAGCACGAAGTCCAGCGGGTCGTCCTTGCCGTCCAGCACGGCCACGCGCTCGCCGGCCCGCAACTCGTCCAGCGACTTGCCCGAGAGCTTGCCGTAGCCCGGGAACTTGCGGACCGAATAATTCATGTCGCCGCTGGAGCCGCGGTAAGCCAGTCCCTTTTTCTCCAGGGTGCCGATCATGGCCAGCATCTGCGGCACGTACTCGGTGGCGCGCGGCTCGAGCGACGGCGGCTCCATGCCCAGCGCGCCTATGTCTTTGTGCATGGCTTCGATCATCTCGTCGGTCAGCGCCCGGATGGTGATGCCGCGCTCGACCGCCCGCTTGATGATCTTGTCGTCGATATCCGTGATGTTGCGCACATAGGTCACGCGCAGGCCGCTGGCCTTGAACCAGCGCTGCACCACGTCGAAGGCCATCATCATGCGCGCATGGCCGATGTGGCACAGGTCGTAAATCGTCATGCCGCAGACATACATGCGCACATGGCCGGGTTCCAGGGGGGAAAATTCTTCCACGGCACGCGACAGCGTGTTGTAAATGCGAAGGCTCATGAAAATTGGGGTGGCGGGAGACGTCGGTTGAAAACCGACTATCGGTCGGACAAGGAAACAGGAAGGTTTATCTCACGGATGCCGGGGGCGGGCAAGGGCCGATCGGCGTACGCGCCAAAACGTGCGATAAAAAGGAAAAGTACGGAATCCGGGCGGCCATGGACTATACCCCCTCAGCTACAATCAGCCAGTATATCCAGCCCGATGGACAACATTCAGCGGCCCCCTCGGCCACCTGAAAAGCCGGGCTGTTTGGAGCGATTTTCTGCCCACGGCCATCAAACGGCCCCAGGGGACCCAAAACAATAGCGAGAGTTCTTATGCCCACGCAAAACTTTTTTAAACGCAAACCCCTGTCAGCCACGCTGCGCCTGCTCGTGGTGGCGGCCGCGCTGTCGATGTCCGCGGCCCACGCCGACGACTACGCGGATGTCAGCCGCCTGATGCGCGCCGGCCAGTATGCCGAGGCACTCGCCAAGGTCGACCAGTACCTCGCCAGCAAACCGCGCGACCCGCAGATGCGTTTCTTCAAGGGCGTGATCCAGACCGAAACCGGCAAGACCAACGACGCGATCACCACCTTCACCAAGATCACCGAAGACTATCCCGAACTCCCCGAGCCCTACAACAACATGGCTGTCCTGTACGCCGGCCAGAGCCAGTTCGACAAGGCCCGCGCCGCGCTGGAAATGGCCATACGCACCAACCCCAGCTACGCCACCGCGCACGAGAACCTCGGCGACGTCTATGCCCGCCTGGCCAGCCAGGCCTACAGCAAGGCGCTGCAGCTGGACGGCGGCAATGCGGCCGTCCCGCCCAAGCTGGCCCTGATCCGCAACCTGTTCTCCGCCGACGCCAAAGCCCAGCCGCAAGCCGCCGCCAAACCCGCCGCCGGCGCACAGGCTTCCGGCCCGGTGTCGGCCGCGCCGGCGCCGGCCGCCAAGCCAGCGCCTGCCGCACCCGCTCCCGTTGTAGTGCCAGCCCCCGCCGCAACACCGGCCCCGGCCGCCCCGGCTCCTACGCCAGCGCCCGCCGCCGCGACCGGCTCCGAGAAAGAAGTCGAAGCCGCCGTGCACGCCTGGGCCCAGGCCTGGTCCAACAAGGACATGAGCGGCTACCTCGGCAGCTACGGCCAGAGTTTCGACCCGCCCGGCAAGCAGGCCCGCAAAGCCTGGGAAGAAGACCGCCGCGCGCGCATCGTCGGCAAATCCAAAATCAACGTGAAGCTATCCAGCCTGTCCGTCACGGTGCAGGGCGCCAAGGCCACGGCCAGGTTCAAACAGGACTACAGCGCCGATTCGCTGAACATCTCCAGCCGCAAGACCCTGGACCTCGCCAAGGTCGGTGATCGCTGGGTGATCGTCAAGGAATCCACGGGCGGTTGATCGCCGGCGGCCGACCTGACCCCCGTGCATTGCCCTGCCCGTCCTCGCCTCCTCTTCACCGGCCGGCAACCCGTTTTGGAAACCAGCATGAAGAAGGTGCTCACAGCCCTTTTTTTCATGGCTCCTTGCCTGGTGCCGGCACTTGCGCCCGCCCGCGCGGAAGCCGCCACCAAGGCCACGGCGCGCGCCACCGCCTCACCGCAACGTGAGCCGCGCGACAGTGAAGCCGAAGCCCGCTTGATTGAAATCTACAAGCTGATAGGCCAGGCCAACCCGCGCGAAGCGTTGCGCAAGGCCGAAAGCCTGGTCAGGGACCACCCCAACTTCCAGCTCGCGCAACTGGTCTACGGCGACCTGCTGGCCGGCTTCACGCGCCCGCTGCGCGCGCCCGGTGACTTGCCCGAAATCACCGCCAGCAAAGCCGCGGCCCCGCTGCTGGCCGAGCTGCGCCAGGAGTCGCTGCTCCGGCTGCGCGCGCTGCGCGAGCGCCCGGCGCCGGGCACCGTGCCCTCGCAGTTCCTGGCCCTGTCGCCGCGCAACAAGCACGCGATCGCCGTCGACGCCTCCAGGTCGCGCCTGTACCTGTTTGAAAACACCGCCACCGGCATCAAGCTGGTGGCCGACTACTACATCTCGGTCGGCAAGTCCGGCATCGAAAAATCCGTCGAAGGCGACCTGCGCACGCCGGTCGGGGTGTACTTCATTACCAGCAACCTGGACCCGAAATCGCTGCGCGACTTCTACGGCTCGGGCGCGCTGCCCATCAACTACCCCAACCAGCTCGACGTCAAGCGCGGCAAGACCGGCGGCGGCATCTGGCTGCACGGCACGCCGCCGGCGCAATTTTCGCGGGCGCCGCTGTCCACCGACGGCTGCGTGGTGCTGGCCAATCCCGACCTGGAGCGCATCATCCGCACCGTCGAGGTGCGCAGCACGCCCGTCGTCATCGCGCACAACCTCAAATGGGTGGCGCCGCAATCGCTTACGGCCGACAGCAAGTCCTTTGAAAGCGTGCTGCAGGGCTGGCACAGCGCCAAGTCCAGCGGCGACATCGCCAGGCTCACCGCCTGGTACACCCCCGACTTCACGAGCTACGGCAAGACCCTGGCCGAATGGACACCGGCCCTGCAGACCGAGATCAAGCAACTGGGCGGGCGCGACATCCAGCTCAAGGACGTGTCTTACCTGCGCTGGACCGACAGCACCGACACGATGGTGGTAACCTTTGGCGAGCTGGTCAAAGGCGCCAAGACGGGCCGCACCAAACGCCAGTACTGGGTCCGCCAGGGCAGCCAGTGGAAAATATTCTTTGAAGGAACCATTTGATGGCAGTTCACCCCGCCTTTTTGCCCCTGCGCCGCGCCTTGCTGGCCGCAGCCGCGGCAGGCCTGGCCTTCGCGGCCGGCCCGGCGCTCGCGCAAACCGCGCCCAAGGTCAAGTTCGTCACCAGCGAAGGCGACTTCGTGGTCGAGGTCTACCCCGACAAGGCTCCCAAGACCGTTGAAAATTTCCTGCAATACGTCAAGGACAAGCACTACGACGGCACGATTTTTCACCGCGTGATCAGCAACTTCATGGTGCAGGGCGGCGGCTACGATGCCACCTACGCCGAGAAGAAGACCCGCCCGCCGGTGCCGCATGAGGGCCGCGAGGCGCTCGCCAAGGGCGGCCCCAAAAACGTCGTCGGCACCCTGGCCATGGCGCGCACCAACGACCCCAATTCGGCCTCGTCGCAGTTCTTCATCAACGTGAACGACAACGACTTCCTGAACCCCACCGTCATCCCGCCCGGCGACCCGGTGCCCAAATTCGAATACCAGGGCCGCGTCTACGAAAACACGCCGCGCGCACAACTCGTCAACGCGCCCCAGCTCTACGGTTACACCGTGTTCGGCAAGGTCGTCAGCGGCATGGACGTCGTCAACAAAATCAAGTCAGTGCCGACAGGCGCGGGCGGCCCCTTCCCGACCGACGTTCCCAAAACGCCGGTCCTCATCAAATCAGCAACCCTCGTCAATTAATTCATTCATTGACCTTCCCCTACAGGACACCATCATGAGCAAACCCAGAGTCGAACTGCACATCGCCGAATACGGCGTCATCACACTGGAACTGGACGACGCCAAAGCGCCCAAGACCGTCGCCAATTTCCTGAACTACGTCAACAAGGGCCACTACGCCAACACCGTGTTCCACCGCGTGATCCCCGGCTTCATGGTGCAGGGCGGCGGTTTCGAGCCCGGCATGAAACAAAAGCCCACCGACGGCGAAATCGAGAACGAAGCCAACAACGGGCTGAAGAACGACAACTACACCGTCGCCATGGCACGCACCAACGCGCCGCACTCGGCCAGCTCGCAGTTCTTCATCAACGTGGCCGACAACGGCTTCCTGAACCACACCGCCCCCAGCGCTTCGGGTTGGGGCTATGCCGTGTTCGGCAAGGTGATTGCCGGCACCGACGTGGTCGACAAGATCAAGGCCGTCAAGACCGGCCGCAAAGGCTTTCATGACGACGTCCCGATGGAAGACGTGATCATCCAGAGAGCCATTTCGCTGGACTGAGCCCCAGCCGCCGGTGAACACCCCCCAGGCCGTCCCCCAGATCGCGGAGCTTTTGGCGCCGCCGTCCTGGCGCACGGTCGATTTCATTTCCGACCTGCACCTGCAGGCCGGCGAACCGGCCACCTTCGAAGCCTGGCGGCATTACCTGGAAAGCACGCCCGCCGACGCGGTCTTCATCCTGGGCGACCTGTTTGAAGTCTGGGTCGGCGACGATGCCGTCGGTGAAGATATGGCTTCTCCCGCCGCCGCTTTTGATGCGCGCTGCGCGCAGGCCATGGGCGAAGCAGCCGGGCGGCTGGCGTTGTTCTTCATGCACGGCAACCGCGACTTCCTGGTCGGCCAGACCCTGATGGACCTGTGCAACACCACCTTGCTGCACGACCCGACCGTGCTGGAGTTTCCCGCGGCCTCGGGCCGGCGCTGGCTGCTCTCGCACGGTGATGCCCTGTGCCTGGACGACACCGACTACATGGAATTCCGCCGGCAGGTGCGCAGCCCCGAGTGGCAGCACGCCTTCCTGGCCAAGCCGCTGGCCGAGCGCCAGGACATCGCGCGCGCGCTGCGCCGGCAAAGCGAGGCGCGCAAGCAATCAGGCGCGTCCTATGCCGACGTCGATGCCGAGGCCGCCCGCCAGTGGCTGCGCGCGGCCAAGGCCCCCACGCTGATCCACGGCCACACCCACAAGCCGGCGCTGCACGACCTTGGCGACGGCCTCTCGCGCGTGGTGCTCAGCGACTGGGACCTGGCCGCCCCTGTGCCGCGCGCCGACGTGCTGCGCCTGGGCGCCGGCGGCTTGCAGCGCATTGCCCTGTGCTGACTTCTTTTCATTTTTGTTTTTCGCCTTGCCCCTGACCAAGACACCCACCCCATGCTGAACTGGTTACGAACGCTGGGGCGCCAGAGCGCCCCTACCAAGACCATTCCCGACACCCTGTGGATGGACACCTTGCTGCAGTTCCCCTTCCTGGCCCGCCGCCCGGTGACCGAACTGCAGCAGTTGCACGAACTGGCCGGAAAATTCCTCAAACAAAAGGAATTCACCGGTGCCCACGGCCTGCAGGTGACTGACGAGATGGCCGTGGCGATCGCCGCGCAGGCCTGCCTGCCGGTGCTGCACCTGGGCCTGCGCTGGTATGACGACTTCAAGGGCATCGTGGTGCACCCCGGCGCCATGCTGGCGCGCCGCGAAGTCACCGACCAGGCCGGCGTGGTGCACCGCTACAGCGAAACCCTGCTGGGCGAAGCCATGGACGGCGGCCCCGTCACCCTGAGCTGGCAGGAGGTCGCCGCCGCGGGCAGCGCGGCCGAGCACGGGCACAACGTCGTGATCCACGAATTCATCCACAAGATCGACATGCGCGACGGCGCGGCCGACGGCTGCCCGCCCTTGCCCACCCGCAGCGCCCTGAGCGCATGGCACTCGGTGATGCAGCCGGCGTTCGACGAGTTTTGCGAAAAAGTCGCCATGGCCAAGCGCTTCGGCGCCGCGCCGCCGTGGCTGGACGACTACGGCGCGGGCTCCCCGGCCGAGTTTTTCGCCGTGGCCTGCGAGGCCTACTTCGTCAACCGCGAACGTTTCACCCAGGATTTCGCGCCGATGACGGTGTTGTTCGATAAATTCTTCATCCCTGCCAAATAACAGGGAAGGCAGCGGTGGCTTCCAGCACCGTTGCCGGGGGTTGTGAGCGGCTTTTGGCACTTTGAACCCTTCTTAACCCCTTTCCCCTCCTTGCTTCGTTTCATGGGGCTCCACCACCTTCCGGAGCCCCCATGAAACCCCATCTCCTTCCCGCTTCCATCCTGCTGGCCCTGTCCGCCTGGGCCCTGCCGGCGCAGGCCGTCGGCCGCCTGGCCGACATCACCGTGGTAGACCGCAACACCGGTGCCACGCTGCCGCTGTACTACCACCGCGGCGACTACTGGGTGGCCGGCCAGTACGGCGCCAAATATGCGATTGCCGTACGCAACAAGCTCGGCGAGCGGGTGCTGGCCGTGACCGCCGTCGACGGCGTCAACGTGCTGAGCGGCGAAACCGCCGCCTGGGGCCAGACCGGTTATGTGTTTTCACCCTGGCAGCAATACCAGGTGACGGGCTGGCGCAAAAGCAGCAGCGAAGTCGCGGCCTTCGAGTTTTCCGCGCTCGGGGATTCTTACGCCGGCCGCACCGGCAGGCCGGCCAACGTCGGCGTGATCGGCGTGGCGCTCTTTCGCGAACGGCTGCCCGAGCCGGTGGCCCAGGCGCCCGCCTATTCCAGCCGCGACCGCAGCGAACGCGAGGCCGACGCACCCGCCAGCCTGCGCGGCGCCCCAGCCCCGGCGGCCCCCGCAGCGGAATCACTGGCCGAGCGCATCATGGGCGGTGCGGATGCGTCCGCTTCCGCCGAGGGCGCGCTCAGGAAGCAGCAGGCCGCCCCGATGCCGGCGCCCAAGCTGGGAACCGGCCACGGTGCCCGCGAAAGCTCGACGGTGTCGCACACCAGCTTCGCGCGCCTGCAGGCCCAGCCCAACGAGGTGATCCGCATCCGCTACGACAGCCGCGAGAATCTGGTTGCCGCCGGTGTGATCCGTGAACCGGCAGCACGCGACCCCATTCCCGATCCCTTCCCGCAATCAGGCAACGCATCCTATGTCCCGGATCCTCCATTGCGCCGGTACTGAAAAAATGCCGCCGCTGCGCCGTGATAATCTGGCGCATGCCCCGTGCCCCGACGCCCGACGACGCAGCCGAAGACAGCGACGAATCGCTGATGCTGCGCTATGCGGCAGGCGACATCGCAGCTTTCGACGCGCTCTACGCGCGCCACGAGCTCGGCGTGTGGCGTTATGTGTTTCGCAGCGTGCGGGTGCAGGCGGTGGCTGACGACCTGCTGCAGGACGTGTGGTTTGCGGTGGCCCGCAGCGCACCCACCTACAAGGTGTCTGCGCGCTTCAAGACCTGGCTGTTCACCATGGCTCACAACCGGCTGATTGATTACTTTCGCACCGCGCGGCACCACGTGAGCATTGACGGCAACGGCGGTGACGACGGTGAAGGCGGCGAGAGCCCCGGCCTGGGCGACACGCTGGCCGCCGATTCGGGCTTCGGCCCCTTGCGCCGACTGGAGTCCAGCGAGCAGGCGGCGGCCTTGATTGCAGCGGTCGAGCGCCTGCCCCGCGAACAGCGCGAGGCCTTCCTGCTGCAAGCCGAAGCCGGCCTCAGCGTGGACGAGATCGCTGCCGCCACCGGTGTGAATTTCGAGACCGCCAAAAGCCGCCTGCGCTATGCACGAAACAGCTTGCGCCAGCAGCTACAGGAGTTTGCATGACAGAGCCTGACCGCAGCCCGCCCGGCGATGAGCTGACGCAGCGCTACCGCGAAGCCAGCGCGCAGGATGCGCGCCGGCCCGGCGCGCATGTGCGGGATGCGGTACGTGCCCACGCGCAGATGGTGATCGAGGCCGGCCGGCAAACCCCGGCCGTCGGCAGTGGTACACCCACGCCCTCCGCCGCCAACCAGTCGCGCTGGAAGATCTCCGCCCTGGCGGGCCTGGCGCTGGCCGGCCTGACCGGGCTGCTGGTGCTGCAATTCGACCGCGGCACGGACGAGGAAAAAGACCTGGCCTTCGGCCAGCCCAGCGCGAGCGCGCCACCGGCAGCGGCTACGGCTCCATCCACCCCACCGGCCCCGGCGGCTGCGGACGCTGCAGCGCCGCAAGCACCCCAGGCCGACAACCGCAGCGGCAAAGCCAGGCAGGCTGAGAGCCCTCCAGCAGCACCGAAAGCGCCCGCAGCACCCGTCGCACCCGCGGCGAAAAAATCCACAACCCAGCCGTCCGTCAGCGGCTCGACGGCACCCAAGGCGGAAGCCGAAGCCGCGCGGCCGCCCCCGCCAAGCCCGGCGCCTTCACCGGCGGCCCCGCCGCCACCCGCGCCGGAGATCGCCGCGGCACAGGAACGCCGACAGCCCGAACAGTCTGCACGCCAGGCCGACTCCGCAGTGGGAGGGTTCACCGCCTCCCCGGCACCTGTGCCGCAAGCCGCGCCGGCCGCTCCTGCCGCCGCAGCGGTCCAGCCCCCTGCTCCCGTGGCTGCACCGGCACCCGCTGCGCCTGCTGCGGCTGCACCCGCCGCAGCCGCCCGTGCCGCTGGGGCGCTGCAAGAGAAACGGGAAAGGCAAAGCCCGCCGGAGGCCCTCTTCCTGAAGGAAGCGCCGGGCATACCCAAACTGGCGGGCGCGTTGCAGAACGCGGCGCGCGCGGGCAAGCTGTCGCAAGTGGAGCGCCTGCTCCAGCAAGGCGCCGCACTCAACGCAGCCGACGCGGCGGGCCGCACGCCCCTGATACTGGCCGCCATGCAGGGACACACGGCCGTGGTCCAGCGCCTGCTGGCGGCGGGCGCGAACCCTGCGCTGATCGACAACGACGGATTGAATGCGCAGCAGCACGCGCGGCGCCTGGGATTTGACGGGATTGCCCATTTGATCGAAGCGGCGCGCTGACCTCGCGGCCAGGCCGGGCCGGGCGCCGGCGGGCGCGGGGTACCATTGCAGCCCGCTTGCCCGCTAATTCTTTTTCACGAACAGGTTCATCCATGGATATAGATCCCCTTGAAGTTGCCAAGGGCGACGACGCCGACGATGCATCTTTCGCGCAGTACCGCAAGCTCAACCAGTTCGTGGCCATCACGATTGCCCTGCTGGCCACCTTCATGGGTATCTGCAAGGTCAAGGACGACAACATCGTCCAGGCGATGCAGCAGGCGCAGGCCAGCAAGCTGGATCACTGGAACTTCTACCAGGCGCGCAACATCCGTGAAGAAGTCGCCAAAAGCACACTATTGCAACTGCGGCTGGCCGCCCCGTCACAGCCTGCTTCGGAACAAGCCAATTACCAGAAGGCGATTGCGCAGTACGAGCAGGTGGCTGCCGAGCAGGCCCGAAAAAAAGACGAGCTGAAAACACAAGCAGAGCAGGACCAGAAAGACTATGACGCCGCGAATTTTCGTGATGACCAATTCGACCTGGCCGACGCCCTGCTGGCCATCGCCATTTCGCTGCTGGCCGTCACGGCGCTGACCCATTTCTGGTGGCTCTACTTCCTGGCCCTGGTGCCCACGGGCTTTGGCGTGATGATGGGCCTGGCTGGCCTGGCAGGCTGGGGCATTCACCCCGATACGCTGATCCGGCTGCTGTCCTAGCAGCTCAGGACGGCCTTCAATCCCGGGGTAAGGCCAGGCTAGGTCGCGTAATACAGCACGGCCACGCAGTGGCAGGCCGTGCCGGCCGCCACGAACAGGTGCCAGATGAAGTGCCCGTAGCGCAGCCTGGAATCGGTGGCGAAGAAACCCACGCCCAGGGTATAGAACAGGCCGCCGGCCACCAGCCAGAACAAGCCCCAGCCCGGGATAAGTTCCAGCATCGGCTTGACGGCAATCACGGCAATCCATCCCATCGCGAGGTAGAGCGCGGTAGACACGCGCGGGTAGCGTATGCCCGAGACGGCCTTCACCGCCACGCCGGCCAGCGCCATGGCCCAGACCAGGCCGAACAGCGTCCAGCCCCAGGGCCCGCGCAGCACGCCCAGCGTGAACGGTGTGTAGGTGCCGGCAATCAGCAGGTAGATCGCGCCATGGTCCAGGACCTGGAACACGCTCTTGGCGCGCGCGGCGCGAACCGTCGGCAGCGCGTGGTACAGCATGGAGGTGAAGTACAGCAGCACCATGGTGGCGGCGAACACCGAGGCGCCCGCAATATCGATGGCATCACCCTGCCGCGCGCTGGCCAGCACCAGGAAAGGCGCGGCCGCCAGCGCGGCGAGCAGCGCCACGCCGTGGCTGACGCTGTTGGCGATTTCCTCGCCCAAGCTCTGCTGTCGCTCCTCCGGCAGCGCCACGGCAGCGACAACACCGCTCATCGTTTGAGCAGCGCCTTCAGCACGTTCTGCACGCGCCTGGCATTGCCGGCGTCGAAGTCGGCCGCCAGCACCTGGGCCGTGTCTTCGCCCCAGGTCTCGGTCGGCGCGGGCGCGTTGCGTTTGGTCAGCAGTTGCAGTTGCAGCATGCGGCGCGCGCTGATGTGCTCGGCGGGCGTGGGCAGGTCGGCGGCGATCTCCAGGCGCAGCAACGCTTCGGAAGCGTCCTTGCCCGAAGGCGTGCTGACGGCCTGCACCCAGCGGCTGCGCACTGCGGGCGGCACGGCCTTGCCGAGCTCCTGCGCGCTGGGCAGTTGTTCCGGGTCGCGTTTTTCCCAGGCGCTGAGCAGGTGCGTCAGCACCTCGCCGTGCGCCTGCATGGCGAGCTTTTTCAGGGCCTGGTTGGCCGCTTCAAAGGCTTCGCGCTGGGCGCGGAAGGCGGCGTCGCCCAGACGCGGGCCGCGCTCTTCAAAGGCCGGCCGGTCGCTGCCACGCGAGCCGCGGTCGTCACGGCCCGGGCGGGCGTCGCGGCTGTCGCGGTCGGGGCGGTACGGCTCGAATTTGTTGTCGGTGCTCTGGCGCGGGCCGGCGGGTTTGCCGCCGGGGCGCGCGTCCTTGCGGTCGCCGAACTTGCCGCCGCGCCCCGTAGCCGCAGGCTCGGCCTTTTTCATGCCGGGGCGGTCATCGCCGCGCCGTGCCACGACAGGCTTGGGCGCGGGCTTGGGTGCGGGTGGCGGCTCGGCGGGCGCGCTGGCCGGTTCGCCGGCTTCGGCGAACTCAGCGGCGGCAGCCGCTTCAGCCTCGGCCGCGGGCTCGGCCGGTGCCTCAGGTGCAGCTTCACCGTCCTCGCCGGCTGGCGCGACAGGTGCGCTTTCGGATGCGGCCAGCGTGGCCTCCACGGAAGGCGTGGCTGCGGCTACGGGCGCCGGTGCGGCAGCGGGCGCTGCTGCCACAGGCACCTGGCCGCGCACGATGGCTTCAAGCGCCTTGGCGGCGGCGTGGATCTTCTGCGCGTCGCCGCTGGCGGTGGCGGCTTCCACGGCCTTGGAGGCTTCCAGCACCATGCGGTCGTATTCGCCCAGGGCCGCGGCGGCTTTTTCACGCTCGGCGGTCTTGCGCTGGAAGGCGTCGTCTATGGGCTTGCGGAACGCATCCCACATCTTCTGCTCCTGCTTGCGCTCGATCGGCACGGCCTGGGCCTCGTGCTGCCAGCGCTGCTGCAGCGACTTGACGGCGTCTATGCGCAGCTGCGGCTCGGCGCCCAGCACGGCGGCCTCTTCAATCATGGCCTTGCGGCGCGCGATGCTCTCGGTGCGCGCGGCGGTCAGCGCCGCGTCGGCCTGCTCCATGGCGGCCTTCCACACGGGCTGGATTTCGGCAAACGCCTTTTCGCCCAGGTGGCCGGCTTCGCGCCATTTTTCGACAAAGCCGTTGAGGCTGCGGATGTGGTGCTTCCAGTCGGTGTTGCCCTTATTGGCTTCGGCCCAGGCCAGCACTTCGTCGATCAGCAGCTTGCGCTCGGCCTTGACGGCCTCGCTTTGCTCTTTCACCTTCTCGAGCCAGGCCTCGACGACCTTGTGGGCTTCGTTGCAAGCGTCGTCGAAACGCTTCCACAGCGCGTGGTTGGGCGTGCCGCCCTGGTCGCTGGTCTTCCATTGCTCTCGCATGGCGCGCAGGGCTTCCTGCTGCTTGCGCCCGCCCAGCGGCTTGGCCACCAGCGCCTCAGCCTTGACAACCAGTTCCTCGCGAATCTGGTCGGCGCGCCAGCGCTGCCAGCCTTCGAGCTCGCCGGCGGCGGTGAGCGCGGCGTGCGCGGCGGTCTCAAGCTTGCTGTCGATGTTGCGGATGTTTTCCTTCAGCGCCTGGCGCAGTTCGGCCGCCACCTTGGGTGTGGACTTGCCGTGGCCTTCGGTGACTTCATGCTCAAGCTTGGCGAGCGCGGCCTGCACGACGGCCGAGGATTTTTCGCGCATTTCCTTGAGCACGGCCGGGTCGATCTTGGCCTTGGGCGCGCGCGCGGGCGCCTCGCCTTCGGCGGGAGCCTGGCCGCGGGCGGCGCGCAATTCGTCGGCCCACACGGGCACGGCAGGCAAAGGCGCGGCGGTGTCTTCAGCAGCCTTCTGGGCCTGCGCGAGCGCGCCCTGGAAGGCGTCCCACACGGCGAGCAGCTGCGCGCGCGATGCGTCAAGCAGCGGCGGGAATTTGGCGTCCACGCTGGCCCAGTTGGCGTCTTGCGTGATTTCACCGGCTTGCGACTGCCAGTGCGTGACATCGCCGCGAAGGGACTCGAGGGCGGCTTCGGCATCGCGCCAGGGCTTGAGCGACAGCACTTCGGTGCGCTGGGCCAGCAGCACGGCGGCTTCGCGCTGCACCTGGGTACGGTGCTGCAGGTCTTCAATGGTCTTGACGCGCTCTGCCAGTTGCGCCTTGAGGCCGGCCAGCGGCTCCTTGGACAGGGGCGCGCCGGCCTTGGCGGCGTCGCGCTGCCAGGCCAGGGCATCGGCCAGGTTGAGCTTTGTAGCGGCCAGCAGCGCCTGGGCTTTTTCGGCCCATTCGGCGGCCACGGCTTCCTGGCCCTTGCTGCGCTTGATCTCGTCGAGCTTTTCCTTCAGCGGCTTGGCCGCGCCCTTGTCGCGGTTGGCCAGGTCCTTGTAAACCTCGGCCATCTGCTCGGCCGTGGGCTCGGTCGCCAGCCAGGTGCGGATGCGCGCGGCGCGCTCGCCGGAAGTGGGCGCGGAAAACGCGCCGCCGGTCAGGCCGTCCAGCGGATGGGCTTCGGCCTGCTTGGTGGTGGGCGTTTTCACGGCGGGGGCTTCGGGTTTGGAGGATTTAAACATGGGAGCGCAAGGTCAAAAAAATAGGTGCCGCCGACCACAAGGCGCCCTTGGTGAACGGGAGCTTCGTGGATCGGCAGCGGGTGTTGGAGTGGATGGAAGGCCGTGCCGCGCAACCTGTGTTGCACATACCAGCCCGGCCCCATAAAAGCTTTATCAATAAAGCACTGGCGCTATTTTCGCCTTTTTTACGGCATCGCCAAATTCAGCTCCGCGCGGGGCGTCCATTTGGCCTCCGGCGGGATGGTTTTAGCGGCGCCCAGGAACAGCCTTTCAGGCGGCAGGTCGCGCGAGGCGAGGTAGTCTTTGACCGCCACGCCGCGCTGCACGGCCAGCTCGCGCATGGCGTCGTCATTGACCTTGATGTCGGCCAGCAGCAGCTTTTCCATCTCGGGCACGGGTAAATCCCTGGCCAGGCCGATCAGGTTGCGCGGCTTGGGCATGTCGGCGCGTTTGTAGACTTCCTTGAGCAAAGCCGGGTATTCGGCCGGGCTGATGCTCACGGCGGCTGAGGTGGTACCGCCCTCCTTCACCGTGATGCGGCGCTTTTCGGCGCGCACCAGCGCGTCCAGCCGTTCTCGCTTGAAGCCCTCGCGCTCGGCCTCGACGCTGCTGGTGCCCACCACAGTGAGCCTGAGCGAGGGCCTGTCGGCCAGCGCCTTGGCGACCTTGTCCAGCCCGGCCTTGGCCTCGGGGCCCAGTTCGGCGCTTCCGGCGGCAAAACCCACGGTGCTGAGCTCGTCTCCGCCGCCGCCGAAGGCGTTGGCCAGCAGGCTGAAAGGCGCGGTGATGGCTTTCACGATCACGTTGACGATGACCTTGACGATGACGGGGCCGAGGCTGAACTGCGGATCGTTGAGCGAGCCGCTGATGGGCAGGTCGATGTCGATCACGCCGTTGCGGTCGGCCAGCAGCGCGACGGCCAGCTTGACCGGCAGGCTGGCGGTGGAGCCCGGCACCTTCTCGCCGAAGCTCAGCTGGTTCAGGATGACCTTGTTGGTGGCGGTGAGCTTGCCGTCGGGCTGCACCAGGTAGCTCACGTCGACGCTGAGCTTGCCGCGCTCTATGCCGTAGCCCGAATACTTGACGGAATACGGCGACAGCGGCGGCAGCTCCAGGTCGCGCACCTTGCCCTTGATGTCCAGCGCCAGCGGCTTGGCCAGCGGATTGAGCTTGCCGAGGATTTCGAGCGAGGCCGTGCCTTCGGCGCGCCCACGCAATTCAAGGTCGGCCATGGCGGGCGCCGCTGCGGCACCGCCGGCCGGGGCGGCGGGCCCCACCGACGAAAAGGCACTGAGCTTGCCGGTCAGGTCGCTAAGGTCGGCCGAATAATTGGGTTTGACGAAGCGGTCGGAAAACAGCACCTTGCCGTTGATCAGGCTGATGGGGCCGAAGCTCACGATGGGCGGCAAGGCCGCCGCGGCCTGCGCGCCTTTTGCGTCGGCGGCAGCTGTTTTAGGTGGGGCAACAGGGGCGGATGCCGGCTCGGCGGCCGGGCTCGGCGTGCCGCCGGCCACCGCCGTCTCCTTCGATTTGACGAGGTCCTGCAGGTTGATGCGGCCGTCGGGCATGACAATCACGCGCGCGAAAAAGTCGCTGAGCACCGTTTCCTTGATCTCCACCCGCGTCGCCTTGGCCGGGTCCAGCGCCACATGGAAACCGCGCAGGTTCAGCGCTTTCCAGGCCAGCAGGTCTTCACTGGGGGCCAGCGTGTTGGCGCGGAACTCTTCCAGCGACACGTCGCCCGTCACCTGGGCCTGCGGCCCGGCCGGCAACTGGCGGTAAGCCACCTTGCCTTTGAAGCTGGCATCGGCGCGCAGCAGCTCGATATTGAGGGTGTCGGCGAAATAGGGCTCAAAAGCCTGCACCGGCAGCCGGTCGACCAGCAGACGCCCCTGGGCCTGCAGGGGGGCCAGTCCCAGGCTGCCATTGAAGTCCACCTTGCCGGGCTCGAAGCGGCCGGCCGCCAGGCGCAGCGAGGCGGTCAGCGGCATGGGTTTCGCGGCCAGGGCCCGGGACGCGGGCCTGTCGTCCAGCAGCAGCCCGCCCAGTTGGGCTTTGGCCGCGGTGACCTCGAAGGCCACCGGCCTGGCGCCGGCCTTGTCGGAAAACGACATGGCGCCGCCTTCAAGCTGCACATCGCTGATGGCCACGGCCCAGGAGGGCGCGGAGGCGCGGGTGGCCGCATCGGTGGGCGGCGGGGGCGATGGCGGCAAAGCGGCCTTGCCGGGGCTGACCATCCAGCGCTCGTACATCCAGCGCTTGTCGCTGCCCCGGTCCACCAGGGCCTTGGGCTGGGTCAGCTGCAGCCTGGCGGCCTTGAAGCTCTGGCCGGTGACGTCGATGTCCACCTGCGCGAGGTCCACACGCTTGACCGACACCAGCGAGACCTTGCCCTGGGCCAGTTGCACCTCGCTGACCGCGACCTGCGGCGCCGTGAGCCGCAGCAGCTGGGGATTGTCGCCGCTCGCCGCCTGCCAGTGAATGCCCAGCTCGGCGTCAAGCTGGCCGTTCAGCGCCGGCAGCAGGAACTGGCCCACGTATTTGGCCGCCATGCCCAGCGGCCAGGCCGCCACCGTGGCGGTGAGTTCGGCAGCCTGGTCAGTGGCGCTGCCCTTGAAGCTCAGCAGGGCCGGGGCGGCGGGAGGCTGCGGCGCGACGGGCCTGGTGCCGGCTTTTGAGGGCACGGGCACTGGGACGGCAGCCGGCTCAAGGCCCACCGAGCCATCGAACTGCAGCGGCGCGCCGGCCGAGAAAGGCATGGCGATGGCCGTGGCATTGAGCACCAGGCCGGTCAATCGGATGTCGGCCGGCGAGGCCAGGGTTTCGTCCAGCCAGTTCACCTTGCCCGCGTGCACGGCCACACGGGCTACCTGCACCTTCCAGGGTGTGCCTGGCGGCGCTTTGGCCGAGGTGCCCGGATTTGCCGGCTTGCTGGCGTTGCCTGCGGGAGCCTTTGCTGAGACTTGAGTGTCTGCTTCACTTTTTGTAGCGCCCGCGGTGACAGGCGGTAACAGGTTGAACCGCCCCGCCCTGTCCCGGACGACGGACAGCGCTGGCGCGCTCAGTTCGACCGCCGCGAGCTTGACGAATTGCTCCAGCGGGCGCACGTCGGCCATGGTCACCTGCAGCCGCTCAAACGCGAGCAGGTCGGGCCGGGGCGCCGGTGGAACATCGCCGCCATCGCGTTTGCCCGCCGATTTGCGGCCGGGGGCCGGGGTGGGGACGGCGGCCAGCGCCTGCCCCGCCGTCTGCAGGCGCACCTTTTCCGCCGTTACCGTGCCGGAGATGCGCACCACTGTGGCCGGCGTCTGCTCAAACGCCACTTTGGCGTCGGCATGCAGCACGGCGCTTTGCAATTTGAAGGGCAGGCTGGCCGGCCAGTAGGCCAGGTAGGGGTTCAGGTCGAAGCCGCGCAGGGTCAAGGTGGCGTCGGTTTTGTGGGTCTGGGCAAAGGGCGTGCCCTCGGCGGCGGTGTCAAAACTGCTGCCGTTGAGCTTGAAGGCCAGGTGCGGCGAGGTTTTGATCTCGCGCTGGGACTTGAGGTTGCTCAGGAAGGGCACGGAAAGGTTCAGCTCCCGCAGCGCATGGGTCTTGCCGACGGACTGGTCGCTAAAGTCCACGCGCCCGCCGCTCACCACGATGTTGTAGACCGCAAAGCGCGGCGGATCCCCGGCCGGCTGGTCCGCCGGCGCCTTCAGGCGCTCCAGGATGTCGTCGATGTCATAGCGGCCCTCGCCTTTGTGGGTCAGAAAGGCCACGGGTTCGTCGACCTGCACGGCGTCGGCCACCGGCGCCAGCCGCAGCAGGGACTCCAGTTCGGCATCTATATATATGCGCTTGATGGAAAGCTGGGGACTTTCCTGGGGAACTCCGGCAGCGCCGGCCTTGGCAATGGCCAGGTCGCGCAGGGTGAGTTCGAGCGACCAGGGCTTGAAGTCGACCGCGCCCACGGTGACCTGCCGGCCCAGTTTTTCAGAGGCTATCTTCTCGAGTTGCGACTTCAGGAGTACGGGCACAGCCGCATAGGCCAGCGCCCAGAGCAGCAGCAGCGCGCCAAGCGCCCAGGCGGCGCGTCGCCGCCACAAGGGTGAGCGGGCCAGGCCGGCAGCCCGTGCCGGCAGGGTTTTTGCGGTGTTCCGCCATTCGATTTCGCGCCATTTATTCTTCAAGTCAGGGATTGCCATAGGCGTCGAGTTTTTAACGCCGGCGCCAATCGGTCAACGACTTATTTGAAAAAGACAGTCACCCGAAAGGGCATAGCCCCCAAAAGAAAAACCCCGGGCAGTGAGACCGACCGGGGTTGACGGCGGGCGTTTATGCTCATGCCGTCGGGTTTCCGCAAAAGAGAGATGAATCGTCTCCAGTGCGATGAAAGCAAGTGATTGCTTCCAGATTTTCCGGGGTTGGTTACCCGGTTGGATGCGTGAATGAACACGCAATTGCAGGTTAAACCTCCAGCGCCGGGCAGGCAAGACCATCTTTTCAATCACAGGGACCGGAGTGATTGCCGCTGCCTTTGTCCAGCCCGAAAGACGCCTGAATCACCCCAACAGTCCCACATGGACCATCGAAAACCGCCTACAGCCGGATCCGCGATCCGCTGATCCGGCATTTTTCACGTCGAATTTAACTTAGAGCTTGGTCTCAAAAAGAGGCCGTAACTACCTTGATCCAGGCGGATTCTGCCGAAAATCAGGGTTTTTATTTGCTTATTTGATATAAAGAATGAATCTCTTATTATTGACAGGTTATTTAACGACCCCATAGAATCCCGCCAGTCCCACAGAAACCTAGGGACAACCCGAATCTCCGCTGCCCCATTCATCAAAGAAGCCGGCAACGTCAAACAGGGGTCAACACCCACAAGGCATGCCTTGGTTTGATGGCGACCCAATCAAAGCCTGCTCGGCCCCCAAAGGCCTGCAAGCGTAGAAAGGAGTGCTATGACAGCGCTAGGACAATTCGGCCTTGAGGCGCACTTGAAAAGTGTACAGAGCGGTATTTCAACCATCGCCGATGACATCGCCCAGGGCTTTTTCGAGATCACCCACAACAGCTTCGCCCTCCTGGGCCTGGCGGTCGTGTTCGCGGTGATCACACTGACGGCCCGGCCCGACTTGCGTCAGGCCGGTGAATTCAAGCTCATGACCTGGCTGCAGCAACGCCAGGAAGCGGCCATCGGTTTTACCGAGCCCGCCGCCATCGAGCGCGCCACGGCATCCAATCCCAAAGACCTGCCGGCCCAGCAGGCGGCGGTGGCCTACTGGCTGAGCAAAAAGTACGGCGTGGCGCCCGAGCCCTTGAGCGTGCTGGTGGCCGAGGCCTTCGAGATCGGCCAGAAGGCCAAGCTCGACCCCACCCTGATCCTGGCCATCATGGCGATCGAGTCCGGCTTCAACCCGTTCGCGCAAAGCCCTGTGGGCGCCCAGGGCCTGATGCAGGTCATGACCAAGGTGCACCACGACAAATACGACAACTTCGGCGGCAAGCTCGCGGCCTTCGACCCGGTGACCAACCTGCGCGTCGGCGTCAAGGTGCTGCAGGAATGCATCGCCCGCGCCGGCTCCGTGGAAGGCGGCCTCAAATACTATGTGGGCGCCGCCAATATGGAAGACGACGGCGGCTACGCCGGCAAGGTGATGGGGGAACATGCCCGCCTGCTGGCCGTGGTGGCCTCCGCGTCCAAACGCGGCAAACCCTCGCCTTTCTTTGCCGAGCCCGGCAACTCGCGCCCGGTTCCGGCCTCACTGCCGGGCAAGTCCGAGACGCCTGCCTCCGAGGGCAAAACGCCCGAGAAGGTGGCGCTGTTGAGCCAGTCCTGACCCCCGCCGGCGCGGCCTGAGGGCCCGCCGTTCGCACCGCAAAGCCGGGCCGCCGCCAGCGCCCTGTTTTTTGCTTTCCGGGCCACGGGTATGGGACGGGCGGGCACGGATTTCAGGCGCCCTCAGTTACACTAGCCGGGTGCGCAACTGGCGATAGGCTCAAGGTTTTCGCAACCATTGATGCTGACGTGGGACACCACTGGGAAGCGCACCGCTGACGGCCGTTGGGCCTCAGCGTTCAGCCGTTCGCCTGGGCAGCCCTTGTTTCATTCATTGAATAGCAGGGACCACGTCTTTAAGGACTGCCATGTACCACCGCAATATCCTGGTCGAACAGACCGATCCCGAAATCTTCGCCGCCATCCAGGCCGAAAACGCCCGGCAAGAGCAGCACATCGAGCTGATCGCCAGCGAAAACTACGCCTCGCCCGCCGTCATGGCCGCGCAGGGCTCGCAGCTCACCAACAAATACGCCGAAGGCTATCCCGGCCGCCGCTACTACGGTGGCTGCGAACACGTCGACGTGGCCGAGCAGCTCGCCATCGACCGCGTTAAAACCATCTTCGGCGCCGAAGCCGCCAACGTGCAGGCGCATTGCGGCGCTTCGGCCAACGAGGCCGTGTTCCTGGCCTTCCTCAAGCCCGGCGACACCATCATGGGCATGAGCCTCGCCGAAGGCGGCCACCTGACGCACGGCATGGCCCTGAACATGAGCGGCAAGTGGTTCAACGTCGTGTCCTACGGCCTGAACGACAAGGAAGAAATCGACTACGACGCCATGGAGCGCAAGGCCCATGAGACCAAACCCAAGCTGATCATCGCGGGCGCCTCGGCCTACAGCCTGCGCATCGACTTCGAGCGCTTCGCCAAGGTGGCCAAGGCCGTCGGCGCGATCTTCATGGTCGACATCGCCCATTACGCCGGCCTGGTGGCCGCGGGCGTGTACCCCAACCCGGTGCCGCATGCCGACATCGTCACCTCGACCACGCACAAAAGCCTGCGCGGCCCGCGCGGCGGCATCATCCTGATGAAGGCCGAGCACGAAAAAGCCATCAACAGCGCGATCTTCCCCGGCCTGCAGGGCGGCCCGCTGATGCACGTGATCGCGGCCAAGGCCGTGGCCTTCAAGGAGGCCATGACGCCTGAGTTCAAGGCTTACCAGCAGCAGGTCGTGAAAAACGCGCAGATCGTCGCCGACACCCTGACGCAGCGCGGCCTTCGCATCGTCAGCGGGCGCACCGAAAGCCACGTCATGCTGGTCGACCTGCGCGCCAAGGGCATCACCGGCAAGGAAGCCGAAGCGGTGCTGGGCAGCGCCCACATGACGATCAACAAGAACGCCATCCCAAACGACCCGGAAAAGCCCATGGTCACCAGCGGCGTGCGCATCGGCACCCCGGCCATGACCACCCGCGGCTTCAAGGACGAGGAAGCCCGCGCCACGGCCCACCTGATCGCCGACGTGCTCGACAACCCGCGCGACGCGGCCACGCTTGAAGCGGTACGCGCCAAGGTCCACGCCCTGACCAGCCGCTTCCCCGTCTATCGCTGACCATGGCGGACGGCGCGGGCACCATGGTTTTCATCGCTGCCCCTGCCGTCCTCAATGGGCTAAAGACCGGTTGATGTTTTTAAATTCAGGTCACCACCCATGAAATGCCCCTTCTGCGGCCACCTCGAAACCCAGGTTGTGGAAACCCGGGTGGCGGAAGACGCCGACTTCATACGCCGCCGCCGCCAGTGCGGTGCGTGTGAAAAGCGCTTCACCACCTACGAGCGGCCCGACGTCACCTTCCCGTCCATCGTCAAGAAGGACGGCCGGCGCATCGAGTACAAGCGCAGCAAGATCCTTGGCTCCATGAACCTGGCGCTGCGCAAGCGCCCCGTCAGTACCGAGCAGATCGACTCGGCCATCGAACGCATCGAGGAAAAACTGCTGAGCCTGGGAGTGCGTGAGGTGGCCTCCAACCGCCTGGGCGAGCTGGTCATGCGCGAACTCAAGAAACTCGACAAAGTGGCTTATGTCCGCTTTGCCAGCGTCTACCGCAGCTTTGAGGATATTGACGAGTTCAAGACCCTGGTGGATGAGGTCAGGCGCTAAGGCGCCGGACGCTCTGACCGTTCGTCACGCAGACCTGACCGGACGTCGAATACAGGAGGCGGGACCGGCGGGGCATGCTCACAATTGCGCATGTTCGAAAATCTATCGATCGCGGGCCCTGCCCCCCTCCGCCACCAACCGCCCTGGCGTGTCATGCGGCGAATCCAGCATGGATTCACCCTGATTGAAGTGCTGGTGGTGATAGCCATCATCGGAATCCTGACGGTCCTCGCAACGCCCTCCTTCATGGGCCTGCTTGCCAACGCCAATATCACCCGCGCCACCAACGGGTTTATCTCGGATACCCGCTACGCCCGCGGTGAAGCCATGCGGCGCGGGAAAAGCGTGACGATCTGCAGGACCGCCAACTACACCGCGGCAAGCCCGACGTGCTCCACCGGCAATGGTTCGACGGTCGGCGGCTGGATGGAGGGATGGGTGGTGTTYGTTGACAGCAATGGCAACGGCAGCTTCGATGCCGCGACCGACATCGTGCTGCGCGCCCAGGAGCCCATGGCCGGCGTCAGCGATTTTTTCGCGGTCGGCGTCTCCACTCCAACGGCTGTCGCCACGGGCAACGGCATCATCTACGACGGCACGGGCCGCGCCATCGGCCAGTCGGGCCGGTGGCTGGTGCATGCCTCGGGCTCGTTCGCCACCAACGCTTACTACACCCGCACCCTGTGCATGAACGCAGTGGGCCGGGTCAAGGTCCAGACGGGGGACGTCGCATGCTAGGCCTCACCAAAAAAGCACCACCTTCACGCAAGGGGCAGCAAGGCTCCTCGCTGCTGGAGGTCTTGATTTCCATATTGCTCATGTCCTTCGGCATGCTGGCGCTCGCCGGCATGCAGGCCTATTCGGTCGCGGCGCAGAAAAACGCGGCCAACCGTGCCATCGCCAGTGCCCTGGCCACGGAACTGGCGGAAGTGATCAGGCTCAACCCGACTGGACTTTCAGGCGGCAACTATGACGTGGCAATGATGACCACCGGCAGCCCCCCCGCCCTCGCGCCCTGCGCCTTTCCCAACTGCACAACCCCTGCGACACTGGCTGCAGCGGACCTGACGGCCTTCCAGAGCCGGGTTCGCGCGCTGCTGCCCCAGGGTGGCGTCGAGCTGGCCCGGCCCGGTGCCAGTGCAACTCAGGCCGACATCTGGATTCTCTGGGAAGAAGCCGGCGTGCTGGACAACTCCCGCCAGGTTGCTGGTGTCGACCAGTCCGCCGAATTGAAATCCGACAACTGCTCGGCCACCGCCAAAGCCCTGGCCACGCTGCCACGCTGCTTTTACATGAAGGTGCAGTTATGACTTCGCCCGCAAAAAGCTGCCCGCGGCAGCGCCTTCGCATGCCCGCGGCCAAGTCCGCAGCAAGGCAGCAATCAGGCTTCACCCTGATCGAACTGCTGATCTCCATGACACTGGGCATGGTGATCATCGGTGCGCTGGTGGTCATGTACCTCTCCGGCAGCACGGCCACGCGCAACGCGCAGGCCCAGGGCCAGATGAACGAGGACGCCCAGATGGCCCTCGGCGTCTTTACCCAGGAGCTGCGCCAGGCGGGCTACAACCCCACGCGCACCGGCGGCGTCAAGAACGACCTGGGCCTGGGCGGCTGGAACCTGTACGCCTGCAACACGGATTTCACGGATCCCACCGTTGCCGCCATGAGCGCCCTGAGCTGCGGAGCGGGCGGCGGTTTCGCGCTGGCCGTGGCCTACGAGGGAGACCTCAACAGCGGGAAAAATACCACCGGCAACCTGCCGATGGACTGCATCGGCAACGGCGTGGGTGCTGCGGGCGCTCCTTTCTACACCATGCAGTCGCGCATCTCCATCACGAACAATACGCTGACCTGCCGCGGAAGCGGCAACCTGGCGCAATCGCAGGTGCTGGCCGAAAATATTGAAAGCGCAACGGTGAATTTCGCGGTCGCCGAGCCCGCCGTGCCCAACAGCCAGAATGTGCGCGGTTACCTGAGCGCCTCCGGCATCACCACCCCCACGGATGCGGGCCTGGCGGCCCTGTCCCTGCTGGACCGCTGGAACAAGGTGGTTGCGGCGCAAGTCTGCGTGGTGGTCAGGAGCGAAGACCGCGTGCTGGGGGACCTGGGTACTTCGAGCACCAAGCCCAGCTATCAAGACTGCGCCGGCGCCGACGTCGACATCACCGACGGCAAGCTGCGCCGCGCCTATCGCACCACGGTGCTGTTGCGCAACCATGGAGTGGGTTATGTCAATCCCTGAACCACGCCAAACCGCGAAGACGAAGATGCACGGGCAGCAGGGCGTCGTCCTGATTGTGGCCCTCATCATGCTGATGATTCTTTCGGTTCTGGCCAGCATCTCGATTCGCGGCGCCTCGTCGACCGAGCAGGTGGCCAACCAGAGCCGTCAGCAGGCGCTGGCCCGGCAGACCGCCGAAACAGCCCTGCGCTTCTGCGAGCAGCAGGTGCAGCTCTACGCAGCCAACCCCGCCACCGGCTTCGCGCCCGAGGCGGCCCCCGTCGGCGCCGGGGTCCCCTACTCCTGGGCCACCATGAGCAACTGGGACAGCGCGACACCGGTGGCCAGCCTCAAGACAGTCACGGTCACCTCGTCCGGCGACGCGGGGACCAAGGTGTATTTCACCCGCCAGCCCGAGTGCATGTCGCAGTACCTGACCCCTGCCGACACCAAAGTTTTTGTCACGACGGCCAGAGGCTTCGGCCCTGAAGTCGGCGCGAAAGATGGAAGCGCACCCCAGGGCACCGAGGTGTGGCTCCAATCTGTAGTAACCATGAAATGATGCTCGACCCGAGCATGAAAGGCCTGGCCATGAAATTTTCCATTTTGCGCGGCGTTGCGTTTTACGCGGCTGCGTTGATCACGGCGGACAGTGCGTTCGCGGTTGTCGCGCAGGAGCCGCTGCTGTCCAGAACCGTGAACGTCCGGCCTAACATCGCGTTGGTGCTCGATACCTCGGGCTCCATGGACTGGGAATGCGTCTATGCCAAACATGTCAGCGCCGCGATGCTGGCTGAGTCCCCGGGCTCCACCAGCATCCCGGGCTTCCATGCGGATTGCATTAGCAGCGCCGACCCCCGTCAAAGCTCCCCTGTCAACAACCTGCTGTTTTACAACCCCAAAAAGGTCTATGGACCAGGTTATGTCGGAGGTGTTCTCCAGGCCAATGCGGCCGTGGGCAACTCCTCGGTCGTGACCATGTTCCTGCCTAAAGCAGGCAAGGATCCCACGACCTACACCACGTCCAATGCCATCAAGAACACGGCGGACTACGACAGCTATGAAGTGACGACCAGCAAGTTCAAGCTGAATGGGTCCAACACCTCCGGCAGCGGCAGCACCAACCCGTTTGGTCCGCACGGCGGCACCCGCACGGACTGCGCTGGTGCAACCTGCACGTTCAACGAGGAACGCCAGAACATCGCGAACTGGCGTGCCTACCACATAGATCGCCTCAGTTCGGCAAAAACAGGGTTGTCCGGGGCATTCGCAAGCCAAGCCGACAATTTTCGACTGGCCTACACAGACATAGACCCCCTAAACAACCTCAGTTCCATGAAGGACTTTGGCCTGGCCAAAAGTGCATTTTATTCGTGGCTTGATGCGCGCGTAGCCACCGGGGGCACGCCGCTGCGCGGCGCGCTTGACAAGGCCGGGAAGTACTACCAGAACAATGCCAACAATGGGCCCTGGGGATCCAAGCCCTGGGCCCCCCCCGCTGGCGAAACCGCAACCAGCCATTTATCCTGCCGTCGTTCATTCACCCTGTTGATCACCGATGGTTTTTACACGGATGCCGCCCCTGCAGGCATAGGTAATGTCGACGCGACCGTGGGACCAGCATATACCCATGCTCTGGATAACAGCAAAACATACCAGTACAAACCGACCGAAAAAACCGACGCACGAACCAAAGGCAAACCAGACAGAGTCAGTGGGACGGGTGGCGTTGCCGACACGCTGGCGGATATTGCCCTGAAGTACTGGGTCACCGATCTCCGTCCCGATTTGCCGAACGACCTTGGGAAAGGCACTTCCTCCGACCCCCCATTCTGGCAAAACATGACCAGCTATATGGTCAGCTTTGGCGCCCCGGGCAAAATGACGGATGCGGAGGTAACCAGTGCCAAGGCCGGCACCCTTGCCTGGGCCGACCCTGTACTCAATACCGTCACGACGATCGACGACATGCGCCACGCGGCCCACAACGGCGGTGGCGATTTCCTCACGGTAACCGACGCGGCCCAATTCACAACGGACCTGGGTAATGTCATTGGCAGTATCGCCAGCCAGCAGTTTTCACAAGCCGGTGTGGCGGCATCCGCCACGGATCTGGTCGCGGGCACCAAGAAATTTATCCCTTACTATACTAGCGGCACATGGTGGGGCAACCTGCAAATGAAAGATTTGACCAGCGGCTCCGTAGTTTGGCAGGTCGTCGCCACCGACGGCAACGGCCAGCCAACAGGCGTTACCACGCTGCCCGTACCAGCATCCCGGAAGATTTTCGTCTGGACCGACGCAACCAAGCAAGGCCTCGACTTCACCTATGCCAACATCACCACGGCGGCCAACAGCCTGAAGGGCACCAATACCAACATGCAGATGAGCAATGCGGTGACCTCCGACATGATCGACTACCTGCGTGGCGTGCGGACCAAGGAAGGTGCCGGCATGAGAAAACGTCCAACGGTTCTCGGTGACCTCGTCAATTCGACACCCGCTTACATCAGGAACAACACCAATCCCCAGTTTGAGCTGCTTCCAGTATCTACCCCAGGCTTGACCACCTATGCCGCCTACATGGCCAGCAAGGCGGCCCGCACCGAAGGTGTGGTGTTTGTGGGGGCCAATGACGGCATGGTGCATGCATTTGGAGAAGGCTACGGCTCAAGCATCGGCGGCCGGGAGGTCTTTGGCTATATTCCACGGTCTGCACTTGGAAAGCTCGAAGCCCTGACCGATAGCGGCTATCCCTATGCCCACACTTACATGGTGGACGGCCCGATGATGGAGGTCGACGCCTATTTAACAACCCCCAATCTGACCGGCGGAGGCACGTCCACAGGATGGCGCAACCTGGTCGTGGGTACCGCTGGCGCTGGCGCCAAGTCGGTCTTCGCGCTGAATGCCACCGACGCTCTCAATATGAATGGCAAGGCGATCTTGTGGGAGGTCAATGCGGACCCAGCATTTCCTGTGATGCCGGGAAACTCCACGACTTCGTTCGCAGAACTGGGCAATGTCCTGACTAAAGCCCAGAGTGGCATCACGGTTAGCGGCGACTGGGTGACCATCTTCGGCAACGGCTACGACAGCAAGTCCGGGAAAGCCAGCCTCTTCGTCGTTGAGACCGGCACCGGCAAACTGCTCAAGGAAATCCAGACCGACAACACGACCGGCAACGGGCTGGGAGGTGTGCGCGTGGTTTACAACGACAAACGGCAGATTATCGGCGTCTATGCGGGCGACCTGAAAGGCCGGTTGTGGAAATTCGACCTGAGCGGTGCTACCTCCTCCGCTTGGGGCGTTGGCAACGGCGGTGTTGCGCTGTTCACCGCGCTCAGCGGTGTAACACCTTTGCCCATTACAGCCGCACCGGCTGTCGTTGAGCGGACTGACCAACCTAGTTTCAAGCCCAGCTATATAGTGATCGTGGGTACCGGCAAGTTGTTTGAGGCGGGTGACACTTCCATAACAACGCCGATTCAGCAAGTCTATGGCCTGTGGGACCGGAAGCCATTCGGCTCCACGGGTACCGATTCCATTACTGACTCGCAACTCGAAGGTATTAAACAGACCGACGCTACAGGGGGTACCGATCCAAGCACCGGCGAGACAATCAATGGCGGCGGCGCTACTTCCGTCGGCGGGATCAGTTTTGTCAATCCGGCAGTCACCACCCTTGACTGGTCCACTCGTCGGGGCTGGAAGCTGGCTCAAGATACATTGACCGGTGAACGCGCCATCTCAGAGATCAACATAGTAGACGAAATAGTCAAAATCGATACGGTTGCCCCCCAAAGCAGCGCATCGAGCTGCCTGGCCTCAACAAGCAAAGGAGAGACCTACGCGATCAATCCATTCACTGCGACTTGCCGTGTGGGCGGCACGCTGGACACAAATGGCGATAAACAGATTGACGGGAAGGACGCGAACGTCTGCGCCTTCAGCACACCTGCTGATGGCGTCGACGTTGTCCTCATTATCCGGAACTCGCTGGGCGAAGACACCGGCCTCCGAAGCATTCAGACTGCAAGCGGCTCTATCACGATTCGCACCAAGGGCGCGCCCCCACCCCAGGACTGCACCAACCCGGCCTACGCGGTGGCACACGTTGCTGAATGCGGCAGCTGCGCCGACGCGGCATACGCTGCGGCACATGACAGCGAATGCACGACGGCCAACTGCAGCAACGCCGCCTACCGGGCAGCCCATCCCGGCGCCTGCCCGGGCGCAGTCCTGAACCGCTCGTGGCGCCAGCTCTTCCCGCGCGCCAACTGACGCCGGGCTTAAAAAACGCTGCCTTTACCAAGAGAATCACTCATGATGTCCAAATCAAAAAAAAACGGCGGCTCGGCGGGCTTTACGCTGATTGAGCTGATGGTCGTGGTGGCGATCATCGGCGTGCTGGCCGCGATCGCCATACCGTCCTACCAGAGCTATATCGCGCGCGGCAACCGCGCCGCGGCGCGAGCGGCGCTCTCGCAAGCCGCCCAGTACATGCAGCGTTTCTACGCGGCCAACGACCGCTACGACGCCGACCGCACCGGTTCCCAGACCATCTGGGCCACTCTGCCGCCCTCCTTCATGAGGGCCCCCGCCGACGGCACCCAGCTCTATGAAATCTCCAACACCGGCGGCAATGCCAGCAGCGCCACCGCGAGCACGTTCACGCTTATCATGCGTCCTGTGACCACAGCCAGCATGGCGAATGACAAATGCGGCGGATTCAGCCTGACGCAGGCGGGTGTCAAAGGCGTCACGGTCGCAGGCGCGACCACCGCATTGATCGCGGAATGCTGGCGTTAAAACCATAGGCCCGTCCCTGATGTGGCCGCAGCGGGAAACCATGCAGCAGCCCATCCAGACAGCCTCTACCCTCGAATTCATCCAGGCTGCCCTGCAGGCCGCGGCCAACGCGCCCCTCAGCGCAGCGCCCAACCCACGCATTGGCTGTGTCCTGGTCTCCGCCGCCGGGCAAACCATAGGCCTTGGCCACACGCAGCAGGCCGGCGGCCCCCACGCGGAAATCATGGCCCTGCGCGATGCCGTGGCCCGGGGCCAATCCACCGAAGGCGCCACCGCCTATGTCACGCTGGAGCCCTGTTCCCACCACGGGCGCACAGGCCCCTGCTGCGACGCCTTGATTGCCGCAGGTATCAAAAAAGTCGTCGCCTCCATGGCGGACCCCAATCCCAAAGTTTCCGGCCAGGGCTTTGAGCGCCTGCGCGCGGCCGGCATAGCGGTCGACGTGGGCGCCGGCGCCGCGCAGGCCAAAGAACTCAACATCGGCTTTTTCAGCCGCATGGTCCGCAAGACCCCCTGGGTCCGCATGAAGATCGCCGCATCGCTGGACGGCGCCACCGCCCTGGACAACGGCCAGAGCCAGTGGATCACCTCGCCCGAAGCGCGGGCCGACGGCCACGCCTGGCGCGCCCGGGCCGGCGCCGTGCTGACGGGCATAGGCACCGTGCTCCAGGACAACCCCAGGCTGGACGTCAGGCTGGTGGAAACGCCCCGGCAGCCCTTTCGGGTGATCGTCGACAGCCTGCTGCAGACGCCGATGGATGCGAAAATTTTCGAGGCCGGCGGCCCGGTGTGGATTTACACCGCCGTTCAAGGCGCCCCCCAGGAGGCCGCCCTGGCGGCCCGTGGCGCCACGGTCACCTGCATGCCCGGCGCCCGCGGCAAGGTGGACCTGGCGGCCATGCTGAAGGACCTGGCGTTGCGCGAAATCAACGAACTGCATGTCGAAGCCGGCAGCAAGCTCAACGGCTCCCTGGTTCGCGAAGGGCTGGTCGACGAGTTCCTGGTCTACCTCGCGCCCAAGCTGCTAGGCGCCGGCCTGGGCATGGCCTCCTTTGGTCCCCTGGAACAGCTCTCTGATGCGGTGCCCCTGCAATTCCAGTCCGTCGAGAGGGTAGGCCCCGACCTGCGCGTGCTGGCCCGCGGCGTTGGCCGGGACCAGTTCTAGACCGTTTTCACCTGCACCGGGTCTCGCCTGGACCGCATTTACAGGGCAATAGTGGCCTTTCCCCACGTCCGGGCCGGATTCCCTGCGAAAATAGCGCATGTTTACCGGAATCATTACCGGCTTGGGGCGCATCGTCGCCATCCAAAGCCTGGGCAGCTCTTCAGACCACGGCAAGCGCCTCACCATCGAGACGCCTGCGGGTTACCTTGACGACGTGGGCCTGGGCGACAGCATCGCCCTGAACGGCGCCTGCATGACGGCCACCTCGCTGGACCTCGCCCTCAACCGCTTTTCCATCGACATCTCCGCAGAATCCCTGGCCAAAACCACCGGACTGGCTGAAACCGGCCCCATCAACCTCGAAAAAGCCCTGCGCGCCCACGACCGCCTGGGCGGCCACATCGTTTCGGGCCATGTCGACGGCATAGGCCGCGTCACGCATTTCGCCGAAGTCGGTGAAAGCTGGGAACTGCGCATACTGGCCCCGCGCGAGCTCGGCAAATACCTGGCCTACAAAGGCTCCATCACCGTCAACGGCGTGAGCCTGACCGTCAACCGGGTCACGGACCTGGCGGGCGATGAGGGAGGCACGGAGCTCAGCATCAACCTGATCCCCCACACCGTGCAGAACACCGCCCTGGGCCAGCTGGCCGCCGGCTCCCACGTCAACCTCGAAATCGACCTGATCGCGCGCTATGTCGAGCGCATGCTGGGCGACACCCACAACAATATTTCAAAAAAGCCCTGAACCATGAGCACTGCCATTTCCCCTGTTGAAGACATCGTCGCCGACATGCGCGCCGGCCGCATGGTCATCCTGATCGACGAGGAAGACCGCGAAAACGAAGGCGACCTGGTGCTCGCGGCCGACCACGTCACGCCCGAGGCCATCAACTTCATGGCGCGCTTCGGACGCGGCCTGATCTGCCTGACCCTGACTCGCGAACGCTGCGAGTTGCTGCAGCTGCCGCCCATGGCGACCCGCAACGGCACCAAACATTCCACGGCCTTCACCGTCTCCATCGAGGCCGCCGAGGGCGTGACCACCGGCATTTCCGCGGCCGACCGCGCCCGCACCGTGCAAGCCGCCGTCGCCAAAAACGCCACCGTCAGCGACCTGGTGCAGCCCGGCCACATCTTCCCGCTGCAGGCGGTGGACGGCGGCGTGCTGATGCGCGCCGGCCATACCGAAGCCGGCTGCGACCTGGCCGGCATGGCCGGCTGCTCGCCGGCCGCCGTGATCTGCGAAATCATGAAGGACGACGGCACCATGGCCCGCCTGCCCGACCTGCTGCTGTTCGCGGCCGAGCACGGCCTCAAGATAGGCACCATCGCCGACCTGATAGAGCACCGCAGCCGCAACGACTCCCTGGTCGAAAAAATCGGCTGCCGCACGCTGAAAACCGCTTTTGGCGAGTTCACCGCCCACGCCTTTCGCGACAAGCCCAGCCAGGGCCTGCACCTGGCCCTCGTCAAGGGCGAATGGTCGGCCGACGACGTCGTGGCCGCGCGCGTGCACGAGCCGCTGTCGGTGCTGGATGTGCTGGAAACCGGCCGCCCCATGCATTCCTGGAGCCTGGACCAGAGCCTCAAGCACATCGCCGACGAAGGCCGCGGCGTGGCCGTGCTGCTCAACTGCGGCGAAAGCGCCGCGCAGTTGCTGGCCCAGTTTGAAGGCACGGCGCGCGCCAGCCAGGCCCCCGAGCGCGGCCGCATGGACCTGCGCACCTACGGCGTGGGCGCGCAGATCCTGCGTGAATGCGGCGTGCACCGCATGAACCTCATGGGCAACCCGCGCCGCATGCCCAGCATGACGGGCTACGGCCTGGAGATCGTCGGCTACATCACCAGGGACTGACGTTTGCGTCACCTCGCCTGAAATTCATAATCAATCAAAAGGGAAACACCGTGTTTGGAGCAGAAAAAGGGACGGCCGACAAGCTGGACGGCAAAAAACTTTCCATCGGCATCGTGCAGGCGCGCTTCAATGAAAGCATCACCAACGCCCTGGCCGAGGCCTGCAAGCACGAGCTCGCCGCCCTGGGCGTGCACGAAGACAACATCCGGCACGTCCTGGTGCCCGGCGCACTCGAGGTGCCCTGCGCCTTGCAGGCACTGGCCGAAAGCGACAAGTACGACGCGCTGATCGCGCTGGGCTGCATCATCCGCGGCGAAACCTATCACTTCGAGCTGGTGGCCAACGAAAGCGGCTCCGCCGTCACGCGCCTGGCGCTGGACTACCAGCTGCCCATCGCCAACGCCATCCTGACGACCGAGAACCTCGCCCAGGCCCAGGCCCGGCAGGTCGAAAAAGGCCGCGATGCCGCCCGCGTCGCCGTCGAAATGGCCAACCTGATCAATGAAATTGCCTGAGCTTGCGCTCCCACCCTTAACCCCGACTGGCATTTTTCATGGCTGATCCCATCATCAAACCCAAGCGCCCGCCGCAGACCCGCACCGGCCTGACCGACACCGGCGTCAAAAAAGCCGCCGACAAATCGGCGCGCACCCGCGCGCGTGAATTCGCCCTGCAGGCCCTCTACCAGCACCTGGTCGGCCGCAACGAGGCCGACTCCATCGATGCCTTCACCCGCGACCTGGTGGGTTTTCACAAAGCCGATTCGGCCCACTACGACGCCCTGCTGCACGGCTGCATCGCGGACGCGAAATCGCTGGACGCCGGCATCACCCCGCTGCTGGACCGGCCCATGGCCGAGATCTCGCCGATCGAGCATGCGGTGCTCTGGATAGGCGCCTACGAGTTCACCCACTGCCTGGATGTGCCCTGGCGCGTCGTCATCAACGAGTGCATCGAACTCGCCAAAGCCTTCGGCGGCACCGACGGCCACAAATACGTCAACGGCGTGCTCAACAAGATGGCGCCCACCCTTCGCGCCGCGGAAGTCGCTTCCGACAAAGCCAAACAACCTGCCCGGTGAAAGCGCCTGACGTGAGAATCGCCCGGCGGGCTCAACGCATCGAGCCGTTTTATGTCATGGAGGTTGCCAAGGCGGCCTCGGCGCTGGCGCAGGAGTTCGCCCATAGCGACCGGCCCATGATCTTCCTGAACATCGGCGAGCCGGACTTCACTGCGCCGCCCTTGGTGCAGGAGGCCGCGGCCCGGGCGATCTCGCAGGGCAACACGCAGTACACCCAGGCCACCGGACTGCCGGCGCTGCGCGAACGCATCAGCGCCTGGTACGCCTCGCGCTTCGGCGCCGATGTGGCACCCGGCCGCATCATCGTCACGGCGGGGGCCTCGGCCGCGCTGCAGCTGGCCTGCCTGGCGCTCATCGAGGCCGGCGATGAAATCCTGATGCCCGACCCCAGCTACCCCTGCAACCGGCATTTCGTCAGCGCCGCCGAAGGCAATGCGGTGCTGGTGCCGACCACCGCGGCCGAACGCTTCCAGCTCACGCGCGAGAAGGTCGAAGCGGCCTGGAAGCCGCAGACGCGCGGCGTACTGCTGGCCTCGCCTTCCAACCCGACCGGCACCTCGATCGCGCCCGAAGAACTGCAACGCATCCACGAATTCGTGCACGGCCGCGGCGGCATCACGCTGATCGACGAGATCTACCTGGGCCTGAGCTACGAAGAGCACTTCGGCCACTCGGCGCTGGCCATGCCCGGCGAGCTGGGCCAGAGCGTGATCAGCATCAACAGCTTCAGCAAATACTTCAACATGACCGGCTGGCGCCTGGGCTGGCTGGTGGTGCCCGAGGCGCTGGCGCCCGTGATCGAACGCATCGCGCAAAACCTGTTCATCTGCCCCAGCACCGTGGCCCAGCATGCAGCCCTGGCCTGCTTCGAGCCAGAAAGCCTGCAGGAATACGAGCGCCGGCGCGCCGAATTCAAGGCGCGCCGCGACTACTTCATCCCGGAACTGAATCGCCTGGGCCTCACGGTGCCGGTGATGCCCGACGGCGCGTTTTACGCCTATGCCGACTGCACCCAGGCCGCCGCGCGCCTGGGCGTCAGCGGCAGCTGGGACTTCGCCTTCGAGCTCATGAAGCGCGCCCACCTGGCCGTCACGCCGGGCCGCGATTTCGGCCATGCCGCACCTGAGCAGTTCGTGCGCTTTTCCACCGCCAACTCCATGGCGCAATTGCACGAGGCCGTGGCCCGGCTCAAGGCGGTGCTGGCATGAAGCCGGCCGCGCGGGTTTTCAGCTGGCCCGTCAGGGTCTATTGGGAAGACACCGACGCGGGCGGCATTGTGTTTTACGCGAACTACCTGAAATTTTTTGAACGTTCGCGCACCGAATGGCTCAGATCTTTGGGAATTGAACAGCAGCGCCTGCGGGAAAATACCGGCGGCATTTTCGTGGTGGCGGAAACCAGCATCCGCTACCATCGTTCCGCCCGCCTGGACGATGAACTGATTGTTACGGCAAGCCTGGTCGAAGCCGGCCGCGCGTCCATGATAATCAGCCAGCAGGTGCTATTAAAAACAGAGCAGATGCCGGCACAACCGGCGCCTTTACTTTGCGAGGGCAGCATACGGATCGGCTGGGTCGATGCCGCCAGCCTGCAGCCACGGCGAATACCAGCCTCCATTCTTGACAGCTTAAAACACGATACGGCCACAACATGAACCAAGACTTGTCCATCGTCAGCCTCATCCTCAATGCCAGCTGGGTCGTTCAGGCCGTCGTGGCGCTGCTGGTCGGCGTGTCCATCGCCAGCTGGGCCGCGATCTTCCGCAAGGTCATCGCGCTCAACAAAGTGCAGACGCTCAACGACGAGTTCGACCGCGAGTTCTGGTCGGGCACCAGCCTCAACGACCTGTTTTCCGGCGCCGCGCAAAACGCCAAGCACTCCGGCCCCATGGAGCGGATTTTCGCCAGCGGCATGCGTGAATACCAGAAGCTGCGCGAACGCCACATCACCGATCCCGGCACGCTGCTGGACGGCGCGCGCCGCGCCATGCGCGCCAGCTACCAGCGCGAGCTCGACGCCATCGAGGCCAACCTGTCCTTCCTGGCCACCGTCGGTTCGGTATCGCCTTACGTCGGCCTGTTCGGCACCGTCTGGGGCATCATGCACGCCTTCACCGGTCTGGCGGCCCTGGAGCAGGTCACGCTGGCCACGGTGGCGCCCGGCATCGCCGAGGCGCTGGTCGCCACCGCCATCGGCCTGTTCGCCGCCATCCCGGCCGTCGTCGCCTACAACCGCTTCTCGCACGACATAGACCGCGTCGCCAACCGGCTGGAAACCTTCATTGAAGAGTTCTCCAACATCCTGCAGCGCAACCTGGGCGCCCAATCACCTTCCGGCCACTAAGCCAAGAGGAGATAGCGATGCCAGCAGTCAATTCCCGCCGCGGCCGCAACCGGCGCACCATCAGCGAGATCAACATGGTGCCCTTCATCGACGTCATGCTGGTGCTGCTCATCATCTTCATGGTGACGGCGCCGCTGATCACGCCCAGCATGATCGCGCTGCCCAAGGTCGGCAGGGCGCCTAGCCAGCCGCAGAACCCGGTGCAAATCATGATCAGCAAGGACGAAACCGTGCAGATCAAGATCAAGACCGACAGCGTGCCCAGCAATGTGCGCAATGTCGCGGCCGACATCGCGAAGCTGGAGCCGGGCGTGAAGGCCGAGGGCGCGCAGGCCGTGCCCGTGGTGATCAGCGCCGACAAATCCATCAAGTACGAAACCGTGGTCCAGGTCATGGACAACCTGCAAAAAGCCGGTGTGTCGCGCGTGGGCCTGTCGGTACAGACCGGCAACAAGTAGCCGCCCGCACAGCCCCATGCCCAGCGCCGCAGACCGCCTCGACTTTCTTCCGCCCCGGGACGGCGGGTCGGGCCACGCGTTCGCGCTGGCGTTGCTGGTGCACGTCCTGCTGATCGCCGCCCTGACCTGGGGCGTCAACTGGAAGCGCAGCACCCCGGACGTCGCCTTCCAGGCCGAGCTGTGGACCAATGTGCCGGCGCAGCAGGCCGCGCCCAAACCGGTCGAAGTACCCACACCGCCGCCGCCTCCCCCACCCACACCCACCCCGGAAGTCAGGACGCCCCCGCCGCCGCCCGCCCCCAAGGTGGACATCGCGCTGGAGCAGGAGAAGAAGCGCAAGCTGGTGCAGGAACAGAAGGAAGCGGAAGCCCTGAAAGAAAAGCAGAAGGCTGAACTGCAAGCCAAAAAAGACAAAGAGCTGGAAAAGCAGAAAGCCGCCGAGAAGAAAGCCAAGGAAGACCTGGCCAAACGCAAGGCGGCGGAAGACGCCAAAAAGCTGGAAGCCCAGAAGGACAACAAGGACGCCGCGCAGCAGAAAGCCGCCCAGGCCGCCGCGGAGAAAGTGCGCCAGGAAAACCTGCGCCGCATCACCGGTATGGCCGGCGCCACCGGGGATGCGGAATCCAAGGGCACAGCGCAAAAATCCAGCGGTGGCTCCACGACTTACGGCGCGATCGTCAGGGCGGCCATCAAGCCTAACGTGGTGTTCACCGAGGACTTCACCGGCAATCCCATGGCGAAGGTGGAGGTCCGCCTGACGCTGGACGGCACCGTCATCAGCCAGCGGCTGGTTCAATCGAGCGGCAACAAAGCCTGGGATGATGCTGCCATCAACGCCATCATCCGCACCCGCGTCATGCCGCGAGACGTCGACGGGCGCATACCCGACACCACCTTGATCCTGGAAATGCGGCCGCGCAATTAGCGCCGGCCGTCAATTCAAGCCTTGCCCGCGCCCGTGTGAAGGGGCACCCGGCTCCGGCTCACTCGTAAACGATCTGCACCAGCCCCCTGTCGGCCTGCGCCATCCAGCTGGCCAGCGCCGCATCGGTCGGGAAGAATTTGGCCGCCTCACCCAGGTGCAGTTCTGCCGTCGCGCCGCCTTCGGTGTTTTGCCGCCTGAGGCTCAGGCGCACCGGCAGGCCGCGGCTGATCTCGCCCTGGTCGGACATTTCGCGGCGCGGCGGGAAATCCCGCACCAGCCGTGAGATGTCGGGCGCGCTGCCGTTGACGGCCACACGCAGGTATTTGCCGAACTTGCAGCGCGCGGTTTCCAGGTCCCACACCTGCGTGACCTTGAAGCGGCGGCCGAAGCGCTCCGACGCGCCCTGCAGCGTGCCCTGCACGATCACCAGTTCGTCGTCCTTGAGCAGGTTGCGGTTGGTGTTGAAGGTGGCTTCGTCCACGGAAGCTTCGAGCACGTCGGTCTTGTCGTCGAGCTTGAAGATGATCAGTTTGCCTCGATTGCCGTTGATGATGCGCAGGTCGCTCAAAATCGCGGCCAGCAGCTGCGGCTCGCGCGAATCGATCAGGTCCTCGATCTTGCGCTTGGCGAATTGGCGCACCTCGGTTTCCACCTCGTCGAACAAATGGCCCGAGAGGTAAAAGCCGATCGCGGTTTTCTCCTGCACCAGACGCGCTTTCACGCCGAAGGGCATGGCCTCGACCAGCGGCGGCTCCTGCGTGCTGGCGGCGTGCGAGTCGGACATGTCGAACAGCCCGCCCTGGTTGGCGTTGGCTTCGGTCGCGGCGGCGAACTCAAAAGCCCGGTCCACCGAGGCCAGCAGCGAAGCGCGGTTGAGCTGCAGGTTGTCGAAGGCGCCGCCTTTGATGAGGGCTTCCACCGTGCGCTTGTTAAGCCGGCTGCGGTCCACGCGCACGCAAAAATCGTAAATCGAAGTGAAGGGGCCGCCTTCCTTGCGCGCCGCGACAATCGCGGCAATCGCCTGCTGGCCCGTTCCTTTGATGGCCCCCAGGCCGTAGCGCACCGAGGTCGCGCTGATGGGCTCGAAGCGGTATTCGCCGCGATTGACGTCGGGCGACTCGAACTGCAGGCCCATCTTCTGTGCGTCGCCGAACAAGATCTTGAGCTTGTCGGTGTCGTCCATTTCCACCGTCATGTTGGCGGCGAAGAATTCGGCGGTGTAGTGCACCTTGAGCCAGGCCGTGTGGTAGGCCAGCAGCGCATAGGCGGCGGAGTGCGACTTGTTGAAGCCGTAGCCCGCGAATTTTTCCATCAGGTCGAAGACCTCGTCGGCTTTCTCTTCGCTGAGGCCGCCCTCGCCCGCGCCCTTGCGGAAGATCTCGCGCTGGGCGTCCATCTCCTCTTTTTTCTTCTTGCCCATGGCGCGGCGCAGCAAGTCGGCGCCGCCCAGCGAGTAGCCGCCAAGGATCTGCGCGGTCTGCATCACCTGCTCCTGGTAGACCATGATGCCGTAGGTCTCTTCGAGGATGGCCTTGACACGCGGGTCCGGGTACTCGGGCACTTCCTTGCCCTGCTTGCGCGCGATGTAGGTCGGGATCAGCTCCATCGGCCCCGGGCGATACAAGGCGTTCATCGCGATCAGGTCTTCCAGGCGGTCCGGCTTGGCGTCTTTCAGCATGCGCTGCATGCCGATACTTTCAAACTGGAACACGGCTTCGGTCTGCCCCCGGCCGAAAAGCTCGTAGACCTTGCGGTCATTGAGCGGCAGGTCCTCGAACTTGAAGTCTTTTTGCGCCGGGTGGCGCGCGATGATGAATTCCCTTGCGATCTCCAGGATGGTCAGGGTGGCCAGGCCCAAGAAGTCGAACTTGACCAGGCCTATGGCCTCCACGTCGTCCTTGTCGAACTGGCTCACGGCGGAGTCGCTGCCGGGCTGGGCATACAGCGGGCAGAAATCCGTCAGCTTGCTGGGCGCGATCAGCACGCCCCCGGCGTGCATGCCGACGTTGCGGGTCAGGCCTTCGAGCTTCTGCGCGAGTTCCAGCAGCGTGTGCACATCCTCTTCCTTGCGCTCGCGTTCGGCCAGGACGGGCTCCTGCTCCTTCGCCTGTTCAATCGTGATGTGCTGGCCCGGCTTGTTGGGAATCAGCTTGGAGATGCCGTCGCAAAAGCCGTAGGGAAAATCCAGCACGCGGCCCACGTCGCGGATGGCGGCTCGCGCCGCCATGGTGCCGAAGGTCACGATCTGGCTGACGGCCTCCTTGCCGTATTTGTCCTTCACGTAGTCGATCACGCGGTCGCGGTTGCTCTGGCAGAAGTCGATGTCGAAGTCGGGCATGGACACCCGCTCCGGATTCAGGAAGCGCTCGAACAGCAGGTTGTACTGCAGCGGGTCCAGGTCGGTGATTTTCAGCGAATAAGCTACCAGTGAGCCCGCGCCGGAACCCCGGCCCGGCCCGACCGGGCAGCCGTTGTTCTTGGCCCAGTTGATGAAGTCGCCGACGATCAGGAAGTAGCCGGGAAAACCCATCTTGAGGATGGTGTTGATCTCGAACTCCAGGCGCTTGACGTATTCCGGCCGTTTCTGGTCGCGCAGCGCCGCATCGCGGTACAGGTGCGCCAGGCGATCTTCCAGGCCTTCAAACGAGGCCTGGCGAAAATATTCATCGATTGGCATGCGCACGCCGCCCACTTCGGGCGTCGGGTAATCGGGCAGCATGGGCTTGCCGAGCTCCAGCGTGAGGTTGCAGCGCTTGGCAATCTCCAGCGTGTTGGCCAGGGCCGTGGGCACGTCGGCGAACAGCACCTGCATCTGCTCGGCCGACTTGAAGTACTGTTCGCGCGTGAATTTGCGCACGCGGCGCGTATTGCCCAGGATCTCGCCCTCCGAGATACAGACGCGCGCCTCATGCGCCTCGTAGTCTTCGTAGGTCAGGAACTGCACCGGATGCGTGGCCACCACCGGCAGCTTGAGCCGCGCCGCGAGCTGCACCGCCGCCGCCACATGGCGTTCGTCGTCGGGCCGCTGGGCGCGCTGCAATTCCAGGTAAAAACGGTGGGGGAACAGGCCCGCGAAATACAGCGCGCATTCCACGGCGCGGGCGCTGTCGCCCTGCAGCAGCGCCTGGCCCACGGAGCCGCCCTGCGCGCCCGACAGCGCGATCAGGCCTTCGCCCAGTTCCTGCAGCCATTCGAGCTTGACCACCGCCTGGTCGCGCACCACGTTTTTGGTCCAGGCCCGCGTGAGGATTTCGGAAAGGTTGAGATAGCCCTGGCGGTTCTGCACCAGCAGCAGCAGGCGCGCGGCGGGCGTGGCGGCATCCTTGCCGGGCACCTGCACCCAGATGTCGGCGCCAATCAGGGGTTTGACGCCCGCGCCGCGCCCTTCCTTGTAGAACTTGACAGTGCCGAACAGGTTGCTCAGGTCGGTGATGGCCAGCGCCGGTTGCCGGTCGGCGGCCGCTGCGGCCACGATTTCATCGATACGGTTGGTGCCGTCGACGACGGAAAATTCGGTGTGGAGACGCAAATGGACAAACATGAAGGCCATTTTAGGGCCGAGGCTGTCCGCTGAAGGGCCGCAGCCCGGTGCAAGGGCATGCATGCCTGCCTACAATCAAACGCATCATGCAAATCCTGAACATTGCAGCCTACAAGTTCGTCGCGCTGGCCCAGCCCGCGGCGCTGCAAGCCAGCTTGGCCGAACGGCTGCAAGGCCATGCCATCAGGGGCACGGTGCTGCTGGCCGAAGAAGGCATCAACCTCTTTCTGGCCGGCCCGGCCGGCGATATTCATGATTTTTTGGCATGGTTGAAACAGGATGTGCGTTTTGCCGACCTGCAGGCCAAGGAAAGCTGGTCGGGCGCCCAGCCCTTTCGCAAGCTGCTGGTCAAGGTCAAGCCGGAAATCATCCGCATGAACCACCCGGCCGTGCAGCCCGCCGCGGGACGCGCGCCGGCGGTGGACGCCGCCACGCTCAAGCGCTGGCTGGACGCCGGCCACGACGACACGGGCCGCCCGGTGGTGACGCTGGACACCCGCAATGACTTCGAGGCCGACGTCGGCACCTTCCGCCATGCCATCGACTGGCGCATCCGCAAGTTCACCGAGTTTCCCGAAGCCCTGCTGGCGCGCAAAGAGGAGCTCGCCGGCAAGACCGTGGTGAGCTTTTGCACCGGCGGCATTCGCTGCGAGAAAGCCGCCATCCTGATGCGCGAAGCCGGGGTGGAGAACGTCTGGCAGCTCGACGGCGGCATCCTCAAATACTTCGAAGAGAGCGGGCGCGCGCATTTCGACGGTGAATGTTTTGTTTTTGACGAACGCCGTGCCGTGGACCCGGAGCTCAAACCCCAGGTCAATCCATCCCCCAAAGCCTTGCAGCCACCCCCTGCCGCCCGCAGCACCGAAAATTTCGGGCTTTTGTCTGACAGCTGAGCCCCAAGCCCCGTGCGAAGCTTTTGAATCGTTCGCATCCCACGCCCGCCCGCCGTCCCCTTTTTAACGGTAGCCACCATGCCCACAGACACTTCCCCCGCGCGCCACCAGGCCGCCCATGCATTGCCCTCCCCGCTCGCCAGGCGCTTCAGTGCCGTGCGCCAGCAAACCGAGGTGCTGATCCAGCCCCTGAGCCCTGAAGACTGCCAGTTGCAGTCCATGCCGGACGCCAGCCCCGCCAAATGGCATCTGGCCCACCTGACCTGGTTTTTCGAGACCTTTATCCTCGAACGTTTTGAGCCCGGCTTCACGCCTTTCGATCCGGGCTTTCGTGTGCTGTTCAACAGCTATTACAACGGCGTGGGCGATAAATACCCCAGGCCCAAACGCGGCCTGATCAGCCGGCCTTCGCTGGACGAGGTGCTGGCCTACCGCGCGCAGGTCAACCAGCGCATGCTGGCGGTGATCGCCGCCGTGGAAGCCGGCGCCGACAGCGCGCAGCAGCGGGAACTCACCGAACTGGTGACCCTGGGCCTGCACCACGAACAGCAGCACCAGGAATTGCTGCTGACCGACATCAAGCACGCGCTGTCTTTCAACCCCGCGCGCCCGGCCTATGCCAGCCGCTGGCCGCTGGCCGGCATACACCCGCAGCCGGTTGACTGGCTGCGCCACGAGGCCGGCCTGGTGGAACACGGTTTTGACGCAGCGCGCGACGGCGAATTCGCCTTCGACAATGAAACGCCGCGCCACAAGGCCTATGTGGCGGCCTTCGAGCTGGCCAGCCGCCCCGTGACCAACGGCGAAATCATGGCCTTCATCGCCGACAAGGGCTACCAGCGCCCCGAGCTATGGCTGTCCATGGGCTGGGACTGGGTCACCGAGAACAAGGTCAGCCTGCCCTTTTATTGGCAAGGCGAGGAAGGCAGTTACCAGCACTTCACGCTGCAAGGCCTGATAGACGTCGACCCGAACACGCCGGCCTGCCACCTCAGCTATTTTGAAGCCGACGCCTTTGCGCGCTGGGCCGGCGCGCGCCTGCCGACCGAGTTTGAATGGGAGCTTGCCGCGCGCGGCCTCCCCGTCGGCCCCGCCCCGCAAGGCAACTTTGTGGAGACATCCGCCTTCCACCCGCTACCGCAGCAAGAGGGCAGCCACGGCCTGCCCGCGCAGATGTTTGGCGACGTGTGGGAGTGGACCCAGTCCAACTACAACCCCTACCCCGGCTACAAGCCCTGGGAAGGCCTGGTCGGCGAGTACAACGGCAAGTTCATGTGCAACCAGTTTGTGCTGCGCGGCGGCTCCTGCGCCACGCCGCAAAGCCACATACGCGCGAGCTACCGCAACTTCTTCCCGCCCGATGCCCGCTGGCAGTTCAGCGGCCTGCGCCTCGCGCGTGACCTGGCGCTTGGCTAGGGCCTCCTGGAGCCTGTCAGCACTGAACGCGAACGCGGTCTCCAACGATGGCAAGATTTGTCCTGGTGCCCGGGGGCTGGCACGGAGGCTGGGCATTTGACGCTGTCAGCCATGCGCTGGCAAAAGAAGGCCACGAAGTCCAGGCGCTCACACTCTCGGGGCTGGGTGACGAGCCCGCGCCCGGCGCCAATCTCGAACACCACATCAACGAGGTAGTTCAAGCGCTTCGCGGGGGCGACACGCCCGCCATCCTTGTCGGTCATTCGTATGGCGGAATGGTCATCACCGGCGCGGCGGACAGGGCGCCATCGCGCGTCAAGGCCATCGTTTATGTCGACGCCTATGTACCGGACAACGGTGCATCGGTCTGGTCGCTCACCACCCCGAACTATCGGGAGCGCTTCATCGCCGGCGCGGCCGCCGATGGTCTGGCTTGTGCGCCGGCCGCCCATCTTGACATGCGCTGCCGTCCCCATCCCATGGCCACCTTTCTGCAGGCAATCCAGTTGACCGGCGACTGGCGCAAGGCCAGCGGCAAAGTCTTCATCGCGGCGTTTGGCTGGGAGGGAAGCCCGTTTATTGCGCTATACGAACGCCTGCGGCTGGACCCCGAATGGGCCACGCATCGTCTCGACTGCGCGCACGATGTGCCGCGGCTGGCCCCCGAAGCGCTCGCGAAGATTCTCTTGACCTACGTGTAAACAAGCCGGGCTCGGCAGCCTGAGGCCCCGGCTTCAGCCCGCCGTGAATTTCCGCTCCGGCAGCGGAATGAATTCGGTCTCGCCAGGCACCTCTCCCATGGCCTGCGCTTCCCAGTCCTCGCCGGCCTGCACGATCCGCTCCTTGCGGCTGGAAACAAAATTCCACCACATGAAGCGGTGCGCATCGAGCGCGTCGCCGCCTATCACCACCAGGCGCGTCGCCGCCCCCGCGCTGAGCTGCACGGCCGCGCCGGGCGCGAGCGTCGCCAGGGTGTGCATGGCCAGCGGCTCGCCGTCGACCAGCAGGTCGCCGTCCACCGAATACAGCGCCATCTGCTCGGCCAGCGGGGGCAGCGTGAAAGGCGTGCCGGCGGCCAGGGCCACGTCGAGGTAAAGCGTTTTGGAAAAAGTCTTGACGGGCGAAGTTTCCCCAAAAGCCTCGCCGACCAGGATGCGCACCCGGGCGCCGTCCACCGCGGTGGAAGGAATCGTTTCCGCTGGCGTGTGAGAGAACACGGGCGCCGTTTCCTCAAACTCCTTGGGCAAGGCCACCCACAGCTGCAGGCCGTGGTTCACATAGGCGGTGCCGCGCAGGTCTTCGGGCGCGCGCTCGGAATGCACAATGCCGCGGCCCGCGGTCATCCAGTTGATGGCGCCGGGCTCTATGCGCTGGGCCGAGCCCAGGCTGTCGCGGTGCATCATGGCGCCCTCGAACAGGTAGGTCACCGTCGCCAGGCCGATGTGCGGGTGCGGCCGCACGTCGTGATTGGTGCCGGGCAGCTCGGTCACGGGGCCGAAATGGTCAAAAAAGATGAAAGGGCCGACCGACTGCTGCTGCGCGGCGGGCAATAGGCGGCGCACCATAAAACCGCCGCCAAGGTCCTTGTGGTGGCCCGTAAGTTTGAGTGCAACGCTCATGGCAGGCGCTCCAGTTCGGTGGTGATTTCGGTCGTGACCGTGGTCATGAGTTTGTGCACGGGGCACTTCTGCGCCACGGCGTGCAGTTCCTGCAGCTGGGCGTCGGTCAAATCACCCTTGATCTGGAGTTTGGCCGCGAGTTTGTACACACCGCTGCGCTCCTGTGAATCATCGCGTTCAATGCGCGTGTGGATGTCCTCGACCGGGATGCCTTTTTTGCGGGCGTACCACATCACGGTCAGGGCCTTGCAGGCGCCCAGCGCCGCATCGTAGAGATCGTGCGGGCTGGGGCCGATGTCGGCGCCGCCTTCGGCCTCGCCGACGTCGGCGGTGAAGCTGTGGCTGCGGATCTGCAGCTGCTGCGCCATCGCAGCGGTGAGATCGCGTTGGAGTTCAATGGTCATGGGGTTCCTGTGCGCTAGGGAAAAGCCGGGTCACGGCGCGAACTTCGCCGCGACGCCGGCAACACGTTCGCCGAAGCTGCGGGCCGTCTCCAGGTCGCCGGCGGACATTTCGCCGGCGCCGGCATCGGACGGCGACTGCGCGATGGCGCCGCTGTAGGAGCCCAGGTAGTTGGCATCGTTGCGCAGCGCGGCCTTGCTGTTGCTGGGCAGCATGCCCTGGCTGACCCAGATGCCGCCGTGCTGCATGGCCAGGGTGAACAGGTAGTTCAGCGTGGAGAATTTGTCGCCGTTCATCGCGGCGCTGTTGGTGAAGCCGGCGAAGAGCTTGTCTTTCCAGGCCTGGCTGTACCAGGGCTTGGAAGAAGCATCGGCAAATTTCTTGAACTGCCAGCTGACATTGCCCATGTAAGTGGGCGAGCCCATGATGATGGCGTCGGCGGCGTTCAGGGTTTCCCAGCCGCCTTCGGGCAGGTTGCCGTCGGCGTCTATGGCCAGCAGCTCGGCGCCCGCGCCTTCGGCCACCGACTGCGCCATGCGCTGGGTGTGGCCGTAGCCGGAGTGGTAAATCACGACAACTTTGGGCATTCGGGGGCTTTCGCGGGGAATGGATAAAGAGGATAAAGAAACGAGAAAACAAAAGGGCTGCAGCCCGGGCCTGAACTCCCTCGCTGCAGCCCCGTTTGTGGATCAGCCTTTGCGCTGGCCGTCCACGCTCCAGGCGCCGCCGCCGAAAGCCGCGATGCTGAACAGGCCGCCGACGATGGCCATATTCTTGAAGAACATCATCTGTTGCGTGGGGTCGGTCCAGAAGGCATGGAAGATGCAGGTGATGACGACCGTGAAAACGCCGATGGCCAGCGCGGCCCAGCGCGTCTGGAAGCCCACGGCCAGAAGAATGCCCAGGCCGAGTTCCACCACGATGGCGATGGCGGCCGCGACTCCAGGCAGCGGCACACCTTTGGAGGCGATATAGCCGACCGTTCCGGTAAAGCCGGCGATCTTGCTGAAGCCGGCAGGCACGAACAGCAGGGCCAGCAGCAGGCGGCCGATCAGGGAGAGGGGGTTTTGCAGGGAATTGAGCATGGTGAGTCCTTGTTAATGAAGTAAACGGGGGAAATGATGGAGGAAAAAAACACTCTGGGCAAGCGCCATGCGCCGATGCGCATTCGGCGCTTGCCCTGGGTGATGGGTTACAGGGTGTTATCGGGCCTGCAGGTTTACGGCGCCAGGTCAAACACCAGCACTTCGGCGTCCCGGCCATGGGCCAGTTGCAGCGTCGCTTCCGACTGCAGCGCCGCGGCATCGCCGGCCTTCAACAGCTGGCCGTTGACTTCGAGCTGCCCGCGAACCAGGTGCACATAGGTCTTGCGTGCCGCGCTCAAGGCCAGCGTGGCGCTTTCCGTGCCGTCAAACAGGCCGGCATACAGCCGGGCATCGGCATGGATCAGCACGGAGCCCTTGGCGCCGTCGGGCGAAGCCACCAGGCGCAGGGCGCCGCGCTTTTCGGCATCGGCAAAGGTCTTCTGCTCATAGCTCGGGGGAATGCCGGTCACATTGGGCTCGATCCAGATCTGCAGGAAGTGCGTGGTCTGGCCGTCGGCGTGGTTGAACTCACTGTGCTGCACGCCGGTGCCGGCGCTCATGCGCTGCACGTCGCCGGGCGGGATGCCCTTGATGTTGCCGATGCTGTCCTTGTGGGCAAGCTCACCACTCAGCACATAGCTGATGATTTCCATGTTCTGGTGGCCATGGGTGCCGAAGCCGCGGCCGGCCGCGATGCGGTCCTCATTGATGACGCGCAAGTTGCCGAAGCCCATGTGGGCCGGGTCGTAATAACCGGCGAACGAAAAGGAGTGGAAGGATTTGAGCCAGCCGTGGTCGGCGTAACCGCGTTCGCTGGAAGTTCTTAAAGTCATCATGAGGTGCTCCTTTCAAGGTGCGTTGAAAATGCGTTGTGATTCGTTTGCGATGACTCCAATGTAGGCGCGGGAACCCCGCTTTCCATTGCCGCGCTTTGATGGCATCATTCAAATTATTTGAATCTTTCTTATGGCAACGATCAACAACCGCGTGCGCGACGCCCTGACGCCGGAAACCCTGGGACTGATAGGCGCCATTCACAGCGCCGGCAGCATGGCGGCGGCGGCGCGCGAACTGGGCCTGGTGCCCAGCGCCCTGACCTACCGCATCCGCCAGGTGGAAGACGCGCTGGACGTGCTGCTGTTCGACCGCTCTTCACGCCAGGCAAAACTGACCGAAGCCGGCAAGGAGCTGCTGCGCGAGGGCAACCGCCTGCTGGCGGAACTCGACGCCGTGGCCAACCGCGTCAAGCGCGTGGCCACGGGCTGGGAACCGCAGCTCACGCTGGCGGTCGACAGCGTGATCTCGCGCACCACGGTGATGGAGCTGTGCGAGGCTTTTTTCGCACTGAACCCGCCCACCCGCCTGCGCCTGCGCGAAGAAGCGCTGTCGGGCACGCTGGAGGCGCTCACCTCGGGCCAGGCCGACCTGGCCATAGGGGTCGCCATCGAGCCGGCGGTCAATACCGCGGTGCAGCACAAGACGCTGGGCAGCATCCATTTCATTTATGCGGTGGCGCCGCACCACCCGCTGGCACAGGCGCCGGAGCCCGTGACCGACGCCATGCTGATGCCGCACCGTGCCGTGGCGGTCGCCGATTCGGTGCAGCGCGGCAGCGGCATCACGGTGGGCCTGCTGGGCGGGCAAGACATCTTCACCGTGCCCGGCATGCAGGAAAAATTGCAGGCGCAGCTGCGCGGGCTGGGCGGCGGCTTCCTGCCCGAATATCTGGCGCGCCCCCACGTCATCACCGGCCGGCTGGTGGAAAAGCGCATGCAGCGCGCCCCGCGCCAGGTGCCCATGAGTTATGCCTGGCTGCGCGCGCCCGACGGCAAGGAAGGCCGCGCACTGCAGTGGTGGCTCAAACAATTGGAGAGCGCGGCCACGCGAAAAGCGCTGCTGGAAAGGGATCAGTCCCTGTGAAAACCCGTAGTCGGTTCGCAATCCGAGCGCAGGAGCCCGGCCTGCGTGTAGAGTGTGCCTATGATTTTCGTTTATGGTTGAGATGTGATGACCAACGCCGGGGGGCCGTGAATTGCATGCGCAAGCAGCAAGGCGCCTTATTCATCAACCCCAAAGAAACATAAAGACCTCAGACATGAAAAAAAATTCTGCCCTCCCCCTCCCTGAATCCGCGGCCCGGCGCCGCATCGCCGTCATCGGCGCCGGCATCGCCGGCATTGCCTGCGCGCGCACGCTGGCCCAGGCCGGGCATGAGGTCACGGTATTCGAGAAAAACCGCGAAGCCGGCGGCCGCATGGCCACCCGGGACAGCGAATTCGGCGGCTTCGACCACGGCACGCAGTACTTCACCGCGCGCGACCCGCGTTTCGAAAAAGCCCTGGCCACGGCGTCCGGGCTGGTGCGGCCCTGGAGCGCCAACACCGTGCGCATCCTGGACGAGCTGGGCCGCGTCGTCGCCTCGGCGCTGCCGCCCAAAGAGGCGCACTGGGTCGCCACGCCGGGCATGAACGCACTGGTGCGCCAATGGGCGCAGCCCCTGGCGGCCGCGGGTCGCCTGCAGCTTGAAACCGAAGTGATCAGGCTGGAGCGCGACAAGCTGCACCCCGAGCAATGGCAGCTGCAGACCGAAGGCCCGGGCGCCGGCAGCCTGGTGCATTCGGGTTTTGACGCCGTGGTGCTGGCCCTGCCCTCGCCGCAGGCGCATGCGCTGCTGCTGAGCTCGCAGCAGGGAAAACCGCTGATGGCCGAGTTGTCCAAGGTCAGCGTGGCGCCTTGCTGGACCTTGATGCTGGCCTTCCCCCAGGCCATGCAACCCACGATGGTCCACCTGGGCCCGCACTGGAACGCCGCGCGCAGCACCCATCACCGCATCGCCTGGCTGGCGCGCGAGTCGTCCAAGCCCGGGCGCAGCCCCATCGAGCGCTGGACCGTGCAGGCCAGCCCCGACTGGTCGCAGCGCCACCTCGAAGACGACGCCGAGCGCGTCAAGGCCAAGCTGCTCAAAGCCTTCACCGAAGTCACCGGCATACGCGCCGCGCCGCCCCATGCCGTGGTACACCGCTGGCGCCATGCCCAGACCCTGCAGCCTCTGGGAAAAACCCATGCATGGGACGCCAAATCGGGCATAGGCGCCTGCGGCGACTGGTGCCTGGGGCACCGCGTGGAAGACGGGTTTGTGTCGGGCCTTGAAATGGCTCTCGAGCTGGCCTGAACCCAGGTAGCGATATCGGCGTGGAGGCCGCATACCGGGGCCGCTTCGCCCCCTCCCCGACAGGCCCGCTACATGCCGGCTCACTCGTAGCTGCCCTGGCCAGCTGGCTCGATGCGCGCGCGCACCAGGGCCGCTGGCTGGTGCGCATCGAAGACGTTGACACGCCGCGTTGCGCGCCCGGCGCCGACCTCATCATTCTTGAACAACTGGCCCAATGCGGCTTTGTGCCCGACGAGCCGCCCGTCTACCAGTCGCAGCGCAGCGACTCATACCAACAGGCGCTGGATTCATTGATCGCCCGCGGGCTGGCCTACCCCTGCGCCTGCACGCGCCAGGACATCGCCCGTGCGCTGGCGGCTTCAGGGCAGGCGCGCGAACGCCATGGCGAACTGGTCTATCCCGGCACCTGCCGCGGCGGCCTGCACGGACGCCCCGCACGCGCCTGGCGGCTGGACACGCAAGCGCATGCGCCTGTCAGCTGGCAGGACCGCCTGCTCGGCCCGCAGTCGCAGGACGTCGCCCATGAAGTCGGCGACTTTGTGCTCAAGCGCGCCGACGGCCTGTGGGCCTACCAGCTGGCCGTGGTGGTCGACGACGCGGCCCAGGGCATCACGGACATCGTGCGCGGCGAAGACCTGGCCGACAACACGGCACGGCAAATCCTGCTGCAGCGCGCGCTGGGCCTGCCGCTGCCGCGTTACCTGCACACGCCGCTGGTGCTGGGCGCCAACGGCGAAAAGCTCTCCAAACAGAACGGCGCACAGGCGCTGGACACGCGCGAGCCGCTGGCCCTGCTGCGGCAGGCGGGTGCCGTTCTCGGCCTGCCATCGCTCACCAGCGCCGCCACGCCACAGGATTGGCTGGGGCAGGCCGTGCCGCTGTGGGCGGACCGACTTAAAATCAAGCGGTGACAGACACCAACTCCCCCACCCCGCCCGCCACCCTCCCCGACCAGCCCGCCGAAGGCACGGCCGCCGAGCCGGGCGCCCCCCGCAATATCCGCAGCTTTGTGCGGCGCACCGGCCGCACCACCATCGGCCAGGCCAAGGCCTTTGCAGACGTGGGCCCGCAGTTCCTGCTGCCCTATACGGCGGCGCCGGCGGACTTCGAGGCCGTCTTCCAGCGTTCGGCCCCCACCATCCTCGAGATTGGCTTCGGCATGGGCGAGGCGACGGCCCACATCGCCGCCCTGATGCCCGAAAAAAATTTCCTGTGCTGCGAGGTGCACACCCCGGGTGTGGGCGCGCTGCTCAAGCGCATCAGCGAACAGGGCCTGGCCAACATCCGCATCCTGCAACATGACGCCGTCGAAGTGATAGACAACATGCTTCCGCCGGCCAGCCTGGACGGCGTGCATATTTTCTTTCCCGACCCCTGGCACAAAAAACGCCACAACAAGCGCCGCCTGATCCAGGCGCCGCTGGTCGCCAAGCTGGCGGCCCGCCTCAAGCCTGGCGGCTACCTGCACTGCGCCACCGACTGGCAACCCTATGCCGAGCAGATCCTCGAGGTGCTGGCCGCCGAACCACTGCTGAAAAACACCGCGGACGGCAGCGCCGGTGGCTATGCACCCAAGCCGGCCTACCGGCCTTTGACCAAATTTGAAAACCGCGGCATCAAGCTGGGGCACGGCGTCTGGGACGTGGTGTTTGTGCGTGCCTGATCTCCCGGCTGTGCGGGTGTGAGCAAGACACCCAAGCTCGGGCTGCATGGTTTGGCCACGCGGGCCGGCATCAGCCCCAGCTGCGTCGGGCTGCCGGCCGGCAGCTGGCCCAGCATCACCGATTTTCTGGTGGAGCGCTTCCCGGCCATATCGCGCGAGGTATGGCTGCAGCGCATGCAGGACGGCCTGGTGGTCGATGAATTCGGCGAAGCCGTTACCGCCGAACGCCCCTACCGCGGCCACATGCGCGTGTATTACTACCGCGCACTGGACGAAGAACCCCGCATCCCGTTTGAAGAGACCGTGCTGTTCCAGGACGAACACCTGGTGGTGGCCGACAAGCCGCACTTTTTGCCGGTCACGCCCTCGGGCAGCTATCTGCAGGAAACGCTGCTGGTGCGCCTGAAGAACAAGCTCGGCATCGACGGCCTGGTGCCCATCCACCGCATTGACCGTGAAACCGCGGGCCTGGTGCTGTTTTCGGTCAACCCGGGGGAGCGCGACGCCTACCAGTCACTGTTCCGCCGGCATGAAGTGACCAAGCACTACGAAGCGGTGGCGCCATGGCGCGGGGACATCGGCTTTCCCCTCACGCGCGAAAGCCGCATCGTCGAAGACGAGCCTTTTTTCCGGCAACGTGAAGTGCCCGGCGAAACCAACAGCAAAACGCAGATCGATGTGATCGAAGTGCGCGGCGACCATGCGCTGTATGCCCTCAGCCCCGTGACGGGCAAGAAGCACCAGCTGCGCGTGCACATGAATGCGCTCGGCCTGCCGCTGCTCAACGACCGCATGTACCCGCCGGTGGACCACACGCCGGACGACGATTACCGCTTTCCGCTGCAGCTGCTGGCCAAATCCATTGCGTTCATGGACCCGGTGACAGGCGAGCAGCGACGCTTTGAAAGCCGGCTGGCGCTGCGGGACCTACCGCCTTGATCAGACGAGGGTGAGAGGCACTGACAGGGCCACCCTATCCAAAGGCCAGCCCCCCCCTCTACGCACTTGCCTTGGGCCACCCAAGGTCTGCCGCACGACGAAGACTGGCTTTCACAACCTGGCGGTGAAAGGGAGCGATGACCGACAAGTAGGTTCGACCCAAAAGGTTGTGGCAGTGAACGACGGTTGACAGGGTCAGTTGGTTCCCGGTATCTGGCGGCGAGCCTGGTGTACAAAGAATTGACAGCCGGAAGTCAAGATGTTTGTCGTTCTCGCCTAGAACGACCTCAGTTTCGCTGGTGCCGAAGACCCTGAAGATGCTGATGCGGGGGGCTGTGGCGTCACTTGAGAGCGTTGCGAGGTGTCTGGCGGTCTTCAGACCCAATCCCGCAACGATTGCATCCCGGACGTTGGTGAGCGCGCCGATCCAGGATGGCTGCACCGAGAAGATGAATCGGGCCAGGACATCTGGATCAATAGAGGCGTCAGAAGGAAGTTGAACCGAAAATGCGTCCGCGAGATTCACCGACTTGAATACAGTAGCGACGGCAGACTGCGACGGGATGGCAACCTGCTTTACTGGCGTGAATTTTCTTGGCATGGATGGACTTTCTGAGGCCTAACGTGAAGGTAACCGGTAACCGGCAGCCGGAGGCCGTCCGGTTGACCGCAGATTGGACGACCGCGCATAGCTAAGACTGAGCATTGTCCTGGCGCAGCGCAGGCCCACGCTCGAGGATGGCTTGAAGTTCCTCCTCGAGCTCGGCGGGGCCCATGGTGCGTTCGCCAGAAAAATACCAAGCTGTGAGCAGCATGAAGTGCTCCTTCACGTCTGAGATGAGGTCTTCATCAACGCGACATCCTGCTGGAAGATAGTGGTCGAGATTGGTATCTACCTCGTAGAAGCCCGACGCCGCCCAGCGGTGAAGCAGAACCGTGTCTTCCGATTCGAGGCAGGCTTGGCGCATCAATCTAGCCAGCCGCGCTAACCGGGCGGTGGACCAACACCCGTTCATGGCGATTCCGAGGAACGTGTCGTCGCCTGCTTCGAACTCACACCGAAGGTCCTGCTCGTCGCTTTCAGTCATGCCGTGCTCTCCAGCCATGTGTTACCCAACGTTGCCGCTGCCCGGCATACAACATGTCCCGCGCAGCGGCCTCCTGCCGTTGCATGTCCGTGCCGGGCAAGCAGCTAACTGCCATGTTCCCTACCAGCAGATGCGCCATGGCGAATTTTCCCGTTTAATGAATTGTTAGAGCGCATGCCGAAAGAATTTGTATGCAATTGGTATGGTTATCAGTGGCTGAGCAGCAAGAAACACGAGCAAGTACTTAAAGGCTCTCGCTTGGGCAGATCTCCCGCGAAGAATCTTAGGGGGAGTCATGCAGCAAACAAAGATGGAAGCTGTCGCGACCAAAATGGCCACTTTGGATATTTCGATGGCAAGGCGCGGCGCGTAGATGCTGCTGCCCGTAAGTCCAATGATTACAAGGAAAAATAGACCAATAAAAACTCCGATTGCGGCAATCACGACTCGAAGCAGCATGGATAACGCGGTTAGCTTGGTGGAATCGTGATCGTTCACCATATGCGCTCCAACGCCTGGATTAGCCGGCGCGCCGCAGGTGCGCCCGGGTTGAATGCAATGTTAGTCATATACCCATGACGTGTAAAAACCTACACGTCCTCATGCCAAATTTGTCGCAGCTTTACGCCTCTTTCAAAGACTTCATCACTGCCATCATCAAAATGGACTTCAACTCGAATATCTTTTTCATCGTCAGATTTCTGTGCCCAATCAACCCATTCGATTGCCGGCGACAGCTCTCCACTGTCCCGAACGATTCGGTAGCCTTCTCCAAGATTTTCAGAGAGTACGTCTTCAATTTTTTCGTTGTTCATGCGCTTTCCTTTCCTGCTACGACTGTGGTGATTAGAGGCCTAACGCCTGAATTAAGCCGAGCCGCGAAGCGGCTTCGGCCTAAATGAATCATTAGGCGGCGTTACCGATTGTTCTTCACCGAAGAGCGAGTCTGATTCTTCGTGTCAGTGATAAGAGCCGAAATATCTGCCTGCTTGAGTGCTTTCAGATCGTCATATGTGGCGAGAACTGTGCCCATCATTTCTCCGGCACCGTTGAGTCGCTTAACGCCATCTTTCGAAGAAACAATGAAGGCGTTCGGTTTGGCCGCAGGATTGTTGGGGGAAGCGACGACTACAAGTGAGCGACTATCGCTGCAGCTGTACACATACCACTCCGTTCCTCCGTACTGCCTGGTAAGGGGTCCAGTCTCACAAATATTGGTTGGCTCGCCCTTCGGCTGGCACAAAGCGAGAGGCACGAAGCCTAGGAAAATCATCGTGACGAGTAACGAGTACAGTTTCATGTGCCGCCTAACGTTTGACATGAAGGGCGGCCGACAGCCGGCGAAGCCGGATGTTGGACGTCCCCTCGATGGAAGGGTTAGAGCCCATTGGGATAAGGGTACGCATCCGAAGATTGGTGCCAAACCGACGCTTCTGCACGGGCAAGCTCCATTGCGTACGTAGTGCGTAGCTGAGAAATGCGCTCCGGCGGGAGGCATACGCCTTCATGGCAGAGCGATTGCCCACAGAAAATGCATAGATACAAGGCAGCGAGCTCTTCGAGCCTAGATGAACCAGATGTGATCTCAAACGGTGCAGGGGCCCCTTCACGGAGTGCGATGTCAACGGCTGGATCGTTGCTCTCCCTGTTTTTGATGTAGAGCTCTGTCCAGGTGCGACTGTTAACGGGGTATAAGTTGCCCTCCGTATCTACATTTCGGCCGTGGCCGTATAGCAGATCAACAAGGACACGGAAATCTGGACGATCTCGATCGATTTCGACGGTGTGCATGTGGGCTCTAACGTAATGTATGCCGCAAAACCTGCGGTATAGCCTGGCGCTTGCAATCTAATCTGGACATTCAAAACTCCTGTAAGCCGCTTGCATGCCGGGCCTCACGTGTATGTACTGCAAATACATGCAGCTAAAAAATTTCGTGAAGCCCCGCAATTTTTAGCCCAGTCACACAGCTTTTTGCGTAGAGCAAGTTGACGACATGATCCAGACGATGAAAGCGCCCCGCAGCAAGCCGTCCTTAAAAATCGCCAGCTCCAATTGCTGTCCCACTGTTTCCTGCATCACCAGCCCTTTTTAAGCTGCACGCAACGAGGATGCTTAGGCCTTGACCTCTTTTGCAGTGATCTGGTACTTGAAATCATCAGGCGCGTAGGAATCAAAGCGCCCGGCGGCGTTCTCGCCAATCGGGTACATAAAGAAACCCAGCTTCTCGCCAGCCGACTTCGGCAGGGCCAGGTCATGCGCGGTGTTGTAGGCCATCCAGTTGCCTTCCCAGCCGCCGAACAGCGCCTTGTTGACGGGCGCGACCACCGGGTTGGTGGTGGTCTTGATCCAGTCGGCGGTTTCGAGGCGCATGACCTTGGCCACGTCGGCCGGGTCCATGGCCACCCAGCCGTGGCCCTTGAGGTAGACCTCGGAGCGGCAATGCTGCGCGCCCTTGAGGCTGGCTGGGTTGCCCGAGAGTTCCTTGTAGCCGAAGGCCGAAGGCACCAGGCGGATGCCGTAGACGTCGCGCGCCGGCAGGCCGACCGAGCGGCACAGGCCGACGAACAGCGCGTTCAGGTCGGCGCACTTGCCGCCCAGGTTGCCGGTTTCCAGCATGGTCTTGATGTCGCCTTCGCCGCAGCCACGCACCTTGGGTTCGCGGTAGGTGTTCGCGACGATCCAGTCATAGAGTTTTTGCGCTTTCTCGACGTCGGTCTTCGCGCCTTGCGTGGCCGCCACTGCGGTCTTGCGCACGATGCCGTCGGTCGGGATCAGGGTGGTCGGGCGGGTGAAGTAGCGCAGCGTGTCGGCGCTTTCGGCCGGCGCGGCTTTTTGCGACCAGTCGATGGCACGGCCCTGGGTCTGCACGCGGCTGGTCAGCTCCACAAAGGGCTTGGCTTCGCTGGCCGGGAATTCAACATAAAGCATCTTGGCACCATCGCGGCCGTCTTGCGTCAGCTGTGTGCTGCCGTTGCTTGAGAAGCTGTTGCCCAGCGAATGCTGGTAGTCGCTGTTGACCGAGGGAATCGGCAGCCAGACCTTGGTCATGCCTTGCGGCTTGACGATGTCCACGCGCGTGGTCACGTCAAACGTGCGCCAGGCGCCGCTTTGGGGCGCGAAGTGGCCGCGGCTGGGCGCGGGCGCCGTCTGGGCGAAGTTGAGGGAAGGCAGGGCGGCGGCCATGGCGGCGGCAGCGCCGTTTTTCAGAAAGGCTCGGCGTACGGTGGTCATTCAGGATCTCCGGGTGGGGTGAGGATGACGTGCACCGCGACAGGTAAAGATGCCCCGGGATGTCAGCTTGCGATTATCGCCTTTGCCTTGCCGGCGGCGATGAACTCAGGGTTTCAGCAGCCCGGCGATCAGTTTTTCGGCCGCAGGGCCGGTCCAGTCGACCTCGCCCTTCACACGAAAGCGCGGCTGGCCCGCGCTGTCCATCATCAGCGTCGTCGGGAACACCTTCACGCCCCATCGGCGGGCTGTCTCGCCCTTGAGGTCCAGCAGGACGGGCAAGGTCACGCCGGTGGTTTTGGCGAACTGCAGTGCGCGCGCGGCCGGCTCCTTGAAGTTAATGGCCAGCACCAACAGCTTGTCGGATCCGTAAAAGTCGGCGACCTGTTGCAGCGTGGGCATCTCGGCGCGGCAGGGTTCGCACCAGCTGGCCCAGAAATTCAGCAGCACGGCACGGCCGCGCAGGTCTGCGGGGTGCCATGTCTTGCCGGTGGTGTCGACCAGACCCAGGGCCGACACCGGGCCGCCCCAGGGGCTCACTTCATAGGCCGGACCAGTGAGGCCCTGCCCTCGGGCCTGGAACCAGGCGGTGCCGGCGCTTGCCGTGATCGCAGCCTGCAGGAATTGACGGCGGGAAGAAAGCGCCAGGGACATGAGCGGGAGCCCGTTTATTTGGCGAAGAGGTTTTCCAGCGTCGCGAAGGCCTTGAATTCCAGCGCATTGCCGGACGGATCCAGGAAAAACATGGTGGCCTGTTCGCCGGGTTCGCCCTTGAAGCGGATATGCGGCTCGATCACAAAATCGGTGCCGGCGGCCGTGAGCTTGGCGGCCAGCGCTTCCCATACCGGCATGGGCAGCACCGCGCCGAAGTGGCGTACGGGAACGTTGTGGCCGTCTACCGCGCTGGTCTGCTTGTGGCCGCATTCGTCCGGCGCGAGGTGGGCCACGATCTGGTGGCCGTAGAAATTGAAGTCCACCCATTCGTTGGAGCTACGGCCTTCGGGGCAACCCAGCACATCGCCGTAAAACCGGCGCGCCGCGGCGATGTCATGGACCGGAAAGGCGAGATGGAAGGGGATGGCGGCGGTGGCATGGGCTGTTGTCATGGAGGTTTCTCAGTGGACGTGAGGGGTAAAGATACCTCCACTGTAACCACCCACCGATCATGAAAAGTGAAGGCGCCGGGCATCTAACTTTTTTACCTTTTACCTTTTTACCTTTTTGTAAGAAATCGCAGCCTGCGGCGACCAAAAGGCGGGCGCCAGGGGCATCCCAGCCCCGGTGCCCACCGCAAACCCTATATAGGGCGGGAAATGGCAAGCGGCCTCTTGCCCCCAAAGCGATTCAGTCCTACAAACGTCCTTTCCAAACAGCTTTTAAATCTAACGTCATAACGACATAACCAACTAACCGTAGCCAAGGCGAATCTTGAACCTCCCACTCAACATCTCGGCCCTTTCGCTCCAGCTGCCTCCCGCCTCGCCGCAATTCATCGCCCTCTACCGTCCGGACAGCGACGCGCAGGCGGTGCACGCGACGACGCAGGAGCTGACGGACGGACTGCTGGCCGCGGCGGCCCATGTGTCGCCCAAATTTTTCTACAACGAACTGGGCTCCAGGCTCTTCGAGGCCATCACCGGCCTGGACGAGTACTACCCCACGCGGACCGAAGCCGGCATCTTCGAGGCGGCGCACGGGCATATCGCCGCGACGCTGGCGGAAGCAGGCATACGCAGGCCCTGCCTGATCGACCTGGGTGCGGGCAACTGCGCCAAGGCCGTCACGCTGATTCCCCACCTGCAGCCGCGCCAGTACGTGCCCGTCGACATTTCCGTCGACTTTCTGCGCGATGCCGCCGAGCAGGTGCAAAACAGCTTTCCGGCGCTGGACATCGTCGGCCTGGGCATGGACTTCTCGGCCGGGCTGGCGCTGCCCGATGAAGTCCAGGCGCATGAGCGGGTGTTTTTCTATCCGGGTTCCAGCCTGGGCAACTTCCATCCCGCGCAGGCCCTGCAATTCCTGCGGCACATCGCCGACCCGGCTCAGGGCAAAGCGCGAGGGCTGTTGCTGGGCATAGACCTGGTGAAAGACAGGGCGCGCCTGGAAGCCGCTTATGACGACGCACTGGGCGTGACCGGCGCCTTCAACAAAAACCTGCTGCTCAACATCAACGGCTTGCTGGGCGCGGACTTCGACGTGCGGCAGTGGCGCCATGTGGCGCTGTTCAACGCCGCCGAATCGCGTATCGAGATGCACCTGGAAGCCAGAAGCGACCTGACGGTGCACTGGCCCGGCCACGAGCGCCGCTTCAAGGCCGGCGAACGCATACACACCGAATGCTCCTACAAGTACACGGTGGACGGCATGACGGCGCTGCTGCGGCAGGCCGGTTTCCAGCACGTCGAATATTGGACCGACCCGAACCAGTGGTTCGCGGTGTTCTGGGCTGCGGTCTAGTCCTCAGTACACACAAAGAAAAGGCCGGCTTCCCTCGGGAAACCGGCCTTGATGTTTCTTAAAGTGGAAGGTGGTCAGGCGCGCTCAGCCACCCAGCCCTGCACCGACTTCAGCGCATCGCTCAGCTTGGACGCATCGGTGCCGCCGGCCATGGCCATGTCGGCCTTGCCGCCGCCCTTGCCGCCCACTTGCTGGGCCACAAAGTTGACCAGCTCACCGGCCTTCACTTTGCCGACGCTGTCGGCCGTCACGCCTGCGGCGATCTGCACCTTGTCGCCGTCGACCGCGGCCAGCACGATGACGGCTGTCTTGAGCTTGTCCTTGAGCTTGTCCATGGTGTCGCGCAGCGTCTTGGCATCGGCGCCTTCGAGCTTCGCGGCCAGCACCTTGAGGCCCTTGACGTCCACCGCCTGCGTGAGCAGCTCGTCGCCTTGCGACGATGCCAGCTTGCCCTTGAGCGCGGCGATTTCTTTCTCAAGCAGCTTGACCTGGTCCAGCACCTGGCCGATGCGGCCCTGCAGTTCCGAGGGGCTGGCCTTGAGCGAGCCGGCCGCGGCCTGCACCGTGGATTCGAGCGACTGCAGGTAGGCCAGCGCGTTCTCGCCGGTCACGGCTTCCACACGCCGCACACCCGCCGCCACGCCGCTTTCTGCCACGATCTTGAAGAGGCCAATATCACCGGTACGTTTGACGTGAACGCCACCGCAGAGCTCCTTGCTGGAGCCGATCGTCAGCACGCGCACGGTCTCACCGTACTTTTCGCCGAAGAGCATCATCGCGCCGGATTTCTGCGCATCTTCCATGGCCATCACGCTGGCGTCGGTCGCCACATTGGAGAGGATTTCGGCATTGACACGCGCTTCGATCTCGCGGATCTGCGCATCAGTGACCGGGGCGTTGTGCGCGAAGTCGAAGCGCGTGCGCTCGGCGTTCACGAGTGAACCCTTTTGCTGCACGTGCTCGCCCAGCACTTCGCGCAGCGCCTTGTGCATCAGGTGCGTGGCGCTGTGGTTGCGCACGGTAGCGGCGCGCACAGCGGTATTGACCTGCGCCGTCACCGCATCGCCGACCTTCAACGTGCCCTCTTCCTGCATGCCGTGGTGGCCGAACACATCGGCCCGGATCTTGAGCGTATCGTCCACCGCGAAGCCGGCGCCGGCCGCGGTGATGCGGCCCTGGTCGCCGACCTGGCCGCCGCTTTCGGCATAAAAAGGCGTGGTGTTCAGCACCACCACACCGCTTTGCCCGGCGTTAAGGGCCTGCACGGCCACGCCGTCGGCGTAGAGCGCCACCACCTTGGCGGGCTCTTCCAGCAGCTCGTAACCGGTGAAGGTGTTGCCGCCGCCGGTGTATTCCAGCGCGCGGTCCATCTTGAACTTACCGGCGGCGCGCGCCTGGTTCTTTTGCTTGTCCATCGCGGCCTTGAAGCCGGCCTCATCCACCTCGACGCCGCGCTCGCGGCAAACGTCGGCCGACAGGTCCAGCGGGAAGCCATAGGTGTCGTGCAGCTTGAAGGCCACGTCGCCCGGCAGCACCTTGGCGCCGCCGGCCAGCGCCGTGTCCAGGATGGTCATGCCGATTTCCAGCGTTTCAAAGAAGCGCTCTTCCTCGGCCTTGAGCACGGCGGTGATGCGGGCTTCGTCGGTCCTGAGCTTGGGGTAGGCGTCGCCCATCAGGCGGGCCAGGTCGGCCACCAGCTTGTGGAAGAACGGCGTCTTCTTGCCCAGCTTGTAGCCGTGGCGGATCGCGCGGCGGATGATGCGGCGCTGCACGTAGCCGCGACCCTCGTTGGACGGGTTGACGCCGTCGCTGACCAGGAAGGCGGTGGCACGGATGTGGTCGGCGATCACGAACAAGCTCTTGTTGCTAAGGTCATGCGATGTAACAGGCTCGCTATCAACAGGAACATTCAGCTCTCTCTTGGCTGGCCCCCAAACCTCGCGTGCCGCCGCCTTGATCAGCGCGTCGAAGATGTCGATTTCATAGTTGCTGTGCACGTGCTGCAGGATGGCGGCCAGGCGCTCCAGGCCCATGCCGGTGTCCACGCAGGGCGCGGGCAGTTTGGTGACACTGCCGTCGGCCGCCATGTCGAACTGCATGAACACGTTGTTCCAGATCTCGATGAAGCGGTCGCCGTCTTCACCGGGGCTGCCGGGCGGGCCGCCGGGGATGTGGTCGCCGTGGTCATAGAAGATTTCCGAACACGGGCCGCAAGGGCCGGTGTCGGCCATCATCCAGAAGTTGTCGGACTTGTAGCGGCCGCCCTTGTTGTCGCCGATGCGGATGACGCGCTCGGGCGGCAGGCCGATTTCCTTGGTCCAGATGTCGTAGGCCTCGTCGTCTTCCTCATACACAGTGGCCAGCAGGCGCTCGGGCGGCAGCTTGTAGACCACGGTCAGCAGTTCCCAGGCCCACGTGAGCGATTCGCGCTTGAAGTAGTCGCCGAAGCTCCAGTTGCCCAGCATCTCGAAGAAGGTGTGGTGGCGCGCGGTGTAGCCCACGTTTTCCAGGTCGTTGTGCTTGCCGCCGGCGCGCAGGCAGGCCTGGACGGACGCGGCGCGCACATAGGGGCGCTTGTCGGTGCCGAGGAACACATCCTTGAACTGCACCATGCCGGAGTTGGTGAACATCAGCGTCGGGTCGTTGCCCGGCACCAGTGAGCTGGAAGGCACCACGGTGTGGCCCTTGGACGCGAAGAAATCGAGGAAGGTCTTGCGGATGTCGGCGACGGTAAAGGTGGGCTGGCTCATCTTGGATTTTGTGGTCTGGCAAGGTGGCCGGCCGCCGGCGACCTCAGGTCGTACCCACTGCGTCGAACCCACCTAAGCGCTTGATTTACTTGAACATTCGATTATAGGCTTGGGCCCCCGCGCCGGCCCTGATGCCGGGCGAACCCTTGCGGGCGACAGATGCATCAAGGCGGTGCCATGGTGCACTGCCTTGGCGCCGGAGCGCAACGCGCGCCGCCGCACGGCACCAAAAGCTTCTTTCGCGCTCCTTTTCGCCCTCCTTTACCCCTAAAAAAGCTGGCACGCAAGCTGCTTAATACCCTATAAAGATAATTTAAATATCTTCTTAATATATTTACATCCAAGCAATCTCAACCCCGTCCTTTTAGGAGCACTCCCTTGAACAACCCCCGCTGGCAAGGCATTTTTCCCGCAGTCACCACCAAATTCCACGCCGACGAAAGCATTGACGCCGAGGGCACCGCCCGGCACATCGACTTCCAGATTCGCAACGGCATCCACGGCCTCGTGACCTGCGGTTCACTGGGCGAGGCCAGCACGCTGTCGCTGGAGGAAAAGCTCCAGGTCGCCAAGATCGCCCTGGACGCCAGCAAGGGCCGCGTGCCGGTGCTGGCCAATGTGTCCGAGACCAGCACCCGCGAGGCGCTGCGCTACATCGCCGGCGCCAACCAGCTCGGCGTGGACGGCTTCATGGTCATGCCCTCGGTGATCTACGTGGCCGACGCACGCGAAGCCATGCTCAACGTGCGCACCATGGCCGAAGCCGCGCGCAAACCGCTGATGATTTACAACAACCCGGTCGCCTACCGGGTCGACCTGAAGCCCGAGCACATGGCCGAGCTGGCCGACTGCGAATGGCTGGTCGCCATCAAGGAGAGCACCGACAACATCCGCCGCATCACCGACCTGCGCAACACGGTGGGCGACCGCTACCAGCTCTTCCTCGGCGTGGATGACCTGGCCTACGAAGGCCTGGCGCTGGGCTGCGACGGCCTGCTGGCCGGCGTGGGCTGCGCCTTCCCGCGCGAAACCGTGGCGCTCTACGACCTCATGAAGGCCGGCAAATTCGCCGAGGCACTCAAGCTCTACCAGTGGATGACGCCCATGCTGCACCTGGACGTCTCCACCAAGCTGGTGCAAAACCTCAAGCTCATCGACGCCCTGGTCGGCGTGGGCACCGAGCACATGCGCCGCCCTCGCCTGCCGCTGATAGGCGCCGAGCGCGAATTCGTCGAGTCCGTCGTCAAAAAAGCCCTGGCCACGCGGCCGGCGCAATACCAATCCGTCGCGTAATTTTTCCAACCCCGCAACCCGCATTGAGGAGACATCCATGACACATCGCAACAGCATCGTTTCTTTTGTCGGCATCGCCGCCATCGCACTGGCGTCAACGGCACAGGCCCAGGAACAGGTCGTGGCCATCGGCCACACCGGCCCGCTTTCGGGGCCGAACGCGTTCGCCGGCAAGGACAACGAAAACGGTGTTCGCCTGGCGGTCGAAGAACTCAATGCCAAAAAAATGGTGGTGGGCGGCAAGACACTCAAGTTCGAACTGCAGTCGGAGGACGACCAGTGCGACGCCAAGGCCGGCGTGAACGCAGCCCAAAAACTCGTCGACAGCAAAGTGAAGTACGTCATGGGCCCCTATTGCTCGGGCGTTGCGATTCCCGCATCACGGGTCTACAGCGAAGGCGGCGCCATGCTGTCGACCGTCGGCACCAACCCCAAGGTCACCCAGGGCGGCTACAAAAACCTGTTCCGGATCATTGCCAGCGACACACAGATCGGCTCCAGCATGGCGGTGTACGCCGCCAAGGTCCTGAAGGTCAGCAAGGTCGGCGTGATTGACGACCGCACGGCATTCGGTCAGGGCGTTGCGGAAGAGTTCGTCAAGGAAGCCAAAAAACAGGGCCTCACCGTGGTCGGGCAGGAGTTCACGACCGACAAGGCGGTGGATTTCCTCTCCATCCTGACCAACCTCAAGGCGCAGAAACCGGAAGCCATCTTCTTCGGCGGCTATGCACCGCAGGCCGCGCCCATGGTGCGCCAGATGAAACAGCTGGGCCTGCCCGCCAAGCTGCTGGGCGGCGACACGCTGTGCAGCCCCGAAATGGGCAAGCTCGGCGGCGACGCGGTCAACGACACGGTTTTTTGCGCGCAAGGCGGCTCCATGCTGGAAAAGGCCGCGGGCGGGCCGGCCTTCAAGGCCAAATACAAAAAGCGCTTCAACCTCGATACGGACGCCTACGGCGCTTCCTTCTATGACCAGACGATGCTGATCGGAGAGGCCATGCGCAAGGCCGACTCCATCGACGTGGCCAAGGTCGGCGCCGAAATCTACAAGGGCAGCTACAAGGGCGTTGCGGGTACCTACACCTATGACGACAAGGGCAACATGACCCAGGCGCCCATCACGGTGTTCACGTTCAGGAATGCCCAGCCCACGGCTCTGGCGAGTTACTGAACCGGCGCCATCGGGACACGGCCATCACGGACAACGCCATGAGCGACGCAGCGCATCGTGAGCACCACCGTGCCTGAAGCATCGAGCCGGCAGGCGGACGTCCTCGTGATCGGCGCCGGAATCGTCGGCGCGGCCTGCGCGCAAGCCCTGGCTGCCTCCGGCCTGAACGTGCGCATGCTCGATGCCCGCCGCCCGGGCGCCACGGCGGCCGGCATGGGCCACCTCGTGGTCATGGACGACAACCCCGCGGAGCTGGCCCTCAGCCAGCGCTCGCTGGCACTGTGGCGCGAACTGGCACCGCGGATGCCGCCCCAGTGCGCGTTCAGCCCGTGCGGAACGCTTTGGCTTGCGGCCGATGCGGCGGAAATGCAGGCCGCCGAAGAAAAGCACGCCCGCCTGGGCGCACTCGGCATTGATTGCCATCTGCTGGGCGCCAGGGCGCTGGCACAGGCCGAGCCCGCGCTCCGCCCGGGGCTCACCGGGGCCCTGAAAGTGACCGGCGACAGCATTGTGTACGCGCCGGCAGCGGCGAACTGGCTGGTTGAGCAAGGCGGCGAACGCATCCAGCTGGAACACGCCGAGGTCGTGCGCATTGAAGGCAACAGGGCGCAGCTTGCCGATGGCAGCCATCGCACCGCGCCCATGATCCTGCTGGCCAACGGCATCCACGCCACCGCGCTGTGCCCGGAGCTGCCGATCCGGCCCAAAAAAGGCCACCTGGTGATCACCGACCGTTACCCAGGCAAGGTACACCACCAGCTGGTGGAGCTCGGCTACGTCACCAGCGCGCACCACAGCGAAGGCCCGTCGGTCGCCTTCAACCTGCAGCCGCGCCCCACCGGACAGTTGCTGATCGGCTCGTCGCGGCAGTTCGGCACCACCGATCTCGCGGTGGAGACCGCCATGGTCTCGCGGATGCTGCAACGCGCGCTGGCCTACATTCCCGCGCTGGCCGGGCTGAATGCCATCCGCAACTGGACCGGACTGCGCGCAGCCACGCCCGACAGCCTGCCCCTGATCGGCCGCCATCCCTGGCGTGAAGGCCTGTGGCTGGCCGTCGGCCATGAAGGCCTGGGTGTCACCACGGCCACCGGCACCGCACAACTGCTGGCCGCGCAGATGGCCGGCGCCACGCCCGCCTTCGACCCCACGCCCTATGCCGCCCAGCGGTTTGCGGAGACCGCACACCCATGAAAACACCCGACACCGTGACGCTCCACGTCAACGGCCGGCCGCTGTCGGTCAAGACGGGTACCTCCGTGGCCGCGGCGCTGCGCATCGCCGACGCCGCGCGCATGGGCATGGCACGCCGCTCCGTGCACGGCGAAGCCCGCGCGCCCTTCTGCGGCATGGGTATCTGCCAGGAATGCCGCGTCGACATCGACGGCCTGCGCCGGTTGGCCTGCCAGACGCACTGCGAAGACGGCATGGTGGTGGAGGCTGCAACGTGAACGCCAAAAAATCGTCAACGGCCATGGAATACTGCGATGTATTGATCATCGGCGCAGGCCCCGCGGGCATGGCCGCGGCGCTGGCCGCCGCGCCCAGCGGCGCCCGCATCACGCTGCTGGACGACAACCCGGCGCCAGGCGGCCAGATCTGGCGCGACGGCCCAGGCGCCCACTTGCCGCCGCAGGCGCTGCGCATGCGTGAGGCGCTGGCGTGCTGCGCCAACGTGCGCCTGCTGTGCGGCACGCGCGTGGTCAGCCCGGCCGGCGCCGGCGCGCTGCTGCTGGAAGATGAAAAACAAGGCTGGGTGCAGCGCTACGGCAAGCTGATCCTGTGCACGGGCGCGCGCGAGCTGCTGCTGCCCTTCCCGGGCTGGACGCTGCCCGGCGTCACGGGGGCCGGCGGTTTGCAGGCGCTGATCAAGGCCGGCTTGCCGGTCGCCGGCGAACGCATCGTCATCGCCGGCAGCGGTCCCTTGCTGCTGGTGGCCGCCGCCACGGCGCGCCAGGCCGGCGCGCGCGTGCTGCGCATCGCCGAGCAGGCCGGCCTGGCATCGGTCGCGGGCTTTGCGGCCCAGTTGCTGCGCTGGCCCGGCAAGGCAACACAGGCCCTGGGCCTGGCCAGCACGCGCTACCGCACCGGCACCCGTGTTGTCTCGGCGCAGGGCGCGGGCCGCGTCGAGTCGGTGCGGCTTCACCATGCCGGGCGGGAGACGGACATCACCTGCGACCGCGTGGCCTGCGGCTTCGGCCTGGTGCCCAACACCGAGCTGGGCCAGCTGCTGGGCTGCGCGCTCACACCGAACCCCGGCGGCGCGCCGGCGCTGACGGTGGACGGCCTGCAGGCGACCAGTGTGGCCGGTGTCTACGCGGCCGGTGAATGCACCGGCGTGGGCGGCAGTGAGCGCGCGCTCGCTCAGGGCCGCATCGCCGGCCATGCGGCCGTCGAAAACATCGGTGCCGCGCTTCACCATGGTCGGCAACGCGCGCACTGGCAGGCCTTCGCCGACCAGCTGCAGCGCCACTTCGCCCTGGCCCCGGCACTCAAAACCCTGGCCGCTCCCGACACCCTGGTCTGCCGCTGCGAAGACGTGCCGCAGGCGGCGCTCGCGGCTTGCGGCGGCTGGACCGACGCCAAGCTGAACACGCGCTGCGGCATGGGCGCCTGCCAGGGCCGCGTCTGCGGCGCGGCGGCGCAATTCCTTTTTGGCTGGACGCCACCCGCGCCCAGGCCGCCGCTGTCGCCCGCGCGCATCGCCACGCTGGCAAGCACACCCACTCCCGACTGAAAGCACGCACCCACCACCATGCCACAGGACATCATTCTCGAAACCCAGGGGCTCAGCAAGGAGTTCCGCGGCTTTGTCGCCGTGCGGGGCGTCGCCCTGCGCGTCAGGCGCGGCAGCATCCACGCGCTGATAGGCCCCAACGGCGCCGGCAAGACCACGGTCTTCAACCTGCTGACCAAGTTCCATACACCGACCGAAGGGAAGATCCTCTTCAACGGCATCGACATCACGCACGAAAAGCCCGCGCAGACCGCGCGCCGCGGCATCGTGCGCTCCTTCCAGATTTCCGCCGTGTTCCCGCAGCTCACGGTGCTGGAGAACGTCAAGATCGCGCTGCAGCGCAAGCTCGGCGTGGAGTACCGCTTCTGGCAGTCGATCGCCGCGATGCAGCGGCTCGACGCGCCGGCCATGGCCCTGCTCGAGCAGGTCGGCCTGGCGCGCTTTGCCGCGCTTCTGGCCGGCGACCTGCCCTACGGCCGCAAGCGCACGCTGGAAATCGCCACCACGCTGGCGCTGGACCCGGAACTGCTGCTGCTCGACGAACCCACCCAGGGCATGGGCCACGAGGACGTGGACCGCATCAAGGCGCTGATCAAACAGGTGTCCGCGCAGCGCACGGTGCTGATGGTGGAACACAACATGAAGGTGGTGGCCGACATCAGCGACACCATCACCGTGCTGCAACGCGGCGAGGTGCTGGCCGAAGGGCCGTACGCGCAAGTCTCCACCAACCCCGCCGTGCGCGAGGCTTACATGGGAGTCGAAGAAGATGCCTGAACACACCCACCATGCGGGCGACGCCATGCTCACCATCCGCGACCTGCACGCCTGGTACGGCGAATCGCATGTGCTGCAGGGCATCAACCTCGACGTCAAGGCCGGTGAATGCATCACCCTGCTGGGCCGCAACGGCGCGGGCCGCACGTCCACCCTGCGCGCCATCCTCGGCCTGGTCGGCAAGCGCACCGGCTCCATCCGGGTGGCCGGCAAGGAAACCATCACCCTGCCGCCGCACCGCATCGCACGGCTGGGCCTGGGCTATTGCCCGGAAGAGCGCGGCATCTACGCCTCGCTGACCGCCGAGGAAAACCTCTTGCTGCTGCCCAAGGTCGGCGAAGGCGGCATGTCCCTCGAGCAGATCTACGCCATGTTCCCAAACCTTAAAGAGCGCGCCGGTAGCCCCGGCACGCGGCTGTCCGGGGGCGAGCAACAGATGCTCGCGATGGCGCGCATCCTGCGCACCGGCGCCCAGCTGTTGCTGCTCGACGAAATCACCGAGGGCCTGGCGCCGGTGATCGTGCAAAAGCTCGGCCAGGTGATACGCGAGCTCAAGGCGCGCGGTTTCACCATCGTGCTGGTGGAGCAGAACTTCCGCTTCGCCAGGCACCTGGCCGACCGCCACTACGTGATCGAGCACGGCCAGGTGGTCGAGGTCATGGAGCAGCGCGAGGTCGAAGCCCGGCAGGACCGGCTCAACGAGCTGCTCGGCATCTGAGTTCTTCAACGTCCCCTTTCTTTCTTTTCCTCACCCTTCCCCAACCCATGGAGTCCCTCATGCCATTCCGCAAACTCTCCGTCTGCCTGGCGGCCTGCGCCGCCCTCTCGTCCTTCTCTGTTCACGCCCAGGTCAGCGACGACGTCGTGAAGATCGGCGTGCTCAACGACCTCTCCGGCATCTACTCCGACCTGTCCGGCCAGGGCTCGGTCACGGCGGCGCGCATGGCCATTGAAGAAATGGGCGGCAAGGTGCTGGGCAAACCCATCGAGCTGGTCTTCGCCGACCACCAGAACAAGCCCGACGTAGCGGCCAACCTGGCGCGCGGCTGGTTCGACCAGGGCAAGGTCGACATGGTGACCGACTTCCCCACCACCTCCACCGCGCTGGCCGTGATGGAAATCGCGCGGCAGAAGAACCGCATCGTCATGCCTTCCTCGGGCCTGGCCACCGCCATCCTCGGCGAAAAATGCACGCCGCTGACGGCGCAATGGACCACCAACACCTACGCGCTGGCCGCCGGCACCGCGCGCGCGCTGGTCAAGGAAGGCAAGAAGACCTGGTACTTCATCACCGCCGACTACACCTTCGGCCATTCGCTGGAAAAAGACGCGACCGAGGTCATCAAGGCCGACGGCGGCAACGTGGTCGGCAGCTCGCGCCACCCCTTCCCGGGCAACGACTTCTCGTCCTTCCTGCTCAAGGCGCAGGCCTCCAAGGCCGACGTCATCGCGCTGGCCAACGCCGGCAACGACACCGTCAACGCCATCAAGCAGGCCAATGAATACGGCATCACGCGCAAGCAGGTGGTCGCGCCGCTGCTCACCTACATCTCCGACGTCCACAGCATAGGCCTGGACAAAGCGCAGGGCATGTACCTGAGCGAAGCCTTTTACTGGGACTTCGACGAGCGCTCGCGCGCCTGGTCGAGGAAGTTCTTTGAAAAACAAAAGCGCATGCCCACCGCCGCCCAGGCCGGCGTCTACTCGGCCACGCTGAGCTACCTCAAGGCCATCCAGGCCGCCGGCACCGATGAGGCCAAGGCCGTCATGACGCAATTGCGCAAGATGACCATAGACGACGCCGTGATCCGCAAGGGCAAGCTGCGCGAGGACGGCGCGCTGGTGCACGACATGCTGCTGCTGCAGGTGAAGACGCCGGCCGAATCGAAGGCGCCCTGGGACTACTACAAGGTCAAGTCCGTGCTCAAGGGCGCTGACGTCTTCCCGCCCATCAACCCCGCCTGCCAGGCCGCCAAGTAATGACACCCCGCGCGGCGGTGTGCCATGGGCAGCCGCCGCGCCCTCCACGAAACACACATCATGTTTGACATCCCGATGCAGTCCCTGCTGGCCCAGTTGCTGGTGGGCCTGATCAACGGCTGCTTCTACGCCATGCTGAGCATGGGGCTGGCGATTATTTTCGGCCTGCTCAACATCATCAACTTCGCGCACGGCGCGCAGTTCATGGTGGCCGCCTTCCTGGCCTGGATAGGCTTTTCGCAGCTGCCGCTGCTGCTGGGGCCCGAATTCAAGGTCAACTTCTGGGCCGCGCTGGTGCTGGCGCCGCTGATCGTCGGCGGCCTGGGCGTGCTGCTCGAGAAAACGCTGCTCAAGCGGCTCTACCACCTGGACCACCTCTACGGCCTGCTGCTGACCTTCGGCGTCGCGCTGGTGCTCGAAGGCGCGTTCCGCCACTTCTACGGCATCTCGGGCGCCAGCTACGACCCGCCCGCGCTGCTGCAGGGCGGCGTCGACCTGGGCTTCATGTATTTGCCGCTGTACCGCGGCTTCGTGGTGGTGGCCTCGATATTGATCTGCGGCTTCACCTGGTTCCTGTTCGAGAAGACCCGGCTGGGCGCCCTGCTGCGCGCCGGCACCGAGAACCCCAAGCTGCTGCAGGCCTTCGGCGTCAACATCCCGCTGATGGTCACCCTGACCTACGGCTTCGGCGTGGGCCTGGCCGGCATCGCCGGCGTGCTGGCCACGCCCATCATGCAGGTCAACCCGCTGATGGGCGCCAACCTGCTCAACATCGTGTTCGCCGTGGTGGTGATAGGCGGCCTGGGCTCCATCCTGGGCGCCGTCGTGAGCGGGCTGGCCCTGGGCCTGCTCGAAGGCCTCACCAAGGTCTTCTACCCCGAGGCCTCCACCGTGGTGGTGTTCGTGATCATGGCGCTGGTGCTGCTGACGCGGCCCGCCGGCCTTTTCGGCAAGGAGCACTAGGCCATGAAATCCCTGCTCGCCAACATCCCCACGCCCGTCCGCATCCTGCTGGCACTGCTGCTGCCCGCGCTGCTGGTGCCGGCCTTTCCCGAGCTCGCCTACCCGGTCTTCATCATGAAGGTGATGTGCTACGCGCTGTTCGCGCTGGCCTTCAACCTGCTGATCGGCTTCACCGGGCTGGTGTCTTTCGGCCATGCGGCTTTCTTCGGCTGGGCCGGCTACACCACCGGCATCCTGATGATCCGCTTCGGCGCCGCCGGGTTTCCCGTCGAGCTCGCCATCCTGGCGGGCGTGGCCGTGGCCACCGCCATCGGCTGGCTGATCGGCACACTGGCGATACGCCGCACCGGCATCTACTTCGCGATGATCACCCTGGCCCTCTCGCAGGTCGCCTACTTCCTGGCGGTGCAGATCCCCTGGACCGGCGGCGAGGACGGCATGCAGGGCATCCCGCGCGGCAAGCTGCTCGGCCTGGTCGACCTCTCGGTCGACAACCACATGTACTACTTCACGCTGGCGGTGTTCACGGCGGCCTTCCTGGCCATACACCGCATCGTGCATTCGCCCTTCGGCCAGGCCCTCAAGGCGCTGCGCGACAACGCGCCGCGCGCCGTCTCGCTGGGCTACGACACCGACCGCTGCAAGCTCTACGCCTTCATGCTGTCGGCCGCGCTGGCCGGGCTGGCCGGCTCGCTCCGGGCGCTGGTGCTGCAGCTGTCCACGCTCAACGACGTGACGCTGGGCACCTCGACCGAGGTGCTGCTGATGACCCTGCTCGGTGGGCTAGGCACCAGCTGGGGGCCCGTGGTAGGCTCAGCGCTGGTGGTCAGCCTGCAGAACCACCTCGCCGCCCTGGGCGGCGTGGTGACCATCCTCATCGGCCTGACCTTCATTGTCTGCGTATCGTTCTTCCGGCGTGGCCTGGTGGGCGAATGGCAGGCCCTGCTGCAACGCCGAGACACCCGACAACAACATGCCCCTGCCCACGACCGCACCCCCACCGCCGGCCAAACGCCGGGCCGCTGACGTCGCCTACGACGCCATCGAGGCGATGATCGCCACCCTGCAGCTGCAGCCCGGCGCGCCCGTGGTCGAGGCCGACCTGGCCCAGCGCACCCAGCTGGGCCGCACTCCCGTGCGCGAGGCGCTGCTGCGCATGGTCTCCATCGGCCTGATCGTGCAGCAGCCCCGGCGCGGCCTGCTGGTCTCCAACATCGACCTGGCCGACCACCTGGACGTGATCCTCACGCGGCGCGTGCTCGAGGGCGTGATCGCCGCGTGCTCGGCGCGGCGCGCCACGGCGGCCCAGCGCAAGGCCATCGTCGGCTGCGCGGCCAAGATGATCAAGGCCGCTGAGCGCGCCAACCTGGAGGCCTACATGGCGGCCGACCACGAACTGGACCTCGTCAACCACGAGGCCTGCCGCAACAGCCCGGCCGTCAAGAGCGTGGTGCCGCTGATCGTGCAGTGCCGGCGCTTCTGGTATGCCTACCAGCACGAGGGCGAGATCACCGAAGGCGCGCGCTTTCACATGGAGCTGGCCCAGGGCATCGCCACCGGCGACGAGGCCGCCGCCGTGCTCGGCGCCAACAAGCTCATGGACTACCTCGAGGGCTTCGCCAGGCGCGTCATCGAGATCTGATGCCGCGGGCCTGCGGGCCGTGCCCTTACTGGGCTGCCTGCTGGCCCAGCTCGATCCGCTGGGCCAGAAAGCGCCATATGCGCTCGTCGTCGCAGAACGCCACGTTAAAGCGCAGCCAGCCCGTGGGATGCGGTTCCATCAGGAACAGCTGTCCCGGGCCGAGCATGATGCCTTCCGGCGTCGCCTCTTTGGACAGGACGGCGCCATCCGGGAGGTCCGGATGCCGGGCCCACAGGTACATGCCGGCCCCCGGCTCATGGAAAAGCTCAAACCCCAGGCCGGTCAGGTTTTTTTCGGTCTTGCGATGCGCCGCGGCCAGCCTTTCCCGAAGCGACTTGAGGTGCTTGCGCCAGCGGCCGTCGGTGACCACCCCGAAGGTCAGCCGCTCGGCGATGTCCGAAGACGTGAGCCCTGAAATCATCTTGAGCTGGGCCAGGTCCTCGATCAGCTCGCCCCTGGCCAGCAGGTAGCCCACGCGCAGGTTGGGGGAAATGGTTTTGGAAAAGCTGCCGATGTAGACCACGCGCCGCAGCTGGTCCAGGCTGGCCAGCGTGGAGCGCGAGGTCGGGTCCATGTCGGCGTAAATGTCGTTCTCCACCAGCGTGAAGTCATGCGCCTCGGCCAGTTGCAGCAAGCGGTGCAGGTGGGCCGCCGAGGCGGTCGAGCAGGTCGGGCTTTGCAAACGGGGCTGCGTGAAAAAGGCCTTGGGCTTGTGCTCGGCCAGCAAGGCCTCCAGTGCGGCGAGGTCGTAGCCCGTGGGGGTGCGCGGCACACCCACCAGGTTGGCCCCCAGGAAGCGCAGCATGAACATCAGGTTGGGATAGCCGGGGTTGTCCACCAGCACCGTGTCGCCGGGCTTGAGGAGTTGCCGGGCGACCAGGTCCAGCGCCTGGCTGGACCCCTGCGTCAGCAGCACCTGGTCCGCCTCGACCGGTATCTGGTTTTCAGCCAGGCCCTCCGCGATGACCATGCGCAGCGCCATATGCCCGTGGGGCAGGCCGTAGCCTTCCAGGGACGAGCCGTCCGCCGACAGGTGCCGCATGCTGCGGCGAAGCGCGTCCCCGAACAGGAAATCGTGCGGCAACCAGCCGCAACCGGGTTTCATCGGCAGGTTGCGGTTTTCAAAGATCTGCTTGAGGTACCAGCGCGCGTCGAATTTCGGCTGCTGCGGCTGTGCATACGGCGCGCCCGATGCACCTTCGTCGCCCCTGCGCTTGACGAAAAACCCGGCATTGGCCCGGGAAACCAGCCATCCCTGGGCCACCAGGCGGTCATAGGCCTCCACCACCGTGAAGACGCTGACGCCGTGCATGGCGGCAAAACCGCGGATAGAGGGCAGCTTGACGCCCGGTTTCAGCGCCTGCCCGGCAATCATGCCCCGCAGGCCGTCGACGATCTGGCTCACCAGGGGGGTCTGCAGTTCCGGGCGGAGTGTGAGCATCAAAAAACCAAAAAAGGCAGATTGTGCATTGCAATCCTCGTGCACCGGGTTGGGGAATCCATGTACAGGATTCTAGACCCGCACAGTGCGCTGAAAACAGCGCAAAGGTGTACATGGACGGGCTTCACGCGCACTTCTACAGTCCACCCGTCCCTGTCCAGAAACCCGAAACCACCTTCACCATGCAGCCAAACCAGACTACCAGCAACGCCGCCCTGATGGCGCGCCGCCAAGCCGCCGTGACGCGCGGCGTGGGCCAGGCCCACGAAATTTTTGTCAGCCGGGCGAAAAGCGCCGAACTGTGGGACGTCGAAGGCCGCCGCTACATCGACTTCGCCGGCGGCATCGCCGTCCTCAACACCGGCCACCTGCACACCGAAGTCATTGCCGCGGTCAAGGCCCAGCTCGAGCTCTACACACACACCTGCTTCCAGGTGGTCGCCTATGAGCCCTATGTCGAACTGGCGGAAAAGCTCAATGCGCTGGCGCCCGGCAACTTCGCCAAAAAAACCCTGCTGCTGAGCACCGGCGCCGAGGCCGTCGAGAACGCCGTCAAGGTGGCGCGGTCCTACACCAAGCGCCCGGGCATCATCGCCTTCACCGGCGGCTACCACGGCCGCACCAACATGACCTTGGGCATGACCGGCAAGGTGGCGCCCTACAAACTGGGCTTCGGCCCCTTCCCCGGCGAGGTGTTCCATGCCGAATACCCCAACGCGCTGCACGGGGTCAGCATCGACCAGGCCTTGCATTCGGTCGAGCAGATCCTCAAAAACGATGTCGAACCCGAGCGCGTGGCGGCCTTCATCATTGAACCGGTGCAAGGCGAGGGGGGTTTCTATATCGCCCCGCCCGAGTTCATCAGCCGCCTGAAGGCGCTGGCCGATCGGCACGGCATCCTGCTGATCGCCGACGAGGTCCAGACCGGCGCGGGGCGCACAGGCACCTGGTATGCGAGCGAACAGTGGCCCGTGGCGCCCGACCTGATCGCCATCGCCAAATCCATGGCGGGTGGTTTTCCGATATCAGGCCTGGTCGGCCGCGCCGAGGTCATGGACGCACCCGGCCCCGGCGGGCTGGGCGGCACCTACGCGGGCAGCCCCATCGGCTGCGCGGCGGCGCTGGCCGTGCTCAAGGTCTTCAAGGACGAAAAACTCCTGGAGCGCAGCAAGACCCTGGGCAACTACCTCGTCAAGGGCCTGCGCGCCATCGCCGAGAAAGAAGCGGCCATAGGCGATGTCCGCGGCCTGGGCGCCATGGTGGCCATGGAGCTCTTCGAAAACGCGGACCCCGCCCGTCCCGACGCCACACTGACCAAACGCGTGGTCAGCGAAGCCGCCCGGCGTGGATTGATATTGCTCTCATGCGGCACCTACGGTAATGTGATCAGGATTCTGGTTCCCCTCACGGCGTCCGACGCCTTGCTGGACGAAGGCCTGCAAATCCTGGCCGACAGCTTCGCCGCCGTACGCTGATCTTCGTGAACAGCTCAGGAAAACCGATGACCGATAACGATGTCCTTGTGCGCTTTTCGGGCGTGCAGAAAACCTATGACGGCGAACAGCTTGTCGTGCAGCAGCTCGACCTTGACATTCATCGCGGGGAATTCCTGAGCCTGCTGGGCCCTTCCGGCTCCGGAAAAACCACCACGCTGATGATGCTGGCCGGCTTCGAGTCGCCTACCGCCGGGGAAATCTTTCTCAATGGCTCGCAGATCACCGGCACGCCGCCGCACAAGCGCAACTTCGGCATGGTGTTCCAGAACTACGCCCTCTTCCCGCACCTCACCGTGGGCCAGAACGTGGCCTATCCGCTCACGGTGCGCAAGGTGCCGAAAGCCGACCAGGCCAGCCGCGTGCTGCGCGCGCTCGACATGGTCCGCCTCTCGGGCATGTCCGATCGCCTGCCCGGGCAGCTGTCGGGCGGCCAGCAGCAGCGCGTCGCGCTGGCGCGGGCGCTGGTGTTCGAGCCCCAACTGGTGCTCATGGACGAACCGCTGGGCGCGCTCGACAAGCAGCTGCGCGAGCACATGCAGATTGAACTGAAGGAGCTGCACAAGCAGCTTGGCGTCACCTTCGTCTATGTCACGCACGACCAGGGCGAGGCCCTGACCATGAGCGACCGCGTGGCGGTCTTCAACGATGGCGCGATCCAGCAACTGGCCCCCGTGGAGGCGCTGTATGAGACGCCCTCCAACCGCTTTGTCGCCGGTTTCGTCGGCGACAGCACCGTGCTCAAGGGCAAAGAACGCGCCGCGGGCATTGAATTGCCGGACGGTCGTATCCTGGGCGGCATCCATGTCAACCAGGCGGCTGTCGGCGCGCAGGTCGAGGCCTATATCCGGCCGGAGCGCATTGTGTTGCATGGCCAGGCACCGGCTTCAACCGCCAATGTGCTGCCCGCGCGCGTGGCGCGCATCATCTATTTCGGCGACCACCTGCGGCTGCTGTGCGATGTCGGCGCCGGCCAGGCGGAAGCCACGGTCAAGCTGCCCCTCACCCTGCTGGACGGCCTGCCGCCGCCGCAACCGGGCGACGCGGTACACCTCGAATTTCCGCCCGCATTGACGCGGATCTACGCGGTGTAAGCCCGTTCCCCATTCCCCCATTCCCCATTGCCCTTCCCCCATTTTCAAGCGTCCCTTCAGCCTTCACCGCCTTCACCTTTTGCCTTTATCAACCACCGAGGAAATAGCACCATGAAGAAAAACATCATCGCCCTTGCCATGGCTTCGTGCCTGGCCCTGCCTGCGCTTGCACAGCAGCAGATCACCGTCGTCAACTTCGGCGGTGCCAATGCCAATGCGCAGAAAAAAGCCTACTACGAGCCCTACGAAAAAGCCGGCACCAAAGTCGTCGCGGTGGAATACAACGGCGAGCAGGCCAAAATCAAGGCCATGGTCGAAACGAAGAAGGTGACCTGGGATGTTGTCGAAGTTGAAGCACCCGATGTGCAGCGCGGTTGCGACGAAGGTTTGTTTGAAAAAATCGACTTCAGCAAAATCGGCGCCAAGGCGGACTTCCTGCCCGCAGCGGTCAAGGAATGCGGCGTGGGCGTTTTTGTCTGGTCCACCGTGATGGCCTGGAACGCCGACAAGGTCAAGACCGCCCCCACCAGCTGGGCCGACTTCTGGGACGTCAAGAAGATCCCCGGCAAACGCGGCATGCGCAAAGGCGCCCGCTACAACCTCGAATTCGCGCTGATGGCCGACGGGGTCAAGCCCGCCGACGTCTACAAGGTCCTGGGCACCAAGGACGGCGCCGACCGCGCATTCCGCAAGCTGACGGAACTCAAGCCCAGCATCCAGTGGTGGGAGGCCGGCGCCCAGCCCGCCCAGTTCCTCGTGGCCGGCGACGTCGCCCTCAGCACGGTCTACAACGGCCGCATTGACGCCGCCAACCGCGAAGGCCGCAACCTGAAGATCTACTGGCCCGGCGGTATCTACGACCTGGACTACTGGGTCATCCCCAAAGGCGCGCCCAACAAGGATGCGTCCATGAAGTTCATCGCCTTCGCCAGCCAGCCCGCCACCCAGGCCGTGTACGCGCAGAACATCGCCTACGGCCCGGTCAACAACCAGGCTTTGGCCAAGCTCGACAAGAAGGTGCTGGATGACCTGCCGACGTCGCCGGCCAATGCGAAAGAGGCCATCCAGATGAACGTCGGCTTCTGGGCCGACCAGGGCGAGGCGCTTGAAAAACGCTTCGCCGCCTGGGCCACGCAATAAAGCCGGGAGCAGGCCAGCATGAACAGTTTCACCCGCAAGGCGGCCCTGACGGGCGAAGACGCTGGCGCGCTGCGCCGGGCGCTGTCGCGGGCCGATGCGCGCCGCAAATGGCGTGCCTTCGCCCTGACCCTGCCCTTGCTGGTGTTTCTGTTGGTGACCTTGCTCATTCCCATTGCGGCACTGCTGCAGCGCGCCGTCGAAAACCCCGAAGTCGTGAATGCGCTGCCGCGCACGGTGCAAAGCCTCAAGGGCTGGGCCCCGCAGGCGGCGCCTGCGCCCGCCAGCTATGCGGCGCTGGTGGAAGACCTCGGGCATCTTTCCGACAGCTCGGACGCCGGCGCCCTGGCCCGGCGGCTCAACTCGGAGGTGCCCGGCTCTCGCTCGCTGGTCATGGGGGCCTACCGCGCGCTGCCCATCACCGGGTCGCCGCAGGACATACAGGCCCGGCTGGTCGAGCTGGACCCGCGCTGGGCGGAGCCCTCCTTCTGGCAGGCGATTGCCAAAAACGGTTCCCGCTGGACGCCCGACTACCTGCTGGCATCGGTGGACCTGCGGCGTGACAGCCAGGGCAGCATCGAACGCATGCCGCCGGACCAGCGCGCTTTCGGGCCCATCCTGCTGCGCACCTTCCAGATCAGTTTTGTCGTCACCCTGTTCTGCCTGGCGCTGGCTTACCCGCTGGCCTGGTGGCTGGCTTCGCTGCCGGCGCGCAAGGCCAACCTGCTGATGATCCTGGTGCTGGTGCCTTTCTGGACCTCCATCCTGGTACGCGTCGCCGCATGGATCGTGCTGCTGCAATCCGAAGGCCTGGTGAATCGCGGGCTGATGGGCATAGGCCTGATCGACAGCCCGCTGGCGCTGCTGTTCAACCGCGCGGGCGTGGTGATCGCCATGGTGCACATCCTGCTGCCTTTCATGATCCTGCCGCTGTACAGCGTGATGAAAAACGTGCCCGCAACTTACGTCCGGGCCGCCGTTTCACTGGGCAGCACGCCGCTGTCCGCCTTCTTTCGGGTGTATGTGCCGCAGACCTATCCCGGCATCAGTGCCGGGGCGCTGCTGGTGTTCATCCTGTCCATTGGTTATTACGTCACCCCCGCCCTGCTCGGCGGCGCCGATGACCAGATGCTGAGCTACTACATCGCCCGCTATACCAACGTCGAAGTCAACTGGGGCATGGCCTGTGCGCTGGGCGCCGTGCTGCTGACCGCGACCATGATTCTTTACAGCGTCTACCGGCGCATCGGCAAGGCCGAACTCAGCATCGGCTGACATCCTTTTTTCTTCTACAGACTTACAGACGCAGACGCCGATTCACCATGTTCAAAATCACAGGGCCCGCCTTCCCCCGCTACGCCACCCTGGCCGACAAAGCCGGCTGGTGGCTGGTGCGCGCCGCCTGCGTCGCCATCCTGGTTTTTCTGCTGGCGCCCATCCTGGTCATGGTGCCACTGTCCTTTTCCGACAGTTCCTTCCTGGCCTATCCGATCCCGGGCTGGTCGCTGAAGTGGTATCGCAACCTGCTGGATTCGCCGGAATGGGCCAGGGCCGCAAAAAACAGTTTCATCGTGGCGCCCGCCGCCACCCTGATCGCCACCGCGCTGGGCACTTTGGCGGCGGTCGGCCTTTCCAGAAGCAACTTCCCGTTCAAAAGCCTGCTGATGGGCATCCTCATCGCCCCCATGGTGGTTCCCATCATTGTGGTCGGCGTGGCCACCTACCTGTATTTCGCGCCGCTGGGCCTTGCCGACAGCTACTTCGGGCTGATCGTGGTGCACGCCGCATTGGGCGCGCCCTTTGTGCTGACCACCGTGCTGGCGACGCTGGCGGGCTTCAACCACAACCTGGTGCGCGCGTCGCTCAGCCTGGGTGAAACGCCTTTCAGGACGTTTTTCCGGATCACCCTGCCGGTCATCGCGCCGGGCGTGATCTCCGGCGCGCTGTTCGCTTTCGCCACCTCCTTCGATGAAGTGGTGGTCACGCTGTTCCTGGCGGGTGCGGAGCAAGCCACGCTGCCGCGCCAGATGTTCACCGGCATCCGGGAAAACATTTCGCCGACGATCGCGGCCGTGGCGACCTTGCTGATCCTGTTCACCACCTCCCTTTTGCTGCTGCTGGAATGGCTGCGCGGGCGCAGGGCCTGACACGCCGGGACGACGCCCTCGCGCGGAAACCCTTTCCCGGGGTCGCATACCCACCCGCCGCCCGTAGCTCCCTGCGAAAGCTGTCAAAATCACCCGACGCGCGCATTCTTCGCCCTCCCTCCACGCCTCTTCCGCCCTCCTCCACCCTCTCCCCCTCTTCAGCCTTCTCGCTTTAAGGACTCCCGCCCATGGACATGAAAACTTCCCCCATTTCCCTGCTCAAAGATCCCAGCCTCTTCAAGACCGACGCACTGGTCAACGGCCAGTGGGTCGCCGGCAAGGCCCGGTTTGACGTGAACGATCCGGCCACCGGCCGCAAGCTGGCCGACGTGGCCAACCTGGGTCCGCAGGACGCCGAAGCCGCCATCGCCGCGGCCAATGCCGCCTGGCCCGCCTGGCGCAACAAGACCGGCAAGGAACGCCACGCCATCCTGCTCAAGTGGTTCCAGCTGCTGATGGCCAACCAGGAAGACCTGGGCCGCATCATGACCGCCGAGCAGGGCAAGCCCTTTGCCGAGGCCAAGGGCGAGATCGCCTACGGCGCGAGTTTTGTCGAGTGGTTCGCCGAAGAAGCCAAACGCGTCAACGGCGAGACCCTGCCGCAGTTCGACAACAACCGCCGCCTGATGGTCCTGCGCCAGCCCATCGGCGTCTGCGCCGCCATCACGCCCTGGAACTTCCCGCTGGCCATGATCACCCGCAAGGTCGCCCCGGCCCTGGCCGCCGGCTGCCCGGTGGTCATCAAGCCGGCCGAGCTCACGCCGCTGACGGCCCTGGCCGCCGCCGAGCTGGCCGTGCGCGCCGGCATCCCGGCCGGCGTGCTCAATGTGCTGACGGCCGACAGCGCCAACAGCATCGCCGTCGGCAAGGTGTTCTGCGCCAGCGACGTGGTGCGCCACATCAGCTTCACCGGCTCCACCGAAGTCGGCCGCATCCTGATGGCGCAAAGCGCGCCCAGCGTCAAGAAGCTCGCGCTCGAGCTGGGCGGCAACGCGCCCTTCATCGTGTTCGACGACGCCGACGTGGACTCGGCCGTCGAGGGCGCCATGGCCAGCAAATACCGCAACGCCGGCCAGACCTGCGTCTGCGCCAACCGCATCTATGTGCAGGACGGCGTGTACGACCAGTTCGTCGAAAAATTCGCCGCCAAGGTCAAGGCGCTCAAGGTCGGCAACGGCTTTGAGGACGGCGTGGTGCAGGGCCCGCTGATCGAGGACGCGGCCATCGAGAAAGTGCAGCGCCACGTCGCCGACGCCCTCGCCAAAGGCGGCAAGCTGCTGGCCGGCGGCCACAAGCTTGAAGGCCAGTTCTTCGAGCCCACGGTGGTCTCCGAAGCCACCGCCGACATGCTTTGCGCCCGCGAGGAAACCTTCGGCCCCTTCGCGCCGGTGTTCCGCTTCAAGCACGACCAGGAAGCCATTGACGCGGCCAACAACACCGAGTTCGGCCTGGCCAGCTACTTCTACAGCCGCGACATCGGCCGCATCTACCGCGTCGCCGAAGCGCTGGAGTACGGCATGGTGGGCATCAACGCCGGCGTGATCGCCACCGAGCACGTGCCCTTCGGCGGCGTCAAGCAGTCCGGCCTGGGCCGCGAGGGTTCGCGCCACGGCATGGACGAATACCTCGAGATGAAGTACCTGTGCCTGGGTGACATCCAGCGCTAAGCCAACCCGCCCGCCAAACCCATCCCTGCCGCACCGACATGCGCCTGCTGCTTGTGGAAGACGAAGCCGAGATGGCTTCGTGGCTGCTGCGCGCTTTCAAGCAAAGCGGTTATGTCTCCGACCACGCGCCGGATGCCGCCACGGCCGAGTCGCTGCTGGCCGGCAACGACTATGACGCCGTGGTGCTCGACCTGCGGCTGCCCGACAAACACGGGCTGGCCCTGTTGGCCGAGCTGCGCAAGGGCGGCAACCGTACGCCCGTGCTGGTGCTGACGGCCCAGGGTTCGCTGCAGGACCGGGTCAAGGGCCTGAACGTCGGGGCCGACGACTTCCTGGCCAAGCCTTTCGCCATCGAGGAGCTCGAAGCCCGGCTGGCCGCGCTGGTGCGGCGCAGCCGGGGACGCTCCCACGCGCCGCTGCAATGCGGCTCCCTGTCATGCCCGCACGACAGCCGCGCCTTCACGCTGGCCGGCACGCTGCTGCAGCTCACGCCGCGCGAAAGCGCGGCCCTGTCGGTGTTGCTCGCGCGCAGCGGCACGCCGGTGGAAAAATCGCAGCTCTCCGGCAAGGTCTTCCCGGCCGACAGCAATGCCGGCCCCGATGCAATCGAGCTGGTGCTGCACCGGCTGCGCCGCAAGCTCGACGGCGGCGATGTGCGCATCGTCACCGTGCGCGGCCTGGGCTACATGCTCGAAAGCATCACGCCGGACAGCACCGCGCATGAAAATACTGCGCACTGACCCCGATCGCTTCGGCATACGCGCGCGCCTGCTCACGCTGCTGCTCCCGGCCATCCTGGGCCTGCTGGCCCTGGACAGCTGGAACGATTACCGCGCCCTGCGTGACCAGGTGCAGGAGGCCTACGACCAGAGCATGCTCGAGGCTGCGCATGTGCTGCAAAGCAGCGTGGCGCCGGCGCCGGACGGCTCACTGCGCCTCAATGCATCGGCCGGCGTGCAAGCCCTGTTCGCCGCCGCCGGTCCCCTGCAGAAATACCTGCACGTCGGCCTGACAGAGCTGGGGGATGCACAGGCCGGGAAGCCGGCCGCCCCGCGCGAGATCACCTTGCTGGGCGTCACAGACCTGCCCGCGCCGCCGCCGCTCTCATCGCCTTCATCGCCGGACCTCTACTCCCCCGCCGCGGTTTGGCCCGTCTGGTACGACGACTTCTACGCGGGTCATCCGGTGCGTGTGGTGGCGCTGCAAAGCCAGGTGCTGGACGGGCGCGGCGGGAATTTCAGGCTGCTGGTCCAGGTCGCGGAAACCACAGTCCCGCGTGACCGGGCGCAGGCCGCCACCCTGCGGCAGGAGCTGATACGCGACGCGCGCATGGTGCTGGTGATGGTGCTGCTGGTCTGGCTGGGCGTGACCTGGTCGCTGCAGCCGCTGGAGCGGCTGCGCAAATCCGTGCTGAAAAGCAAAGGCACCGACCTCCAGCCCCTGGACACCCGCGACGTGCCGCATGAAGTCGCGCCCCTGGTCGACGCCCTCAACCAGCACCTGGCCAGCTACCGCGAGTTGCTGGAGCAGCAGTCGCAATTTCTGGCCGATGCCTCGCACCAGCTGCGCACGCCGCTGGCCATCATGCTGACCCAGGCCGGCGTGGCGCTGCGCGAAAAAGACACCGGGCAACTTCACGCCACCCTGCGCGCCATGGTCGCCCAGATCGCGCGCAGCCGGCGCCTGTGCGAGCAACTGCTGTCGCTGGCCCACGCCAATGAGGGCGCGGCGCCCGCCCATGTGTCCGACACGCCCGGCATCGTCGACCTCAACACCATCGCCAGGGAGGTGGTGCTGCAGTACCTGGCGCTGGCCCACGAGAAGAACCAGGACCTGGGCTGGGTCGACGCCCGCGGCGACTCACCGGAAACAGGCGCACGGCAGGATGCACCCGTGGTCCCGGTGCGGGCGCGCGGCCCCGAGCTGCACGAGGCGCTGTCCAACCTGGTGCACAACGCGATTGCCTACACGCCGGCCGGCGGGCACATCACCGTGATGGTGTCCGTGCTGGACGGCATGGCCCTGGCCGAGGTCCGCGACGACGGCCCCGGCATTGCCCCCGAGCGGCGCGCGCAGGTCTTCGAACGCTTCCATTCGGCCGACCCGGGCGCCGAAAAAGGCTCGCACGGCGCCGGGCTGGGCATGGCCATCGCGCGCGCTTATGCGCGGCGCAACGGCGGCGACATCGAGCTCGCGGACACGGCCGCCGGCGCCGGCCTGCGCGCCATCCTGCGCCTGCCGCTGGCAGCCGGCTGAACGGCCCGGAGCGCCGCTTCGGGCGTTAGTGATAACACGTATTTTGGCCCCCGCCGCGTAAAACGAAAGCCGATTGGAAGCCTCGCTTCCTAACATCGCCTCCAGCCCGAACGCCCGCCGCCTGCGCTGTGCAGGACCGGAGAGCCGGGACATTAGCAGGAGACGCGATGACCCACCCTTCATTCACCGACAAGGCCCCGCCGGCGCGGCCCCGGAGGTGCTTCCCATGAACCTGAACAACCGCAACTTCGTCCGCGGCCTGTGCCTCATGGCGATCGCCCTGGTCTTCGGCGGCGTGTCCTTCAACTACACACTGGGCGAGCTGAGCCGCTCCGGGCCCGGCCTGTTCCCGCTGATGGTGAGCTCCTTCCTGTTCATCATCGGCGTGCTCACGGTGGTGCGCTCGCACTTCGTCGGCCCCGTTCCCCTGGACTACAGCGTCAAGAACATCGCCATCATCCTGCTGAGCCTGGTGGGCTTTTCGGTGCTGTCCCAGTACGTCAACATGATCCTGGGGATCGTCTTCCTGGTGTTCTGCTCCACACTGGCCGGCACCTCGTATTCCGTGGTGCGCAACATCAAGATCTCCATCGGCCTGGTCGCCGTGGCCTTTGCCTTCAAACAATTTCTCGGCCTCGGCCTGCCGCTGTACTGATATGGAAGTCTTTCACAACCTCGCGTTCGGTTTCGAACATGCGCTGACCCTGCAAAACCTGCTGTACTGCGCCCTGGGCTGCACGGTGGGCACGCTGATCGGGCTGCTGCCCGGGCTCGGCCCCCTGTCCACCATCAGCCTGCTGCTGCCGCTGACCTACTCCATCCCCACCGGCGGCGCGCTCATCATGCTGGCCGGCATCTACTACGGCGCGCAATACGGCGACAGCGTCAGCGCCATCACCATGAAGATCCCGCACGCCAGCAGCATCGTCGCCTGCATTGACGGCTACCAGATGACGCTCAAGGGCAAGACCGGCCTGGCGCTCTTCACGGCCGGCGTCTCCAGCTTCATCGGCGGCACCGTGGCCATCGTCGTGCTGTCGACCATGGCGCCCGCGCTCGGCGAGGTCGGCTTCCTGTTCGGGCCGGCCGATTACTGCGCGCTGATGCTGCTCGGATTCTTCTGCGTGAGTTTTGTCAGCAGCGGCAGCCTGCTCAACGGCCTGGCCATGGCCATGGTCGGCGTGCTGCTCGGCATGGTCGGCACCGACGTCAACAGCGGCGTCGCGCGCTACACCATGAACCTGCCCTTCCTGATGGACGGCATAGGCCTGATCAGCATCGCGCTGGGCTGCTTCGGCATTGCCGAGGTCGTGAAAAACCTCGACAACAAAAACGTGCTCACGCCCTTCAACGGCAAGATCAAACTCATGCCGACCTGGCCCGAGTTCAAGCGCATCATCCCCAGCGCCCTGCGCGGCAGCGTGATCGGGTCCATCCTGGGCATACTGCCCGGCGGCGGCCCCACCATCGCCCAGTTCGCCGCCTATGCCGCCGACAAGAAATTCAGCAAGTACAAGCACGAGATCGGCACCGGCTGCATCGAAGGCGTGGCCGGCCAGGCGGCGGCCGACGAGGCCGCCGCGCGCACCAGCTTCATCCCGCTGATGGCCATCGGCATTCCCGAGAACGCCGTCATGGCGCTGATGATGGCGGCCTTCGTGGTCAAGGGCATACAGCCCGGCCCCAACATGATCGCCACCCACCCCGATTTGTTCTGGGGCCTGGTGGCCAGCATGTGGATAGGCAACTGCTTCCTGCTGGTCCTCAACGTGCCGCTGGTGCGCTACTGGCTGTCGGTGTTCAAGATCCCCTACACCGTGCTGTTCCCGGCCATCCTGTTCTTCTGCTGCATAGGCACCTACAGCATCAACAACAGCCTGGACGACATCTACACCACCGCCGTCTTCGGCTTCATCGGCTACCTCTTCCTGCGCCTGGACATGGAGGCGGCGCCCTTGCTGCTCGGCTTTATCCTCGGTCCCATGCTGGAGGAGAACTTCCGCCGCGCCATGCTGCTGAGCCGCGGCAGCTTCAACGTCTTCGTGAATCGCCCCATCAGCGGCACCCTGCTGGGTGTCATCGGCATCCTGGTCGTGTGGCAGGTGGTGGTGTTTGTGCGCAAGCTGGTCAAGTCGCCCGACCATCACATCCATTCAGGCGGCAATCCGCCTGTCGTACCTGCAGTGCCGCTGCCCGCAACCGGCGGTAAATAGTCAACCCTGGTCCTTTTGAAGGCCGCTGGCCCCCACCCCTGCCCTCCCCCAGCGGGGGAGGGAGAAGAGTGGCGGTTTTACGCCTTCCCCCGCTGGGGGAAGGTTGGGATGGGGGCCTGCGGCCCTTGTGTTGAAATAAGCCTCCCATCAGGAGACTTCCCCATGAACCGCAGACTCGTACTCCAGGCCGGCGCCGCGGCAGCCCTCGCCACCGTCCTTCTCAGCGTCCACGCCCAGTCCACAGGCGGCAAACGCCAGGGCATCGTGATCCAGGTCAGCGACAACGACCCGGCCAAATGGAACCTGGCGCTCAACAACGCCAAGAACCTGCAGGACGACGTGGGCGCGGCCAACGTCGAGATCGAGATCGTCGCCTACGGCCCGGGCATAGGCATGCTCAAGCTCGAATCACCGACCGGCTCGCGCATCGCCGACGCCGCCAAGGCCGGCATCAAGGTCACCGCCTGCGAGAACACCATGCGCGGCCAGAAGCTGACGAAGGACGACATGCTGGCCGGCATCAGCTATGTGCCCGCCGGCGTCACCGAGATCATGAAGAAGCAGCACGAAGGCTGGGCGTACCTGCGGCCCTGATTGTTATCCGGCGGTTGCCACGACCCGGCCATGGACTGTTCCGGGTGAGCTGGAGGCCTTGCTACACTGGGGCTGTCGAAAAAGGCAGACTTGGTATGGTCAGTCCAGGTCCTTTCAGAAACGAGAGCTCTGCCTCCGCACATCGCCGGAGGCCCCACGACGAATACCGATGCCGTACGGGCGTCCCATGTTCGTCCGTGTGGTTCTCAATGTCGACGAACCGCTCCGGCCGGACATCACTCAGGAGCGGACATGAACAATTCTTCCATCTATGACGTCGTAGTCGTCGGGGCTGGCCCGGTTGGCTTGCTGCTGGCCGGTGAACTGCGGCTGGGCGGCGCATCCGTCCTGGTGCTCGAGCAGGCCGACAACCCGGACTCTCCGCTCAAGAGGCTTCCCTTTGGCATGCGCGGGCTTTCAATTCCCACTGCCGAAGCGCTCTATCGCAGAGGACTCCTGGGAGAAGTTCAAGCCTTGCAGGTGCAAAGAGCCAAGGCCCCCGACGGCAAGCCGGCGCCTGTCGCGCATTGGATGGGGCAGACGCGGCGCCCCGGCGGACACTTCGCAGGTATCCAGTTCTTCCAGGACAACATCGACAGCAAGCGGTGGCCATACTGCCTCCCCAACCCGGCAAGCGCGCCCATGGTTTCGACCATGGCGGACCTCGAAGCCGTGCTGGACGCGCATGCGACTGCCCTGGGGGCCGAAATCCTGCGAGGTGTTGCCGTGGACGGGTTCAGCGCTTCAGACGATCACGTGGATGTCCTCGCGGGTACCCACACCTTCCGCGCCCGCTGGCTCGTCGGATGTGATGGCGGCCGCAGCACCGTGCGCAAAGCCGGTGGTTTTGATTTCTTGGGTACGCAGCCGGAGTTCACGGGCTACTCGGTTGAAGTCGAGCTGGCCGACCCGGAGAAGCTGACGCCTGGGCGCCAGTACACCCCCACCGGGGTGTACACGTTCCAGCCCCCGGGAACGATTGCAATGGTTGACTTTGACGGGGGTGCGTTTCACCGCAACCAACCCATGACCCTGGAGCATGTGCAGTCGGTCTTGCGCCGTGTCGCCGGCTCCGGCGTCACCGTCACGGCGCTCAGGCTCGCCACCACGTGGACCGACCGGGCTTTTCAGGCCGGCCAATACCGCAAAGGGCGGGTGCTTCTCGCCGGTGATGCCGCCCATATCCATTCGCCGCTCGGCGGGCAAGGCTTGAACCTGGGATTGGGAGACGCCATGAACCTCGGATGGAAGCTTGCCTCCACCATTCGGGGCGAAGCGCCGGGCGAGCTGCTGGATACCTATGCCGCCGAGCGCCACCCCGTGGGTGCGCAAATTCTGGACTGGTCGCGCGCCCAGGTCGCGCTCATGCGGCCGGGCGAAAGCTCCCGCGCTCTCGGAAGCATCATGCGCGACCTCATTGAGACGCAGGACGGCGCGACCTATTTCGCCGAGCGGGTATGGGGTGCGACCTTGCGGTATGACCTTGGCAACGCGCATCCGCTTGTCGGTCGAAGTGCGCCGGACTTCGAAGTGTCCGATGGCCGAAAACTTGCTGATTACCTGCGTGCCGGAAAGGGCTTGTTGCTTGAGTTCGGCGACTACACCTTGAGACCCATCGCCGGAGCCTGGAAAGACCGCCTCGCATACGCGCGTGCAAGCACCGACACCCGGTTCGGCCTGAGTGCGGTGCTCGTACGCCCGGATGGCGTCGTCGGGTGGGCAAGCGAGTCGATATTCGACGCCAAAGAGTTGCTCATACAAACGACGCGATGGTTTGGCACAACTTGATAACGGTGGGTTGGCCGCCCGCACCGGCCGGTGAAAGCGCTGGTTCAGCTTACGGCGCTAAGGGTTGATGAGATGGCAGATCAGCCGGAAGCAGACCGTGAAGATCACGATCACCAGCGCGATCAGCAACAGCCTGCCGCTGACCTTGGGCAGGGTTTCCATGGTGCGCAGCGTGATGGTAGTGGCGTCGACCACGCCCACCGCGGCGCTGAAGGCAGCACGAAGGCTGGGCTTACCTGCGGCCTTGATTCGGTGAGGGCCTTTGCCTGAGGGTTCTCCTGGCGCGCTGCTGCGCAGTACCATGACTCTTGTCGCCGCGCGTTCGGCGCCGCACACACCCCCATGGAAATCGAACTCAAGCTGAGGCTGCCCCCCGACGCGCTGGCCGCGCTGCGCGCCGACCCGCTGTGGGCCCATACCCGCGCCACGCGCAAGCAGCTGGACAACATCTACTTTGACACGCCGCAGCGCGCGCTGGCCCAGGCCGGCATAGGCCTGCGCCTGCGCAGCGACGGCAAGCACTGGCTGCAAACCGCCAAGGGCGGCGGCAGCAGCCGCGCCGGCCTGCACCAGCGCGAGGAAATCGAATTCCCCGTCGCCGGCCCGGCGCTCGAATGGGGGCCGCTGGCCGGTACAGCTTTTGAGCCCGTTCTGGCGCCCCTCAAAGACACATTACAGCCGCGATTCCGCACCCGCTTTGAACGCGAGATCCGCCAGGTCACCGGCGCCGCGGGCGGCATCATCGAGGTCGCCATCGACCACGGCGAAATCCTGGCCGGGGACCACAGCGAAGCGCTGTGCGAGGTGGAACTGGAACTCAAGGGCGGGCCGGTGGACGAATTGTTCGCGCTGGCCCTGCTGCTGGTGGAACGCCACCCGCTGGTGCTGGACAGCCGCAGCAAGGCCGAACGCGGCGACCGGCTGGCCCGCGGCGCGGCGCTGGAACCCGCCGTCAAGGCCGCTGAACTGGCAACACCTCCGGGTGAGGACGCCCGTGACACCGCGCGGGAGGCCGTGCAAGCCTGCCTGGCCCACTGGCAGGCCAATGAAGCCGGCTTCCTCGCCCAGCCCCAGGCCGGGCACTACGACAGCGAATACCTGCACCAGTTGCGCGTCGCGGTGCGGCGGCTGCGTGTGGCCTGCGGCCCGCTGGCCGGCGCGGCCGAATGGCGGCAGGACGCGCTGGCGCCCTTGCAGGACAGCCTGCGCGCACTGGGCCAGCGCCTGGGCGCCGCCCGCGACTGGGACGTCTTCGTCGAAGAAACCTGGTCGCCGCTGGCGGACAGTCTGCACGATGCGGCCTTGCGGCAAAAACTGCAGGAGGGCATCGCCCTGCAACAGGCCACCGCGCGCCTGCAGGCCCAGGCCGCCCTAGCGGAACGCGATACCCAGCACCTGCTGCTGCAGCTGGGCCGCTGCCTCGCCCAGCCCGAGGACGAAGGTCCACCCGTGCCCTTTGACGCGCTCACGGCGCAGCTCGAGAAACTGGGCCACAGGCTGCGGCAGGCCCTGCCCCGGCTGGAACAGCTAAGCCCCACGCGCCTGCACCGCCTGCGCATCACCGCCAAAAAGCTGCGCTACCTCACCGAGTTCATCGCCGGCCGCTACGACGTTAAAGCCATCGAAGACTGGCTGGACTGGCTCAAGAAGGCGCAAACCGTTTTCGGCGTGCACAACGACCGCGTCACGGCCAGGGCCCATATCGAAACCCTGTGCGCCGGCATGGAGCAGCCCGGCAAGCTGCAGCACGGGCTGCAGGCGGCGCTGCGCGAGCAGGACCAGCCTGAGCTTTCGCTGCCGGAGTTGCCCGAGCCGTACTGGCGTGCTTGAAGGCCGAAGGCCGGGGTGTAAAATCGCCGCGAGCCCGCCCCTGGCGCGGCTTTAGCGCAAAAAGTGGCTCGTCAGCAGCCACCTAGATGCGGGTGTAGTTCAATGGCAGAACGGCAGCTTCCCAAGCTTCATACGAGGGTTCGATTCCCTTCACCCGCTCCATATCCCTACCCTGGATCTTGAATTCTTTGAAGATTTAGCGGCAATTTCCATTCCCCATCCAGCCCTCCTGTCAAAAAGATATACGCCAAGCGGCCAACTCATTGAGCACGAGCGGATGGCGATGACATCCGAGCGCAGTTCCAGGTACAGCAACGTAGGCTAGACTTCCATCGCGGTGAGTAGCCGTACATGGGTCCGGCCCAAGAGCCTGTGGTTATCAGCTGCGGTCAAGGCCGTGGCTCTGCAGGAGTCATTCGCATGCGCCATCTCGCTACCGCCGTCATTTTGATCCTCAATGCGCTTGCCGCGTCCGCTGCGCAGGTGGGTGTACTTCCACCTCTGGACGAAGCAGCCGAGCGCCTGCAACGCCAGACACCGGCGCTGATGGCCGGCGCCAGGGTGCCGGGGCTATCCATGGCACTCGTGACCGACAAAGGATTAGCCTGGCACGGTACGTTCGGCCTGGCGAATGCGCGCACGCGGGAACCGGTGGCGGAGGACACCGTGTTCGAGGCCGCTTCACTGAGTAAAGCGGTTTTCGCCTATGCGGTGCTGCAACTCGTGGACGCCGACCTGCTCGAGCTGGACACTCCGCTCGTGCACTACCTCCCGGGTGGCTACGAAGTGGGAGAAGACCCGCGCCTTGCGCAGATGACAGCGCGCCATGTGCTGAGCCATCGCACGGGCTTTCCGAACTGGAGGACGGCGGGCGCACCCTTGACGATTCATTTCACCCCGGGTGATCGCTTCAGCTATTCAGGAGAAGGCTTTGTCTACCTTGCCCGTGTGGTGGAACGCATCACCGGGGAAAGCACCGAGCGCACGGTAAAGCGGCTGGTTTTCGACCCCCTGGGCATGATGCACAGCAGCTTCCTCTGGCAAGACAGCCATGCGCAACGCAAGGTTTTCGGCCATGACGCACGCGGCGAGCCGCAGGGGCAGCGGCGCTGGGCATCTGCGAACCCGGCCGCCAGCCTGAGCACCACCGCACCTGATTTCGGGCGCTTCCTGGTCGCAGTGTTAAACGGCGAGCGACTGAAGCCGGACACCGCCGCGCAGATGCTGCGCAGCCAGGTTCGCGTGGGGCCATTTACGAGCAGCATCGGCCGGCCGGCAACACCGCTTTCGGACGAAGTCACCTGGGGCCTCGGTTGGGGGCTGCAACAACGAAACGGGGACGAAGCGTTTTGGCACTGGGGCGACAACGGAAACACCAAGGCCTTCGCAGTGGTATCGCGCACGCATCGACGTGGCCTCGTGTTCTTTGCCAACGGCGCGAACGGTCTGTCAATCGCAGCAGACCTCGTAGCGTTGGCCATGGGGGAAGGAGGGCAGCCGGGTCTGGAGTGGCTCGACTACCGGCGCTGGCAGAACCTGCCGCCCGGCAGTCGCGGCGACCTCCCGCCTCAGCTATTGCACTAACGTCCGGCGGAGGATGTTCATGGCAAAGGCTGGCTATCTCTATCGCCGCGGCAAACCTTCAAAATATCGCCCGAGCGCCAGGTTGAATTCCTGGGGTGCTTCCAGTGCCGGCAGATGCGCCGTGCCCTGAAGTACGCAGCTTTGGGCCCCGGGTATGCGCTGCGCAAGCAGCGCGCATCTTTCCTGCAAGTGCGGGAGGTCAAGATCGCCCCACATCACGAGCGTAGGCGCGTTGATCGCTTCCAGCTGTTCCCATGCTGAAGGTTCTTCGGATGCCGGGCCAGGGTTGGCTGCCCGTAAAGCGGTACCGTTCATCGAGAGGAAGAGCCGGCGGATCTCACCGCCTACCCGCTCCGACGCACTCAAGGGGCCGTCCAGCCAAAGACGCGCCTGAAGCTCATTCTTTGCATCCAGGTCGCCCTGAGACGTAGCAGCGCTGATCGCATCCATCAAGGCTTTGACCGAATCGCCGAATCGTGGTGCCGGCGCGCCGCTAACACCGGGGGAAACCAGCACCAGACCGCTCACCCGGTCTGGCCGCGCCAATGCCGCGTCGATGGCCACACGGCCTCCCATGGAACAGCCTATCAACACCGCACGGTCATATCCCAAAGAATCCATCACGTCCCAAAGGTCGGCCACATTTGAATATGGCGTTGGCCTCAATGTGCGCGATTCTCCAAAGCCACGACGGTCGTAACTCACCACAGGATGGATTGTTGCCAGCCAGTCCCATTGGCCTTGCCACATTCTTCGATCTGCGACGTTGGCGTGCAGGAAAAGAACCGGCATGCCAGCTGCTCCATGGATGGCCTCGTATTCCACGGCCAGCAATGCGCCAGGAACTTCATGCAGTTTCATTGTTTTCATGATTATGACGATACTGATTGCAGACCCTGGATGTCAATTGTGATGGCCGGCCGCTTGCCAGTCGCCCAGCAGTGGCTCACCCGATGCCGTGCTGGCGCAGCAGCGCTTCCTCATCCCCTGTGATCCAGCCGAACACCTTGGCAGCAGCGCCTTCGAGGCGCACCAGGTAGACGTTGGTGAAGGGGATGACTTTTTCCTGGCCTTTGACCTTGTAGGTCGCGCTCCATTGCACACGGGCCAGTCCGTGAAGCTCGTCGATGGCCGAGACTTGGAGATTGCGCACCACCATTTGCTGCACACCTGTTTCACGGTAATGCTTGAAACCTTGCATGGTCACCTTTTTGAATTCTTCATCGTTCTTGCCCGCGAAGAGGCCCGAGGGCGATGCGGCGATAAACGAATCCGCATACAGCGCTGCGACGGCCGGCAGGTCGACTTCACCCTTCAAGCCAGCGTTGAAATTTCCTTCATAACGCTCAAACAATTGCCGCACCGCTTGCTCCATCTCGTGGGAACCGGCTTTCTTGTTCATGGCATGCACCCCTTTTTAAATGTCACCCTCTCTCTTTCACAAAATCGACCATCAATTCCGCGCAATACGCAGCATGGGTCTCGAGCAAGAAATGCGGACCGTCGAGGACATGCGCCTCCATGCGCGGCAAGTCCCGCAGCCAGGACACGATTTCAGCGCAGTCGAAGAAGCTGTCATGCCGTCCCCAGAGCAGGAGCGCCGGCGGCTGGTGCTGGCGCAGGTAGCGGCCGATGTCCTTGAACCGGTCGGCATAACGGCCATAGTCTTTGACCAGGGCGCGCTGCAGTTCAAGATGGCCGGGCCGGCTCATGATGCGCCAATCCTCTGTCCAGTTGTCGGCGGAGATGCGCGAGGCGATGTCCTCCGGTATGCCGCCCACGTACTGGGCCCGCACCCCCTCGAAGTTCAAGTGAGCCGTGGCGGCTTCTTCATTCTCTTTCGACGGCGTATCCCAATAGGCAATCGTGTCCTGCCAGGCCGGGCCAAAGCCTGTGCGATGTGCATTCGCATTCTGGACGACCAGACCCCGCACGCGGCGCGGGTCGCGCATCGCGAGGTCGAGCGCGACGGGTGCACCGTAGTCGTGCACATACAGGTAGGCACTGGTCACGCCAAGCTTTTCCAGCAGGCCCTCGATCACATCGGTGAAGCGCGCGAAGGCCGGATCGGGAATGAGGCCTGACTGGCCGAAACCCGGAAGATCCGGCGCGATCACAAAACACCTTTCCGACAAGCGCGGAATGATGTTCCTGAAGGTCCTTGACGAGCTTGGAAACCCGTGCAGGAGCAGGAAGGCGGGATTGCTCCGGCTTCCGGCGAGCACAGTGGAAATTTTGCAGCCGGCAATATCAAAAACCTCGCGGCGCGATGGATCGGCCGTCATTCCGGTTCTCCCTGGCGATGGATGGGTGGGTTCAAAAAAGCAGCCTAGCCGCTCCTGCGCGATGGCGTGTGGGAATATGGTGCGGTGCGGTATCGGACGCTTTCCTGTCGCCTGCCTGGCGCTTCCGGGGGGCAATTCCCCTATGCCAGCGTGTCCCTCCCAATTGTTCTAAAAACAGGACGCAGACATGCGGTTTTGCCCCCTAATGGGGCGCCTATCTGCCCCCATCTGCGCTGTGCTGGCCCGCTTCTTGCCGGCCTCACCACAGGAAACAGGAGAAACACGCGATGAAAAAAGTTCTGGGCATTTACAGCAACCCCCACGGCCACTGGGTGGGTGACGGTTTCCCCGTGCGTTCGCTGTTCACCTATGACACGCTGGGCTCGCATGTGAGCCCCTTCCTGCTGCTGGACTACGCCGGCCCGGCGCAGTTTGAGCCCACCGACACGCCGCGCGGCGTGGGCCAGCACCCGCACCGCGGCTTTGAGACCGTGACCATCGTCTACAAGGGCGAAGTGGAGCATCGCGACTCCACCGGCAACGGCGGTGTGATCGGCCCGGGCGACGTGCAGTGGATGACGGCGGCCTCGGGCATCCTGCATGAGGAATTTCACTCGCGCGAATTCACGCGCACGGGCGGGCCGTTTGAAATGGTGCAGCTGTGGGTGAACCTGCCCGCCAAGGACAAGATGGCGGCGCCGGGCTACCAGGGCATCCTGGACAAGGACATCCCGCGGGTGGACCTGCCGGACGGCGCGGGCAGCGTGCGCGTGATCGCGGGTGACTATGAGGGCCACAAGGGGCCGGCGCGCACCTTCACGCCTATCGACGTGTGGGACATGCGGCTGCGCGAGGGCAAGACGGTGGTGCTGACCATTCCCGAAGGCCGCACGGCGGCGCTGGTGGTGCTGCGCGGCACGGTGCAGATCAACGGCCAGGACGTGGTGCGCGAAGCGCAGATGGCGCTGCTGGAGCGCGAAGGCGAAGCGCTGCAGATCGAGGCCAACGGCGACGCCACCCTGCTGCTGCTCAGCGGCGAGCCGATTGACGAGCCCATCGTGGGCCACGGGCCTTTCGTGATGAACACCCGCGAGGAAATCCTGCAGGCGATGAAGGATTTCAACGCGGGGCGTTTCGGCCGGATGGCGGGCTGAACACCGCACAGCCCCACGGGCTGTGCGGGGGCTTTAGCCGAGCTTCAGGTTCACGTTCTTGGTGTACGTGAACTCCATGAGCTCGGCAAAACATTCCTCGCGCCCTATGCCCGACTGCTTGACGCCGCCGAAAGGCGCGCCCATGAAGTGCTGGCTGGAGTTGTTGATCCACACATAACCGGTGTGTATGCGTTTGGCGGCGCGGTGCGCGGTGTTGATGTTCTGCGTCCAGATGGAACCGGTGAGGCCGAAGTCCACGCCGTTGACCTGCTCGAACAGGCTGTCTTCGTCAGTCCATTTAAAGACCGACATGATGGGGCCGAAAACCTCTTCCTGCGCCAGGCGCATGTGCGGTTTCATGTCGGCGAACACGGTGGCTTCGTAGAAGAAGCCGTCCTTCAGCGCTTCGTCAGTGGGCTGCTTTCCGCCGCACACCAGGCGGCCGCCGTCTTCCAGGCCCTTGGCGACATAGCCTTGCACTTTCTCCAGCTGCGCGCGGCTGACCAGCGAGCCCATGGTGGTCCTGGGGTCCGTCGGGATGCCGGGCTTGTGGCGCTCGGGCAGCAGCTTGACGACTTTCTCCAGCACCGCGTCGTGGATGGACTCGTGCAGAAAGACGCGGCTGGTGGAGCCGCAGCTCTGGCCCGACCAGGTGAAGTTCATGCCGCCGATGATGCCGTTGACGAGTTTGTCGAGATCGGCATCGGGGTAGGCGATCAGCGCGTTCTTGCCGCCCAGTTCCAGCAGCACGGGCTTCAGGTTATCGGACGCCGTCTTCATGACAGCCTTGCCCGTGGGCACGCCGCCTATCAGCGTGATCTTGCGCACCAGCGGGTGCTTGCCCATGGCGTCGCCGCACTCGCGGCCGCCGCACAGAAAATTGGCGACGCCGGGCGGGAAGATGTCGCCCACGAGTTCGGCCAGCCGCAGGATGGACAGCGGCGCCTGGTCGGGCGACTTCACCACCACGGTGTTGCCGGCGGCCAGCGGCGCGGCCAGGCGGGCGGCGGCGAACATGAAGGGGTGGTTGTAGGCGACGATGCGGGCGATCACGCCCAGCGGCTCCTGCAGCGTGTAGTTGAAGTTGCCGTCGCCCATGGGGATGGTCTCGCCCTTGATCTCGGTGGCCAGGCCCGCGAAGTAATCCAGGCAGTCGGCGGCAAAGCCCGCGTCCATGGCCAGGGCCGACACCGGGTTGCCGTTGTTGAGCGAGTCCAGCAGCGCCAGCGGCACCGCATGCTCGCGCAGCACGGCGGCAGCCTTTCGCAGGTAGCGGCCGCGCTCCACGGGCGGCGTGGCGGCCCAGGCCGGAAACGCCGCGTGGGCAGCCTGCACGGCGGCATCCACATCGGCCGCATCGGCGATGGGGGCGCTGGTGATGGCTTCGTTATAGGTCGGGTTGAAAGTCTCGGCATAGCCGCCGGCCTTGGGCGCATGCCAGGCGCCGCCGTAGTAGAGGCCGCGTTGGGTCGGCAGGATGCCGGCGGGGATTTCGTGTGCGCGCATGTGTGTGTTTCCTTTGCTTCGTATGACTCCCTCTCCCCTGGGGAGAGGGCGGGGGTGAGGGTTCCCCGTATTGAAAATCTGTGGTCGTTCGAAAGCCGCCGGCCCTCACCCTAACCCTCTCCCAGAGGGAGAGGGAAAAAAGCCGGGGGAAAAAAGGCTCAGTCTTTCGACCGCGTGAGCCCCGCCGTCATGGCCGCGCTGTAGCCGGTCTGCACCACCACGTCGACCACCACGGTTTCGCCGCGCTTCACGGCGGCAATCGCGTCGACCAGGATCTTCTCGAGTTCACCCGCGTCTTCGACCGGGCCGATTCCCGTCAGGCCCTGGCCGCGCGCCATCATGGCGAGGTCGGGCGGCGGGTCGCTGATGCGCTGGCCTATCCAGCGGTTCTCGATCGGGCGCTTGCGCTGGCGTGCCACGCGCTCCTGGTGGACCTCGTCGTTGAAGAAGGAGCGGTTGTTGCAGACCACGACCAGCATGGGGATGCGCGCATTGGCGGCCGTCCAGAGCGCGTTGACGCCCATCATGTAGTCGCCGTCGCCTATCACCGCGACGGGCAGGCGGTCGCTGCCCTTGAGGCCCAGCGCCGAGCCTATGGACATGCCGGGACCGGAACCGATGCCGCCGCCGCCGTCATAACCGAGGAAGTCCAGCGGATGTTTGAAGTCCCACATCTCGCCGCTCCAGCTCAGCGGCAGGCGCATCAGGCAGACCTTCTGGTCGCCGACGGCGCGCTTGAGCGTAGCCGCCAGCGTGGACACCATCATGTTGCTGGCGCCCGAGGCGCCCGGCACGGGCTGCACCGGCGGATACACCGGCAGCGGCCGTTTGGCGGGCGCGGGTGTCTTGCGCGCTTTGACGTGCTGGTTCAGCAGGGTCACTGCCGGCTCGGGCTCGCACAGCATGAAGACGTCGACGGGCGGCAGGCCCTGGTGGTCCATGCTCCAGCCGTTGTGGCTGTAGTGGTCGACCGAGACCTGGATGATCTTGCTGCCCACGGGCTTGTCGCCCCAGGCCTGCTTGAGCGTGCCGGAGAGATCCAGCCAGTCCAGGCTCAGCACCACGTCGGCTTCGCGCAGCACTTGCTGCGCATTGGGCGTGAGGAAGGCGCCGCTGGGTGCTGCATGCAGCTGATGGTCGGTCGGAAAGGCCGCGCCCACGCGCAGGTCGGTCAGCACTTCGGCGTTCAGGGTTTCGGCCAGCTGGATGCGCTCGGCCCAGGCGGCTTCGCTGCGGGTGACGCGGCCCATCAGGATCACCGGACGGCCGGCACCGGACAGCAGCGCCGCAGCCAGCGCGACGATGTCGTCCGAAGGGCGTGCCTGCGGCGGCGCGAGGTAGCGCGCCGGGTCGGGAATGGCCGGGCGCTCGCTGAGTTTGGATTCCTGCAACGCAGCATCAAAGCAGACATAGACCGGCCCCTGGGGTGCGGTGGTGGCAATCTGCCGCGCGCGCAGCAGGGCCTCTTGCGCCGAGGGGATGGACGCGGGCTGGCAGTCCCACTTGATGAAGTGGCGCACCAGGGCGGCCTGGTCCTGCGCCGTGTGTATCCAGTCGATCCAGGGCCGGCGCTTGTTGGCGTCGACCGGGCCGGTGGCGCCCAGCACGATGACGGGCACGCGGTCCACCCAGGCGTCGAAGATCGCCATGGAGCCGTGCATCAGGCCGACGTTGCTGTGCAGGATGGCGATCAGCGGCTTGCCTGTGACTTTGGTGTAGCCGTGGGCGATGGCCACCGCGTGCTCTTCATGCAGCACCACCATCATCTGCGGCTTCTCGTTGCCGAGGTGGTTGACGATGCTGTCGTGCAGGCCGCGAAAGCTGGCGCCCGGGTTCAGCAGCACATAGGGGATGTCCATCGCGCGCAGCATGTCGGCGATGGCATCGCTGGCCCAGACGGTGTCTTCCGGTTCGGAAGGCTGGGGAATGTCGCGGCGCACGGCGGAGCCGGAAGGAAGAGTCATGAAATCTCCTGATGAAAAAGGGGGTGGCCGCTTACTCTGGCTTGATGTTGGCGGCCTTTATTACCGCAGCCCAACGCTTCTGGTCGTCGGCGATGAGTTTTGTGAACTCGGCGGGCGTGCTGGTCTCGGCATAAATGCCCTGCTCGGCCAGCTTGGCCTGCACGTCGGGCAGCGCCAGCGAACGGCGCAGCTCGGCATTGAGCTTGTGGATGATGGCGGCCGGCGTTTTGGCCGGGGCCACCATGCCTATCCAGATGTCGCTTTCATAGCTGGGCACGGTCTCGGCAATCGTCGGCACGTTGGGCAGCAGCTCGACGCGTTTGGTGCCTGTGGTGCCCAGGGCGCGCAGCTTGCCGCTGCGGATGTGCGGCAGCGCGGAGTTCATGGGGCAGAACATCACGTCGACCTGGCCGCCCAGCACATCGACCAGTGCCGGCGCGGAGCCCTTGTAGGGAATCTGTGTGAGCTTTGTTCCGGTCATGGATTTAAAAACCTCGGCCGCCATGTGCTGCGGGCTGCCGGAACCCGCGGAGGCATAGGTCAGTTTGTCGGGGTTGGCCTTGGCCAGCGCGATGAGTTCAGCCACGCTGGTGGCCTGCACCTTGGCCGGCGAGACCACCAGCACCATGGGCACGCGGCCCATCAGCGTGATGCCGGTCAGGTCGCGGTTCACGTCAAAGGGCAGCTTGGGATAAAGCACCGGGTTGACGGCCACGGTCTGGTTGGGCGCGACCGCGATGTTGTAGCCGTCGGGCTCGGTCTTGGCCATGAAGTCGGTGGCGATGTTGCCGGCCGCGCCGGGCTTGTTGTCGACGATGACGGGCTGGCCGAAGGACTCGGACATCTTCTGGCCCAGGATGCGGGCCAGCACGTCGTTGGAGCCGCCGGGCGGCAGCGGCACGACGATGTGGATGGGTTTGGTCGGGTAGTCCTGGGCCCAGCCGGGCGAACCGGCGAAGGCGGCGAAAGCGCCGGAAAAGCAGAGGGCGAGCACCCCGGTGCGACGATTGAATGGCATGTCTTGTCTCCAGTTTTTATGGCGCGAATTTGCAGGCGCCAGTCATCCTAGTGAAGACCCAAGATTGATTCAATCTTGAACGCTGAATCAACATGACAGTCAATGCGGTGCCGTGTTTTGAGGCCGCTGGCCCCCACCCCTGCCCTCCCCCAGAGGGAGAGGGAGCAAGAGCGGCACGCTGCGATGACGCTAGGACTGGATTTACTCCTTCCCCCGCTGGGGGAAGGTTGGGATGGGGGCTGACGGCTTTACAAACTTCGCACGCGGCCGCAGCAGCGTTCCTGTCGCGCGCTGCTCCTGCACATGCGCAACCCAACCCGCGAGCCGGCCCAGCACGAAGAGCGCGGCCGTGGCCTGACGCGGCAGGCCCATGGCGCGGGCCATCACGACCAGGGCCAGTTCCTGCCGGGGCAGCAGGCCGGCGCCGGCGCGCATCTCGTCGATGAAACGCGAGACCGCGCGCAGTTCGCGGCCGGGGTTCTCACGGTTGAACACCATGGCCAGCAGCTGCGCGGCGCGCGGGTCGCCCCTGGGATACAGCGGATGGTCGAAGCCGGGCACGCTCTGGCCCTGGGCATGGAGCTTGTGGGCGCGCTTGACGAGCGCTGCCGTGGTGGGGGCCTGGCCCAGGAAGTCTTCCACGCGCTCGTACATGCGGCCCACGGACACGCCCGATGTCGCGCACAGCGCGGCGGCCAGGCAGCTGTGCAAGGTGCCTCCGGCCGAGGCCACCACGCGGGCGCCCAGGGTGCCGGGCGGCAGTTCGTGGTCGGCCATCAGGATCAGCATGGCGCGCAGGGCTTCGCTGTTCTCCGCGGTCGGCGGCACGGCCAATGCGTGCAGCAGGCCGGTGACCATGGACTCGCCGCGCTGCATCGGCCGGTAGCCTTGCGCCGCGCCAACAAAACCGCAGCAGGCCACGACGGTCTGCATGATCTCGCGCGCGGCCGGCAAGGTTTTGCCCTGCGACAGGCGCTCGGCCACAGAGCCGCGCCGCATGCCGAGCAGCAGCACCACGAGTGCGAAGGACTCGAGCACGTTGCCCTGCACCTGTAGGGTGGTCAGTGTCTGCGTGAGCTTGACGAGTTCGGCGGAGGGTTTGCGCACAGTCCAGGCTTTCGCGCGGGTGGCCAGCTCGCCGGTCCAGAGCAGTTCGGCCACCGCTTCGAAGGAAGCGCCGGATCGCACCAGGTCGGCCGCCAGGTGGCCGCGGTAGCGCGGGCCCTCTTCGGTGATTTCGGTGATGGAGGTCGGGAAGATGGGCTCGCCCCAGTTCATGGCCGAGGCCGCCACTGCGCCGTGGCCGGAGCGCGCCAGCGAGCGCATGCCGACGCGCGTGAGGTCGTCGCGCAGGTAGAGCTTTCCCTTCTGGCCCTGCTGGGCCACGCTGCGTATCCAGCCCCGGCTCACGTAGGCGTACAGCGTCTGCGGCCTGACATTGAGGATCTTCATGGCCTCGGCCGCCGTGGCGTAATCGCGGTGCAGCGTTTTGTCCGGGGTGTCCATGGGCGTGCCTTGTGTCTGCGGGCGAAATGTTGCCGGCCTGCGGTGGGCCGGCGGCTCAGCGCATCACGATGATGGCGATTCCGAGCAATGTCAAGCCGCTACCGGCCAGCGTGGTGGCCTTGATGGCGTCCTTGTCCTTGAACAGCAGGTGGCTGAGCGGAAACACCAGGATGGGCGTGCACAGGGTCACCAGCGTGGCGACGGACAGCGGTATGTAGCGCATGGAGGCGATCACGCAGATCTGCGCGCTGATCGTCGACACGCCGATCAGTGCAAAAAGCGCCATGCCGCCGCGGTCGGCCGCACGCATGCGCGAGGCGATCTCGCGCTTGCCGGCGCTGAACAGCAGATGCAGCGCCAGGCCGCTGACCGCGCCGACCAGTGCGCCCAGCACGGGCTCGTTCCAGCCGCGCACCGCCGAGCCCCTGAGCACGTTGCCGATCGCGTAGGCCATGGAACTGCCCACGCCCAGCAGGAACACCGACTGCAGCACGCGCTGCATCACGGTCGATGGAAGGGCCGCAGGCGCGGGGCCACCATCGGGCGCCATCACGGCGGCCGTGCCGCGGCGTGAGAAAAACCCGGGCTTGTAGCTGACCAGCATCAGGCCGACGATGGTCAGGACCATGCCCAGCGCGACCAGCACGCTCAGGCGCTCGCCCAGCCACAGCCAGGCCATCAGGGCCGTGAACAGCGGACTGCTGATCTGGAAGATGCTGGCCTTGGCCGGGCCGAAGCGCACGACGGATTCGTAAAAGAAGAAACGCCCCAGGTAGGTGGCGAAGACGCCCGCCGCGGCGAACAGCCAGAAAGCCTGCGCATTCCACTGCAGCACGTCGCCGCGCAGGCCCATCTGCACCCCGAAAGCCAGGGCGGAGAAAGCGACGTTGGCGGAAGTGGCGACCAGGAAGCCCAGGCCGAGGTCCAGGCGATGGGACGCCACCTTGGTGACCAGGATGGACGCGGTGAAGAGCAGCAAGGCGGCGCTTGCCAGCAGGTAGCCCAGAAAGGTGTCAGACATCCAGTCTCATCTTGTCATTTTGTCATCTTGATCTTGTTGTGCGCCGGGTGTGTGCCGGGGGGCACCCTATATTTTGAAGGCTTCTAGCGATTCCGGTGCGAACAGCTCCTCGGGTTTCAGCAGCCGCTTCGACAGCCCCTGTTCAAACGAGTAGCGCAAAAAGGTCTGCAGCGTGGCCTGGTTCTTCTCGAAGCCGTAGGGCCAGAAGTCCTCGCCCATTTCGCGCCTGACCTGCTCGACATGCGAGGTCAGCCAGGGCAGCATGGCCTTGAGGGCCGCGGTTTCATAGAGGTCCTCATAGGTGCGGCGCTGCGATTCTTCGAGCGCCTTCATCATGGAACGCGCCACCCAGCGGTTGGCCTCGTAGACGTCGCGGCGTATCGCCACCGTGTGCATGATGGGGAATATGCCCGTCTCTTTGAAGTAGTTGCGCTCGACCTGTTCGTAGTCCTCAAACAGGCGCAGCACCTTGCCGCCGCCCTTGAGGAAGCTGGAGGGCATGCGCGCGGTGTAAAGCGCGTCGATCTCGCCGTCGAGCAGCATCTGCGCCAGGGTCTGGTCAGGTCCTATGCGTTCGACCTTGATGTTGGGCGGCAGGTCGAGCTTGATCTTCTCGGAACGGCCGGGCTCTTCCTCGCCGCCGGTGAAGTAGGTCACGCTGTCGACCGGCACGCCGTAATGGTCGGACAAAATGCCGCGTATCCACACCGGGGCCGTCATCTGGTACTCGGGGTTGCCGACGCGTTTGCCGATCAGGTCCTTGGCTTCGCGGATGCCTGAGTTGGCGTTCACATAGATGCAGGAGTGGCGGAAGAAGCGGGAGGGGAACACCGGGATCGCCACAAAGGGCCTCGACTCGTTGAACAGGGAGACGGTGTACGACGAGAGCGACATTTCCGCGATGTCGAACTCCTTGTGCCGCAGCATGCGGAAGAAGGTTTCCTCCACCGGCATGTTGAGGTAGTTCAAATCGATGCCGTCGGGCTGCACGCTGCCGTCCATCAGGGCGCGGGTGCGGTCGTAGTTCCAGCAGCCGAAGCTCAGTTTCAGTTTTGACATGTCGCGGTGTGTTCCTTGAGAGGGCTAAGAGAGATTTCAGTAAGGGTTATTCAGGTTTGATGCCTGATGCAACGATAGCCTTTGCGAGGCGTTCGTTCTCGCCGAGGATGGCTTTGTTGTAATCGGCCGGACCGCTGCCGATGGCCTCAATGCCGGCATTGCTCAGCGTGGCGATCACTTCCGGCATCTTGGCGATCTGCGCCATTTCGGCGCTGATGCGATTAATGGCGCTGGCGGGGGTGCCCTTGGCAGCCAGCACGCCGACGATGGGCGCGAAATCAAAGCCCGGGATGGTTTCGGCGATGGCCGGCACATTGGGCTCCTGCGGCGAGCGCTGGGGTGAATTGATGGCCAGCAGTTTGACCTGACCACCCTTCACAAAGCCCACCAGCGAAGGCAGGGCCGCAAACAGCACTTCGACCTGCCCGCCGATCAGCGCCGGCACCGACTGGCCGGAGCCCTTGAAAGGCACATGCGTGATCTGCAGGCCAAGCGAAGCTTTCAGCGCCTCCATGGTCAGATGATGCGTACTGCCGATGCCGGAGGAGCCGTAGTTCAGTGTGTCGGGTTTGGCTTTGGCCAGCGCGACAAATTCCTGAAAGGTGTTAGCCGGCACCTTGGGGTGCACCGCGAGGTACAGCGGCGCGCGCGCCGCGAGCGAGACCGGCATAAAGTCGCGCTTGTAGTTGTAGCTCAGACTCTTGTAGATGGCGGGGTTGATCGAGAACATGGAGCCGTCCGTCACCAGAAAGGTGTAGCCGTCCTTCGGGGCCGTGGCCAGCGCCTGCGCGGCGACCACACCATTCGCGCCGGGCCGGTTGTCGACCACCACCGCCTGGCCCAGTTTGTCGCCCAGGCGTTGCGCGAAGATGCGCGCCACGGTGTCGGGCAGGCCGCCGGCCGCATAGGGCACGACGAACTTGATGGGGTGGTTAGGGTAAGCGCCCTGGGCACTCGCGAACCGGGGCAGCAGGCCGGCCAGCAGCAGTGCGCTGGCCAGCAAGAGGAAGCGGCGTGGGGATTGCATGGACTTGTCTCCTGATAATTTTTAAGCTGACGATGCGGAACGGGAAGCAACGGGAAGCAAACGGGAACAAAACGAGGCCAGGTGGGCCTAGGTGGAGTAGGACGGCTCAAGCTCGGGTTCACGTGTATCCCAGACATAGGAAGCCTGGTAGGCGCGCCAGTCGGTGGTCTTGGGCACGATGGCCTGGAAGGCGACCACGCTGGACGGGATACGCGCCGCGCCGGTGCCTATGGCCGTGCCGCCGGCCTGGAAGGCGCGCACCGCCTCCAGCATCTGCTTGCGGAACTCGACCACCGCCATGTCGCTGGCGCCCAGGCGCTCGTGTGTGCGGTCGGCAATCGGCCCCATGGTCACCCACATTGCGATGTCCTGGTTGGGAAAGCCGGTGATGCCGGTGAAGTTGCCGGCCTTCATGGCCTCGCGGTCTTGCCAGAAATGGTTGCCGCGGTTGCGCAGCGGCGCGTAGTTGGCATCGAGGTCAGCGCCCAGCTGCTGGCCCAGGAATTTGCGCCAGCTGCCGGTGTCGGGTGTCTGCGAAGGATGACCCCAGGCGATGAAATAAAAGGCTGTGTTGGTGTCGTCCATCGGCACGTTGATGTTGGCGACGTTGTAGAGGTTGTTGGGCGGGATCAGCGCGGTGGCCGGCGCGACGAACACCGTCGAGCGGATGTAGTCATTGGCCGCCGCATTCTTGATCGGGCGGCGGATGGCGGCGTAGCGGAAACCGTAGCTGCCGCGCTCCACCTGCATGCGCGGCGCCTTGTCGGTCGAGGGGCGCAGCCAGTTGGTATCGGTGGCCTCGGCGCCTTCGACGCGCGCCGGCACCATGTCCGAGGAATGCAGGCTGGAGCTGTGCGCCGAGTCGATCGCACCTTCGAGGATCTGCGCCCAGTTGCAGGGGATCAGCGCCTTGGCGATGGTGACCTTGGCATCGGCCGTGGGCGCCCAGGCCGGCGGCTCGAACTCGGGCTGGCTTTCTTTCGGGCCCATATAGGCCCAGACAAAACCGCCCCACTCTTTCACCGGGTAGGCCAGGTGCTTGACCTTTTGCGCCATGCCGCTGGCGGCGGGTTCGGAGACCATCTCCAGCACATTGCCCTCGACGTCCATCTTCCAGCCGTGGTAGAGGCAGCGCAGGCCGCAGTCTTCATTGCGGCCGAACACCAGCGAAACGCGGCGGTGCGGGCAGTATTCGTCCATCACGCCGACGCGGCCCTTGGTGTCGCGGAACACCACCAGGTCTTCGCCGAACACGCGCGCCTTGACGGGCGTGCCGTCGGGCTCGCTGACCTCTTCGATCAGGCAGACGGGCGTCCAGTGGCGGCGCATCAACTGGCCCATCGGTGCCTGGCCTTCAACGCGGCACAGGAGTTCATTTTCCTCAGCGGTCAACATCGCAAATGTCCTTCTCATCAGTGGCGGGCCGCGGGTGGGGCCCGTGCTTCAAAACGGGTTTAAAAACAGCTTGCAAATCCAGGGCAAGGCGATTATTCTTAGATGACTAAGATTATCGTTATTTTGTTTTTTGTCAAGAAAATTTTGGAGACAAGAATGAGCGTTAACCCCAAGGCCAATGACGCCGCCACGCACGCCGCGGCAGCGGAGCCCGATTTCTTTCCCTTGAAGGTTGCGCGCAAAGAGGAAGTCGCACAAGGCATTTACCTGTTCGAGCTGCGCCATCCCGACGGCGCCTCCCTGCCCGCCTTCACGGCCGGCTCGCACCTGACGGTGGAAGTGCCCAGCGGCGTGCGCCGCAACTACTCCTTGTGCAGCGACCCGGCCGACAGCGGCGCCTGGCAGATCGCCGTCAAGCGCGACGGGCGCGGCCGCGGCGGCTCCATCAGCATGGCCGACGAGGTGCAGGCCGGGCAACTGCTGTCTGTGAGCGCGCCGCGCAACAATTTCGAGCTGGCCGCGCACGCCAGCGACTTCATTTTTGTCGCGGGCGGCATAGGCATCACGCCCATCCTGTCCATGATGCGGCAGCTCAAGCGCAGCCAGGCCGGCGGCTTCAAGCTCTACTACTGCACACGCGATGCCGCAGGCACGGCCTTCATCAACGAGCTGCAAACCGAATTCCCCGGACAGGTGCAGATCCACCACGACAACGGTGACGTCGACCAGGCGCTGGACCTGTGGCCGGTGTTTGAAAAACCCGCCGCGGCGCACGTCTACTGCTGCGGCCCCAAAGGCCTGATGGACAGCGTGGCCGACATGTCGGGTCACTGGCCCTCCGGCGCCGTGCATTTCGAAAGCTTTGGTGTCGATGCCACCGTGTATGCGGAAAACACGCCTTTCAGCGTGCGCCTGGCCAAAAGCGGAAAGACCGTGGAGGTCAGCGCGGAGCAGACCCTCCTGGAAGCTCTGCGCGGCAGCGGCCTGCGCGTGGCCAGCTCCTGCGAAAGCGGCACCTGCGGCACCTGCAAGACCGGCCTGCTGGCCGGCGAGGCCGAGCATCGCGACATGGTGCTGAGCGACGAGGAAAAGGCCGATCACATCATGGTCTGCGTCTCACGCGCAAAATCGCCTGAACTGGTACTGGACTTATGACACAGCGCACACTGAAACTAGGCATCGTGGGCCTGGGCCGGGCCTTCACGCTCATGCTGCCCACCTTTGTGCACGACGGCCGCGTGAAGCTGGTGGGCGCGACAGACCCCATCGCAGTGGCGCGCGCGCAGTTTGAAAAAGACTTCGGCGCGCCCAGTTACGAATCCATCGAGGCCCTCTGCGCCAACCCGGCGGTGGAAGCGCTTTACATCGCCTCGCCGCACCAGTTCCATGCCGAGCACGTGCGCCTGGCCTCCTCCTTCGGCAAGCACGTCATGGTCGAAAAACCCATGGCCCTGACGGTGGACGAATGCACGGCCATGATTGAGGCGGCCCGCGGCGCGGGAGTCCACCTGATCGTGGGCCACAGCCACAGCTTCAACACCCCGATACGCCGCACGCGCGAGCTGATCGACAGCGGCCGCTATGGCGCGGTGAAGATGATCCACGCGCTGAACTTCACCGACTTCCTTTACCGCCCACGCCGGCCCGAAGAGCTGGACACGGCCGCCGGCGGCGGCGTGATCCACAGCCAGGCCACCCACCAGATGGACATCGTGCGCCTGCTGGGCGGCGGCCTGGTGCGCAGCGTGCGCGCACACACCGGCGCCTGGGATACCAGCCGCCCCACCGAGGGAGCCTACAGCGCGCTGCTGGGATTTGAAGGCGGCGCTTTCGCCTCGGCCACCTACAGCGGCTACGGCCATTACGACTCGGATGAGTTGCTGGGGAATATCGGCGAGATGGGCCAGGCCAAGAACCCGGCCGACTATGGCGCGGCCCGCAAGCGGCAGCAGGGCGCGGCCACGTCGGCGGAAGAAAGCGCGCTCAAAGCCGCCCGCAACTACGGCGGCAGCCTGTACACGGCCGGCAGCGCCCTGCCCCTTGGCCTGCGGCACCAGCATTTCGGCCAGATCATCGTGAGCTGCGAAAAGGCCGACCTGCGCCCCGGGCCGTCGGAAATCACCATCTATACCGACAGCGAAAAAACCGTGGAACATCTCCCCGCGCCGGCTATCCCGCGCCGGGAAGTGATAGACGAGCTGTACGCCGCCGTGGCCGAGGGCAAGCCGGCCGTGCACAGCGGCGAATGGGCCCGCGCCACCACGGCGGTCTGCCTGGCGCTGCTTGAATCCGCCCGCAGCGGCCGGGATTGCATCCCCCCGCACCAAGTCGGTCACAATGTTGGTTCATGAGCAACGACACCCAAAACATCATCCGCCACTGGCGTGAAGCCGTGCCCAATGACCGCCTCGCGCACCTGATCCGCGATGCCTCACGCGCTTTCCACCGCGCGCTGCAGGTGCGGCTGGCGCAGCATGGGGTGCCCTTCGGCCACTGGACTTTCCTGCGCATCCTCTGGGAATCCGACGGACTGACGCAAAAAGAGCTCAGCGAACGCGCCGGCGTGATGGAGCCCACCACCTTCACCGCCATGAAGGCCATGGAGTCGCTGGGCTACATCGAGCGCAAGCAGTTGCCCACCAACAAGAAGAATATGTATGTGCACCTGAGCGACAAGGGCCGCGCGCTCAAGAAGCTGCTGGTGCCCCTGGCCGAAGAGACCAACAACGTGAGCATCGAAGGCATAGAGCCTGAACACATCAAGATGACACGCACGGTGCTGCTGGCCATGATCGAAAACCTGGCCCGCGACGAGTTGCTGCAGGACAAGGCCACGCCGGCCAGGCGCAGGGCCGCGGCGGCCACCGAAGGCGAGCGGCATGGGAAGGCCGGGCAGGCCGAAAAGGTGAAGAGCCCCGAAAGAACGAGATCCGCAAAAAAATAAGCCCCAAGGAAACCCCCGGGGCGCCAAAGCCGCCGCCTGAAAAGGCCGGCGGCTTTTTTGCTTTCAGCCTTAGATCAAGGTCACGCCGGTCTTGGCCTGCAGTGCTTCGCGCGTCACGCCGGGCGCCAGTTCCATCACCTTGAGGCCTTCGGGTGTCACGTCCATCACGGCCAGGTCGGTGATGATGCGGTCCACCACGCCCACACCCGTGAGCGGCAGGGTGCACTGGGGCAGGATTTTCATGTCCTCGCTGCCGTCCTTCTTTTTGGCGACGTGTTCCATCAGGATGATGACGCGCTTGACGCCCGCCACCAGGTCCATCGCGCCGCCCATGCCCTTGACCATCTTGCCCGGGATCATCCAGTTGGCCAGGTCGCCTTTTTCGCTGACCTGCATCGCGCCCAGGATGGACAGGTTGACCTTGCCGCCGCGGATCATCGCGAAGCTGTCATGGCTGCCGAAGATGGACGAGCCCTTGATGGTGGTGACGGTCTGCTTGCCGGCGTTGATCAGGTCGGCGTCGACCTGGTCCGCGGTCGGGAACGGGCCTATGCCCAGCATGCCGTTTTCCGACTGCAGCCACACTTCCTTGTCGCCGGTGAAATTGGCCACCAGCGTCGGGATGCCGATGCCGAGGTTCACATAAAAACCGTCTTCGAGTTCCTGGGCGGCACGTGCCGCCATCTGGTCTTGGGTCCAAGGCATGTCAGGCTCCTGCTTTCTCGGTGATGGTGCGCTTCTCGATGCGTTTTTCGGGGTTCGCATTGAGCACGATGCGGTGCACATAAATGCCCGGCAGGTGAATGTCGTCGGGCGCCAGTTCGCCGACTTCGACGATCTTCTCCACCTCGACGATGCAGACCTTGCCGGCCATCGCGGCGGCCGGGTTGAAGTTGCGGGCCGTGAGGTTGAAGCGAAGGTTGCCCGATTTGTCAGCCACATGCGCCTTGACCAGGGCCACGTCCGGCACCAGCGAGCGCTCCATCACATAGGTCTCGCCGTCGAATTCGCGCAACTCCTTGCCTTCGGCCACCTGCGTGCCCACGCCGGTCTTGGTGAAAAATGCCGGGATGCCGGCGCCGCCGGCGCGCAGTTTTTCAGCCAGCGTGCCCTGGGGCGTGAATTCAAGCTCGAGTTCGCCGGCCAGGTACTGGCGCTCGAACTCCTTGTTTTCGCCGACATAGCTGGAGATCATTTTTTTGATCTGCCGGGTCTCCAGCAGCTTGCCCAGGCCGAAGCCGTCGACACCCGCGTTGTTGGAGATCACCGTCAGGTTCTTGGCCTGGCTGTCACGCAGCGCGTCGATCAGCGCCTCGGGAATGCCGCACAGCCCGAAGCCGCCCACGGCCAGCAACTGGCCGTCTTGGACGACGCCCTTGAGGGCCTCGGCGGCCGAGGGAAAAAGTTTCTTCACAAATCGTCTCCTTGAGTCGTTCGATGTCCAGGCAATCCATTACGATACTACTTATTAAGTTACGTAGTTTTCCGTAAAGGTAAGTACTGTGGAAGTGGATTACCAGCTCGCATTCGATCTGGCGCCGGTGGGACTGGTGCTGTCCCGCAACCGCTCGATTGTGGACTGCAACCAGCATTTATGCGAGATGTTCGGCGCCACGCGCGAGCAGCTCGCGGGCCAGTCCTTCCAGATCCTCTACCCCAGCGCGGACGAGTATGAGCGCATAGGCGCGCGCATGCTTCCCATCCTGAACGCCAAGGGCCTGTACGCCGACGACCGCATCATGAAACGTGTGGACGGCCGCAACAAGGGCGAGACCTTCTGGTGCCACGTCACCGGCCGGGCCCTCAACCGCAGCGCGCCGCACGAGGCCGGCATCTGGACTTTCGAAGACCTCAGCTCGCGCCGCCCGGTCACCGCCGAACTCACCGCGCGCGAGCGCGAAGTGGCCGCCCACCTGATGGACGGCCTGACCTCCAAGGAGATAGGCCGGGCGCTGGTCATCAGCCACCGCACCGTCGAGATCTACCGCGCGCGACTGATGCGCAAGTACAAGGCATCGACGACGGCCGACCTGGTACACAAGCTCATGGCCGGCTCCTGAAAGCCTAGCCCTCTTCCCCCGCCAGCCGGTCAAACGGCAGCACCTGCTTGACCAGTATCACCGTGCAGGGCGCCGCCATGGCGACCTTGATCGGTACGGTCGCCAGCAGGCGCTGCATCTGCAGGCCATGCGTCGCCGCCCCCATGACGATGATGCCGGCCTGGTTGCCGCGGGCATAGTGCAGAAGTGCCTGCGCGACGTCGCCCGATTCGATGACGTGAAAGGACAACGTCCGGCTGTCCAGGCCCAGCGGCTGGGCCCACTGCCTGAGCATGCCCAGGTAGCGCCGGTGCACCGTGGTTTCGCTGGTCCGGGTATCGGAGCCGTCCACTTCCGCGGGGTCTATCACGGTCACGCAGGCCAGCCGCGCGCCGGGCGCCGTGCCCAGCACCCGCATCACGGCGCCCCGCAGCGAATACAGCGTGGCGTCGCTCACGTCCCGATGCGGGACAGCCGCCATGATGATGGGCGCCGCGTCAATCTGCCGCGAAGGCAGCGCGCTGGGCCGGTAATCCTTGCCCACCGCACGCAGCCACCGCTTGAAGTGGGCCCAGAAGCCCGTGGCCTTCAGGCGCCGCCCCAGTTCCGTCACGGCGATCTGCGCCGGGTCCGACAGGTCCAGCGCCAGGTGCGCGGCCGATGCATAACGCCGGCCGGCATCGCTCTGCAGGCAATGCAGGATCGCCTCCTGCAGCCACTCCGGCAAATCCGGCCGCAGGGCGCGCGGCGGCACCGGGTCCATCCACAGGCGTTGCCGCAGGCCGCCCCGGGTTTGCGGGTTGCCGAAGGGCAGCTCGCGCGTGGCCAGTTCGTACAGCATGACACCGATGGCAAAAATGTCGCTGCGCGGGTCGCCCCGCACGCCCACCACCTGTTCAGGCGCCATCCAGACGGACGAACCGACGGCGGGACGCAGTTCTTCGGCCAGCAGGTCCGGGTAATGCGCATGGCAGGACAAGCCGAAATCCAGCAGCACCGCGCTGCCGTCGGGGCGCATCAGCACGTTGGCCGGCTTCAGGTCCAGGTGGCAGGCATCCTGCAGATGCAGGCTGTGCACCGCCTGGGCCACGGCTACACCCAACTGGGCGACTTCCTGCGCGGGCAGCGGCCCCGTGGTGTCGTCCAGCAGTTGTTGCAGGGTGCGGCCGGGCACGTATTCCATCACCAGGTAGGGCAGCTTTTCCAGGTCGCCCGCCGCCACCAGCCGCGGCACGTGCGGCCCCGTCAATGCCGACAGCAGCTGCAGCTCGACCTCGAAGCCCACGATGTTTTCGGCGCCATCGCCGGCCGTCATGCGCGGCACCTTCATCGCCATGGGAAAAGGCGCGGCCCGCGACGGGTCGGCATACCCCACCTGGTAGATGTGGGCCATGCCGCCGGCATGCAGGCACTCACCGACGACAAACCCGTCGACCACGGTGCCGGGCGCCATCAGCTTCACAGGCCAGCCTCCAGCCGCTCGGCGAACCAGGCGGGCAAACCCGCCGCGCGTATATCGGCCGCGGCGGCCAGATGGTCGTAAGCCACGCGGTGAAAGGTCAGCTCGGCCCGGTCGGCGTCGAACAGCGCATACATGGCCCGGGTGTTGCCGTCGCGCGGCTGGCCCACCGAGCCCACGGTGGCGATCCAGCGCCGATGCGGCGGCACCGGTATGGGCACACCCGGCGTGGGCTGGAAACGCATCAGCCCTTGCCCTGTGCCGCGGAAATAAAGCGTCTGCTCGTGCACGTGGCCGCAGAACACATAACGTACCGCCGGGTTGAGGCACGCCGCATCAAGGCTGGCTTCGGCGCGGCGTTCGTTGTCGACATAGTGCCAGCGCCCGGGCGCGTCGGCGCTGGCATGCACCAGCAGCGCCGCATCGACGGTGGCCGTCAAAGGCAGCGCCGCCAGGAAGTCCAGCGCATCCTGGTCCAGCCGCTCGTGGGTCCAGGCGGCGCCGCTCTGGTCGAGTGAACGGGCCTGCGCGGGCGGCGCCACGGCGCACTCGTCATGGTTGCCCTTGAGCACAATGGCGCCCTCGCCCGCCAGGCCGCGAATGCGCCGCACAACCTCCGCCGGTTGCGCACCATAGCCCACCAGGTCGCCCAGCACGGCCAGCCGGCCGGCGCCCTGCGCGGCGGCATGGGCCAGGCAGGCTTCCAGCGCGCGCAGGTTGGCGTGTACATCCGACAGCAGGGCGATTTTCATGGGATCAAGCGGCAGTTTTTAATTCAGCGTGAAACACGGCTTTCCGGCAAGTTTGCACCATGCCAGCAAAATTTCCGCAACGGGAACAAAATCAGGGCCGGCATTTCCGCCACGGCCATCCCGCCGAAACCTACCCTCGAGAATCCCCATGGCACTGACGCTTTACCAGGCTTCCATTCCCGTCTTTATCCGCGGCTTCGCCAACCTGTCGGCCGTGCTTGAAAAGGCCAAGGCCCACGCCGAAGCCAACAAGGTGGACCTTTCCACTTACGTCAACGCCCGCCTGGCGCCCGACATGTACCCGCTGTCGGGCCAGGTCCAGGGCGCGAGCGACGCCGCCAAGTTCGGCGCGGCGCGCCTGGCCGCCGTCACACCGCCCAGCTTTGCCGACACCGAAACCACGTTTGAGGAACTGCAGGCCCGCATCACCAAGACGCTGGACTTCCTCAAGACCGTGGACGAGGCGCAAATCAATGCGCGCGCCGGCGGCACTGTGACGCTCAAGGTACGCGGCAAGGAATTGAATTTCGAGTGCGAGCCCTACCTGCTGAACTTCGTGCTGCCTAATTTGTTCTTCCACCTGACCACGGCGTATGACATCCTGCGCCACCAGGGCGTGCCGCTGGGCAAGATGGATTACCTGGGGAAATTCTGAACGCATGCACATCCGGCCCTACACAAACGCAGACCTGGCCGCCGTTGCCCAGCTTTACACTGATGCGGTGCACGGCCTCGCGGGCAGCCACTACGACGAAGCCCAACGCAAGGCCTGGGCGCCGCAGCCGCCCGACCTGGACATCTGGGAGGCGCGGCTAAAACCTTTGAGGGTACTGCTGGCGCAAGAGGCCGAAAACAGCGACGCGCTGCTGGGTTTCGTCGCCTATGAGGACGACGGCCACATCGACCTGATGTTCAGCTCACCGCTGGCGCCGCGCCGCGGTGTGGCCTCGCAACTGCTAGGCCGCGCCGAGGCCGCGCTGCGCGCCATCGGCGTGGCACGGCTTTACACCGAAGCCAGCCTGGTGGGCCAGCCGTTTTTTGCGCGCCAGGGTTTCACGGTCACGGGAGAGCAGCTCGTCGAGCGGCGCGGCGCCCAGCTGCGCCGCTTTGTCATGGTCAAGGCCCTGGACAAGCCTGGCGCGGGCTAAGGCGTCCCGGGTTCCGGCGCGGGCTCGTGCCGTATGGTTTCGCGGTCACGGTGATGGTCGCGCAGCTTGCCCAGCGTGTGGTCCAGCACGCGCTTGAGTTTGTCGCTCGCGCCGCGGAACGCCAGGTCCTGGTTGGGCGCGTTGTGATTGACGGCCAGCGGCTCGTGGTGCGCCAGCCGCGCTTCCATCACGCAACGCTTCTGGTCGGGGCTGGTTTTGTCGCTGTTCTCATCGCTCATGTGCACTTCGATGCGTGTGATGTCGCCCTTGAAGCGGCCCAGCGATTGATGGAGTTCGCCGCTGGCCCAGCGTTCGAAAGATTCGCCGGTCTGCAGGCTGTGGTTGGAATTGACCTGGATTTGCATGCGCGTTTTTCCTTTCAGGAGTTGCAGCGCGCGGGCCTGCGGGCCGGGCTGCCTGATGATCCGATCCGCCAAGATGACGGCTGGAAAATTCATTGTGCGCGCGATGGGCTCCCAGGTCTGTAGTCCTGAACGCAACCCTCAAGTCAGGGCGGGTTTGGGCGCTTTGCTTGCCAATGCGGGCGCCCGGCTGCACACTAGGCCTTGGCCAATTCCGCGCAGCGCTGCTCGATAAACTCCCGCAGCAGGCGCAGGCCCGGTGTCAGTTGCCGCCGCCCTGGTAACACCATGTAGATCGGCGAAGCCTCGGTTTGCCAATCGGTGCACAGCGCGACCAGCCGGCCCGCGGCCAGGTCGGCCACCACGTCCAGCCGCGATTTGTAGATGATGCCGCGCCCGGCCAGCGCCCACAGGCGCACCACGTCGCCGTCATTGGCGATGTTGCCGCCGCCGGTGCGCACGGTGAGTTCTTCGCCATCACGCCAGAACCTCCAGCGGTCATACACCTCTTCACCGAGCATGAAACACAGGCAGCTGTGCTGCGCCAGGGCTTGCGGCGTCGCGGGCGTCCCATGCGCCTGCAGGTAGGCGGGCGAGGCGCACAACACGCGGCGGTTGGTCAGGTGTACCGGCAGCGCCAGCATGCTGGAGTCGGGCGGCTCACCCTGGCGAAAGGCGGCATCGACAAGGTCGCTGTAGACATTGGTGACGCGGTCCGACAGATGCAGGCGGTAGCGGATACCGGGATGCTGCTGCTGAAACGCCTCCAGCCAGGGCAGCAGCAGGTTGCGGCCGAAGTCGGAAGGCGCGGCCAGTTGCAGCATGCCGCTCACCTGCTGCCGGCCGCTGGCCAGTTCCAGTTGCGCATCACGCAAGGCGGCCAGCGCGGGCCGGCAATGCGCGAGGAAGACCTCGCCCTCGCGCGTGAGGCGCAGGCTGCGCGTGGAGCGCACAAACAGCGGCGCCTGCAATTCCGCCTCCAGCCGCTTGAGCGCGGCGCTGGCGGCGGCCGGTGTCAGGTCGAGGCTGCGTGCGGTGGCCGACAGGCTGCCCGAATCCACTGTGCGGACAAAGATTTCCAGGTCTTGCAGGGCTTTCATTTGCAAATTTTATTTGTAAATAGCTTCAACTGCTACGTTGTTTATCCCGACTTTCAAAAACCATACAGTTAAAACATCGCTTTTCGTCCAACTTGAACCACAAAGGAAACACCATGAAAGCCATTGGCTACATCCAGGCCCACGCCCTCAACGCTGCAGGCGAAGCCGGCCTTACCGACATCACCCTGCCCGATCCGACGCCCAGCGGCCACGATGTACTGGTTGAGGTCAAGGCGGTGTCGGTGAATCCGGTGGACACCAAAGTGCGCGCCAGCGCGGCCCGCAGCGCCGGCCCGGATTACAAGGTGCTGGGCTATGACGCCAGCGGAGTCGTGCGCGCCGTCGGTCCGGAGGTCACGCTGTTCAAGGCCGGTGACAAGGTCTGGTACGCGGGCTCCATCGCCCGGCCCGGCACCAACAGCGAGCTCCATCTGGTCGATGAACGCATCGTCGGCCGCATGCCGAAAACGCTGGGCTTTGCCGAAGCCGCCGCCCTGCCCTTGACCAGCATTACCGCCTGGGAAATGCTGTTCGACCGCCTGGGTATAGCTCCGGGCAAAACACCGAACAACAAAACACTGTTGATCATCGGCGCCTCGGGCGGTGTCGGCTCGATCATGACGCAGCTGGCCACGCGCCTGACCTCGCTGACCGTCATCGGCACGGCCTCACGGCCTGAAACCCAGGCCTGGGTGAAAGAGCTCGGCGCCCACCACGTCATCGATCACAGCCGGCCGATTGCCGAAGAGCTCAAGCGCATCGGCATTCCCGCGGTGGACTACATCGTGAGCCTCACACAAACCGACAGCCACCTCGCGCAAATCGCCGAAGCCATCGCACCACAAGGAAAGTTCGGCCTGATCGACGACCCGGTGAATTTCGACATCACGCTGTTCAAACGCAAGAGCGCATCCATCCACTGGGAACTGATGTTCACCCGCCCCCTCTTCGGCACGCCCGACATGGTGGCGCAGCACCGCCTGCTCAACGAAGTCGCCCAACTCGTCGATTCGGGTTTGATCCGCACGACCTTGACGGAGAGCTTCGGTTCGATCAGTGCGGCGAATTTGCGGCGAGCGCATGAGTTGATTGAGTCCGGCAAGGCGCGGGGGAAGGTTGTGCTGGAAGGCTGGATTTAAAGTTGGTTTCTTTGCCGTATGGGCGCGCCTCTTGCTAAGGTAGCTGGCCGGGGGTTGCCCGGCGGCAAGTAACTTTCTTTTGCTTCGCCAAAAGAAAGTCACCAAAGAAAAGGCGACCCGCAGTCTGGGTCCCTACGCTTCGCTACGGGCAACCTGCGGTGCTCGAGCCAAGCGGGGTCCGGCTAAACTCGCTTCGCTCAGACAACGCCGGCCCTGATCCGCTTGTCTCTGCGCTCCTCGGCCCAGCCAGAACGGGGCAATCGGGAGCGGGGACAAAAATACAAAGAACAAACCAAGACAAACAAGGACTCGCCACGGCGAGTCCTTGTTTCTTAGGTATTGGTATTCACTCCCCACCCCTTGTGGATGCGCCGAGGAGCGCAGGTTCAGGCGGATCAGGGATCGCGTTGTTTGAGCCGAAGGCGAGTTTAGCGAGACCCCGCCTGAACCGAGCACCGCAGGTTGCCCGTAGCGCAGCGAAGGGACGCAGCAACCAGGGTCGCCTTTTCTTTTGCTTACTTTTCTTTTGGCGAAGCAAAAGAAAAGTGAGTAGCCGCCGGGCTACCCCCGGCCAGCAACCCTCAGAAGAGAGCGCAAAGGCCGGAGCAAGGCCCGGCCCAGCCCGAACGGCCAGTTCAAGAATCCCTAACAGGTCCCCGCAAGCCCTTGGTCGCCGACCGCTGGCTCTTGCTCTCCAGCCGCCGCTGCTTCGACCCATAAGTAGGTTTGGTAGCCCGCCGCGCCTTGGGAGGATGGGAGACCCCATCAACCACCTCCTGCAGCCGCGCCAAGGCATCGGCGCGGTTCATCTCCTGGGTGCGGTGCTGCTGCGCCTTGAGCACCAGCACACCCTCCTGCGTGATGCGGCTGTCGGACAGGCACAGCAAGCGCTCCTTGATCGCTTCGGGCAGCGACGAGGCGTGGATGTCAAAGCGCAGGTGCACGGCGCTGGAGACCTTGTTGACGTTCTGCCCGCCCGCGCCCTGCGCACGTATGGCGCTGAACTCGACCTCGCGTTCGTCAACCGGGAATTTCGGTGGCGCAGCCATGCCAGTCAGCGCTCCACGTCAATCGTCCGCTTCAACCGGCCAGTTCGGCCAGGCCGGCAATCGCCAGGGCATAACCCTTGACGCCGAAGCCGGCCATGACGGCCTTGGCGGCGGGCGAAATATAGGAGTGGTGGCGGAAGGCCTCGCGCGCATGCACATTGCTGATGTGCAGTTCGATCAGCGTCACGCCCGCGCCCTTGATGGCATCGTGCAGGGCCACGCTGGTGTGGGTGTAGGCGCCCGCATTCAGCACCACGCCGGCCAGCGTGCCCGCGGCCTGCGCGCGGCCGGCCTCGTGGATCGCATCGATCAGCGCGCCTTCATGGTTGCTTTGCCGGAAGTCCAGCTTGAAGCCATGGGCCTTGCAGGCCTGGCTGCACAGCGCCTCGACGTCGGCCAGGGTCTGCGAGCCGTACACGGCCGGTTCGCGCGTGCCCAGCAGGTTGAGATTGGGGCCGTTGAGGACCAGGGCTGTTTTCATGAAGCGGGTCTTTCCTGTGTGTCGATGGGAAGAAGATTGGGTGCGAGGTCCTGCAGCGCGACTGTCCTGCCGGTGGCGATCGAGCGCCGCACGGCTTCCACGGCCAGCAGGCTTTGCAAGGCATCCGTGACCGTGATTATCGGCCCTGCCTTGCTCTCCACCAAATCGCAGAAATGATCCAGCTGCGCCTCTAGCGGATCCACCGCCTCCAGGGCGATGTTTTTTTCGGTGAAAGGCGTCATCCAGCCGGGCTCGCCGCGGCTTTCGGGGCCATGGGTCCAGGTGTGCAAGGTGGGCACGGCCAGCGATCCTTGCGTGCCGGCGATGAAATAGCAGTCTTGCGAGGCATACCGCGCATAAGCCGTGTTTTCGCCCGAGGTCTGCTCCCAACTGCGCGGCGAGGCCACCGTGTCCGACAGCGTGAAAGTGCCCAGCGCGCCGCTGGCAAATTTGAGCGTCATCACGGCCGTGTCTTCGACCTCGAACCCGCGCACCGCGTTGGACACCAGCGCATGGACGGACTCGAGCTCGCCGCAGAGGTAGCGCAGGTTGTCCATCTCGTGGATCAGGTTGATCAGGATGGGGCCGCCGCCGGGCTGCGTCCGCCAAGGACCTTGTTCAAAGTAGCTGTCGGGTTTGTAGAACTGCGCGCTGCCCGTCACCGTGACCACGCGGCCCAGCATGCCCGACCTGATGGCCTGCCGCGCTGCCCGCAGCGTGCTGCTGTGCCGCCGGTGGTGGCCCACCAGCATAGGCACCGGCTGCTTCGCCAACGCATCGGCCAGCCACAAGCCGGCTTCCAGCGAATCAGCCACGGGTTTTTCAATCAAGGCCGGCACGCCCTGCCGCGCGCAGGCCAGCGCGCCGGGCACATGCAGGTGGTTGGGTGTAGCGAGGATCACGCCATCGGGCTGGGCCGCGGCCGGCCCGGCGAACAGCGCCTCCAGGCTCTCAAAATGCGGCACGCCGAGGCCGGCGGCGAAGTCCCGCGACGCGGGCTGCGGATCCACCACGGCACACAAACGGGTGCGAGGGCTGGCCTGGATCAGCTCGACATGCCTGCGGCCTATGACACCGGCGCCCGCGACGGCGATGCCCAGCGCGGCGCTGCCGGCCTGCGGCATGTCAGCGCAGGCCTTCGAAAAAGCGCTCCAGCAAGCCGGCGAAAGCGGCCGGCTGTTCGACCGCGCTCAGGTGCGCGGCTGGCAAGGTCTGGAGCTGGGCGCCCGGGATGCTGCTACGGATCGCTTCGGACATGGCCACGGGCGTGGCCTCGTCGCGCGTGCCGGCAATCACCAGGGCCGGGCACTGGATGCCGCCGTTACTGGCCCGAAAGTCGATGCCGGCCACCGCTTCGCAACTCGCGGCGTAGGCGGCCGCATTGGTGTTCACCAGCCGCTCGCGCAATGCGGCCACACGCTGTTTGCCGCCTCCCGTTTCATCGGCGCGGAACTCGGGCGTGAACCAACGCTGCAGCGCGCCGTCGGCAATCGCCTCCACGCCTTGCGCCAGCACGGTTTGCACACGCGCGGACCACATGGCGCGCGCCGCCTCGTCGTAATACATCGCGGCATTGGCCACCGTGATGCTCTTGAGCAGCTGCGGATACTTCGCGGCCAGCGCCTGCGCGGTCATGCCGCCCATGCTGAGGCCGACAAAATGCACGGGGCCGGCGGCATGCGCTTCAATCAGGCCCGCCACGTCATCGGCCAGCATCGCCATGTTGTAAGGGCCGGGCACGGCTTCCGAGCGGCCATGGCCGCGGTGGTCGTGGCGCAGCACGGTGTAGCGATCCTTGAGCGCGGCGGCCACGCCGTCCCACATGCCGAGTTCGCAGCCCAGCGCGTGGCTGAGCACCACAACCGGCCCGCTGCCCTCCTGGACCCAATGCAGATGAGGTTTTTTCATATTTGATTCTTCAAAAATGGGAAACGTGGGCGCGGGCTCAGGTTGCGGGCAGCAAGCCTTTTTCGCGCAGGATGTCGCCGGCCAGCGCGAACGCATGGTTGGCCGCCGGCACGCCACAGTAAATCGCAGCCTGCAAAATGACTTCCTTGATCTCGTCGGGCGTGAGCCGCGATTCGGGCGGGCCGTCAAGCGCGGCGCGCACGTGCAGCGCGAACTCCTCGTAGGCCTTGAGCGCGATCATGGTCGACAGCACCATCAGGCGGCGCGTCTTGTCGCCCAACGCCGGGCGGCCCCAGATTTCATTCCAGGCATAGCGCGTGATCAGGTCCTGGAACTCGCCGTTGAAAGCATTGCTTTTGGCGATGGACTTGTCCACCCAGGCGTCGCCGAGCACGCGGCGGCGGTTGACCATGCCTTTTTCGTTGTCGTTCATGGGGTCACCTTTGTCCGTTTGTTGTCGTCAGTCTGTGCAACCAGCGCCTGCAGCGCATCGGCCTGGGCATGCGCCTGGCCGGCGGCATGCGCGGCCAGTTCCGGGTTGAACCATTCGTCGGCGGCATCTTGCGGCAGCTCGGCGCGCAGCGCGTCGAGGTTGGCGCGCATGCGTTTTGTATCCACCTGCAGGCCGGGCAGCGCTTGCGCCATGGCGCGCACCGAGCCGTGGGCCGACATCAGCAGGCCCGGCCATTCGGCCAGTTCGGCCTGCCAGTTGCCGAGTGCGCGCTCATGCTCCTGCGGCATGGTGGCCAGCAAAGCGGCCACGCGTTGCGGCGCGCGCGCACTGGCCGCCAGCGCCACCATGCAGGCGACGGGATTGCGTTTGTGCGGCATGGCCGATGACCCGCCGCGGCCGGGCTCAGTCGGCTCGGCCAGCTCGCCGACTTCGTACTGGCCCATCAGCGAAATGTCTTTCGCGATCTTGCCCAGGCTGCCCACCAGCAGGCCCAACTCGCAGCCCAGTGCCACCCATTCGTCGCGCTGCGTGTGCCACGGAAATGCGCCGGCCTTGAGCTTCAAGTCGGCCGCCATCAGCGCAACGACCTGCGGGCCCTTGCCCTTCATCTGCGCGAGGGTGCCGACCGCGCCGCCCAGCTGCACGGCCAGCGCGTTGCCGCCGGCGGCGCGCAGGCGCAGCAGGCTGCGTGCCAGCGGTGCGGCCCAGCCCGCGCACTTGAAGCCAAAACTCGTGACCGAAGCCGGCTGCATCAGGGTGCGAGCCAGCACCGGGTCGGCCGCATGGCGATGGGCCAGCACCAGCAGGGCCGCCACCGCCTTGCGGATGTCGGCCTCGACCAGGTCCAGCGCGTTGCGCGTCACCAGGGCCAGCGCGGTGTCGATCACGTCCTGCGAGGTCGAGCCGAAATGCACATAGCCCGCGGCGTCCTTGTTGAACAGTCCCACGGTTTCCTTGAGGCTTTTGACCAGCGGAATCGCGATGCTGCCGGCGCGCCCGCTTTCGCGCACGATCTTGGCGACGTCGAACAGCTCGACCTTGCAGGTGCCGGCGATGGACTGCGCTGCCGCCTCGGGGATCAGGCCGGCGCTGGCCTGGGCGCGCGCCAGCGAAGCCTCGAAGCGCAGCATCGCGTCGAGGAAGTTACGCTCGCTGAACGCGTCCAGTATCTCGGGCGTGGAGAGAAAACCTTCAAAAATACTGCTCATTCCATGCAACTCTCAAAAATAATTCAAGCGGGGTAAATCACCTCGAAGGCATCAACGCTTCAAGCGCATCTGGTTGGGCAAAGGGACTGAACGCCGCAAGACGTCCTCGCCCAGCCACAAGGCCGAACGCCAGGCGCGCTCCGCCACCGAAGGCAGGGGCATCTGCTGGTAGTCGTCGTTGAACACCTCAAAACTGTAGTCGCCGCGGTAGCCTAGACCGTGCAGCCGGGTCACCAGCGTCGCGAGCGCCTCGCTGTGCACGCCTTCGCCAGGGAAAACGCGGAAATGCCGGGCGGTGGCGATGCGCTCCTCAACCGACTTGATCTCGGTCCACATGAAGTCGGCCAGTTGCACCAGGAAAATCTTGTCCGGATCCAGGATGTCGAGCTCGTCCAGCGAGGTGCCGGTGGCGAACATGTGGTACGAGTCAAAACCCAGGCCCAGGTTGGGCATATCGGCTTCGCAGATGAGCTCCCAGGCCTGCGGAAATTCGTTGATCACGCGCCCCCAGGACAGGGCCTCGTAGGCGATCTTGATGTTCATCGGGATCGCCAGCATGGCCAGCTTGCGCAGGTCTTTGACCAGCGCGGCAGTCTCGCCGGTGGCATGCACCGAGGTCGACGAGCAGACCAGCAGCAGCCGGCAGTCCAGCGCATGGCACATGTCCAGCATGGACTTGGCGATGTCCATCTTGTAGTCGTGCAGGTGGCCCGACAGGCCCTCGAAATCGCGCAGCACCTGGAAGCCCGTGACACGCAGGCCGCTGGCGCGCACCGCCGCGACGGCGGCTTCCATGCCCTCGGGGTGGCCGACGATATCTTTGGCGGCCAGCATGATCTGCGTGAAGCCGGCTTCGCGCACGGCCTTGAGCTTGGCCTCCAGCGGCCCCGCAAGTGAGATGGTGTCCATCCCGAAGTCGTCAATGTTTCCGCTGTAGTGGCTCATGATGTATGCCGCCGTTCAGCGCTCGTTGTGGACCAGCTCGAAACTCACGCTGCCCATCCAGGTCCGCGTGAGCGCGCCGCGGTCTTCGGTGTGCACGCCGCGCGATTCGACGAACTCCACGCCGCGTTTGCTGAGCTCGGCCACCGAGGCCAGCACGTCGGGGCTGCCCAGGCCCACGCGCTGCAGGGCCTCGTCGCCCTCCACGTCCAGTACGCTGGCCTCGGGCTCTATCAGCTGCAGGTAAAACCGCGAGGCCGCCGGACATGGGCTGCGCAGGATGCGGCCCTTGGGCAATATGCCGAAACGCTGGTCGTCGGGCAGGTCGGTGAAACCGAAGAGCTCGCGGTAGAACTCGGCCCAGTCCTCGGTGCGGTCGTTTCCGATGTACTGCACGACGCCGAAAAAATGCAGGCCAGCCACCGCCGGCGGGTGCGGCTCCACCGTCGGGATGGCCACGAAGTCCACGTCGTAGATCGAAAAGGTTTCGTAGCGGTCGACAAAATAGATGCGGCTCTTGCCCACGCCGTGGATGGCGGGGATGTTGAGCTCCATCACCTCGACGCGCGAAGGCACGGCCCAGGCGCCGCGCTCCAGCGCGCGGCGGTAGGCCTCGGCCGCATCGCGCACGCGCAGCGCCACGGCGGCGATCACCGGCTTGTCGGTGGGCGCGGCGCCGTCGGGCATGGCCGGGATGTGGGCATTGACGATGACGTTCATGCCGCCTTGGCGGTACAGCATGACCTCGCGCGAGCGGTGCCGCGCCACCGGCCTGAAACCCATCATCTCCAGCACCTGGCCCAGGGCCTGCGGCTTGGAGGTGGTGTATTCGATGAACTCGATGCCGTCCATGCCGAGCGGGTTGGCGACTTCGGGGATGGCTTCGCGGTCGGCGGCGAGCGCTTGCTTGGCGGTGCTCATGGTGTTCTCCGGTTCAAAGGTTCCAGCTCAAGAAGTTTGCGCGACGGGCGCTGCCACGGCCGCGCCCGGCACATGGCCGCCGCCCAGGAACAGGCGTTCGATGTTGGGATCCGCCAGCAGCTGCGCGGCCGGCTTGTGCAGCACCAGCTGGCCTGACTCCAGCGCGATGGCGTCGTCCGAGATCTTGAGCGCGCTCTTGACGTTCTGCTCGACCATCAGCACGGTCGTGCCCTGGGCCGCCAGCCTTTGCAGCAGCTTGAACACGTCCTGCACCACCATGGGCGACAGGCCGATGGAGGGCTCGTCGATCAGCAGCACCTTGGGCCGCAACAGCAGCGCGCGGCCGATTTCAAGCTGCTTCTGCTCGCCGCCCGACAGCGCCGAGGCCTGGGAATGCAGGCGCTCCTTGACGCGCGGGAAAAACTCCAGCACCTCGGGAATGCGCTCGTGCGTGGTCTTGGTGCCCAGGGTGATGCCGCCCAGTTCCAGGTTCTGGAACACCGTGAGCTGCCCGAACAGGTTGCGGCCCTGCGGCACAAAGGCGATGCCCCTGGCCAGCAGTTCTTTCTGGCTGGCGCCCGAGATGTCCACGCCGTCCAGCAGGATGCGGCCATGGCGCGGCTTGAGCAGGCCGAACAGGGTTTTGAGCACGGTTGATTTGCCCGCGCCGTTGGGGCCCAGCAGCAAGGTGATGGAGCCGCGCCTGACCTTGAAGGACAGGTTGTTGAGGATCATGAAATCCTTGTAGCCCGCCACCACGTCGTCGAATTCAATACAGGTATCGTTGCTCATCTTCAATTCCCCAAATAGGCGTCGAGGACTTCTTTATTGGCTCTGATCTCGGCCGGTGTGCCTATGGCCATCACGCGGCCCTCCACCATCACCATGATGCGGTGGCACAGGTCCATCACAAAGTCCATGTTGTGCTCGATCACGACAAAAGAGCTCTTGCGGCCGAACTTGGGGTTCTGGTTGAGTTCCTTGAGCAGCGAGGAAATGCCGCCCACCAGGCTGGGGTTCACGCCGGCGCAGGGTTCGTCGAGCAGCACCAGGTCGGGTTCGGCCATGAAGGCCATGGCGATGTCCACCAGTTTTTGCTGGCCGTAGCTCAGGGTGCCGGCCGGCTTGTCGGCCACGTGGCGTATGCGGAACTGGTCGATCAGCGCGTCGGCCTTGTCGCCCAGGCCCGAATCGCCGGGCGCGAACATGCGGCTGAACATGCTGCCTTTGTGCTCCTGCGCAGCAACGATCAGGTTGTCGCGCACCGTCATCTTGCCGAAAACCTGCAGGGTCTGGAAGGTGCGGCCGACGCCACGGCGGCTCAACTCGAGCGGCGACAGGCCGGTGATGTTCTGGCCGTTCAGTTCGATCGAACCCTCATTCGGCGTGATCTGCCCCAGCACGCTGTTGAACATGGTGGTTTTTCCCGAACCGTTGGGGCCTATAACGCCGAAAATCTCGCCCGGCATCACCTCGAAGGACACACCGGCCACGGCCTGGATGGCGCCGTAGGCTTTCTTGAGCCCGCTGACCTTTAACAGTGCATTGCTCATGATGCCGCTCCGATCCGGCCGGCGGCCGCAGCGCGCGCCTGTGAAGCCTCGCGCGCCGCGCGCCGGCTCCTGATGCGGTCGGGAATGCTGAGCAGGCCGTCGGGCAGCCAGACCATCAGCAGCACCACCGCGGCACCGAACATCGGCAGATACCAGTTGGAGACCAGGGGCACGTCGCGCAGCCATTCCGGCAGCACCACACCCACGGCGGCGCCGACGACAGGGCCCAGGAAATAGCCCGCGCCGCCCACCACCACCATCAGGTACAGCATGATGGAGGCCGCCACAGCGAAGGGCCCCGGCTCGATGAACTGCACCAGCGAGGCGAACAGCGCGCCGGCGATGCCCGCATAGGCCGCGCCTATGGCAAAACTCAGCAGCGTGTAGTTGCGGATGTTCACGCCCAGGCTTTCAGCGCGTATCGGGTTGTCGCGCAGCGCCGTGAAGGCCTTGCCCCAGGGCGAGCGCAGCAGGCCCCACAGCGCCCCGGCCAGCAGCACGGTAATCGCCAGCACCAGGTAGTAATAGGCCCGGTTGCCCTCGAGCGAGTAGCCGAACAGCGAGGGCCGCGCGATGTTGTTGATGCCGAAGGTGCCGCCCGTGAGCCACTCTTCGTTGCGCATCACCAGCCAGATCGCGGTGTTGAAGCCCAGCGTGGCGAAGGCCAGGTAAATCGCCTGCACCCGCAGCGCCGGGAAGCCCAGGACCACGCCGACGGCGAAGCAGATCAGCGCGGCCGCCGGCAGGCCCAGCCAGAAGCTGACACCGGCCTTCATCAGGATGGCGACGGTGTACGCGCCTATGCCGAAGAAAGCCGCGTGGCCCAGTGATTTCTGGCCGGCGTAGCCGACGGTGAGGTTCAGGCCCATGGTGGCGATGATGAAGACCAGCCAGTAGCTCAGCAGGTAGATGCCGTAGTTCTTGAGGAACTGCGGCGCGGCCAGCATCCCCACCGCAGCCAGCAGCGACAGCGCCAGGGCGAATTTGTTGTTGGCGAGTTTCATACCTTGCGCTCCTCTTTTTTACCCAGCAGGCCCTGCGGCTTGAAGAGAATCACAACCATAAAAATCACCAGCGCCACCGCGTCCTTGTAGGCCGGCGAAATATAGGCCGAGGCCAGGTTCTCGCACACGCCCACGATCAGGCCGCCCAGCAGCGCGCCGCGCGAGTTGTTGAAGCCGCCGATGATGGCGGCGAAAAAGGCCTTGGTACCCAGGCCCTCGCCCATGTCGAACTTGGCGAGGTAGGTGGGCGTGACCAGCAGGGCCGCCGCCACCGCCAGCACGGCATTGATGGCGAAGGTGTAGAAAATCATGCGCGGCACGTTGATGCCGAGCACGGAAGCGCTTTCGGTGTTCTGCGCCACGGCCTGCATGGCGCGGCCCGTCACGGTTTTGGCCAGGAAGGCCTGCGTCGCCAGCACGATGACCAGGGCCAGCGCGAAGGTGCCTATGTCCTGCAGGGTGATGGTGACCCCGGCGATGTTGAACAGCTTGTCGGCGAACAGGCTGGGGAAAGGGTGGGCTTCGGCGCTGTAGCCGGCGCGCACACCGTTGCGCAGGGCGATGGACAGGCCTATGGTCGCGACGACGATGGGCATCATGCCGTATTTGAAGAGCGGATCCACCACCCCCCGTTTGAAGACCCAGCCCAGCAGCAGCACGGCCAGCAGCACCGCCATCACAAAGCTCACCAGCATGGGGGCACCCAGCGAAATGAAGGCCAGCATCATGAAGGCCGGCAGCATCACAAATTCGCCCTGGGCGAAGTTGATCGTCCCCGAAGCCTGCCACAGCAAGGTAAAGCCCAGTGCCGCCAGCGCATAGATGCTGCCGGTGGCCAGGCCCGAAAAGAAAAGTTGGAGAAAGTCCGTCATGGAGAAGGTCCGATGGAGAAAGCCGTTTGTAGTCAGCGGAAGTTTCGATGGGCAGGGTGGCGCCCTTGCCCACCTGCGGCCGGCCCCGCATGGCCGGCCGCGGTTTCAGCTCACTTCTTGGCGGTGGGCTTGGATGCGGCCGCCTTGGCAGCGGGTGCGGCGGGCGCCGCTGGAATGGCCTTGCTCACGTCGCGGGTGGCCTGGCCCAAGGGTGCCACCATGTCGATGACTTCCTGCTTGCCGTTCTTGACTTCCACCATGAAGCTCATGCGGTCGAGGTCGCCCTTGTTGTCGAACTCGGTGTACATCAGCGCGCCGGGGTATTTGTCGGTGTTGACCTTCAGGCCTTTCATGGCTTCGGCCACGGCCTTGCGGTCCAGCTTGCCGGCCTTTTCAATCGCGGCCTTGAGCACGTAGACGCCGGAGTAGCCCTTCATGCCGTTGTGGTCGGAGATGTACTTGTAGTCCCGCTCGAACTTGGCCTTGAAGGCGCGGATGGCGGGCACCGGGGCATCCACCGTCAGGCCCACGTGGGCAATCGCCCCATTGGCGGCCTCGCCGGCCAGCTCGATGACCTTCTGGCCGGTCAGGGTGGTCTCGCCGATGATGGGCTTGTTCCAGCCCTGCTTGCGCAGCTCGCGCAACAGGCGCGCCGACTCTTCCTCGTTCGAATAGGCGAACACGCCGTCCGCATTGCTTTGTTTGGCGCGCAGCACGGCGGCCGAGAAGTCGACCTGGCCGGGTTCGGTGGAAATTTCGCTCAGGATCTTGGTCGGTGAGTTGGCCAGGGCTTTGCGGATTGCGTCCATGCCGCCCTTGCCGAAGTCGTTGTTCACGTAAATGACGGCAATGCTTTTGAGCTTGGCCTGTTCGCTGATGTAGCGCGCCACCTTGGGCATGGCGGTGGCCTGCGTGAAGCTGGTGCGGAACACATAAGGGTTGCCCTGCTCGGTGATGCTGGCCGCTTCACCGCCGGTGAAGTTGGGGACTTCGGCACGCCGTGACTCGGCCATGCTGACCATGATGGAGCCGGAGAACACCGGGCCAAAGATGGCGAACACGTCGTTGTCGATGGCTTTTTGCGTCAGGCCCTTGGCCACGCCGGGATTGCTTTGCGTGTCGGCGGTGGTGGTCTGTATCTTCTTGCCCAGGATGCCGCCCGCGGCATTGATTTCCTTGACGGCCAGTTCCACGCCGTTCTTGAAGTTGGTGCCCGCCGTGGCGCCGCCACCCGAAAGCTCGACGATGTTGGCGATCTTGATCACGTCTTGCGCGAAGCCGGCCGTTGTGCCCATGACCAGCGCGCAGGCGGCGATCAGGTGAAGTGCGAATCGTTTTTTCATGCTTGTCTCCTCTGGTTAAAAATCAATGCGGTCCAAAAATGACCCTCAAAGGGCGGCCAGCGGCGCACTGGCGTGCGCCCCGATGCGCCGGATTTCACCCGCCATCGCGGCCGGGTACAAATGCTCGCGGATAAAGGTCGCGTCGCGGCGCACCGCTGCGGCGGCCTCGGTGTAGCCAAAAAATTCGAGGTAATCCGGCGCCTGCTGGATCAGCATTTCAAAGCCGGGCTGGGCCACCAGGCCGCGGCCGCGCACCGCACGCACGAAAGGCGTCGGCTGGTTTTTCATGAGGATGTCGACCACGGCCGCATGCGGTGCCAGCCGCGACACATCGCAGGGCAGCGGGTCGGCGGCCTGCAGGCCCAGGGGCGAGGCATTGACCACGAGGTCGTAGCCCGAGGGATCGCTGCCGGCGGCGGCCAGCACAAGCGTGCCCGCGGCCTGCGGCGCCGCGGCGATACGGGACGCCACCGCGTGGGCCTTGCCCGGCACCGGGTCATAGAGCGCAATTTCCGCCGGGGCGCGGCTGCCGGCGATCGCCAGCGAGGCGGCAATGGCCGACGCGCCGCCGCCGGCGCCCAGCACCAGCACGCGTTTGCCGGCATAGGCCACGCCGAAGTAGTCGAGCGAAGAGACAAAGCCCTTGCCGTCGAACAGCCCGCCCTCGAGTTTCCCGTCAGGGTTGCGGCGTATGCCGTTGACGGCGCCGGCCACGCGGCCGTAATCGTTGCAGCGCGACAGCAAGCCCATCACCAGCGACTTGTGGGGAATGGCCAGGAACATGCCCTTGATGTTCCTTGCCAGGAAGGCCGCGCGCACAAAAGTCTCGATGTCGCCGGCCGCTACATGCACAGGCACCAGCACGGCATTGATGCCCAGGGTTTTGAAGATCAGGTTGAACACATCCGGCGCCCGGACCTGCTCCACCGGATCGCCGGGAATCAGGTAGACGTCGGTATTACCCTGGACGGTTGCAAGCATGTCGAAGTTCGCCTTGTTTTCCGCTGAGCGTTCGATGATCGATTAATCAGCGTTGATTGGGCTGAACTTTATCGCCCAGGACAGCGACATCAAAGCAATATCCTTGATATTTGTACGATCATCGATCAATAATGATCGACAATCGACCGAAACAAGGGTTTGACCTATGACCACCCCCGCCCTGCCCGCACAGCCCGACGCCCTGCAGGCGCCCAGCCCGCCCGCGCTCGACAAACGCGACTGGATCGCCGGCCTCGAAAAAGGCCTGGGCATCATCGAATGTTTTGACGACGCCAACCCGCGCCTGACGGCCAGCCAGGCCGGCGCGCGCTGCGGCATGACACGCACCGCGGCGCGCCGTTATTTGCTGACGCTGGAACACCTGGGCTATGTCGCCGGCGACGGCAAGCTGTTCTGGCTCACGCCGCGCGTGCTCAGGCTGGGCCAGTCTTATCTAGAGTCGGCCCGGCTGCCGCGCATCGTCCAGCCCTTTTTGCAGCGCGTGACGGCAGGCACGCAGGAAAGTGCGTACGTCAGCGTGATGGACGGCGACGACATCGTCTACATCGCCCGCAACGGCTCCAGCCGGGCGATGAACACCGGCTACGTGCTGGGCTCGCGCGTGCAGGCCCAGGTCACCGCCGCGGGTTTGCTGATGCTGTCCATGCGCGAACCGGCCTGGCTCGAAAAATGGCTGGCCAGCCACGAACTCAAGGCCTACACCTCTTTCACCATCGCCAGCAAGGACCGCTTGCGCATAGAACTGGCCCGCGTGCGGGCACAGGGCTGGGCGATTTCCGAGCAGCAGCTCGAGCTCAATTACCGCGGCATCGCGGTGCCGCTGCGCGACCGGCATGGCGACGTGGTGGGGGCGCTCAGTGTGACCATGCCTATGGGGCATGAGTCTAGTGAGGAGGCGGTTGGGAGGGTTTTGTCTGTTTTGCGCGAGACTGCGCAGGCTATGAGGAACTTGATTTAGCTTTTCGGTCGCTGGTCGGGTTGTTTTTGACGCCGGTTCTTGCTCCGGCCTGCGCGCTCTCTGCTGAGGACTGTTGGCCGGGGGTAGCCCGGCGGCTACTCACTTTTCTTTTGCTTCGCCAAAAGAAAAGTAAGCAAAAGAAAAGGCGACCCTGGTTGCTGCGTCCCTGCGCTTCGCTACGGGCAACCTGCGGTGCTCGGTCCAGACGGGGTCTCGCTAAACTCGCCTTCGGCTCAAACAACGCGATCCCTGATCCGCCTGGCCCTCCGCTCCTCGGCGCATCCACAAGGGGTGGGGACGGGGAGAAGAAATACCAAATAGCCGAAGACAGAAAACCGAATACTGAAAACCACAAGGACTCGCCGTGGCGAGTCCTTGTTTGTCTTGGTTGTTTCTTTGTCTTTTGTCCCCGCTCCCGATTGCCCCGTCCTGGCTGGGCCGAGGAGCGCAGAGACAAGCGGATCAGGGCCGGCGTTGTCTGAGCGAAGCGAGTTTAGCCGGACCCCGCTTGGCTCGAGCACCGCAGGTTGCCCGAAGCGAAGCGTAGGGACCCAGAC
>NZ_JBFUBN010000013.1:0-140693 GCF_056405735.1 Polaromonas sp. P1_F2 | reverse complement strand
CACTTCAACATCGGATCCGCCCACTCATGGCTGGCTCAGCATGAGGCGGCCGCGCGGGCCTACCGCCAGGCGCTGGCATTCAAGCCTGATTTCGTGGAGGCGGAAATCGCCTTGGGGGCGGCCCTGGAAGAACTGGGGCAGGATGAAGCAGCCCTGGAGAGCTATCGGCGCGCCTTGAAGATCAAGCCGGACCACGCCCAGGCCCATGAAAAGCGGGTTGACCTCCTGAAACGGCTTGAGCGCACCGATGAACTGGCTATCGCTTACCGCCAGATGCTGGAACTCGATCCCGACAATGTGGCCTGGCTCAACAATCTGGGAGCCGCCCAGAGAAAACAAGGACGGTTCAAGGATGCGGCCGCCAGTTTTCGTCGGGCGCTGTTGGCCGCTCCGGGAGATGCCTTGGCACACAACAACCTGGGTGCCACCTTGCGTTCGCTCGGGCAAATGACGGATGCGGCGGAAAGTTATCGGCGGGCACTGGAGATCCAGCCGAACTTCATCGAGGTTCACCACAACCTGGGAAACCTTCTCACGGACATGGGGCAGGGCGAACTCGCTGTGTCGAGCTACCGTCAAGCGCTTGCGATCAATCCTGATTTCGCCGAATCGATCACCGCCATAGGGGTTATTTTTCAACTGCAGGGGCGATTTGACGAAGCAATCGCCTGTCATCAACGGGCTCTGGCGATCAAGCCCGACAACGCGGACATCCACCGCAATCTGGGAAATACCCTGCAGAATCTCGGGCAGCTTGAAAGCTCTCTTGAGAGCACACGCCGCGCACTGGAACTCAAGCCTGACTTCAGCGATGCCTACAACAACCTGCTTTTCGCGCACAACTACCTGGCCAATCAGCCCGTGTCGGATTTGCTGGCCGAGGCCAGGCGTTTTGGCGACATGGTTGCCCGCTCCGCCCATCGGCAACTTGTCTGGACCAATACCCCCGATCCCAAGCGCACGCTGCGCGTAGGCTTGGTATCGGGGGATCTCTGCGGTCATCCTGTCGGCCGCTTTCTGGATGGTGTTGTCGCGGCCCTGGCATCTACTGCCTTAGGCCTGGAACTGTTTGCATACCCCACACGCATCTGCGATGACGCGCTCAGTCAAAGGATCAGGGCCGGCTGCAGGGCGTGGCATCCAGTCGTGGGACTTTCCGACGAACATGCGGCTGAGCAGATACGCGACGATGAGATTGATATCCTGATCGATCTTTCGGGGCATACCGCCTACAACCGCTTGCCCTTGTTTGCCTGGAAACCCGCGCCCGTGCAATTGTCCTGGTTGGGCTATTTCGCGACCACTGGCGTGTCTGCAATGGACTACCTTCTCGCCGACCCCTGGACGCTGCCGGCAAGCGAGGAGATTAATTTTACGGAGAAGATCTGGCGCCTGCCGGAAACCCGCCTTTGTTTCACACCGCTGGACACTGACCTTGCCGCCGGCCCGCTACCCGCGCTGGCAAACGGCTTTGTCACCTTCGGCTGCTTCAATAACCTGACCAAGATGAACGATGCGGTAGTGGCGCTGTGGGCGCGAGCACTGAACGCCGTACCGGCGAGCCGCCTGTTTCTCAAAGGCCGGCAGATCCGGGAGCTTCCAGGGCAGCGCAAGGTCATTGATCGCTTCGCCGCACACGGAATTGCGGCCGATCGGCTGATTCTGGAAGACTATGGTTCACGCGAGAGCTATCTGGCGGCTTATCAACGGGTGGACATTGCCCTTGACCCCTTTCCCTACCCGGGTGGTGCGACCACCGTGGAAGCCTTGTGGATGGGTGTGCCGGTGCTGACGCTGGCGGGAGAGCGGTTTTTGTCGCGGCAAGGCGTCGGCCTGCTGATGAACGCAGGACTGCCCGAATGGGTCGCGAAAGATCCCGGCGACTATGTCGCCCGTGCGGTCTCGCATGCCGGTGACTTGCAGGGCCTGGCCCGGCTGCGCGCGGGTTTGCGGCAGCAAGTGCTGGCTTCACCCATCTTCGACGCACCACGCTTTGCCGGTCATTTCGAGGCTGCCCTGCGCGGCATGTGGCAATTGTGGTGTGAGCAGAATCCCATGCCTGCCACGGCAGGCTGAAGAGGCCGGCAATGGGAATATTTGACAGATTTGTGCGAGTGTCGCGCCCCGCCGCAAAAGCGGATGCGCAAGCAGCGCCGGGTCCGGATCCGGGTTTGAGCGCCGATGATCTGCTGGCGCAGGGCATGGAACTTGAACAGCAGGGGCGACCGGAAGAGGCGTTRCGGTGCTATGACCAGRCGATTGCCCTGGTACCCGACTATGCCCGGGCGCACTTCAACCGCGGCACCATACTGCTTGACCGGGGCGATGCACAAGATGCACTGGAGGCGTTTGCCAAGGCCGTGCAGTACAAACCGGACTCGGCCGGMGCCCACTTCAACATCGGATCCGCYCACKCAYGGCTGGCTCAGCATGAGGCGGCCGCGCGGGCCTACCGCCAGGCGCTGGCATTCAAGCCTGATTTCGTGGAGGCGGAAATCGCCTTGGGGGCGGCCCTGGAAGAACTGGGGCAGGATGAAGCAGCTGTGGAGAGCTATCGCCGCGGCTTGAAGATCAAGCCGGACCACGCCCAGGCCCATGAAAAGCGGGTTGACCTCCTGAAACGGCTTGAGCGCACCGATGAGCTGGCTATCGCTTACCGCCAGATGCTGGAACTCGATCCCGACAATGTGGACATACGCTATAGCCTGGGCCTGGTCTTGCACCATCTGGGCCAGCTGCGCGAGGCCGCGACCCACCTCCAGCGCGCAGCGGAACTCAAGCCTGATTTTGTCAACACGCATTGCCATCTCGGTGACATTTTTATGGCGTTGCGCATGTTCGGCGAAGCGGCGGCAAGTTATAGCAAAGCGCTCCAACTCGAGCCCCAGAATGCCGAGGTGCACCACAACCTGGGTGCCGCCTTCAAAGACCTTGGCCAGCTCGACGATGCGCTGAAAAGTTACCGCAGCGCGCTAGCTATCAAGCCCGATTTTCCCATCGCGCAAAGCAATCTTTTGTTGACTCAGCATTTCCTGCCCAGCCTTTCGCCCGAACAGTTGCGAGACGAGGCCCAGCGCTTCGGCGCGATGGTTTCGAAGTTGGCTCCACCTCCCGCCAGCTTGAGGAACCAGGCGGATCCCGACCGACGCTTGCGTGTGGGCTTTGTCTCGGCGGATTTGCGCTCACATCCCGTGGCTTACTTTATCGAGAGCGTGCTGGAGGCTCTGTCGACCGAAGCGGCGGGTCGGCTGGAACTCTTTGCCTATTCCAACTCGCCGGATGCCGACGACGTCACGGAACGGCTTAAAGGCCATATGCAAGGCTGGTATGTGGCGTTTGGCCAACCCGATGAAGTCCTGGCCAAGCGTATTCGCGATGACGGGATAGATATCCTGATGGACCTCTCGGGGCATACCGGCAAGAACCGTCTTCCTGTCTTTGCCTGGAAAACCGCCCCCGTGCAGATCAGCTGGCTGGGTTACTTCGCTACCACGGGTGTCGAGGCCATCGATTACCTGATTGCCGACCCCTGGACCTTGCCCCCCGAGCTGGAGAGTCATTTCACCGAAGAGATCCTGCGCCTGCCGGAAACCCGGCTTTGTTTTACCCCGCCCGCGCACTCTGTTGAGGTTACGCCCCTGCCTGCCTTGCGCAACGGCTACGTGACCTTTGCCTGCTTCAATAACCTGTCAAAGATGAACGATGCGGTTGTCGCCTTGTGGGCCCGGGTACTGCACGCCGTACCCGGCAGCCGCTTGAGACTCGCGGCGCCACCGGACCAGCAGATCCGCTGGCAGCAAGCCGTAGCAGAGCGCTTTGCCGTCCACGGTATCAGCACCGAGCGGCTGCATGTACTGAGCGCGGGACCTCGCGCGGCCTACCTGGCGACCTACCAGGAGGTCGACATTGCTCTCGACCCATTTCCCTACACGGGTGGAACGACCACGGCCGAAGCCCTGTGGATGGGGGTGCCGGTGCTGACGCTGGCTGGCAAGAGCTTTCTGGCCCGCCAGGGCGTTGGATTGCTGATGAACGCCGGCCTGCCCGAATGGGTGGCCGAAGACGCCGATGACTATGTGAGAAGAGCCGTCTCGCATGCCAGCGACTTGCCGCGCCTGGCATCGCTGCGCGCCGGCATGAGGCAGCAGGTCCTGGCTTCACCGCTTTTCGACGCGCCGCGGTTTGCCCGGCACTTTGAAGAAGCCTTGCGCAGCGTGTGGCGCAAGTGGTGCGCGGCTCAAACCGCCTCGAAGGCGCGCGCGCCGAGCTGAATCGCCGACGCTACAGCTTCCCGCAAGCCCCTAGCCCCTATTTGATGCAAACCGAACGAACCATCTTCAGGTCGGTCAGTCCCATCAATACCTTCTCCATGCCGTCCATCTTCAGCGTGTGCATGCCGCTGCTGACCGCACTGGCGAACAGCTCGGCCACGCGGGCCCGTTCCTGGATCAGTTTTTTCGCGGCGTCGTCGGCAATCATGAGTTCATGTAAGCCGATCCGGCCTTTGTAGCCGGTCTTGCCGCATTTGTCGCAGCCCACGGCGCGGTACACGGTGAGCTTGCCGTCCTTGCCGTAGCGCTCCATCCAGTCTTCAAACAGCTTTTGCGACTCGCCGCCCTCATCGGCTTTCCAGGCGTCGGTGTGCCGCAGCTCTTCGGAGTATTCCTTGATGAAATCCTTGATTTCTTGCGAGCTCAAGGTATGAGCCTCCTTGCAGTCGCACAGTTTTTTGGCCAGTCGCTGCGCCAGGATGCCCAGCAAAGCGTCGGCGAAATTGAAGGGGTCCATGCCCATGTCCAGCAGGCGGGTGATGGATTCGGGCGCGGAGTTGGTGTGCAGGGTAGAAAACACCATGTGGCCCGTCAGTGAGGCCTCGACGCCCATGGCCACGGTTTCCTTGTCGCGCGACTCGCCGACCATGATGATGTCCGGGTCGGCCCGCAGGAAGGCGCGCATGACCAGCGCGAAGTCAATGCCGGCCTTGCGGTTGATCTGCACCTGGCGCAAACCTTTTTGCGTAATTTCGACCGGGTCCTCGGCGGTCCAGATCTTGGTGTCCGGCGTGTTGAGGAATTTCAGGATGGAATGCAGCGTCGTGGTCTTGCCGGAGCCGGTGGGGCCGCACACATAGAACAGGCCGTAAGGCTTGGAGACGGTTTTTTCGAGCCGCTCCTTGTTGTGCGCGGTGAGGCCGAGCTTTTCCAGCGGAATCGGCTCGCCGGCGGCCAGGATCCGCATGACCACGTCTTCCACGCCACCGGCGGAAGGAATCGTGGCCACGCGCAGCTCGATGTCCAGCGGGCCATATTTCTTGAACTTGATCTTTCCGTCCTGCGGCTTGCGCTTTTCGGAAATGTCCAGGTCGCACATGATCTTGAGCCGGGTCACCATGGCCTGGCGGAACTGCGCCGGCACTTCGATGTAGGGCTGCAAGGTTCCATCGATTCGGAACCGGATCCCGGTCTTGGCCTTGCCTGGCATGGGCTCGATGTGGATGTCAGACACCTTCTGGTTGTAGGCGTCGATGATGACCTTGTTGACGAACTTGACCAGTTCGTTGTCGGCCGCCGCGGATTCCAGCGACGACTCGTCGAGAGAATCGCCTTCCAGCGGCGAATCCATGTCGGCCAGCAACTGGTCGATGGTGCTGCTGTCGGTTCCCGCTCCGAACAGCTGGTTCAGCGTCTCGTCGAACTCGGTCTGCGTCGTGACGCGGTAGGCGAACTTGGTGATGCGCGGGAACACCTGGGGAACAACGCGCGCCCCGCGCACGGCCTCCGGATCCATGCACATGATCACCAGGCCGTCCGTGGTTTCCTCCAGCGGTATCCAGCCCTGTTGCCCGATGAACTCGCGCTTGAGCGGCCCGTGCAGCATTTCGGAGCGTATGCGGCCTGCGTTGAAGGCCTCATAACCCACGCCGAAAAACTTCGCCAGCGACTGGCCGATCTGGGTGGGGCGAATGTGGTAGTTGGCCATCAGCATGTGCTCGACCGACTTGCCCTCTTCACGCGCCAGCTGAATGCATTGCTGCAGTTCGTCCTGCGACAGGACACCTTCGGTGACCAAGCCGTCGTACTTGGTCGCCTTGCGCCGCTGGCCGTCTTCCGTTCTCTGCATGCGCTGGCGAATCGCGATGCCCAGTGTCTTGCAGAGCTGGCGGGCGCCGTCTTCCTCGAGCTTTCCAAAGGGCTGGTCGCTGCGGTTGTTGATGACCTGCAGGACGCCGTACAGCGTGTCGCCGTCCATGACGGGCGCCACCAGCATCTGCTTGGTCCTGTAGCCCGAGCGCTTGTCGACTTCCTGGAGAAAGCTCAAGGCTGGATGGATTTTCTTGAGCGTTTCCTCGTCGTAGACATCGGCGATGTTGACCATCTGGCGGGACATGGCCACATAGCCTGCGATGCTTTGCGCGCTGACCGGAAGCTTCAGGTCGCGACTGGTGTTGAGTCCCGTCTTGACCTTGGACACGATGGATGTGCGATCTTCATTGACGGCGTACAGGGTCAACCGGTCGGCGTTGAAGAGCTTGCAGATGTCTTGGCTCGCCTCCAGCATGATCTGGTCGATGTTTTCGGTCTCATGGATGCGGTTGGTGACCAGCTGCAGCTGCCGGAAATACAGCGCCTCGAAGGTGACGCCGCGCTCTTGCGGCGGCAGCATCTGCGAGTCGAAAAACTCATCCTGGGGGTCTCGTTGCAATACGGCGCTCATAGTTCGAACTCCTGGCCTGCCCGTAGCCACCGGATATCGTGCGAGACGTTGGGGCCAAACGGACGGGTTTGGTCAAAACGCTGTATCTCGGCCATGATGAGGTCGGTTTCGGCAGGCTTGGTGTGGGTGATGTAGATCGGGTAGTTCTTCCCGCGTTCAATGCAGTCGAGCTCATTGGCCAGCGCATGGGGCGACAGGTGCAGGCTGCGCTTGGCAAGCTCGCGCTCGCGGTTGCTGAAAGCGGTTTCGATGACCAGCATGGCCACGTTCATCTGGTTGATCCGTGCCCACAGGGCCGGATTCTGTTCGGTGTCGCCGGTGAACACCCAGCAGCCCTTGCCGGTGGCCACGGCGTATCCCACGGCCGGGACGGTGTGCACCGCCGGCAGCACTTCCACGTGTTTTCCCGCCAGTAGCAGGGTCTGCCCCACATCCAGGGGATGAAAACTGATGAACGGCGCTTCCGGCGTGGGGATTCTCGAAAAATCCGGCCAGATGGTGTTGTTAAAGATGTGCGCCTTCAGCGCGTTGATGGTGCCTTGCAGGGCGTGAATCTGTATTGGCGTGGTTCGCCGCGCCGCGATGGCGTCCACCATCAGGGGCAGCGCGGCGACATGGTCAAGGTGCGAATGCGTGAGCAACACATGGTTGATGCCGGCCATCTCGTCGAGCGTGAGGTCTCCCACACCCGTGCCCGCGTCGACCAGCAGGTCGTTGTCCAGCAGAAAAGACGTGGTCCGGCAGTCCTTGGCAATGGCTCCCGAGCAGCCTAGTACACGTACTTTCATGAGGTTTTCCGGTTGGCCTTGCGTTGGTCTTTGTATTATTTGGTCTCAAAATTGGTTGCGCCATCCCACTCCGGATCGAACGGCAGCAGCCTCATGGAGGCTACACGCTCCGCATACAGCCGGTAAAGGAACTTTTTGCCATTTGCCCGCTGCAAATTTAGTAACTGAACGTCACACTGGTCCCAGTCCTGGGCACGGTACGCTTTCAGTGCCATGCCCCAGGTTTTCAGTTCGGCGGTGCTGTCCTTGTCGATGCGGTCCGCCGGCGCCAGCGGCCAAAAAATGGCCACGGCCTGATCTTTGCCCTTCACGCGGACTTTGTCCAGTTCCTGCCACGCGAAATCACCGGCCAGCTTGCGGGTGGATTCGCTGACCACGATGTCGACGCCATAGGTTTTGGACAAGCCCTCCAGGCGCGAGCCGAGGTTAACGGCGTCACCGATCACGGTGTAGCTGCGGCGGATGTCCGATCCCATGTCACCCACACACATGGTGCCGGTGTTCAGGCCTATGCCGATACCGATCTCGGGTAAACCCTTGGCCTTGTGCTCTTCGTTGAGCCTGCGGACGGCGTTTGACATTTCGAGCGCGGTTTTCACGGCCAGCGCAGCGTGGTCGGGCGTGTCCACCGGAGCGCCCCAAAACGCCATGACACAGTCGCCCATGTATTTGTCGATAGTGCCGCGGTTGCCCCGTATCAGGTCCGTCAGGCGGCTGAAGACACTGTTGAGCAGCGCCTGCAGCTGGGTCGGCTCCATGGTCTCCGACATCTTGGTGAAGCCGCGCATGTCGCAGAACATGACGGTCAGCTCCTTGGTGGTCGCTGTCATGCTGTAACTGTCGGGGTCTTTCACCATCTCGTCGACCAGTTCAGGCGGCACGTAGGTGCCGAACAGGTTGGCCAGTTCGCGCTTGGAGCGGCTTTCGACGAAATAGCCGTAACTCATGTTGAGCGCAAAAGCCGTCAGCGCCATCACCACCGCGCTGGCCAGCGGCAGCACCAGGCCGTAGCCCGCATAGAGCCAGAAATTCAGCCCGGCGATGGCGGCGGTCACGGCCAGGCTGACCAGGACCGCGCGGGAGGCCGACAGCAGGGGCAGCGCGAACGCCAGCGTGAGGCCCGACAACAGCAAAATGACGATCTCGAACCCGACCGCATAGTCGGGCTTGACGAAGACCTTGCCGTCCAGGAAACCAGAGATCACATTGGCGTGGGTTTCCACGCCGGGATAGGTCTCCCCGACCGGCGTGACCCGCAAATCGAGAAGGCCGGGGGCCGTGGTGCCGACCAGGACGATCTTGTCCTTGAGCGAGCCGGGCGCCAGGCGCTTGGCCAGCACGTCGGCCGCCGAAATGTAGCGAAACGAGCCTCCATTGGCGCCGCCGTTGCCGCGAAATGGCACCAGCGTGGCAACCCGGTCGTCGACCGGAATCGCCAGTACCTTGCCGCCTTGCTTGAGCAAAATGCTTTCCAGCCCCTGGTAATTGCGCGTGAGGAATTTTTCCGGCGGGAAGCCGGGCTCGACCTTGGGCAAGCCCACCAGCATGCGGAACATGGCCAGCGCCAGCGATTCGTAGTACTGCCCCTTGTATTCCGCCAGCAGGGGGATGGAGCGCACCACGCCGTCGCCTTCGGTGATGGAGTTGAAGAAGCCGCCCAACGGAGCGGCCTTGGCCAGGAGTTCGATATTGGCGCCGTAACCATTCCAGCTGGTGAACTTGATCGGGCGGCCGCCCAGCGCATCGCGGTCCATGACGGGCGCGGGCAGGACGCCGTTGACGCGTCCGTCCCTGTCGCTGGTGAAGTAATAGCCCATCACGACCGGCCGCTTCTCGATCGCCTTGGCGAATACCGCGTCGTAATCCAGGCTGGCCTGCAGCTGGTTGAGCTTTTCCGAAAAACCGGGCTGGTCCTTCAGTTCCGTCTGCGCCAGCTGTTTGAGGCGTTTCAGGCCCGAGCTTTCATCGGCTTCGGCGAACACCACGTCGAATCCCAGCAGGGCGGTCTTCTGGCGGTCCTGCAGCTCCTCGACCAGCTCGGCAAGCCTGTTGCGCCCCCAGGGCCAGCGGCCGACTTCGGCCAGGCTTTTTTCATCGATGTCGACGATGACGATGCGCTCATCCAGGGTGTGCGGCATCGTCGCCCGAAGGCGCGCGTCGTAAATGATGTCGTCCAGCCGCTGCAGCACGCCGATGCGCAACACGCCGCCCGCATGCAGCAGGGCAAACACGAGCGGAATCAGCGTGACGGCGATGCGAGGCCAGTGCCGGGAGAGGAGTCTCATGAGACCTCGGGTGTTGGGTGCTGACGGTCCGCGCTAATGCGAAGCCCGGGCAGGCACCCGGGTCAATGTTGGACGAACTGCATCTGCGTTCCGGCCAGTTCGAGCATGTCGCCGTTTTTCAGGATCACGGGCTCGGCCCCGATGGGCGCACCGTTGAGGGTCGGTTTTCCGGCCCCTTCCACATGGGCCACGACAAAGCCCTGAGGCCGCTTGGTGATTGCGGCCACCGCGACGCCGGGCTTGCCGATGGTGGTCACCACCTTGACCAGCGCCACTTCGCGGCCGGCCGCGGCACCCGACATGACCTTGATGGCCGCGCTGATGTTGCCGCCAGCGTCGGCGGGCGCCGCCGCTGGTGCACCGCCGGGAGGAGGCGCGACCAGGCCCGCGGAGCCGGCCTTGATGATCATGGTTTTTTCGAAACCGGCAGGCTGGGCCTCGTTCACGTACTTGATCTTGTACTTGCCGATTTCCACCGTGTCGCTGTTTTGCAGCAACAGTTTCTTCACGGCCTTGCCGTTGACGTAGGTGCCATTGGTGCTGTTGAGGTCTTCAAGGTAGACCTCGTTGCCGGACATCTGCAGGACGGCATGCTCCCCGCTGACAGCGAGGTTGTCAATGACGATGTCGTTGTAGGGCCTGCGACCCAAAGACGTCCTGTCTTTCGTCAACTGGACTTCCTTGATCACAACGCCGTCAATAGAGACGATCATTTTCGGCATGGCCGACTCCTGTCTGTTTTTAAATTTTCAGTCACCGCGCTATTTTCCCAGCATTCTGGACAAAAGCCCGCGCTTGACCGAGTCTTCTTTCGCGTAAGCCAGCAAGACGGAAATATTATCGCGTCCGCCGGCCTCGTTCGCCGCCGCAATCAGCTGCTTTGACTTTTGTTCCAGCGTTCCCGCCCCCGCCAGGATGGCGGCAATGCCCGGGTCCGCCACCATGTCCGACAAACCGTCGGAACACATCAGGTAGAGGTCGCCCGATTCCACGCGGTGCTCGTTGACTTCCACCAGCACAGTATCTTCCACGCCCAGAGCGCGCGTCACCAGGTTCTTGTTCAGGGACGTCAGGGCCTGCTCGGGGGTGATCAGCCCGGCGTCGATCTGCTCCTGGAGCAGCGAGTGGTCCTTGGTGATCTGCTGGAGCTCCTGGCCGCGCAGGCGATAGCAGCGCGAATCGCCGATATGGCCCAGCATCAAGCGCCCGTCCTGGAAAACACCCACGACCAGCGTGGTGCCCATGCCCGTGTATTGGGGGTTGGAGTTGGCAGCGTTGAAAATCGAATGGTTGGCGTTTTCCACGCAGATTTCCAGCGCCCGGCGCACTTCCTTGGCATTCGCGTGCCGGCCTGCCTGGGACAGCCAGCGCCCCATTTCCGACTTGATGAAGGCCACGGCCATGCCGCTGGCGATCTCGCCGGCGTTATAGCCGCCCATGCCGTCCGCCAGGATGCAAAGGCGCGTCGCCGGGTCGAACGCCACCGCGTCCTCGTTGTTATCCCGCGTCAACCCTGGGTCGGTATGTGTACAAATCTCGTAGATCATCTTGTTCGTGTTGTCACTGGGTGTCTTTGTCGCTGGCGGGTGGCCTGGAGACAACGGTTTTGTCAAACGTCGGGGTTCCGCCGGCATTCATGGCCTGGGTGGCATCATAGGCGCTGGGCTCTGGGGCCGGCGCGGCAGGGGCGGCAGGGGCGGATTGCACCACGGTGGCGTCGAATGAAGCCCCGGGAGCGGCCGGCGGGGCTGAATAGGCCGGCGCGGATGGGGCTGCGGGTGCGCCGCCCTCCAGGGCTGCGATGAGTTCGCGCAGGTCGGCCGCAAAGCGGTCGCCGTCCTGGTAGCGAAGCTCCGGTTTTTTGGCCAGCGACAGCGCGACGACCTCAGACAGCCGCGCGGACAGCTCCTTGCGGATGATGCGGATGTCCGGCGCCTCTTCGTTGGCGATCTTGTACATCAGCTCGGCCATGGAGTCGCCGCGGAAAGGCAGCACGCCGGCCAGCATCTGGAACAACATGACGCCCAGCGAATACAGGTCCGAGCGCCCGTCGACCTTCTTGCCGGCGATCTGCTCGGGCGACATGAAGCTGGGCGTGCCCAGCACCAGGCCGGTCTTGGTCTTGCTGGAGTCCGTGATGCGGGCAATGCCGAAGTCGGTCACTTTCACCGTGTCGCTATCGATCTCGTACATGATATTGGCCGGCTTGATATCCCGGTGCACCACGTTCTGTTTGTGCGCGTAAGCCAGGGCTTCGGCCACCCGAGCCACGATGGACAAGACCTTGGGAATCGGCAGCAGGCTGCCGTCCTTGGTGACGTCGGCCAGGTCCTTGCCCTTGAGGAATTCCATGGCGATGTAAGCCAGGTCATGCTCTTCGCCGGCATCAAATATCGTCACGATGTTCTGGTGCTGCAGGCGGCCGGCCGTCTCGGCCTCGCGGAAGAAGCGCTCGCGCGCATCGTCGAGCTCTTCACCCTCGAATTCCTGGCTCAGCGCCATGGTCTTGATGGCCACGACACGGCCGATCTTGGGGTCCTTGCCGAGGTAGACGACGCCCATGGCGCCCTTGCCCAGCTCTTTTTCCACTTGGTAGCGGCCCAGCATGGGTTTCTCGACGGCGCCGCCGTCCAGCAGCATGGTGCCGCCGGGATGCGAGCCGCCGCCGCCCAGGATGACGGTCTCGGAGAGGTTTTTGGCGCGGTTCAGCCTGGACTGCAGGTCTTTGTGGTTCTTGTTATAGGTGGCCATGTACTCGTACACGGCCTGGGCCTTGTTGAACTGCCGCTTGCGCTCGAAGTCCAGCGCGAGGTTGTTCATGTTGTCCATCAGCGCATCGGTGAAAGGCACGCGGCGAAAGCGGTCGAAAGCCATGTCGAGCTGGCCCTGGCCTTGCAGTGCCAGGCCCATCATGCGGTTGGTTTCAGCCGACTCCTCATCGGACTTGAGCTTGCCGGCCTCGGTCATCAGGAAGCGCTTGGTGGTCAGCGCCAGGTGGCCTATGACCAGGAGGGCCGCAGGGAAGATGAATTTGAGCCAGGTCGCGGCCGCCGACAGCAGGCTGAACTCGACCACCAGCAGCACCACGAACAGCAGCAAGGTGACGATGGCTGCCTTGCCCGCCGACAGACGCGGCAGCCCGGCAATCAGGTAGCCGGCCACAAGCAGCAACACTCCCAGCGTGGCCCAGACACCCCAGCCCGGCTGCACGATGAAATGCTCGCTCAGGATGCTGGAAGTGATGTGCGCGATGGTTTCCGCCGGCGAAAGCCCGGGGCCGGCCGGCGTCGGGAACTGGGTGCCCACGCCCGCGGCGGTGGCACCGATGATCACGATCTTGTCGGCGTACTTGGCGGCCGGAATCTTGCCGGAAATCACGTCGTAAAACGAATCCACCGCAAAAGCGGGCCGGCCATCCTTGCCCTTGTAAAACTGCGGCAGCATCAGCGCCGACTCGTCGGTCTTGACCATCAACTTGCCGATCTGTACCGACTCACCCACATTGAGCTTGATGTCGGCGGGCCCGAGGTTCAGGCTCTTGGCCGCCACCAGCAGGCTCATCGAGGGCACGGCCTTGCCGTAGTAGTTGATCAGCAGGGGTTCCTGGCGCACGGCGCCGTCCACATCGGGCAGCTGGTTGAGGTGGGCGATGCCGGCGGCCGCCGCGCCTATCAGCTCGATGGGCTGCTGGCCGCGAATGGCCGGCAGCGAGAAGTTATTGGTTTCATCCACCGCGCTCTTCAGGGCATAGGCCGGCAGCGGGTTGTCGGGACGGCCCTGGGGCACTCCCAGCTGGAACACCGAGGGAACCAGGACATTGCCTGCCTTGGTCATGCTGGTCGCGAGCTTGGCGTCGGTATCCAGGGCTATCTCGGCCTCGGCGATGACCTTGCCGAGCTGTTCGGGCAGGCCGCCCTGGGATGCCGTGGCCGGGTCGGCCGCTGGGCCGAGCGCTTCCTTCATCTTGCGGATGAAGACCAGGCCGCGGTCCGTCTGCGGTTCGAAGAAGAAAGCGGTGTGGGCGATGGTCTTGGCCTTGGCGGCCGAAAGCTGGTCGATCAGCTGCGCATGCACGTCGCGTGGCCAGGGCCAGCGGCCGATGTTGGCGATGCTCTGGTCGTCGATGGCGATGATGGCGATGCGGTCGGAGGGCTGGCGCGAGGTGCTGGTGCTTGCGAAATCGTAGTAGCGGCGCTCCAGGGTGCCAAAAAAGTCCGTCAGGCCATGCAGAAAAAGGACGGCCAGCACCACCAGGACCCCGACGAACCAGTCGGCCCGCCAGAACTGACTCAGCTTTCTAGATGATTTGGCCACTACCCGTCCCTTGTCCTGTTTCGCTGTGCATCGCTATGCCATTTTTTAATTGCTTTGTATTACCAGCCGCCCGGTAACGGCCGGTTTCGCGCACCCGGCACCACCCGCCGGCTGTTTCGGCAGGTTACAAGTCTCCTGATAGGGGACATTAACAGACGGGGTGCGGCTGGACAAGGGACTTTTGCACGGCAGCCGCGCCGACTGTTGCAAATAAGTGGTTTTTCATCGCATGCGCCAAAACCCGCGCGATGCGGGCATGGCGGGCTGGTACTTTCCCTCCCCCCGCTGCCACGACGCAGCCGCCGGGCGGGCGGGTTTCAGGCCGAAGGCGCTTTTTCCTTCTGACGTTTGGTCAGGTAGGTGCCCAGCGCCACGACCAGCACGGCGCCCAGGAGGCCGCCCGCGGTAACCGTGTGATCGCCGATGGGCCCGAAATAGGCGACCACCGCCGGGTCGGTCAGCAGCATTTCACCGGCCAGGAAGCCGAGCAGGGCGGCGCCTATGGTGATGATGATGGGAAAGCGCTCCATGACCTTGGTCAGCAGGGTCGCGCCGAAGATGATCAGCGGAATGCTCACCAGCAGGCCCAGGACCAGCAGCGGCAGGTTGCCCTTGGCGGCGGCGGCCACCGCCAGCACGTTGTCCAGGCTCATGACCAAGTCGGCGATCAGGATGGTGCGAATGGCGGCCATCATGCCGTTGATTTCATGGCCTTCGCCGTCTTCGTCTTCCTCGCCCTTGAGCAGGTCCACGCCGATGTAGACCAGCAGGAGGGCACCTATGAGCTTCAGGTAGGGCAGGCTCAGCAGCTGGATGGCCACGATGGTCAGGACGATACGCATGACGATCGCCGCGGCGCTGCCCCAGAAGATGGCTTTGCCGCGCTGCTCGGGCTTGAGCGTGCGCGCCGCCATGGCGATCACCACGGCGTTGTCGCCCGACAGCACGATGTTGGCAAGGATGATGGAGCCGAAAGCGCTCCAGAAAAGCGGGGACGTGAGGTCCAGTCCGAAAAACATGGCTATCTCCTGTTATCAATGAAAAAAAGCGCCGGGCAGCGCTTTTTTTTGTTTTTTCGAGTTTAGCCCGGATAGGCGCGGGCAGCGTTCGTATTAATGCTTACGACCGCCGCCACCTCTGGCCGCCTTACAGCAGCGCCTTGAGCAGCTTGGCCATTTCCGAGGGGTTGCGCGTCACGGTGAAGCCGCAGGCTTCCATGATGGCCAGCTTGGCGTCGGCCGTGTCGGCGCCGCCGGAAATCAGCGCACCGGCATGGCCCATGCGCTTGCCGGCCGGAGCCGTCACGCCGGCGATGAAGCCGACGATCGGTTTTTTCATATTGGCTTTGCACCACTGGGCGGCTTCGGCCTCGTCGGGGCCGCCGATTTCGCCGATCATGATGACGGCGTCGGTTTCCGGGTCGTCATTGAAAGCCTTCATCACGTCGATGTGCTTGAGGCCGTTGATCGGGTCGCCGCCGATGCCCACGGCGCTGGACTGGCCCAGGCCGATTTCGGTGAGCTGCGCCACGGCTTCATAGGTCAGCGTGCCGGAGCGGCTGACCACGCCGATGCGGCCCTTGCGGTGGATATGGCCCGGCATGATGCCGATCTTGATTTCGTCGGGAGTGATCAGGCCGGGGCAGTTGGGGCCCAGCAGCAGGGTCTTCTTGCCGCCGGCGGCTTCCTTGGCCTTCATGCGGTTGCGCACTTCCAGCATGTCCTTGACCGGGATGCCTTCGGTGATGCAGATGGCCAGGTCGAGATTGGCTTCCACAGCTTCCCAGATGGCGGCGGCAGCGCCCGCGGGCGGCACATAGATGACCGACACGGTGGCGCCGGTGGCCTTGGCGGCTTCGGTCACGTTCGCGAAAATCGGGATGCCTTCGAAGTCTTCGCCGGCTTTCTTGGGGTTCACACCGGCCACAAAGGCCTCTTTGCCGTTCGCGTAGTCGCGGCACATGCGGGTGTGGAACTGGCCGGTCTTGCCGGTGATGCCCTGGGTGATGACTTTGGTGTGTTTGTTGATGTAGATCGACATGCTTGTGTTCTCCTGGGCTTACTTGACGGCGGCCACGATTTTGGTCGCGGCTTCGGCCATGGTGTCTGCGGCGATGATGGGCAGACCGGAGTCCGCCAGCATTTTCTTGCCCAGGTCTTCGTTGGTGCCCTTCATGCGCACGACCAGCGGAACGGAGAGGTTCACGGCCTTGCAGGCGGTGATCACGCCGTCGGCGATGGTGTCGCACTTCATGATGCCGCCGAAGATGTTGACCAGGATGCCTTTGACATCGGGGTTCTTCAGCATGATCTTGAAGGCTTCGGTGACTTTTTCAGCCGTCGCGCCGCCGCCCACGTCCAGGAAGTTGGCCGGCTCGCCGCCGAACAGCTTGATGGTGTCCATGGTCGCCATGGCCAGGCCGGCGCCGTTGACTAGGCAGCCGATGTTGCCGTCCAGGCTGATGTAGGCCAAGTCGAACTTGCTGGCTTCGACTTCGGCCGGGTCTTCCTCGTCCAGGTCGCGGTAGGCGACGATTTCGGGGTGGCGGAACAGCGCGTTGGCGTCGAAGTTGAACTTCGCGTCAAGGGCCATGACTTCGCCCTTGCTGTTGCGGTTCAGGGGGTTGATTTCAACCAGCGACGCGTCGGTGTCCATGTAGCACTTGTAGAGCTTTTGCAGGATGTCAACGGTCTGTGCGACGGAGTCGGCGGGCATGCCGATGCCGGCGGCGACTTCTTTCGCCTGGGCGTCCGTCATGCCGACCAGCGGATCGACAAACACCTTGATGATTTTTTCGGGGTTGGAGTGGGCCACCTCTTCGATGTCCATGCCGCCTTCGCTGGAAGCGATGAAGGCAACCTTCTGCGATTCACGGTCGGTCACGGCCGAAACGTAGTATTCCTTCTGGATGTCGGCGCCGTCTTCAATATAGAGGCGGCGGACTTTCTGGCCTTCTGGGCCGGTCTGGTGCGTCTTCAGTTGCATGCCCAGGATTTCGCCGGCAATGCGCTTGACGTCCTCGATGGTCTTGGCGACCTTCACGCCGCCACCCTTACCGCGTCCGCCCGCATGGATCTGCGCCTTGACCACCCATACCGGGCCGCCCAGCTTCTGGGCGGCTTCCACCGCTTCCTGCACCGTGAAGGCCGGAATGCCGCGCGGCACAGGCACACCAAAATTGCGCAAGATTTCCTTGCCCTGGTACTCGTGAATTTTCATGAAAAACCTTCAGAATTCAGTAAAAGAGGGGGTGCAACTGGGATTTGGGGCAGGGCTGTGGGGTGTCGGAAACAGGCCACACCGGCCCAAAAAACCACGTCGGCGGTCACTGCAGGCAGCAACGCAGAACTGTATCATGGTGCGACGCACAATTCTTGTGCCGGGCTTACACCCCGAAATGGCGCCGAAATGGGCTTTTTCAGGTGTTTTTAGCGGCCCCGCGACCTTGTATTTGCTTTGTTTGCCTTATTTGCGTATTCCATTTCTGTTGTCAGCACCTGGAAGTCCTCATGCCCAAAGTTTTTATTGACGGAGAAGCCGGCACCACGGGCCTGCAAATCCGTGAGCGGCTGCAAGCCATGCCGCAAATCGAGCTGGTCAGCATCGCGCCCGAGTTGCGCAAGGATGCCTCGGCCAAGCGCGCGCTGATGGCGCAGGTGGATATGGTGATTCTCTGCCTGCACGATGACGCGGCCCGCGAGTCGGTGGCCATGATTGACAGCCTCACCGGCAAGAAGCCCAAAGTCATCGACGCCTCCACCGCTCACCGCACCGTGCCTGGCTGGGTCTACGGCTTTCCCGAACTGACGCAGACACAACGTGCCGCCGTGGCGGCCGCCGACCGTGTCGGCAATCCCGGCTGCTACGCCACCGGCGCGATCGCGCTGATCCGTCCGCTGGTCGACGCCGGTGCGATCCCGGCCGATTTCCCTTTGAGCCTTCCGGCCGTGAGTGGTTACTCCGGCGGCGGGCGGCAAATGATCGAGGATTACGAGGCCGGCACCGCGCCCCTGTTTGAACTCTACGGCCTGGGCCTGAAGCACAAGCACCTGCCCGAAATCATGAAGTACACCGGCCTGTCACGCCGCCCGGTGTTCATCCCCTCGGTCGGCAACTTCAAGCAAGGCATGCTGGTGCAGTTGCCGCTGCACCTGGACCTGCTGCCCGGCAAGCCGACAGGCGCGCAACTGCAGGACATGCTGGCCAAACATTACGCCGGCAGCGAATGGGTCACGGTGCAGGCCGCGCCCGAGTCGGGCAAGCTGGACGCGCTGGCGCTCAACGACACCAACAAGATGGAACTGCGTGTGTTCGCCAACGAAGAGCACCGCCAGGCGGTGCTGGTGGCGCGGCTGGACAACCTGGGCAAAGGTGCCTCAGGTGCCGCCGTGCAAAACCTGAAGTTAATGTTGAATATATAGAGCCCCCACGTTCGCTCACTGCGTGTAGCTCTCTGCCCCCCGAGGGGGCGCTACGCCTGCGGCCCGGCAAAGCCGGTTCCGCGGCCCCTGCTTGAAGGGGTAAGCCGGCTTCAATCTTCATCGGCTTGCGACACCACGCGGCGGATCACGTCGCCGCCAAAGCCCCGCGCTGCCAGAAACCGCATCTGCTTTGCCCGCGCCGCAGCGTCGGGCGCGGGACCTTCAAACTTCTTGCGCCAGATGTCCCGCGCGCGTTCCAGTTCGCTGCCTTTGAGGCTGGCTACCGCGCCGGCCACCCGCTCAGCGCTGAGGCCTTTGGTCAACAGCTCATGCTTGATGCGCGCCGCGCCAAACCGCCCGGCACGCCGGTTGATCACTGACTCAACCACCCGCGCCTCACTGATGAAGTCCTTGGCTTCGAGATCGTCGAGCACCTTGGCCAGCTGGCCGGGGGTTTCCTCATGCGGCGCCAGCTTGCGCTCCAGCTCGGTGCGCGAATGCTCACGCGCGGCCAGGTAACGCAGCGCGCGGCCCTTCAAAGAAAGGCCAAAACCCGCACGACGGGCGGGTTTGGCCGGCTTGTGATCTACCGGATTTTCCATGGCTAACAGGCCGAGCCCAACACGCGCGCTAGCTTTTTGATAGCTATTAGCGCCTGCTCCAACTGGACTAGAGCCTTATTTGGCATAAAAAATCAGGCAGCCGCCTTGGCGGGCTTTTCAGCTTTCTCGGCTTTTTCAGCCTTGGCCGGCTTTTCGGCCGGAGCGTCCACGCCGCCGGCAACCTGCACCAGCGGGATGCCCAGCGATTCGCGCACCTTGTTTTCGATCTCGATTGCGAGTTCGGGGTTTTCCTTGAGGAATTCACGCGAGTTGTCACGGCCCTGGCCGATTTTTTCACCGTTGAAGGCATACCAGGCGCCGGCTTTCTCGACGATGTGGCCGGCCACGCCGAGGTCCAGCACCTCGCCCAGGCGACTGATGCCCTCGCCGTAGAGGATGTCGAACTCCGCCGTCTTGAACGGCGAGGCCACCTTGTTCTTGACCACCTTGACCCGGGTTTCGTTGCCGATCACCTCTTCGCCCTTCTTGATGGAGCCGATGCGGCGGATGTCCAGGCGCACCGAGGCGTAAAACTTCAGCGCATTGCCGCCGGTGGTGGTTTCGGGCGAGCCGAACATCACGCCGATCTTCATGCGGATCTGGTTGATGAAGATGACCATGCAGTTGGCCTTCTTGATGGTGGCGGTGAGCTTGCGCAGCGCCTGGCTCATCAGGCGAGCTTGCAGGCCGGGCAGCGAGTCGCCCATTTCGCCTTCAAGTTCGGCCTTGGGCGTGAGCGCCGCCACCGAGTCGACCACGATCAGGTCCACCGCGCCGGAGCGGGTCAGCGAATCCACAATTTCAAGCGCCTGTTCACCGGTGTCGGGCTGGGAAATCAGCAGTTCCTGCAGGTTGACGCCCAGTTTTTGCGCGTACTGGATGTCCAGCGCGTGCTCGGCGTCCACAAAGGCGCAGGTGCCGCCCAGCTTTTGCATTTCGGCGATGACCTGCAGGGTCAGCGTGGTCTTGCCCGAGGATTCCGGGCCGTAGATTTCGACGACGCGGCCGCGCGGCAGGCCGCCCACGCCCAGGGCGATGTCCAGGCCCAGGGAGCCGGTGGAAACGACCTGGATGTCTTCGATCACTTCGCCGTCACCCAGCTTCATGATGGTGCCTTTGCCGAACTGCTTTTCGATCTGGGCCAGCGCGGCCTGCAGGGCCTTGGCCTTTTCGGTGTTCAGCGCGGCGGTTTGCACGGGGTTTTGGGCTGGGTTCAGTTTGCTGGTCAATTCCATGAAAAAACTCCTTGAAAATCAATGATGTAAAACTTGTTGCCTGGATTCCAGCCTCTGCTTTTAATCACAGCGCTGGATGCATGACCAGTACTTTATGGGCGTGATAAAAATAAGTAAACCCTATTTTTAGTCAGTTTGCCTGATCAATTGGGTTACCATGATTTTCATGGCGGAAACGACCTCCACAACACTCCCACCTCCCCTGTCCAGCCCCTTCGGTGCGACCGAAGCCGGCTGGCGGCAGACCCACCTGGGGCGGCTCATGGGCCATGCGCTGCGCCGTTTCGACGAGCGCGTGCTCTCGCTGATGGCCGGCAGCGTGGAAGTGCCGCTGGCGCTGTCCAACCTGGCCGCGCGCGACCAGGTTGGCGCCGCGCACATCCACATCACGCGCCACCTCGCGGTGGGCGGCTCGCGCCTGACCGACCTGGCGCAAAGCGCCGGCATGAGCAAACAGGCCATGGGCGACCTGGTCGACCAGTGCGAGGCCTGGGGCCTGGTGACGCGCCAGCCCGACCCGCACGACAAACGCGCGCGCCGCGTGGTGTTCACCGAATCGGGCCTGCTCTGGCTCGAGGCTTTCCACCAGGCGGTGCGCCGGGCCGAGGACGAATTCCGCCAGGCCGTGGGGCATGATGTGGCGACTGTGGTGGCGCTGGGGCTGGAGGCTTATGCCGGCGCTTGACCTGGCATCGGCCCGTCAGTAAACCCGGGGTGACAAAAGCCTAGAATTTGTCCAAGAACACACCAAAACCGCCCTGCAGACCGCAAGGGGGCCTGATATCTGGAGACAACCATGCGTATTCTGATTGCCGAAGACGACCAGGTGCTGGCCGATGGCCTGCTGCGCACCTTGCGCGCCTCCGGTGCGGCGGCCGACCACGTGGCCAGCGGCACCGAAGCCGATGCCGCGCTGCTGACCAATACCGAATTCGACCTGCTGATCCTCGACCTGGGCTTGCCGCGCATGCACGGCCTGGAAGTGCTCAAGCGTCTGCGCGCCCGCGGCTCGGCCATGCCGGTGCTGATCCTGACCGCCGCCGACAGCGTGGAAGAGCGCGTCAAGGGCCTGGACTACGGCGCCGACGACTACATGGCCAAGCCCTTTTCGCTGCAGGAACTCGAAGCCCGCGTGCGAGCGCTGATACGCCGCGGCATGGGAGGCGCCAGCAGCACCATCAAGCACGGCCCGCTGGTCTACGACCAGGCCGGCCGCGTCGCCACCATAGACGGCCAGATGCTGGAGCTGTCGGCGCGCGAACTCGGACTGCTCGAAGTGCTGCTGCAGCGTGCCGGACGGCTGGTCAGCAAGGACCAGCTGGTGGAGCGCCTCTGCGAGTGGGGCGAGGAAGYCAGCAACAACGCGATCGAGGTCTACATCCACCGCTTGCGCAAGAAGATTGAAAAAGGGCCGGTGCGAATCGCGACGGTGCGCGGCCTGGGCTACTGCCTTGAGAAAATCCCGGGTTGACCCCTCTTGCTCCTTCCCCCGCTGGGGGAAGGTTGGGATGGGGGCCAGCGGCCTCCCAAACCTGAGCCGCGAGGGCTATCCACCATCGTCAGCCCCCATCCCTGCCTTMCCCCAAAGGGGGAAGGAGCCAAAACAACAGGCCCTTGATTTGGAGCACCCCAGCCAGTGGCGTTGAGACTCTTCCAGCGCGAACGGCGAAGCCTCTTCGGCGAGATCCTCGACTGGATGCTCACGCCGCTGTTGCTGCTGTGGCCCATCAGCCTGGCGCTGACCTGGCTGGTGGCGCAGAACATCGCAGGCAAGCCCTTTGACCGCGCGCTCGAATACAACGTGCAGGCGCTGGCCAAGCTGGTCGTGGTCAAGAACAACCAGGTGCAGTTCACGCTGACGGCGCCCGCGCGCGAAATCCTGCGCGCCGACGACACCGACCTCGTCTACTACCAGGTGGTGGGCACGCAGGGCGAGCACCTGAGCGGCGAGCACGACCTGCCCGCGCCGCCCGACGAAGACAAGCCCACCAACGGCGAGGTGCGGCTGCGCGAGGACGTGATCCAGGGCGAAGACGTGCGCGTGGCCTACACCTGGCTCAAAGTCGACGTGAAGGGCGCGCCGGCCAGCTCGCTGCCGGTGCTGGTGCAGGTGGCCGAGACGCTGGAAAAGCGCAAGACCCTGGCCACCGAAATCGTCAAGGGCACCATGGTGCCGCAGTTCGTCACGCTGCCGCTGGCCGTGCTGCTGGTGTGGCTGGCGCTGGTGCGCGGCATCAAGCCGCTGGCCCAGCTCGAAAAGCGCATACGCGCGCGCAAGTCCGACGACATGAGCCCGCTCGACGAAACCGCGGTGCCCGAGGAGGTCGCACCGCTGGTGTCCTCCATCAACGACCTGCTGAGCCGGCTCAAGGTTTCGCTGACCACACAAAAGCGCTTCCTGGCCGATGCCGCCCACCAGCTCAAGACGCCGCTGGCGGGCCTGCGCATGCAGGCCGACCTGGCACAGCGCGAGACCGACGCCGACGAGCTCAAGAAATCGCTCAAGCACATAGGCCGCGCGAGCATTCGCGCCACGCACACCGTCAACCAGCTGCTGGCCCTGGCGCGCGCCGAAACCACCGGCCGCAGCTTGGCCAAACAGCACATCGACCTGGTGCACATCGTCTCGGAAGTGATGGCCGACTCGGTGCCGCGCGCGCTCGAAAAACAGATCGACCTCGGCTACGACGGCCCCGACGCCGGCGAGCAGGCGACACAGCTCGAAGGCAACGCCACCCTGCTCAAGGAACTGGTGCGCAACCTGCTGGACAACGCCATCAACTACACGCCCGAAAAAGGCCAGGTCACGCTGCGGCTGATGACCGACCGCTTCAGCGGCGTGCTGGTGCTGCTGGTGGAAGACTCTGGGCCGGGCATCCTGGAGTCGGAGCGCGAACTGGTATTCCAGCCTTTTTACCGCGCGCTGGGCACCAATGTCGACGGCTCCGGCCTGGGCCTGGCCATCGTCCTGGAAATCGCCAAGCAGCATGGCGCGACGATTTCGATCGAGGATGCCGCCTTGCCGGGGCACCCGCAAACGCCGGGCACGCGCGTCACGGTGCGCTTCGTCGGCATGGATTTACCTGAGGGCGCTTAGTCCCTCAGGCTTTGGCAGGTAAGGGCCAACGGTCGTAAAGCTTGACGGCGACGCGCTCGCCCCACAGTTCGATCTGCGCCGGTGTTCCGGCATGCGCCTGGTTCGCGCTATCGCCGCGCACATAGCCCAGCGCCACACAGGCGCCGGCCAGCGGGCTCCAGCCGATCGACGAGATCTCACCCACCGATTGGCCGCCCAGCACGATGGCCTCACCGCCCCAGGCAAAAGCGTCGGCCGTGTCAAACACCAACGTGACCAGTTTTTTGCGCAGCGGCAGGCCTTGGGTGCGCAGCAGCGCGGCCTTGCCGATGAAATCGGCGGGTTTGTCGAGCTTGACGCTGAAAGCCAGCCCGGCTTCCCACGGCGTTTCGTCCGGGCCTAATTCCGCCCCCCAGGCGCGCCGGCCCTGCTCTATGCGCAGCGCATCCAGCGCGTAATAGCCCGCATCGCGGATACCCAGCGCCTGGCCGGCCTCCATCAGCGCGAGGTAGACGTGGCGCGCCATCTCGATCGGCACGTAAAGCTCAAAGCCCGGCCCGCCCACATAACTCATGCGGGCCGCGCGCACGCGCGCAAAGCCGACGTCGATCTCTTTCGTCCACGAGAACTTCAGGGCCTCGGGCGACAGGTCGTCGGGGCTCACTAGGGCCAACAGTTCGCGCGCTTTCGGGCCCATGACCGAGAGCACCGAGTACATCGCCGATACGTCGGTCAGCACCGCATGCTCCGCCTCGCCGATATGCCGCGTGATCCAGTCGAAGTCGCGCACGGTCTGCGCCGAGCCGGTGATGACCATGAAGCGATCCGTGACTTGTCGCATCACCGTGAGGTCGCTTTCAAAACCGCCGCGCTCGTTGAGCATGGCGGTGTAGACCATCTTGCCGACGGGCACGTCCATCTCGTTGGCGCACAGGCGCTGCAGCACGGCCAGCGCGTCGCGGCCTTGCAGCAGGTATTTCGAGAAGGAAGTCTGGTCGTAGAGGGCCACGGCTTCACGTGTGGCCTTCTGCTCTTCGAGCATCCAGGGCAGCCAACCGGGTTTATCCAGCGTGTATTCCGGGCGAGGCAGGTATTGCTCCTTCCCCCGCTGGGGGAAGGTTGGGATGGGGGCCGCAGCGAGCGCCGCCGGCCCCCACCCCTGCCCTCCCCCAGAGGGGGAGGGAGTGACTGCATCCATGCAGGGCCGGAAATAACTTGCCCGCTCCCACCCATTCTTGCTGCCGAACTCCGCCCCTTTGGCGGCCAGAATGTCATACAGCGGCGAAGTCCGCAGCGGCCGTGCCGTTTCCAGCTCCTGCCTGGGCCAGCGCATGGCGTAGTGCAGGCCCAGGGTTTCGCCGGTGCGCTCGGCCAGCGCCTTGCGGTTGCCGGTGAAGGCGCCGAAGCGGCGTATGTCCACATCCCCTAAATCGGTGCTGGGCTCGCCGCCCACAATCCATTCGGCCATGAGCCGACCCGCGCCGCCGCTGTTGGCGATGCCAGCCGAGTTGAAGCCGGCGCAGACAAAAAAATTGCGCAGTTCGGGCGCCTCGCCCAGGATGAAATTTCCGTCCGGCGTGAAGCTCTCCGGCCCGTTGAGCAGCATCTTGACTTCGGCCGTTTCCAGGCAGGGCGTGCGATGCAGCGCCGCCGTCATCAGCGGTTCGAACTGGTCCCAGTCCTCATCCAGCAGCTCGAACTGGAAGGTGGACGGAATCGGGTCCATCTTCCAGGGCTTGGCTTGCGGCTCGAATCCGCCCATCACCAGTCCGCCGACCTCTTCCTTGTAGTAGATAAAGCCGTCCGGGTCGCGCATCACCGGCAGCATGGGATGCACGCCTGGAATCTTGCCTGTGACGATGTAGAAATGCTCGGCCGAATACAGCGGCACGTTCACGCCCGCGAGCTTGCCGAACTGCCGCGCCCACTGGCCGGCGCAGTTGACGATGACTTCGCAGCACACCTCGCCCTGCGCGGTGCGCACACCCACCGCCTTGCCGTTTTCGGTGATGACACCCGTGACCTCGATGCCTTCAGCCATCTTCACGCCGCGATTGCGCGCGCCCTTGGCCAGCGACATGCACAGGTCCGCCGGGTTGGCTTTGCCGTCACCCGGCAACCAGATCGCGCCCTGCAAGTCGTCGGTGCGCATGATGGGGTATTTGTCGCCGGCTTCCTGCGGCGAGATCTCATGGCATTCGACGCCGAAGCTGTTGGCCATGGCGACCTGCTTCCTGAGCACTTTCATGCGCTCCGGTGTGCGCGCCACGTTAACGCTGCCGCATTGCTTCCAGCCGGTGGCAAGACCCGTCTCGGCCTCCAGCGAAGCATAGAGCTCAATCCCGTACTTGCTCATCTGCGTCATGTTGCGGTTGGGCCGCATCTGGCCGACCAGGCCTGCGGCATGCCAGGTGGTGCCGCTGGTGAGCTTGCCTTGCTCGAGCAACAGCACGTCGGTTTTGCCCATTTTTGCCAGGTGGTAAGCCACCGAGCAGCCGGCGATGCCGCCGCCCACGATGATGATCTCTGCATGGCTGGGGAGTGTCACGGTGCTCATGGTGCGGACCTCACTTCAAAAGAACAAATGCAGCACTAAGCCAAGCGTATCGCCATCACGCCGCCCACGATGACGCAGGTACCCGCAAAGCGGCGCAGCGTGAACGTCTCCTTGAGCAGCCAGCAGCCGAGCAGCACGGCGAACAGCACCGAGGTTTCGCGCAGTGCCGCCACTGTGGCCACGGGTGCGCGCGTCATGGCCCACAGTGCGATGCCGTACGAACCCAGCGAGGCCAGCGCGCCGCCTGTGGCCACCGGCCAGCGGTGGCGCGCATAGTCGGCCATGGCGCGCCCGCGCCGCGCCATCATCAGCAGGCCGAAAGGCCAGCCGTCGAGCAGGAACAAGGTGGCGACGTATTGCAGTGCGTTGCCGGAAGTGCGTACCCCCAGCCCATCGACCACGGTGTAGATCGCAATGATGACGGCGTTAGCCAGCGCGAAGCCGACCGCCTTGCGCGCATGCAGCGCGTGGCGGCTCAGGCCCAGGACCAGCACGCCGCTGCAGATGCCGATGATCCCGGCCCAGGCCAGTGGCGTCAAAGTTTCGCCCAGCGTGAAAGTGGCCGACAAGGCCACCAGCAGCGGCGCCACGCCGCGCATCAGCGGGTAGGTCAGGCCCAGGTCGCCATGCTTGTAGGCCTGCGTGGTCGCGATGTAGTAGCCGATGTGGATCAGCACCGAGGCGCCGATAAAAGGCCAAGCCTCCATGGGCGGCAGGCCCACCACCAGCACCAGCGGCAGGGCCAGCACCGATCCGATCAGGTGAATGACCGCCATGTCCATGGACTTGTCGGCGCTGGACTTGACCAGCGCGTTCCAGCCCGCGTGCAGCAGTGCACCGAACAGCACGGCGCACAGCACCGGCCAGGTCAGGGCCAGGGTTTCAGTCGGCAAGCGAGGGCTCTGCGGCGGGGAGGGCGCAGCGCCGCGCCCTCGCCAGGTAGTGCGCCAGCGGCGGTGTGGCCTTGTCCGCGTCTTTCGCGAGGTCGTCCCAGAGGCGCAGCTTCACCGCATCCGCGGCACCTGGCTGGGCGATGAAATGCGCGGCTTCCTCGGCCGAAAAAATTCCGCCCTGCAGCAGCAGGCTGCGCTTGGAGTCGGCCGACAAGCTGGAGTGGTAGCCACGCCGCGCCGCGCACAGGTAGCGCTTGGCATCCACGTGCAGCTTGATGGCGTCCAGCACCGCGTCGGGAAACAGGCCGCGCAGAAATGGCAGCGCGCGGTACTGATGCACGTCGTCCACACCGCGCAGCGAGGGCGTCTCGCCCAGGTCGTGCAAAAGATGGCCGAGGTCGTGCAGCAGGGCGGCGGTGACCAGCGCATCGCTCGCGCCTTCGGCCTCGCCCAGCGCCGCGGTTTGCAGCGCATGCTGCAGTTGCGTCACCGGTTCGCCACTGTATTGTTCGCCGCCGCGCTCTTCAAAAAGGCGTTCGATGTCGTCAAAACTCAGCATGTGAATTCCTCACAGGTCATGCATTCCAGGGGAGCGAATAAGTTTTAAGGTTGGTAAAACTCTTGATCGCTTCCTGTACGCCTTCTTTATAGCCCAGACCCGAGTCCTTGATGCCGCCAAAGGGCGTGAGCTCGAGACGGTAGCCGGGTACTTCACGCACATTGACCGTGCCGACTTGCAGCTCGCTGACGAAGCGGTTGATGTAGTCGAGGCGGTTGGTGCAGACCGCGCTCGACAGGCCGTAGGCCGTGCCGTTGGAAATCTCGATGGCTTCGTCGATGTTCTTGAAGCGTATCACCGGCGAGACCGGGCCGAAGGTTTCCTCGCGCGCCACCGTCATGCGCGGCGACACTTGGTCCAGCAGCGTGGGCGAGTAGAGCGCGCCGCGGCGCTGGTTGCCGGCCAGCAGCTTCGCGCCCTGCGCCACGGCTTCGTTGACGCGCGACTCGAACAGCATGGCGGCCTGCTCGTCAATCACCGTGCCCATGTCGTTGGCCTTGTCGGCGGGGTCGCCGTGCTTCCAGGCCAGGGTCTTGGCCAGCACCTGCTCCACGAACTCGCCCGCGACCGCTTCATGCACCAGAAGCCGCTTGATGGCGGTGCAGCGCTGGCCCGAGTTTTTGTAGGACCCCTGCACGGCCAGCGTCGAGGCTTCGGCTATGTCGGCGTCCTCCATCACGATGATGGGGTCGTTGCCGCCCAGCTCCAGCACCACGCGGCGGTAGCCGGCTTTGGAGGCGATGTATTTGCCGATGGCCACGCCGCCCGTGAAAGTCACCAGGTCGACCAGCGGATTCGTGATCAGCTCGTCGGCGATCTCGCGCGGATCGCCCGTCACCACGCTGAGCATCTCGGGCGGCAGGCCGGCCTCGTACAGGATGTCGGCGAACAGCAGGGCCGAGAACGGCACCTTCTCGGACGGTTTGAGCACCATGCGGTTATTGGTCGCGATGCTGGGCACCACCTTGTGCGCCACCTGGTTCATCGGATGGTTGAAAGGCGTGATGGCGGTGATCACGCCCAGCAGCGGCGAGCGGTGCGTGTAGACGCGGCGCTTCTTGCCGTGGGGCGTGAGGTCGCAGCTGAAGATCTGGCCGTCGTCCTTGAGCACCTCGGTCGCACCGAACAGCAGCACGTCGCTGACGCGGCCGGCTTCGTAAATCGCATCTTTCAGGCACAGGCCGGCTTCGGCGGTGATCAGATTGGCCACTTCGGACAGGCGCGACTGGATGATGGCCGCCGCGCGGTTCAGGATGGCGGCGCGTTCGTAGCGGGTGAGCTGGGGCTTGTAGGCGTGCGCCCTGGCAAAGGTCTGCTGCACCTCCTCCAGCGTAGCCTTGGGCACGGTCCCCAGCAGCTTTGCCGTATAGGGATTGAACACCTCGATGGCGCGGTCGCCGCTTCGGCCCGAGCCGACCTTGCGACCTGACAGGCGCATGGCGTTGAGCTGGTGGTCCTGGATGTATTGGTCAATCACTCTGCGGCTTTCATGACATAGGGCTTGGGCTTACTGGGCGTAATTGAGCGCCAGGTCAAAGGCGTCAAAATTGCGGAATCGCCGGTTGCGGTCCAGCCCGGGCAGGGCGCGGTTCACGATGAGCGGCACGCGCTGTTCGCTCATGCCGCCATGCGAACGCAGCGGCACTTCAAGTGCCGAAAGGTCGTGGCGCGAGGCCGAGGTGCCGATCACGGTGAACCGCTCGGACACCGCCACGATGTCGCCTATGCGGTCGGGCGGCAGCTCGAAGCGCTCGGCGGCCTGTTCGCGCGAAAGCACCAGCTCCATGCCCTTGAGCGCCGCCAGCCGTTTGCGCGCAACCTCGATGTTGGTGCCTTCCGGCAGGTAGACCGTGGCAAAGGAACCCAGCGCGCCGTGGTGCACCACATAAGGATCGGTGATCGGCAGGATCACGCGCGCGATGGTGGCGCCCAGCCAGTTGTCGAACCAGTCCTGCAGGTAGATCACGTCGGGCGTGCCGTCCATGGCGACCTTGGCGTTCATGCCGTGGTCGGCCGTGAGCACGATCACGCAGCCCAGGTCCTCGAGCTGCTGCATGTAGCCGTCCATCATGCGGTAGAAGGAGTTCGCACCGTCGGTGCCGGGGGCGTGCTTGTGCTGCACGTAGTCGGTGGTCGAGAGGTACATCACGTCGGGCTTGTACTTCTGCATGATCTTGACACCGGCCGCGAAGACGAACTCCGACAAATCGGCGCTGTAGACGCTGGGCAGCGGCTGCCCCACCAGGTCCAGCACGTCCTCGATGCCGTTTTCCTCGAGCGTGACCTGGTCCGCCTTCTCGGACGAAAAGCAGATGCCCTTCATCTCGTGGCCCAGCAGCTTGCGCAGCTTGTCCTTGGCCGTCACCACCGCCAGTGATTTCCCGGCGTCGGACAGCGCGGCCAGCAGCGTGGGCGCGCGCAGCCACTTGGGGTCGTTCATCATGACCTCGGTGCCGCTCGCCGTATCGAACAGGTAGTTGCCGCAGATGCCGTGCACGCTGGGCGGCGCGCCGGTCACGATGGAGAGGTTGTTGGGGTTGGTGAAGCTGGGCACGACGCAGTCGCCCGTCAGGCCCGAGCCCAACGCCAGCGTGCGCTTGAGCCAGGGCATCTGGCCCGTCGCCACGGCCTGCGCGAGGTAGTCGGGTTCGCAGCCGTCCACACAGACCACCACCGTGGGTTTGGCCGGCAGCTTGTAAGCCCGGCCGTTGACTTTCAGTTCGGTTGCCGGTTCAGCGTTTGCCACGTGATGTCCCCTCCTTGATTTTGTCCTTGTTGTCTTTTTCCTTGCGCGCGCCGGAGCTGCTGGAGACAAGCTTGACGGAGACCGGCTTGGCGGCCGCCGGATCGGCTTGCTGCCCCGCCTGGCGCCGCAGGTCGTTCTCTATCGTGCGTTCCTTGCTTTCGATCACATGCTGGAACATCGCGCGGCCGGCCGCATCCGCGTCGCCCGAGGCGATGGCCTTGACGATCAGCCGGTGTTCATTGGCCGACATCGGCATGAGCCAGCCGTCCGCGAGGTTCAGGCGCCGGAACAGCGAAAGCTCCTTGATGAGCTTGCGGTAGATCTCGGTCAGTTTGCGGTTACCCGCCATCTCAACCATGCGGTCGTGGAAGGTGAGGTTCAGCAGGTGGTAGGCATGGGGGTCTTCGGCCTTGACCGCTTTCTCCATGGCATCGACAAGCGCCTTGAGCTCCTTGACCTCCGCCGCGGTGATGTTTTCCGCGAGGCGGCGACCGACGAGTTCATCCATGGCCGCGCGCAGGTCGAAAATCTCGACGGCCTCGTCGATGGGAATGTCGCGCACGAAGACGCCGCGGTTTTTCTCGGTGCGCACCAGGCCGGCCTCTTCGAGCATGCGAAAGGCCTCGCGCACCGGACCGCGCGAGACGCCCATTTTTTCAGCCAGCGTGGCTTCGATCAATTTGCTGCCGGGCTCGTATTCGCCGGCAAGGATGGCACGCTCGATTTCCTGCTGCACCACTGTGGTGAGGGAGCTGTTCTGGAGTTGCGCGATGGTGGGATGCAAAGCAGCGTTCATGCCCTGAATTGAAGCACAAAAATGTAGATTGTCAACAATCTGCAATAAACAATTGACAAGATAGAAGGGTCGGCGTTAAATAAAAAATGAGCTGGGTTGGCAGCCTGTACACAGGTGGTCATCGCAGTGTCACCCCCGACACGAACGAGTCACAACATTGCAGGCTTTCCACAAAGGACTTTTTATGCAGCTGGCTACCCAACTCAAATCCCTGTCAAAGGCGATTGCCCTCCTCGGTCTGCTCGCCGCCTCCACCGGCGCCTTCGCCCAGAAAACCCAGTTGCTGGTGTACACCGCGCTGGAAACCGACCAGATCAAGGCCTACCAGGAAGGCTTCAACAAGGTCTACCCCGACATCGAGATCAAATGGGTTCGCGACTCGACCGGGGTGATCACCGCCAAGCTGCTCGCCGAAAAGTCCAACCCGCAAGCCGACACCATCATGGGCGTGGCCGCCTCCAGCCTGGCGCTGCTCGACAAGCAGGGCATGCTCGAGCCCTATGCGCCCATCAATCTTGATGGGATCATGAGTCAGTACCGTGACAAGAAAAAGGTTCCCGCCTGGTTCGGCATGGACGTGTGGGGCGCCACCGTGTGCTTCAACACCGTCGAAGCCAAGAAGAAGAACATCCCCACGCCGGAAACCTGGCAGGACCTCACCAAGCCCATCTACAAAGGCCAGATCGTCATGCCCAACCCTGCCTCGAGCGGCACCGGTTACTTCGACGTGACCGCCTGGCTCACGCTGTTCGGCGACAAGGACGGCAAAGGCGGCGGCTGGAAGTACATGGACGCGCTGCATGAAAACATCGCGCAGTACACCCACTCGGGCTCCAAGCCCTGCAACATGGCGGCCGCCGGCGAGTTCCTGGCCGGCATCTCGTTCGAGTACCGCGGCAACACCAATAGAGCCAAAGGCGCGCCCATCGACCTGGTGTTCCCCAAGGAAGGCCTGGGCTGGGACCTGGAAGCGTTTGCCATCCACAAGGGCACCAAGAAGCTGGACGCCGCCAAGAAACTGGCCGACTGGGCGTCGAGCAAGGACGCCATGATGCTCTACGGCAAGAACTTCGCGATCACCGCGCAGCCCGGCCTGGCACCGCCGCTGGCCAATGTGCCGAAAGACTATGAAGCCCGCCTCGTCAAGATGGACTTCAGCTGGGCCGCCGACAACCGCGAGCGCATCCTGAACGAGTGGACCAAGCGCTATAACTCCAAAACCGAAAAAAAGTAGCCCCCTGTCAGCGGCCTTTGGCCGCTGTCTCCCCCTCAGGGGGACACCAGCTGTGGCCCGGCAAAGCCGGTTCCACGCTGGTGCTTGCTTGATAGCGCGCCGCCTGTCCAGGTAATCCACGTATGGCCCACGAATGACCCAAGACACCTTTCTGAACCTGCGCCACATCCGCAAGGAGTTCGGCGGCTTCACCGCGCTGCAAGACATCAACCTGGACATCCGCAAAGGCGAGTTTGTCTGCTTCCTCGGGCCTTCGGGCTGCGGCAAAACGACGCTGCTGCGCATCATCGCGGGCCTGGAGGTGCAGACCTCGGGTGAGGTGCACCAGGGCGGGCGCGACATTTCGCGGCTGCCGCCGGCCTTGCGCGACTACGGCATCGTGTTCCAGAGTTATGCGCTGTTTCCGAATCTCAGCGTGGCCGACAACGTGGCCTACGGGCTGGTCAACCGCAAGACGCCGAAGGCCGAAGCGGCCAAACGTGTGAGCGAACTCGTCAAGCTCGTGGGCCTGCCGGGCAGCGAAGCCAAATACCCGAGCCAGCTCTCGGGCGGCCAGCAGCAGCGCATCGCGCTGGCGCGGGCGCTGGCCACTTCGCCGGGCCTGCTGTTGTTGGATGAGCCTCTGTCGGCGCTGGATGCGCTGGAGCGCGTGCGCTTGCGCCAGGAAATCCGCGCGCTGCAGCAAAAGCTGGGCGTCACCACCATCATGGTGACGCACGACCAGGAGGAAGCCCTGAGCGTGGCCGACCGCATCGTGGTCATGAACCACGGCCTCATTGAGCAGGTCGGCACGCCCATGGAAATCTATCGCGAGCCGGCTTCGCCCTTTGTGGCGGACTTTGTCGGCAAGGTCAACGTGATGCCGGTGAAGGTGAGCGGTGGCGAAATGAAATTCGGCGCGCTGTGCCTGCCCTGCGACGGCGCCGACCGCGAAGCCAAGATCTACCTGCGGCCCGAAGACGTGCTGGCACGGCCGATTGCCGCCGGCGACGCCCATGTGTTTGACGCGACCATCGAGAAGATCGAGTTCCTGGGCTCCTTCTGCCATGTGCACGTGGCCTCGCCCGCGCTGGGCGGGCACAAGCTCACGGTCTACCTCTCGCTCAATTTCCTGTCGGAGCAGTCGCTGGAGATCGGCTCCTCGCTGCCCCTCAAGCTGCTGCCCGAGCGCATCAAGGTGTTCTGATGCCGGTCTTCACGCCTCCCGCGCCACCCATGGTCAGGCAGCGCGCGCACTGGATAGACCACATCGCCTACGCGGCCCTGGCGCTGGTCGCCCTGGTCCTGGTCGCCTTCCTCGCCGCGCCGCTGCTGGCCATCCTGCAGCAGGCCCTGCTCGACAAATCCGGCGGCTTCGTCTGGTTCGACAACTTCATCGAGTACGCCAAGACGCCCGCCTTGCTTGAAAGCCTGTGGAACAGCCTTTGGGTGTCGGCGGTCGTCACGCTGGTCGCCGTGCCGCTGGCCTTTGGGTTTGCCTACGCACTGGCGCGTTCCTGCATGCAGTACAAGGCGCTGTTTCGCGGCATCACGCTGATCCCGCTGCTGGCACCCTCGCTGCTGTCGGCGATTTCGCTGATCTACTGGTTCGGCAACCAGGGCGTGCTCAAGGGCTGGATGCAGGGCATCGGCATAGACCAGATCTACGGCGCACCCGGCATCGTGGTGGCCGAATGTTTCGCGGTGTTCCCGCATGCACTGATGATCCTGGTCACGGCGCTGACGCTGTCGGACGCGCGCCTCTATGAAGCTGCCGACGCCATGGGCACCAGCGCCAGGCGCAAGTTCTTCACCATCACCCTGCCCGGCGCCAAGTACGGCCTGATCTCGGCGGCGCTGGTCACCTTCACGCTGGTCATGACCGACTTCGGCATTCCGAAGGTGATAGGCGGCAACTTCAACGTGCTGGCCACCGACGTCTTCAAGCTGGTCATAGGCCAGCAGGACTTCGCCAAGGGCGCGGTGGTCGCCATCCTGCTGCTGGCGCCGGCCGTGCTGACCTTCGCGGTCGACAAATACGTCAGCAAGCGCCAGACCGCGATGCTGACGGCGCGCGCCGTCCCTTACCGGCCCACACCCTCGCGCGGCTACGACTGGGCCATGACGCTGTACTGCTGCACCATTGCTTTCCTGGTGCTGGCCATGCTGGGCATGGCGGTGTTCGCCTCCTTCGCGAGCTTCTGGCCCTACAACCTCACGCCCAGCCTGCGCCACTACACCATGGGCCTGGTCGACGCGGAAGTCGGCGTCGGCTTCGTCAACAGCCTGAAGATGGCGGCGGGCACGGCTTTCTTCGGCACGGCGCTGGTGTTCGTCAGCGCCTATCTTCTCGAAAAAACCAAGGGAATGGACGGCCTGCGCGGTTTTGTGCGCATGCTGGCCATGCTGCCCATGGCGGTGCCCGGCCTGGTGCTGGGCCTGGGCTATATCTTTTTCTTCAACGCACCCGACAACCCGCTGAACGGCCTGTACCACACGCTGACCCTGCTCACGCTGTGCACCATCGCGCACTTCTACACCACCGGCCACCTCACGGCGGTGACGGCCCTGAAGGCGCTCGACGGTGAATTCGAAGCCGTCAGCGCCTCGCTCAAGGTACCCTTTTTCAAGACCTTCTGGCGCGTGACATTGCCGATCTGCACGCCGGCGCTGGTCGACATCGCGCGCTATTTCTTCATCAACGCGATGACGACGATCTCCGCCGTCGTCTTCCTCTACTCGCCTGAAACCAAGGTCGCCTCCATCGCCATCCTGAACCTCGACGAGGCCGGCGAAATCGGCGCCGCGGCGGCCATGGCGGTGCTGATCGGCGCAGCCTCGAGCATTGCCACCCTGCTGTTCATGGCGCTCGCATGGTGGGTCAATCGCCGCACACAAGCCTGGCGCACCAGTTCACGCTGACAACCTTCACCGCTTCCGTTCCCCGCGACTTCCATAAAGAGACAACCCATGGATAGAGACAAAATCCTTTTGACACCGGGTCCCCTGACCACCACCTTGCGCACCAAGCTCGCGATGCTCAAGGACTGGGGTTCCTGGGACAGCGACTTCAACGCCGTCACCGCCAGTGTGCGCAAAAGCCTGCTGGACGTCATCCACGGCCAGGATTCGCACGTCGTCGTGCCGCTCCAGGGCAGCGGCACCTTCAGCGTGGAGGCGGCGGTGGCCACCGTGGTGCCGCGCGACGGCCATGTGCTGGTGATGGACAACGGCGCCTACTGCAAACGCGCGGCCAAACTCACCACGCTGATGGGCCGGCGCTGCACCGTCATGCCTTTTGACGAAGCCGCCCAAGTCTCCCCGGCCGCGCTGGACGCCATGCTGGAGGCCGACACCAGCATCACCCACGTCATGCTGATCCATTGCGAGACCGGCGCCGGCGTGCTCAACCCGTTCAAGGAAGTGGCCGACATCTGCAAGACCCATGGCAAGGGCCTGCTGGTGGACGCCATGAGTTCCTTCGCCGCGATTGAAATCGACGCGCGCAAGGTGCACTTCGATGCGCTGGTAGCCGCCAGCGGCAAATGCCTGGAGGGTGTGCCCGGCATGGGCTTCGTCTTTATCCGCAAGGCGGTGCTCGACGGCTGCGCCGGCCGCAGCCAGTCGCTGGCCATGGACCTGCACGACCAATACGCCTATATGGAAAAAACCACGCAGTGGCGCTTCACGCCGCCCACCCACGTGGTGGTGGCGCTGGCCGAGGCGATTGCACAGTTCGAGGAAGAGGGCGGCCAGCCCGCGCGCCTGGCACGCTATGAAAGCAACTACCGCACGCTGATCGACGGCATGGCGAAACTCGGCTTCAAGCCCTTCCTGGATCCGGCTATCCAGGCGCCCATCATCGTGACCTTCCACGCACCAGCCGACAGCCGCTACGACTTCAAGAAGTTCTATGCCGCCGCGCGAGATCGCGGTTTTGTCCTATACCCGGGCAAGCTGACCCAGGTGGAAACTTTCCGGGTCGGCTGCATAGGCGCGATAGGCCCGAACGAGATGGCACAGGCAGTCCAGGCCGTAGCGGGTGCCCTGCAGGACATGGGCATCACCTCAGCCGCTCCAGCCGCCTGAACAGAGATCCCACGCTCGCGGGTCGTAGGACCTGGCAACGTGTCTTCACCAGCAGGGGCCGCGGAACCGGCTTTGCCGGGCCGCAGGCGCAGCGGCCCCCTCGGGGGGCAGCGAACCACACGAAGTGGGGAGCGTGGGGGCCTAATGGCTTCGGCGAAATGCTTCGGAGGGCAATTCGCCAAACATTTGCTGGTAGTCGTGCGCGAAATGACCAAAATGCCAAAACCCCAGGTCGGTTGCAGCCGCCGTCACGGACGTAGCGGTCTTGAGCGCCTGCCTGGCGGCGTTCAGGCGCACGGCGCGCAGATAGGCCAATGGGCTGATGCCCAGCGCCGTCTGAAAACCGTTTTGCAAGGTTCGCCGGCTCACGCCGAGTTGCTCACACAGCGCCAGCACCGTGGGCGGTTGATCGAGTTGCGCATGCACCAGCTCGCGGGCGCGCCGCGTCAGCGCCCAATGCCCATGGGTGCCGACAGAATCGACGCAACCCGTCGGGGCAAGAACCCGGCCGAGTTGCTCCATCACGCTGTCGAGCATGGCGGCCTGCACGGCAGGCGACTGCAGCAGCGCAGGGGCCGCCTCCACCGTATCCAGCACGCCGGTCACGCACTGCCTGAGCCCCGCCTGCGCCGCGCCATCCAGCCGGCGCAAGCCGGCCTGCGCGCCGAGCCGGGCCTGCAGCGCCGGATCGTGCTCACCGCAGCGGCGCCAGGCGGCTTCATCAAGCTCCAGCCCCAGCATCACATGGCGGCGAGACGAGCGGAACTCAAAACCCGACTCACCCGAAAACACATGCAGCGCCCCTGCATCACTGGGTGCACCGCAAAACACGCTGGGCCCATCAACCTGCAGCGGCAAACCCAAGGCCAGCGCACCATCACGGATCTGGCCGGTCTGGTAGACCGATTCCCGCAGGCTTTCCACAAAGAGTCGCAAGCCCGCGAATTCCAGCTGCCGCACCTCCCCACCAAAAGCCCCGCGCGAAAGCTGCAGGTAGCTCTGGTTCCAGCCCGTGAGCGCAGCTGCCTGCTCGTCCGCGTCGGCAAACGACGCGTGGGACAACAGAGCCGGCAGGGCGGTATCGGAAGGACGTGCCATCGCCGCATTCTTGCAGGATTCGTGCCGCATGCAAGCTACGCTTTGAAACAGTTCGACTTACTTTCGCTCACTTTGCCGGCGCCTCATCCACGCAACTTGCCGAAATGGGATTTCAGCGCGTCCACCCCCGCCCTAGGATGCAAGGCGGCCCCACCGGGCCCTCAACCCTGCAAGCTCTAAGGAGGTACCCATGTCAGAACGTTCCAGCGTCCAGTACGCGAAAGTCGACGGCAGCTACTTTGAAAAGAGGGGACTGCGCCGCTATGCCGGCGTCTGGTCGCTCTGGGCCCTCGGTGTGGGCGCCGTGATCTCGGGCCACTTCGCCGGCTGGAACCTGGGCCTGGCTACCGGCTGGGGCAGCATGCTGCTGGCCACCATCATCATTTCCGTGATGTACCTGGGGCTGACCTTTTCGCTGGCCGAAATGTCGCCCGCGCTGCCGCACACCGGCGGTGCCTACTCCTTCGCCCGCACCGCCATGGGGCCCTGGGGCGGCTTCCTGACCGGGCTGGCCGAGAACGTGGAGTACGTGCTGACGCCGGCCGTCATCGTGTTTTTCATCGGCAGCTACATGGGCAGCATCTTCGGCACGCCGCCGGCCTGGCAGCCGCTGTGGTGGATAGGTTTTTACGTCGTCTTCATCGGCCTGAACATCGTCGGTGTCGAGCTGTCCTTCAAGATCACGCTGGCCGTCACGCTGCTGGCGCTGGCCTGCCTGGTGGCCTTCTGGGTCAGCGCCCTGCCGAAGATCGACTTTGCGCGCTGGGCCATGAACGTGGGCGCCGGCGGCGCCGTGCTGCCCGAGGGCCGCGGCCCCTTCCTGCCGATGGGTTTCGGCGGCGTGCTCGCGGCCCTGCCTTTTGCCGTGTGGCTGTTCCTGGCGATCGAGCAGCTGCCGCTGGCCGCCGAAGAATCGGTGGACCCGCGCCGCGACATGCCGCGCGGCATCATCGCCGGCATCTTCACGCTGATTGTTTCCGCCTTCATGATCCTGTGGCTCAACCCCTCGGTCGCCGGCATAGGCTCGCACGCGCTCAGCACCTCGGCCGAGCCGCTGCTGGACGGCTTCAAGGCGATTTACGGCAGCGGCATCGCCAAGGTGCTGGCGCTGGTGGCGGTGCTGGGCCTGGTGGCGAGTTTCCACACCATCATCTTCGCCAAGGGCCGGCAGATCTATTCGCTGAGCCGGGCCGGCTACTTTCCCTCGGCCTTATCGGTCACCCACGGCAGCCGCAAGACGCCCCACATCGCCATGATCGTCGGCTCGGTGGTCGCGCTGGTGGTGATGTTTGTGCTGTGGTTCACGCTGGGCGTCGACAAGGGCTCCGCCGTGATCGGCGGGACCTTGCTGAACATGGCGGTGTTCGGCGCCATGTTTTCCTATGTGATGCAGGCGCTGTCCTTTATCCGGCTGCGCAGCAAGCTGCCGCACATGGAGCGCCCCTACCGCAGCCCGCTGGGCGTGCCGGGCGCCGTGCTGACCCTGCTGATCGCACTGGTCACCATCTACTTCCAGCTCAGCGACCCGGTCTACCGCATCGGCGTGCTCTGGGTCGCGCTGTGGTTCGCCATCGGCGTCAGCTACTTCGCGGTGATGGGCCGGCACCGGCTGATCCTCTCGCCCGAAGAAGAATTCGCGATCAGCCTGGCCGAAAAGGGCCGGGCCGCCGCCCATCCCTGAACCACAAGGCGACCCACACCATGGCCAAAAAAGCTCCCACCCCCTCCGCCTCACGCGGCGTGCTCGACGCGCTGCGCAAGTCGGGGGCCAACAAGATGAAGGTCGCCGTCAGCGACATCGACGGCGTGCTGCGCGGCAAATACCTGCACAAGGACAAATTCTTCGGCGCGGCCGAACCCTATCCCGGCGGCGGCTTCGGTTTTTGCGACGTGGTGCTGGGCTGGGACATGATGGACAACTGCTACGACAACACCACGGTGACCGGCTGGCAGCACGGCTTTCCCGACGCGCTGGCCCGGCTGGATCTGGCCACGCTGCGCCACGTGCCCTGGGACAACAAAGTGCCTTTTGTGCTGGGCGAGTTCGTCAACGCAGACGGCACGCCGCATGCCGTCTGCCCGCGCCAGACGCTCAAGCGGGTACTCAAGCGCGCCGAAAAGATGGGCCTCATGCCCATGACGGGCATGGAGTTCGAGTGGTTCAACTTCCTGGAGACGCCGCAGAGCTGGGCCGCCAAGAACGGCGTGGGCGCCGAAAAACTCACACCCGGCATGTTCGGCTATTCGCTGCTGCGCATGAACCAGAACCAGGGCTTCTTCAACGCCATCATGGACGAGATGCTGGCCTTCGGCATCCCGATCGAGGGCCTGCACACCGAGACCGGCCCCGGCGTCTACGAAGTCGCCATCGCCTTCAGCGAAGCGCTGGAGCAGGCCGACCGCGCCATCCTGTTCAAAACCGGCGCCAAGGAAATCGGCTCGCGTTTCGGCATCATGCCCAGCTTCATGGCCAAACCGCACCAGCAGCTGCCGGGTTGCAGCGGCCACATCCACCAGAGCCTGTCCGACGGCAAGAACAACCTGTTCTACGACGCGAAAAACCCGCGCAAGATGAGCAAGCTGTTCGAAAGCTATATCGCCGGCCAGGTCGCCTGCATGATGGAGTTCGGCCCCATGATCTGGCCCACCATCAACAGCTACAAGCGCCTGGTCGACGGCTTCTGGGCGCCCGTCAAGCCGACCTGGGGCATGGACAACCGCACCGCGAGCTTTCGCGTGATCGCCGGCAGCCCCAAGGCCACCCGGCTGGAGACCCGCTGCCCGGGCGCCGACGTCAACCCCTACCTGGCCATGGCGGCGGTGATCGCGGCCGGCCTGCACGGCGTTGAAAAAGGCCTGAAGCTGGGCGCGCCCATCACCGGCACCAACGCCGGGGCCGAGCACATCGCGCGCGCGCCGCGCACGCTGATAGAAACCACGCGGATTTTCCAGAAATCGGCGATTGCGCGCGACTGGCTGGGCGATACTTTCGTGGACCACTTCTCGGCCACGCGCGAGTGGGAATGGCGCCAGTGGCTGGACGCCGTGACCGACTGGGAAATGAAACGCTATTTTGAAATCATCTAAGGACTTGATGCAGATCCGCCGCCTTGAAATCTCCGACGCACCGGTGTACCGGGAACTGCGCCTGCGCGGCCTGCGCGAACACCCCGACGCCTTCACTTCCAGCTTCGAGGAAGAAACCCTGCGCCCGCCGGCCGACACCGAAAAGCGCCTGTCCGCTACATCGGACACTGTCATGTGGGGCGGCTTTATCGACGGCACCCTGGCCGGCGTGGTCGGCATGACGCGCGAAACCCGGCTGAAAAACAGCCACAAGGCCACGCTGGTCGCCATGTACGTCGCGCCCGAATACGGCGGCCGGGGCCTGGGCTTGGCCCTGGTCAACACCGTCGTGCAGACGGCCAAAGCCGCGGGCGTAGAACTGCTGGTCCTGACCGTGACCGAAGGCAACCGGCAAGCCGCTGCCCTGTATGAACGCGCCGGCTTCGCGGCTTTTGGCGTGGAGCCCGACGCCATCCGCGTGAACGGCGTACCGTACGGAAAACGGCATATGTATTTGCAACTGACTTCCGCCACCTGACCCTTACCGCAACCCGAAAAAACACCCCATGAGCACCACCAACTTTTCCTTCCCCACCGCCATCCGTTTCGGCGCCGGCGCGCGCAAACAGGTTGCCGAAACCCTGCTGGCCGCCGGCTGCAAGCGCCCGCTGATCGTGACCGACAAGGCACTCGGCGCGCTGCCCGTGCTCGCCGAGTTCAAGACCCACCTGGCCGGCCTCGACGTGGCCGTGTTCTCGGGCGTCTTCGGCAACCCGACCTGCAGCCAGGTCATGGACGGCGCCGCGGCCTATAAAGCCCACAAGGCCGACTGCGTGATCGGCTTCGGCGGCGGCGCGGCGTTGGACGTGGCCAAGGTGGTGGGCATCGCCGCCACGCACGAGGGCGACATCCTCGAATACGTCTGGGACCACCCGAAGGTGCGGCCCATCGTCAACGAACTTCCTTATTTCGTCGCCCTGCCCACCACCTCGGGCACCGGCTCCGAAGTCGGCCGCTCCTCGGTCGTGAGCGAAAACGACACGCACATCAAACGCGTGGTGTTCAGCCCCAAGATCCTGGCCAAGGTGGTGTTCGCCGACCCGGAACTCACGCTGGGCCTGCCGCCGCACGTGACGGCCGCCACCGGCATGGACGCGCTCACCCACAACATCGAAAGCTATCTTTCGCCGGCCTACCACCCGCTGTGCGACGGCATTGCGCTTGAAGGCACACGCATCGCCGCGCGCGCGCTGCTCACCGCCGTCAAGGAACCCTCCAACCTGCAGGCGCGCAGCGACATGATGATGGCCTCCATGATGGGCGCCATCGCCTTCCAGAAAGACCTGGGCGCGGTGCATTCCTGCGCGCATGCGCTGGGCACCGTCTGCGACCTGCACCACGGCCTGGCCAATGCGCTGATGATTGACACCGTGCTGGCCTGGAACTATGAATCCGCGCCCGCCAAGTTCGACGAGTTGGCCCATGTCTGCGGCGTGGCCGGTGGCGGCAAGGCCCTGGTGCCCTGGCTCAAACAGCTGAAGGAAAGCGTGGGCATCACCGGTTCGCTATCAGCCCACGGCGTCAAGCGTGAGCACCTGCCGCGCCTGGTGGAGATCGCCACGGCCGATATCTGCCACCAGACCAACCCACGCCCTTGCAAGGCCGAGGACTTCCAACGATTATTTGAGGCAGCCCTATGATCGCCGCCAGCCGCTTGAAGATTGGTCTGTCAGCGTGCTTCTCGCACGCCGACCCGACACGCTCCTACTTCACCGGCAAGACGCTGCAATACGTCGAACAGTCGATTGCGCACTGGGTCATGTCCTCGGGCGCCATGGTCGTCATGGTGCCTTGCCCCACGGGCAGCACGCAGCGCGGCGACGTGACCTACGAACATTACGCACAGTGGCTGGACGGCTTGGTGCTGCACGGCGGCGCCGACGTCTGGCCCGGCAGCTACGGCGAGGATCCGCTGGAAGAAAAATGGTCGGGCGACCGCGTGCGCGATGAATACGACAAGGCCCTGGTGGCCGCGTTTGAACGAGCCGGCAAGCCGGTCTTCGGCGTCTGCCGCGGCTTGCAACTGCTCAATGTGGCTTTCGGCGGCACGCTGTACCAGGACATCAACACCCAGGTGCCCGACTCCTTTGTGCACCGCGACGCCGCGACCTACGACCAGAACTTCCACAGCGTCAACATCGTCCAGGGCTCACGGCTGTCGGCGCTGTACCCCGGCGTGGAGCGCGCGCGCGTCAACAGCATCCACCACCAGGGCATCAAGGACCTGTCGCCCGAATTCGAAGCCGAGGCCTTCAGCGTGGACGACGGCATCGTGGAGGCCATACGCCGCAAGGACAAGACCAAAAGCTACATCGCCGCCACCCAGTGGCACCCTGAATTCCACAAACCCGGCTCCGACACCATAGACGACGCCGCCGTGCTCGACGATTTCCTCACGGCCGTGGCCGCCGCCAAACACAAAACCAGACCAGCATGAACACACTCACCATCCAGAATCCCGCCACCGGCGCGCTGATCGCCGAACTGCCCGCCGACGACGCGGCCTCCGTCGCCGCCAAGGCCAAACGCGCGCGCGCCGCGCAGCCCGCCTGGGTGGCCGTGCCCCTGGCCGAACGCAAGGCCTGCATCACGCGCTTTCGCGCGGGCATCGTCGCCGAGCTCGACGCGCTGGCCGCCGTCATGACGCGCGAGACCGGCAAGCCGCTCAAGATGTCGCGCAACGAACTCAATGGCCTGCTGGGACGCATCGACTTCTTCCTGGCCGAGGCCGCCGGCGCCACCGACACCCAGACAGTGTTCAACGAAGGCGGCATGACCGAGCAGATCGAGCACACGCCGCTGGGCGTGGTCGCCAACATTTCGGCCTGGAACTACCCCTGGTTCGTCGGCGGCAACGTCTTCATCCCAGCGTTGCTCACGGGCAATGCGGTGCTCTACAAGCCTTCGGAATACGCCGCCATGACCGGCGTGGCGATCGCGCGCCTGCTGCATGCGGCCGGCGTGCCGCAGGACGTGTTCATCCCGCTGATAGGCGGCGGCGCGGTGGGCGCGGCCCTGATGGAGCAGAAAATCGACGGCCTTTTCTTCACCGGGTCGTATGCGACAGGCGCGAAGATCGCGCAGGCCATGGGCCCGCGCATGGCCAAGCTGCAGCTCGAGCTGGGCGGCAAGGACCCGACCTATGTCAGCGAAGACGCCAACGTCAAGAACGCCGCCGAGTCGCTGGCCGACGGCGCGATGTACAACACCGGCCAGAGCTGCTGTTCGGTCGAACGCATCTATGTGCACGAGAAAATTTACGACGCCTTCGTCACCGCCTTCCTGGAAACGGTGAAGACCTTCAAGATGGGCGACCCCATGAGTGAAGACACTTACATTGGCGCCATCACGCGCGCGCCGCAGCTCGACGTGCTGGACGCCCAGGTTGCCGACGCCAAAGCCAAGGGCGCAACCCTGCTGGCCGGCGGCAAGCGCGGTGCCGGCCCCGGCAACTGGTATGAGCCCACGGTTTTCAGCAACGTGAACCACAGCATGGAACTGATGCGCGAGGAAAGCTTCGGCCCCCTGATCGGCATCCAGAAGGTTTCGGGCGATGCCGAGGCGGTGAAGCTCATGAACGACACGCGCTACGGCCTGACCGCCGGCGTGTTCACGCCCGACGAAGCACGCGCCAGGGCCCTGCTGGCCCAGGTCAACGCCGGCAGCGTCTACTGGAACTGCTGCGACCGCGTGAGCCCGCGCCTGCCCTGGAGCGGGTATGGCGACTCGGGCGTGGGCTTGACCTTGTCGACTTACGGAATACAAACCTTCACAAGGCCCAAAGCCTGGCATCTTCGCCAGGCTTGACCCCATGAAGCTCACCCTCTTCGACCTGGACCACACCGTGCTCAACGGTGACAGCGACGTGCTGTGGTGCGATTTCCTGATCAAGAAGGGCATCCTGGGGAAAACCGAGTTCACCGCGCGTAACGCCGACATGGCGGCGCGCTACAAGGCCGGCACCGTCGGGCTCAAGGAGTTCGCCGATTTTTACGTGGGCACGCTGGCCGGGCGAACGGCGGAGGAGTGGGAGCCGCTGCGGCAGGAATTCCTGGCCGACTGGATCGTGCCGCGCGTGACGCCCGCCGCGCTGGCGCTGGTCGATAAACACCTCGAAGCGGGCGACCTGGTCGTCCTGACCACCGCCACCAACCGCTTCATCACCGAACTCACGGCCATCTATTTCGACATCGAGCACCTGATCGCCACCGAGCCCGAGATGCGCGGCGACTTGTTTACCGGCAGCACCACCGGCGTGCTCAATATGCGCGAAGGAAAAGTGGAACGCCTGCATGCCTGGCTCGCCGCGCGCGGCTTGCATTTCAAGGACTGCAAGAGCACGGCCTACAGTGATTCCATCAACGACCTGCCGCTGCTCGAAGCCGTCAAGCACCCGGTGACGGTGAATGCCGACGCGACGCTGGCCGCCATCGGCGGCAAGCGAGGCTGGCCGGCGCTACAACTACATTGAGAGCCGCACCAAGGCCTTCGCAGGTCCGATAACGGCCAGCGCGATAACGCGGCCCCGTGCAGAATGTGAGCCTCATACCGCTTGCAGATGCACACCCCACTCCCCGTCCCCTTCCAGCGCCTGGCCTGGTCCAACCTCGCGGCCCAATCGGCCGAACAGCTGAGCCTGGCGGCCGTGCCGCTGGTCGCGGTGCTGGTACTGGGCGCCGGACCGGGCGAGATCGGCCTGCTGGCGGCGCTGCAGACCCTGCCTTTCCTGCTGCTGGCCATCCCCCTGGGCTTGCTGGCCGACCGGGTCTCGCGCTGCCGCCTGATGGTGGCGGCCGAAACCTTGCGTGCGCTGTCCTTGCTGGCGCTGCTGGCCATGGTGCTCACGAGCCAGCTGTCGATCGCCGGGCTGGCGCTGCTGGGTTTTATCGGCGCCGTGGGCACCGTGTGCTTCAGCGTGGCCGCGCCCGCGCTGGTGCCGGCCATCGTGCCGCGTGAAGCGCTGGCACGCGCCAACGGCCGGCTGGAGTTGGCGCGCAGCATGGCTTTCGCGGCCGGGCCGGCGCTGGCCGGTGCGCTCGTCGCCTGGGCCGGGGCGCCGGCGGCCTTTGTGCTGGCGGCGATTTTGTCAGCCTCGGCCGCCGGCCTGCTGTTCAGCCTGCGCGAGCCGGCCCGCACGCCGGCCGTGGGCCGCCATGCCTTGCTGGAAATCCGCGACGGCGCGCAGTTTGTCTGGCGCCAACCCTATCTGCGCCCTATGGTGCTCACCGGCATCGTCTGGAACATCGCCTGGTTTGTGCTGCAGGCGGCTTATGTGCCTTATGCGGTGCGCGTGCTGGGCCTGACGGCACAGGGCGTGGGCATCACGCTGGGCGCTTACGGCGCGGGCATGGTGCTGGGCGCGCTGCTTTCGCCGCGCGTAGTGGCGGCCATGCCTTTCGGCCGCGCCATCCAGCTCGGCCCGGCCGTGTCGGTGCTGGCCGCCGCGACCATGGTGGCCACGCTGTTTGTTCCCAGCGGCGTGCTGGCGGGCATGGCGTTTTTCCTGTTCGGCGTGGGCCCCATTGTCTGGACCATCACCTCCACCACCCTGCGCCAGAGCATCACACCCCACGCCATGCTGGGCCGCGTCTCGGCCGTATTCCTGGCCGTCAATGCCGGCTCACGGCCCATAGGCGCGGCACTGGGCGGCGTGGTCGGTGCATCCTGGGGCGAAGCCGCCTGCCTGTGGCTGGCGCTGGCGGGCTTTGCCTTGCAGGCGATCGTGATCTTCGGCTCGCAGTTGCACGCACTGCGGCAGCTACCCGAGCCGGTGGCCTGAAAGACCGCCGGCTCTCCGCGAGGCCTTATTCCGCTGTAAGGTGCTTGCCGACGATGCCGGCGAGTTCGAACATCGTGACCTGCGGCTTGCCGAACACCGGCAACAGCTTGGCGTCGGCATTGATGGCACGCTTGTTGGCCGCGTCCTGCAGGCCTTCGGCCTTGATGTAGTCCCAGAGCTTTTTGATGACCTGGGTGCGCGCCACCGGTTCGACGCCTATCACCGCGGCCAGCGCGGCGCTGGGCTTGAGGCCTGCGCCCGGCTTGGCGACGCGCGGTGTTTTGGGCTTGGCGGTTTTGGCGGCGGGGGCCTTCTTGGCCGCCACCTTCTTCGCGGCCGGTGCTTTCGCGGCTTTCACCGCGACTGTCTTGCCGAAGGGCGTTTTCACCGTGCCGGTCTTGGCGGCCGCCGGTTTGCGCGGCGGGAATTTCGACGGCGCGAACTCGAAGTTCACCTTGTCGGCCTCCTTGTCCCAGGCCAGCATGGCCTTGAAGGGACGGCGCGTGCGCATGGAGACAAACTTGTCGAGCAGGTCGGTCTTGCCGGTTTCCAGCAGCTTGTGCATCTGCTCGCGTTCTATGGGCTGCTGCAGAATGACCTGGCCGGTCTTGAAGGTGCAGCTGGGTGTGGGTTGCGCCAGCGTGGGCACGGATTTTTCGCAGACGTAGTTCTTGCCGAGCTCGAACACGCGCGAGGCGCAGCGTGGGCAGGGGCCCAGCGACTGCTGCTCGCCGAAATCGACGATCTCGCCGGTTTCACCGTTCTTGTCGTCGCCGAAGTCGAACTCGAGCTTGTAGTTCTTCGTCTCTTCGTCGAACTTGATCACCATCTCGGCGGTGAAAGGCCAGCCGGCCTTGGAGCGGAAGCCGTCCAGCGGGCCGATTTTTTTGTCGCGCAGGAACTGCTCGACCTCGGCCACTTCAAAGGTGCGTCCGGCCGGCGTCTTGCCGAAGCTGAAGCCGCAGCCGTCATCGCCTTTTTTGCCGGTGCAGGTGTAGCGGCGGTAGTTTTCCTTGATCACGCCGCCGCAGTTGGGGCAGGGCGCCGACAGCGTGGCGTAGTCGCCGGGTATCGTGTCCTTGTCATAGCCCTTGGCCTTGTTGACGAGGTTTTCCGTCATGGCGGCGATCTCGGCCATAAAGGTCTCGCGGCTCAGCTGGCCGTGCTCCATCTGCGCCAGCTTGTGTTCCCACTCGCCGGTCAGCTCGGCCTTGGAGAGTTCTTCCACGCCCAGGCCGCGCAGCAAGGTCATGAGCTGGAAGGCCTTGGCCGTGGGGATCAGCTCGCGGCCTTCGCGCAGCATGTATTTCTCGGCGATCAGACCTTCAATCGTGGCGGCGCGCGTGGCCGGCGTGCCCAGGCCTTTTTCCTGCATGGCTTCACGCAGCTCGTCGTCGTCAATCGTCTTGCCGGCGCCTTCCATGGCGCCCAGCAGCGTGGCTTCCGAATAGCGGGCGGGCGGGCGGGTCTTCAGGCCCTTGGCCTCGACGGTTTCGGCGCGCACCATCTCGCCGGGCTTGACCGGCACCAGGCTCTGGCCCTTGTCGCCGTCCTTGGCGTCGGCCACTTCGTCGGCGGCTTCCTTGCCGTAAATCGCGAGCCAGCCCGGCTTGACCAGCACCTTGCCCTCGGTCTTGAAGCTGTGGCCGACGGCCTGCGAAATGCGCGTGGTCACCAGGTATTCGGCGCTCGGGAAGAACACCGCCATGAAGCGGCGCACCACCAGGTCGTAAAGCTTTTGTTCGGCTTCGCTGAGGCCGCTGGGCGCCTGCAGCGTGGGGATGATGGCGAAGTGGTCGCTGACCTTGGCGTTGTCGAAGATGCGCTTGCTGGGCTTGATGTAATTGCCCTTGATGGCCGTCGCCGCATGCGGCGCCAGGTGGCGCATGCCGCTGTCGGCCAGCATCTCAAAGGTCTGCTTGACCACCGGCAGGTAGTCTTCGGGCAGCGCGCGCGAATCGGTACGCGGGTAGGTCAGCGCCTTGTGGCGTTCATACAGGCTTTGCGCTATCGACAGCGTGGTCTTGGCCGAGAAGCCGAACTTGCCGTTGGCCTCGCGCTGCAAGGAGGTCAGGTCGAACAGCAGGCCGGCCGCCTGCGTGGTGGGCTTGCTTTCTTCCGTCACCGTGGCGGCCTTGCCGCGCACGGCCTCGGCAATCGCCAGCGCTTCGCGCTCGGACCAGACGCGGTCGGCCCTCAGCTCGGCGTCGGGTTCCGTGTTGTCGGCATTGGCCGCGGCTTTCTTCCATTTCGGGTCGAACCATTTGGCCGGGTATTCACCGGCCTCGGCCAGAAAGCTCGCGTGGATTTCCCAGTAGTCGCGGCTCACGAACTTGCGGATTTTTTCCTCACGCTCCACCACCACCGACAGCGTCGGCGTCTGCACGCGGCCCACGGTGGTCAGGAAGAAACCGCCGTCGCGCGAGTTGAAGGCCGTCATGGCCCGGGTGCCGTTGATGCCGACCATCCAGTCGGCTTCGGAGCGCGAACGCGCCGCGTCGGCCAGTCCTTGCATCTGCTTTTCGCTGCGCAGGCTGTCAAAGCCCTCGCGGATCGCGGCCGGCGTCATGGACTGCAGCCACAGGCGCTTGACCGGCAGCTTGCTGCCCGCGTACTGCTGGATCAGGCGAAAAATCAGCTCGCCTTCGCGGCCCGCATCGCAGGCGTTGACGAGGTTGCCCACGTCCTTGCGCTTGGCCAGCTTGACGATGGCGTTAAGCCGCGTCTTGGTCTTGTCGATGGGCTTCAAGTCAAAGTAGGGCGGGATCACCGGCAGGTTGGCGAAACTCCACTTGCCGCGCTTGACGTCGAACTCCTCGGGCGCCTGGATTTCGACCAGGTGGCCGACGGCCGAGGTGACCAGCCAGTCGTCGCTCTCGAAATATTCATCGTGTTTTTCAAACTTGCCGGCCGTCGGCGTGATGGCGCGGACGATGTCCTGCGCCACCGAGGGCTTTTCTGCAATCACAAGGGTTTTCATATGTACTTCTTCAAACCTTCTACATCTTCAGGGAACATTTCCCCGCTTTCAGCGAATACGACTTTGCCTTCACGGCCATCCGCCGACACCTTGAGCACCACCACCACGGGCAGGCCCACCGGCTTGGGCAGGAATTTGGCGACTTCGGGGGTCAGCATCCCGGCGGGAAAGCTGTAGCCCTTGGTCTTCATATATGTGGCCGCGGCGGCCGGCTGCTTATCGATGGACAGCGCCAGCACCTCCAGGCCCTGGGCCTTCCAGGCGCGCCACAGTGCTTCTATATGGGGCGATTGCACCGCGCAAAAAGGGCACCAGCTGGCCCACCAGTACACCACAAGCGTCTTTCCGCCCACCCCGGAGGGCCTCCAGGCGCTGCCGTCCAGCAGCGCCACGGGCGGCAAAGCCAGGGTGGCGCCAACCTTGGGCAGGGGGCTTTCCCCGCCCTTGGCCCACGCCGGCAGGCCCAGCCCGGCCGCGAGGGCGGCGGTCGTCTGCAGCAGGTTTCGGCGTTTGAACATGAGAGGCTCCTGGGGGACTTCGCGAGGCATCACTACAATAGCGGCTTCTCGCGCATGTACGCGCGCGGGTGCGCACGCATACGCGCGCACGCGCACATGCATGAATTAACCATACCAAAAAAATACGTCGTGTCAAAAAACCAGGCTTCCGCGTCGCTCGCGCCACTCTCTTCCATGCCCACCGCACCGGCTCCCGCCACCGACGGCCGGCGCATCCAGACACGGCGCTCCGGCGTGCACGGCAAGGGCGTCTTCGCCGTGCAGGACCTGGCCGAAGGCGAGACCCTGATCGAATACGTCGGCGAGATCATCAACTGGAAAGAGGCGCTGCGCCGCCACCCGCATGATCCCAAGGACCCGAACCACACCTTCTACTTCCACATCGACGAAGAGCATGTGATCGACGCCAAGCACGGCGGCAACTCCTCGCGCTGGATCAACCACAGCTGCAAGCCCAACTGCGAAGCCGACGAGGAAGGCGGCCGCGTCTTCATCAAGGCGCTGCGCAACATCAAGGCCGGCGAAGAACTGTTCTACGACTACGGGCTGATCATCGACGCGCCCTATACCAAGAAGCTGCTGGCCGAATACCCCTGCTGGTGCGGCGCCAAAAACTGCCGCGGCACGCTGCTGGCGCCCAAGGACGACGACAAGAAGTCCAAGGGCAAGAAGAAGTCGGCCAAAAAAGCCGATAAAAAGGCCGAGGCCAAGGCGGACAAAAAGAAGGCGGAAAAGAAGGCTGAAAAAAAAGCCGACAAAAAGCCCAAGAAGAAAAAGAAGGACTGAGCAGGCCCCTCACCCGCGCCAGCCGCCGGTCCCGGCCGCCGGCCACGCCCGGACCCTGAGCTTTCATGAGCACGCCCCCTCCTTCCCCCATCCGATGGCCCGCCGAAGCGCTCTGGGAGGCCCTGGCGCCCTCGCTGCCGGGCTTTACGGTGGAGGTGCTGCCCGAGATCGACTCCAGCAACACCGAACTGATGCGCCGCTTCCGCGGCAGCCCCACCGCCGAACCCCGGCCCGAGCCGTTGCTGCTGGTGGCCGAGCAGCAGACCGCCGGGCGCGGCCGCTTGGGCCGCCAGTGGCAAAGCCGGCGCGGCGACAGCCTGACCTTTTCCCTGGGCCTGCCGCTGGCGCCCGCCGACTGGTCCGGCCTGTCGCTGGTGGCAGGTGTCAGCGTGGCCGACAGCCTGGAGCCCCTCACCGCCAGTCCCGGCGGCAAGCCGCGCATAGGCCTCAAATGGCCCAACGACCTCTGGCTGTCCACACCCCAAGGTGAACGCAAGCTGGCCGGCATCCTGGTCGAGACCGCCAGCTGGGAAGGCCTGCGTTATGTGGTCATCGGCATAGGCATCAACATCCGTGCCGTGACGCTCGACGCCCCGCCGGCCCCGGCCGCCGCGCTGCCCGCCATCCCGCCGGGCAGCCTGCAGGAGTTGCTGCCCGACATCGATGCACCAGCCACGCTGCTGCGCGTTATCCCGCCGCTGGTGCAGGCCGTGCAGGCGTTTGAGCGCTTTGGCTTCGCGCCCTTCCAGGCGCGTTTCGCGGCCCGCGACGTGCTGGCCGGCCGGGCCGTGCAGCTCTCCGACGGCACCACCGGCACGGCCCACGGCGCGGGCGAAAACGGCGCGCTGCTGGTGCATACTGCGGCTGGCATGAAAGAAATCACCAGCTCCGAAGTCAGCGTGCGGCCCGCGGCGGCACACACCCCGCAAGGCGCGCGCCCATGCTGAGGCTGCTGGTGCTGGTGTTGCTGCTGGCCAATGCCGGCTACTTCGCCTGGACGCAGGGCCTGCTGGCCGACTACGGTTTTGCCCCGGCCGTCCAGGCCGAACCGCAGCGCCTGGCCCAGCAGGTACGGCCCCAGGCCATGCAGCTGCTGACGGCCGCCGACGCGCGCCAGCTCGAAAACGCCGCATCCCCCGCCGCCCCGGCGCAAGCCGCCGCCGAATGCCTGCAGGCCGGCCTGTTCAGCCCCGAACAAAGCACCGCCCTGCGCACCGGCCTCGAAAGCAGCCTGCCCATCGGCAGCTGGACGCTGGAAAGCAGCGTGGAGCCGGGCCGCTGGATCGTCTACATGGGCAAGTACAACAGCGAAGACGCCCTCGTCAAAAAACGCACCGAGTTGCGCGGCCTGGGCGTGTCCTTTGAGGCCCTGGTCAACCCCGCGCTGGGGCCCGGCCTGTCGCTGGGCCACTACAGCTCGCAGGCCGAGGCCGAGCGCGAACTGGCCAAGGCCGCCACGCGCGGCGTTCGCACCGCCAAGGTGGTGCTGGAGCGGCCCGAGGCACGCGGCCAGCTGCTGAAGCTGCCGGCCGCCGATGCGGCGATCAAGGCGAAACTGGACGCGCTCAAGCCACAACTGGCAGGCAGAGCGCTCCAGGCTTGCCAATAACTTTCTAGACGGCTTTCCAGGCGCGTAGCGGCACGCAAGTCTGCAGCCGCGTCACCGCCTGATCCATCAGCGCCGGATGCAGCTCATGGCCCAGCGAGCGGGCCACGTCCAGCGTCGCGTCGGCGCCCAGTTCCATCAGGTGATCAAAATCGCTGCGCGTGCGCGCCAGCGGCACGACCTCGTCGTTCTGGCCGTGCAGCAGGTGCAGGGTGGTCAGCGCGGGCGCGCGGGCCGGCCAGACCTGGTAGCCGCCGCCGAAGGACAGCAGGCGGCCCGCCAGGCCGTCGTGCGCGTCGCTGAAAGCCAGCGCCAGGCTGGCGCCCGCGCCAAAACCGGCCAGCGCCGTGTCCGACTGCAGGATCTCAAAACGCTGCTGCTGCGCGCGCACAAAGGCGGCCAGCGCTTCCACGCGCGCGGCCAGGGCCGCCGCATCGTCCAGCCCGGCCGCCGCGGCGCCCGCCGCATCGGCGTGCGGGCCCGACAGGCCCTCGGGGATCAGCACGGCGGCCCCGGGAAAAGCGCCGCCCAGCAGGTTGCCCAGCTCCAGCATGTCGGCGGCAGAGCCGCCCGCGTCGTGCAGCAGCACAAACAGCTGGCGCGGCGTGGCGCCGGCGGGCAGCAGTTCAATGGTTTCGGTATCGAGCGGGTTCATGGCGGGCGGGCGTTGAGGCAGGGTCAAAAAAGGCACTTGGGGCCTCCGCGGCGGCTTTCAAGCACTGTACCCGGCCCGCTATGCCGGCGCCATGCGGTGGGCGTCCTCCATCACCAGCGAGGCATGCAGGCCTATGCCGGCCGCCACCCCACCGGCGCAGGCAAAGGTGATGCTGTGCGGCACGCGGGCCATGTCGCCGCCCGCGTAGACGCCGGCCACGCTGGTCAGGCCCCAGGCGTCGATGCGCACGATGGGACCGAAGGGCGAATCGTCAAACGCGCAGCCCAGCGCCGCCGCCAGTGGGCTGGTCATGCGCACCTGCGTGCCCACCAGCAAGGCCTTGATCGCCACCTGCCGGCCGTCCCGCAGCAGCACGCCGTCCAGCGCGGGCGCGGCCCCCTGCAGTTCGGCGATAGGGCTGGACTCGACCTTGACCTTGCGCGCGGCCAGCAGCGCCTGCTCTTCGGCAGACACCGCCACCACGCCCTGGGTGAACAGCGTCACCTCGCCCCAGTCGGCGAACAGCACGGCCTGGTGCACCGACATCGGCCCGGTTCCCAGCACGCCGATGGCGCCGCCGCCGATCTCATAACCATGGCAATAGGGGCAGTGCACCACGGTTTTGCCCCAGCGTTCCTGGAGGCCGGGAAGCTCGGGCAGCACGTCGGCCACGCCGGTGGCCAGCAGCAGGCGACGCCCGGTGAACCAGCGCATGCCGTCCTCGGCCTCGACGACAAAGCCCGCCTCGCCGCTGTCCACCCGGCTCACGCGTCCGTTGAAAATCTGCACCGTCGGATAGGCCCGCAACTGCTGTCTGGCCTCGGCCAGGACCTGCGAACCCGGCTTGCCGTCATGGCCCAGCACGCCGTGCGACTCCGACGCGAAACGGTTGCGCGGCAGGCCGGCGTCGATCACCAGCACCTGGCGCCGGGCGCGAGCCAGCTGCAGCGCGGCGGACAGCCCGGCAAAACTGCCGCCCACGATGATGGCGTCATGCAGCATGGCCGGCCTCCGGTGAATGGGGGTGCGCGGCGTGGCCGGCATGAGCCGCCATGGCGCGGTTGAAGTCGGCCGACAAGTCGGCCAAGGTGACCTCGGCCAAGCGCTTCGCCAGCAGGGCCTCGGCCTCGCGCAGGCTGCCGGCCAGCGCGCGCTGCACCGACTGCTCGATGACGCAGCCGTCGGCATGCGGGGCCTCGCCGTCCGCCTCGAGGCGGTCTCCCAGAGCCATCTGCACGTCAAGCAGCGTGACCGAAGCCAGGTCCCGCGCCAGCACCCAGCCCCCGCCGTGGCCCCGCTCAGACACCACAAAACCGGCCTCGCGCAGGCCCGCCATGGTGCGCCGCACCACCACCGCGTGCGTACGCAGGCATGCCGCGAGTTCGTCCGAGGTCATGGGCTCGCCGCGGTGGGCCATGTGCAACAGCGCGTGCAGGACGGCCGAAAGCCGGCCTTTTGATTTCATGTAACTTATCATGTTGCATGATTCTACGGATGCCGTTTGCCGGCGCCCGCGCCCGGCCGCAAATCCCCACGCGGCGCGGGGCCAATACCGGGCGATCCGGCGTCTTCCGGCCCCGGCCCGCCGGCTGGGCGAAAATCAGCGCTTTTACGCATCCCGGCCATCCGGAGTTACCACATGAAAATCGCAAAAGACACCGCCGTCACCCTCAGCTACAAGGTGGCGGACGCCCAGGGCAAGCTGGTCGAGCAGAGCAACACGCCCATGGTTTACCTGCACGGCGGCTACGGCAACACCCTGCCCAAGATCGAGGAAGCGCTGGACGGCCAGGAAGCCGGCTTCCAGACCGTGCTGGCGCTGGAGCCACAGGACGCCTTCGGCCTGCGCGACGAAAGCCTGGTGCAGACCATCCCCCGCACGCAGTTTCCGCCCGGGGTCAAGGTCGGCGGCCAGCTCGAGGGCCGCGGCGAGGACGGCCGCCAGCACGTCTTCAACGTCATCAAGGTCAAGGGCGACACCGTCATGCTGGACGGCAACCACCCGCTGGCCGGCAAGGCCTTGCGGTTTACCCTGAAGGTCACCGCCGTGCGCGCTGCCTCGGAAGAGGAAATCGCCCACCGCCACGTGCACGGCGAGCACGGCCACCACCACTGATCCGCGTTTCACCACCGATTAGCGGTTTTATTCACCACGTTACCCCCCGTTACGGCTAAAAAACGCCCGCTGGCCTACAGTGGGACTGAGCCTACGCATCCCGAAGGCGGCCGACGACAGGCCCCGCGCGGGATGACGGCTAAGTTCGTGGATTAACTTCGGGGGTTCCATGGTGATCAACGCGTTCCTTGTCGAGGACAAGCCGGACATACGCAATACCTTGGTGGAAGCCATGGAAGAAATCGCGCCGCTGCGCTTTGTCGGCCACGCCGATTCCGAGACCGGCGCACGCCTGTGGCTTCACAACCATGAAGACTGGGACCTTGCCATCGTCGACCTGTTCCTCGCCGAAGGTTCCGGCTTTGGCGTGCTCAAGGACTGCCAGCGGCGCAAGCCGGGCCAGAAAGTGGTGGTGCTGACCAGCCACAGCCAGGAAAACCTCTTGCTGCGTTGCCGCGAGTTGGGCGCCGATGAGGTGTTTGACAAATCGCAGGATGTGGAGAAGCTGGTGAGGTTTTGTCAGCATCATGCTGAAAGTCTGGATGGGGTGTTGCCACCGGCGCAGTGAGCCGGGGCTTGCTCCCGGTTTGCTTGCCCGCGCCCTTTGCAAAGGCTTGCTGGCCGGGAGTCGCCCGGCATGCGACTCACTTTCTTTTGCTTCGCCAAAAGAAAGTAAGCAAAGAAAAGGCGACCCTGGTTGCTGCGTCCCTCCGCTTCGCTGCGGGCAACCTGCGGTGCTCGGTTCAGGCGGGGTCTCGCTAAACTCGCCTTCGGCTCAAACAACGCGATCCCTGATCCGCCTGAACCTGCGCTCCTCAGCGCATCCACAAGGGGTGGGGAAGGAATGCCAAATTCAAATACCGAATGCTTGAAGAAACAAGGACTCGCCGCGGCGAGTCCTTGTTTGTATTTATCTTCTTTGCATTTCTGTCTTCGGTTCCCGCTCCCGATTGCCCCGTCCTGGCTGGGCCGAGGAGCGCAGACGTAGGCGGATCAGGGATCGCGCTTGTCTGAGCGAAGCGAGTTTGCGCGAGACCCCGCCGTAGTCGAGCACCGCAGGTTGCCCGTAGCGAAGCGTAGGGACCCAGACTGCGGGTCGCCTTTTCTTTGGTGACTTTCTTTTGGCGAAGCAAAAGAAAGTTACTTGCCGCCGGGCAATCCCCGGCCAGCAGAACTCAGCAAAGAGCGCCAAAGCCGGAGCAAGACCCGGCCAACTCACCCCGAGATGAAATTGATGTTGGCGCGCGTGGGGTCGTTCCCATGAACCGCGAAAACGTTGATCCCCATCTGGTAATACTTGTAGCCGTGCGCGTCGAGAAGAGCACGCAGCGCGTCCTGGTCGGTCTTGAGCCACTCGATCCACAGATGAGGTTTGTGGGCCTCGATGGTTTTGAGTGCGCCTGCCAGTCCTTCAAGTTCCATGCCTTCGATGTCCATCTTGATGAAGTCCAGGCGGGGTAGCTTGAGGCCGTCCACCGTGATCATCCTGACCGTCTGGCTGTTCTGCTCGGAATAATCGATGGGCTGCCCGATAAATTCGTTTTTTTCGCTTTGGCGCAATTCGAGAGAGCCGAAACTCCCGGGTACCAGGTAGTCGGGTCTGGGAATTTTCATCTCGCCTTCCTCGGCGCCCAGCGCAGCGTGGTAGGCCCTTGCGTTAAAGCAGTTGTTGATGGCGATGTTGCCGGCGAGGGCGTAATAAATCCTTTCCTGGGCTTCGACGGCGATGACCTTTCCCCAGCCGTGCATATGCCTGGCCCACTCGATGGTGTGAACGCCCATGTTCGCGCCGATGTCAAGCGCGACAACGCCGTCGCCGAAAGCGTCCCGGCGCAAAGTCAGCAGTTGCAAGACCGTGTCGACTTCCCCGGGATCAAACTCCGAGTTCTGGAGAATTTGATAGCCGACGCCGTAGCCGCGCCCGTCGTCGGTCATGTGGTGGTCGTTGCGATTGACGATCATGGTTCCATGATTGGATGAGGCCAATACAAAGGGCAGGGGGCGAGCAACAAAAGCCATGGCAAATCTTTCTGGTCGAGCAAAAAATCCCGAACTTGCGGTTAACGCAAGCCCGACGTCGCGGCAAGGTTACGCCCGGCACGCGTTCACGCAGCATCAGGCGCGCATCAAGGCCTCAATTTCATCCCCATCCACCGGCACCCCGCGCGTCATCAGTTCACACCCCTTGGCCGTGACCAGCGCGTCGTCCTCAATCCGGATGCCGATATTCCAGAACTCCCTGGGCACGTTCTTGCCGGGGCGCACATAGAGGCCGGGCTCTATCGTCAGCACCATGCCGGGCCGCAGGATGCGCGAGGGCTTGCGCATGATGGGCTGGCCCATGGCGTCCTTGTCGGGGCGTGGTTTGCTGCCGGGTTCGCTGTAATCGCCGCAGTCGTGCACGTCCATGCCCATCCAGTGGCTGGTGCGGTGCATGTAGAACTGGCGATAAGCGCCGGACTCGAGCACGTCGTCGACCTTGCCGTGTTTGGCCTTGGGTAGCAGGCCGGTGTCCAGCATGCCCTGGGCCAGCACGCGCAGCGCGGCCTCGTGCGGGTCGTTGAAGCGCTTGCCGGGCTTGGTCGCTTTCACCGCGGCGTACTGGGACTCCACCACGATGTCATACAGGCGGCGCTGGGCCGGCGTGAATTTTCCGTCCGCCGGGAAGGTGCGCGTGATGTCGCTGGCATAGCCGTCGAGTTCACAGCCCGCGTCTATCAGGCACAGCTCGCCGGCCCTGAGTTCGGCGTCGCCGGCGCGGTAGTGCAGCACGCAGGCATTGGCGCCTGCGGCGACGATGCTGGTGTAGGCCGGGAACTGCGAGCCGTGGCGGCGGAACTCGTGCAGCAGCTCGGCTTCCAGGTGGTATTCGCGCAGGCCGCCCTTGACGGGATCACGCAGCATGGCGGCCGAGGTCTGCATGGCGCGCACATGCGCGCCCGCCGAGATTTTTCCGGCGCGGCGCAGGGTGGCGATCTCGTGGCTGTCCTTGAAGAGGCGCATCTCGTCGAGCACACCGCACAGGTCATGCCGGCTTTGCGGGCATTCGTCGCCCAGGCGCACGCGGGCGCGCACCTTGTCGAGCCAGCCGTCGACGCGGGCGTCCAGGCCTTCATGCGTGGCAAAGGGGAACCACACCGACTTCTGGTTGGCCAGCAGGGCCGGCATCCGCGTGTCCAGCGCCTCGATGCTGGAGGCGGCATCCACGCCCAGCCGGGCCGGTGCGGCCTTGGGGCCCAGGCGTATGCCGTCCCAGATTTCGCGCTCCAGGTCCTTGGGGCGGCAAAACAGCGTGCTCTTGCCGCTGGCGTCTATCGCCAGCCAGGCCTCGGGCTCGTCAAAGCCGGTCAGGTAATAGAAGTAGCTGTCGTGCCGGTACGGAAAATCGCTGTCGCGGTTGCGCGGGTACTCGCGCGCGGTCGGCAGCAGGGCGACGCCGCCGCCGGCTGCTTTCAAGGCGCGGGCCACGGCGGCACGGCGTTTCTGGTAAATCGTGGTGGTGCTCATGGTGGCTGCGCTTTGGGTTTGTTAGTTCGTGGTGGCGGCTGCCCGGTTCAACTCATCCAGCCGGGCCGGCGTGCCCACATCGGTCCAGGGCCCGGTGTACAGCTCGGCGCTGACCCGGCCATTGTCCATCGCGGCGCGCAGCAAGGGGGCCAGTGGGGCTTTGAGGCCTTCGGGGTTGCCGAAGGGCATGCTGTTGAAGAGTTCCCGGCGGTACAGGCCTATGGTGCTGTAGGTGAATTTGGGTTGCGGACTGTCCTTGGCCAGGTTCAGCGCCAGGCCGTCCGGGCCCAGGCCGAAGTCGCCCTGCGGGTTGTGGGGCGGGTTGGCCACCAGCCAGAGGTGGGCCAGCTTGCCGCCGGCGGCAAAACAGTCTACGGCGGCCTGGCTGAATTCAAAGCCCGGCACAAACACGTCGCCCGCCAATAGCCAGAACACCTCGCCCAGCAGCGGCATCGCGCGCGCGATGCCGCCGGCGGTTTCCAGCGCGCCGCCGAAATCGACGCCTTCGTGTGAATAGGCAATCGACAGCGGCGTGCGGCTTGGCTGGCTGAAGTGGTTTTCAATCTGCTCGCCGAGCCAGGCGGTGTTGATCACCAGGTCGGTGAAGCCGCCGCGCGCCAGCGCCTCGGCATGCCAGTCGATCAGCGGCTTGCCGCGCACCTTCAGCAGGGGCTTGGGCGTGCTGTCGGTCAGCGGGCGCATGCGCTCGCCGCGGCCGGCGGCCATGATCATGGCTTTGATGGCCGGGCCGCTCACTGCGTATCCCCGCGGTCCAGCGAGCGCTGCTCGGTCCATTCCGGGTTAAAACGCCGTATCAGCGCATCCATCAGGCCGCGCGCGCGCGCCGAGTGGTCGGCGCCGAAGTTGCACACATATACGTCCAAGGTCACGGCTTTTTGCTCGGGCCAGGTGTGAACGCACACATGCGATTCGGCCAGCAGCACGGTGGCCGTGATGCCGCCCGGGCCGTGCACGGTGTCGGGAAAGGTGTGGAACAGCTGGTTGACCGCCTGCAGGCCGGCGGCTCGCACGGCTTCGACGCACCAGTCGCCCAGGCGGGCGGCATCGGTGAGCCAGGCGGGATCGCAGCGGCATTTGTAAAGGTCGGCGGTCAGGTGTAAGCCTTGCATCCCCCGACTTTAGACGATGCGCGGCCCCGTTCCGGCCGTAACTTGGTTCCATATCCCGCCAAATTCCCGGGCCGGGGCCAGACGGTAAAATACCGGGTTACCCCTGATCTTTCCCCCTCCGGAGCAGCCTACATGGCAAACACGCAAATGATGGCGAATGCGATACGCGCACTCGCAATGGACGCCGTACAACAAGCCAATTCCGGACATCCCGGCGCCCCCATGGGCATGGCCGACATGGCTGTTGCCCTCTGGGGCCGCCACCTCAAGCACAGCCCGCACAACCCCAACTGGTTCGACCGCGACCGTTTTGTGCTCTCCAACGGCCACGGCTCCATGCTGATTTACGCCGTGCTGCACCTGACCGGCTACAAACTGCCGATCGCCGAACTGAAAAACTTCCGCCAGCTGCACAGCAAAACCCCCGGCCACCCCGAATACGGCTACACCCCCGGCGTGGAAACCACCACCGGCCCGCTGGGCCAGGGCCTGACCAACGCCGTCGGCATGGCGCTGGCTGAAAAGCTGCTCGCCAAGGAATTCAACCGCGAAGGCCACACCGTCGTCGACCACAACACCTATGTGTTCATGGGCGACGGCTGCCTGATGGAAGGCATCAGCCACGAGGCCGCGGCCCTGGCCGGCGCCTGGAAGCTCAACAAGCTGGTCGCGCTGTATGACGACAACGGCATTTCCATCGACGGCCAGGTCGCGCCCTGGTTCATCGACAACACCGCCGTGCGCTTCGCCGCCTACGGCTGGAACGTGCTGGGCCCCATCGACGGCCACGACGCCGAGCTGGTCGCCAATTCCATCGAAGGCGCGAAGAAGTCCAGCGACAAGCCCACGCTGATCATCTGCAAGACACACATCGGCAAAGGCTCGCCGAACCGCGCCAACACCGCCAAGGCCCACGGCGAGCCGCTGGGCGCCGAAGAAATCAAGCTCACGCGCGAAGCCCTGAACTGGCCCCACGCCCCGTTTGAAGTGCCGAAAGAAACCTACGACGCCTGGGATGCCAAGGCCAAGGGCCTGGCTGCTGAAGCCGCCTGGGACGCGAAGTTCGCCGCCTACAAGGCCGCGCACCCCGAACTCGCCGCCGAACTGGTCCGCCGCATGAAGGGCGAGCTGCCCAAGGCCTTCGCGCAACTGGCGGTCGACACCGTCATCGGCTCGCACACCAAGGCCGAGACCGTGGCCTCGCGCAAGGCCTCGCAGCTCGCGCTGGAAGCCTTCACCGCCGGCCTGCCCGAAATGCTGGGCGGCTCGGCCGATTTGACCGGCTCCAACCTGACCAACACCAAGTCCACGCCCAGCCTGCGTTTCGACATGAACGGCGAAGTCGTGCTGACGGCCAACGCCGACGGCGTGAGCTCCATCGGCCGCCACATCAACTACGGCGTGCGTGAATTCGGCATGGCCGCCATCATGAACGGCATCGCGCTGCACGGCGGCTACATCCCCTACGGCGGCACCTTCCTGACCTTCAGCGACTACAGCCGCAACGCCATCCGCATGGCCGCGCTGATGAAGCTGCGCGTGGTGCACGTGTTCACCCACGACTCCATCGGCCTGGGTGAAGACGGCCCGACGCACCAGTCCATCGAGCATGCCGCCAGCCTGCGGCTGATACCCAACCTGGACGTCTGGCGTCCGGGCGACACGGCCGAAACCGCCGTCGCCTGGGCCGTCGCGCTCGAGAACAAGAACAAGCCGACGGCACTGCTGCTGAGCCGCCAGAACCTGCCCTACGCGCCGAAGAAAGACCTCGGCAATATCAGCCGCGGCGCATACGTGCTGGCCGAACCGGCAGAGGTCGGCCTCAACAAAAAGGCCCAAGCCGTCATCATCGCCACCGGTTCCGAAGTGCAGCTGGCGCTCAAGGCGCAGGAAATACTGGCGGCCCACAAGATCGCCGTGCGCGTGGTTTCCATGCCCAGCACCACCACCTTCGACAAACAGAAAACCGCCTACAAGAGCGAAGTCCTGCCCGAAGGCCTGCCCCGCATCGCGGTGGAGATGGGCGTGACCGACGGCTGGTGGAAATACGGCTGCGCGGCCGTGGTCGGCATCGACAGCTACGGCGAATCCGCACCGGCGCCCGTCCTGTTCAAACACTTCGGCTTCACGGCCGAAAACGTCGCCGACACCGTGCGCAAGGTGCTGCGCAAGTAAGCGCACGCATAAGGTACACGGCCCGGCCGATTCAACCAATTTCAACTTCCAGGAGCAACAGCAGATGACTATCAAACTTGGCATTAATGGTTTTGGCCGGATCGGCCGCAACGTGTTCCGCTCGGCGATCAAGAGCTTCGGCGACATCGAAATCGTCGGCATCAACGACCTGCTCGAGCCCGACTACCTGGCGTACATGCTGAAGTACGACTCGGTGCACGGCCGCTTCGAAGGCGACGTGTCCGTCGAGGGCAACACCCTCATCGTCAACGGCAAGAAGATCCGCCTCACGCAGGAACGCGACCCCGCCAACCTCAAGTGGGGCGACATCGGCGCCACCGTGGTGCTGGAGTCCACCGGCCTGTTCCTCGACAAGGCTTCCGGCGAGAAGCACCTGGCCGCCGGCGCGAAGAAGGTCATCTTCTCGGCGCCGTCGAAAGACGACACCCCGATGTTCGTCTTCGGCGTCAACGACAAGACCTACAAGGGCGAGGCCATCATCTCCAACGCCAGCTGCACCACCAACTGCCTGGCGCCCGTCGCCAAGGTGCTCAACGACAAGTGGGGCATCAAGCGCGGCCTGATGACCACGGTGCACGCCGCCACCGCCACGCAGAAAACCGTGGACGGCCCGAGCAACAAGGACTGGCGCGGCGGCCGCGGCATCCTGGAAAACATCATTCCTTCCAGCACCGGCGCCGCCAAGGCCGTCGGCGTGGTGATTCCCGAGCTCAACAAGAAGCTGACCGGCATGTCCTTCCGCGTGCCGACTTCCGACGTTTCGGTGGTCGACCTGACCTGCGAACTCAACAAGGAAGCCACGCTGAAAGAGATCTGCGCCGAGATGAAGGCGCAAAGCGAAGGCGCGCTCAAGGGCATCCTGGGCTACACCGAAGACAAGGTGGTCGCCACCGACTTCCGCGGCGATGCCCGCACCTCCATCTTTGACGCCGACGCCAGCATCGCGCTGGACGGCACCTTCATCAAGGTGGTGGCCTGGTACGACAACGAATGGGGCTACTCCAACAAGTGCCTGGAAATGGTGCGGGTGGTGGCGAAGTAATTCGCCACGGCTTCATCAAAAAAAACGCGCCTTCGGGCGCTTTTTTTTCGGCCGTCGCACATGAAAAGGCCGCGGGCGGTCAATGTCCGTTGACCCAAAGCCGGCCGGCCCGTATGGTCGCCCGATGCCGCGCCCATGCCGCGCGGCGCAAGGGGAGGAACATCATGGCGCTGCAGCCGTTTCGGGAGTGGCTCGTCCAGAAAAGCTGGGCGTATGGGGTGTATTACGCCAAGGCGGTGGCCTGCCTTTTGCCGCCGGCCGCGCTGGCCGCGGATGCGCAGTACCTCGGTACCGCATCGCAGCACTGGCCGCCGGGCTTCGCGGGCCTGCTGGCCTGGCAACTCACGGCGGAGCTGTTTTTCATCGCCGTCGCGCTGGCGGATCGATTCCTGCCGCGGCTTCGAAACAGCGAAGCAGCGCTCAATGCGGCCTGTGCGGGGGCGATGGTGCTGGCCACCTGGGTCGGGGCGGTCCATGGCTGGATGTGGGGCGACCTGGCCATCTACGCCGCCGGCGCGACCTTTGTGGCGGCCGTGATGTGCACGCCCAGCCCGGTGCGCCGGCCGATGTACGTGCTGAGCTTTGGGGTGCTGGCCCTGGCCGCCGGCATGCGGGAGGGGGACGGTGTGGCGCTGCTGGCCGCGCTGGTCAATCCGTTCTGCGTGGTCGTGCTGTGCATCGAACTCGACAGGTTCATGCATGCGCGCAACGCCGAGCTTTACGCCGAGATGCAGCGCGCGGACACCGAACGCGCGCGCGCCGACAAGGTGCTGTACAACGTGCTGCCGGCCTCCATCGCCGACGAGCTCAAGCGCGACGACAAGGTCAACGCGGTGAAGTTCGACAACATGGGCGTGCTGTTCGCCGACATCGCCGGCTTCACGACTTTTTCGCGCGCCCTGCCGCCCGACGCGCTGGTCCTGGTGCTGAACCAGATCTTCTCGGCCTTTGACGGCCTGGTCGAAAAATACGGCCTCGAAAAAATCAAGACCATAGGCGATGCCTACATGGTCGTCGCGCACCATCGGCTTGAGGCCCTGGGTCGGCTGGCGCTCGACATGGGCGAGGCCCTGCGGCGCTACAACACCGGCAACGGCACGGAACTGGCCATACGCATCGGCATCCACACCGGGCCCGCGGTGGCCGGCGTGATCGGCGTCAAGCGCTTCCTCTACGACGTCTGGGGCGACACCGTCAACGTGGCCAGCCGTATGGAATCCACGGGCGAGCCCGGCGCCGTCCACGTCAGCGAAGCGGTGTACCTGCAGACGCGCCAGCATTTTTCATTTGCCGCGCGTGAGCCCATTGACATCAAAGGGCGCGGCAGGATGTCCACTTACTGGCTGCTGGGGCCCGCGCGGGAGGCGGGCCCGGAAGCGGCGAGGCGCGACACCGAGGCTGGAACGCTTGCGGCCTGACCCGGCCTTGTAGGCTCAGCGACTCAGCAGTTCAGCCGGCAACGCCAAGCCGGGCCGCTCGTCGTCCCAGGCCATCGCGCTCATCTTCCAGCCTTCGGGGGTCTTGATGAACTGTGTCGAGATCACACCGCGTGCTTCAAAGTCCTTGCCGTTCTGGGTGCCTGCTTTGCCGTAGGCGCTGTAGCGGTGCGCGATGTTGCCGAAGATTTGCGTGTGCTCCGACAGTTCCCACTCCTTGAAGCGTGTCAACGCGCCACTGTCTACCAGGGCCTGGCGGGGCGCGATGAATTCGGCGACGGTCGATATCTCGGGCGTGGACGCCGTGTTCTTGATCAGCAGGCCGTCGGTGATGAACAGCCCGCGGATGTTGCCGTAGGACGGCGCTTCACCGTTTTCAAACGACACTGCCTGAAAAAACCGGGCGGCGAGGCTGGCCAGTTCCTGCCTGGCGGCGGTGTGGCTGGGATCTTCGTTCATGCGTGCTCCTTGCAGATACCGCAGTGTAGAAGCCTGCGGCAAAGCCTGCAGGCCGGCTTTAATGCCCGCCTGCGCATTCGCGAACAAACACCGACATTGGCCGGCCAGGACAAACAAGGTAGCATCGCGCGGGGGATCAACCCCGTCAGGAAGGCATGGATGATTCTGCTCAAGATCAAGGGTGTCGCTTCTGGATCGAGCGGGTACCGGACCTGCCTGTACGCCAAGCCGCTTCTGGCCGTCACGTTGTGGCTGGGATCAACCGGCCTTACCGTTTGTCACGCGCAGGAGATGGCGGTGCCCGCCGACCTGACGGAGCGCAGGGCCAGGCTGAACGGCAGCGGCGCCCCCCTCGCCGAAAGGCGGCTGGAGTGCGCGGCACTGGTTGCGGAAGCAAACCGGCGTTTGCCGGCCAACCATTCGGTGCGCCTGCGGACGGCGCTTGACTGCGCCGATACGGACGCAACGGCAGGGTACATGCTCGTGGCGCTGGAAAAACTGGATGCCTTGCTCCTGGAGATACGGTCGATTTCAGCGCATCCGGCGATGGAGGTGATTGCCATCAAATTCCGCGCCAACGCATTGATGGGTCTCGGCAGAAATCCGGAAGCGGTGCGCGAGCTGGAGAAGGCGCTGGAAATGGCAAACCAGCGTTTTGGTCCTGGTTCGGAACATTCGCAGGATGTGGCAATGCGCCTGTGCGGAGCCTATAGGAACAATGCGCAAGGCGACGATGCGGTCAAGTTGTGCGGCTCAATAGCCAGGCAACGCGCATCCGCGCCGGCCGGGGACTACTTGCGCGCTTATGCGAATTTTTATGGGGGTGCCGCTCTCGTTCGCCGCGATGATGAAAACGACATCCGGCGAGGCTTGGCGTTGCTTGCGTCCAGTGTCGTGGATTTTTCAACGAAGCTTGGCCAAAAGAACCTGAATACGCTGGGGGCGCGCCGTGAATACGCCTATGGCTTGATGCGCAACAAGCAAATGGAAGAAGCGGAAAAGGAGCTTCACACGCTCAGGGATGAGTTTTCGCGCTCTTACGGAGAAAACTTCATAGGAACCATAGAGACCGACGCACTGCTGCGCATTGTTTACATAGGCCAGGGTAAAAAGGAAGCGGCATACCAGCTCCAGGACCGCCTTCATGTGGATGCCGACGGAGAAAACCCCATGGATCGCCTGCGCCGGGATATGGCAAAGGGCATCAATCTGCTGACCCTGCAACGCGATGACGAGGCGCTGGCCACCTTGACGGACTGGGCCGAGCGGGTCGAACGCTCACGCGCGCAGGTGACGCTCGACGGGATGGGAAAAGCGCAGGTCGCGCAAGAATGGCACCAGGGCTACCTGATGCTGGCGGTTGCCAACAGGCGCAAATCCAGGCCCCGTGCCGCCCTGGTCAGCCTCGAGTTGTCGAAGGCCCGGTCTCTTCACGAGTCAATGGGCGACATGGATCGCTTGCGATCCCTTCCCGAGCAGGAGCGTGCCACCGCGCTGGCGCACATGCGAGAGGCATCTTTTCAGCGGCAGCGCTTGCAACTTGCCCAGCCGGCCACGCCGCTGGCGCTTGAGTCCAGCCGCCTGGCCGTCAATTCGGAGAAGCTTTTCGCCGCTGTGCTGAAACGCGCGGAGGCCTCCAGCGAGGCCGCGGGTATTGATGCGGTTCAAGTCGACAAGACGATCTCGGCATTGATTGGTCAAATGAATGAAGACGAGGCCTATTTGAGTTTCGGCTTCAGCCCTACGCAACCCGACGCCCTGATGCCGATGCTGCTCTGGAGAGGGCGTGTTCATACGCCTCAACGGCCTTTTCTTCAAATTCCGAATTTTGAACGAACCGTTTATGCCATGCGCATGCTGACCCAGCATGGAAACAGCGGCTTGCGCAGGATGGGCCTTAAAGTCGTCGCCAAAGAACCGGCCGGATTTGATGTGGTGCCTGCCAATTCCGATGAAAGGGAAATTTCCAATCCTCGATCAGTGGTGGAATACCTTTCCCAAAAAATTCTGGGACCGTTTCAACAGGAATTAAGGGGTGTGCGCAAACTCGTGGTCTCAGGTGATGGGCCTTCGTGGCTGATCCCTTTCGATTTACTGGAACTCGGTGGGCAACCTCTTTTCCGCACCGTCACGATAAGTTTTGCACCCTCCGTTTCCGTGCTCAGCCTCCAGAAGAACAGATTGCAGGCGAAATTGCCGGACCGTTCAGCCGCGAGATTGTTTGCCATGGGCGGAGCCCGTTACCAGAGGGTGGTGCCGCTCGAGCCCGGCAGTTCGATCTTTATCAGCCGTTTTAAAACGCCGCCCATGCTGTCTGCTTACGATGCCGCCGCGCTGGCTGATGCCGGCAGCGGCGCTCAATTTTTGGGGCATTTCATGAGCATGGTGAATGGGGGCCGCGATTTGCCGGGTTCCCTGCTGGAAGTGGAGAGCATATCGCGGCGCTTCTCCCCGGCCAATGTCACCGTTCTGACGGAGGAAGCCGCGACCGAAAAGCGGATCGATCATTGGGCCGCCACCAATCAGCTGGCCAGCTTTGATTACCTTCATTTTGCGACACACGGCATCGCCCAGGTTAAGCGCCCCCTGATGAGCGCGCTGATCACCGGGCTGGATGAGCGCGACAGCCGGCATGACGGTTACATCAGTGCGCAGGAAATTTCCGCCTGGAACCTGAAGGCGCGGATGGTCGTGCTTTCGGCGTGCGACTCCGCCGTCGGAAAAAACATCAGTGGCGAGGGCATTTTGGGTTTGCCGTACGCTTTTCTGGTTGCCGGCGCGGCAACGACGGTCCAAACCTCATGGACCATCCCCGACATGGAAACGGCGCAATGGATGGACCAGTTGTATGAACGCGTGCTCACGGGGGAAATTCCATCCCATGCCCTCGCGCGGGTCAAGCAGCAAATGGCTCTGGCGCAAAAATGGGAGCCGTCTTATGAGCGCGGAACTGCTTGGGCTGCTTTCGCGCTGTATGGCTGGTAGTGCCCAACTGCTTGTGCACGCAGTTGCCGCTTAATCGGAAAGTTCTCCGGCCTCTGCCGGCCGCTCTTCGCGCCCGCCCGGGTAGCGCGCAAAACGCGCCGGCTCGCGGCCGTGCACCGGCGCGTCGTCCGCGAAGGACCAGCCGCCGAACTGCGTGCGCTGGTAGTCGGCCAGGGTCTGCGCGATTTCGGCCTGTGTGTTCATCACGAAAGGACCGTACTGCACCACCGGCTCGCCAATCGGCTTGCCTTGCAGCAGCAGGAACTCGGCTTCGTCGGCGCCGCTGTTGGCCAGCTCCACGGCCGCATCGGCCCGCAGCGTAATGGCCGCATGGCCGCTGACGGGCTGGCCGGCCACGCCGGCCGACGTGCCCTTGAAAAAATACAGTTGGCGCTGCGTACCGCTGCCCTTGGCGGCGGGCAATGTCCAGCGCGCGCCGGGCGCCATGCGAATCGTCCAGATCGCCACGTCGGCATCGGCCTGTGCGGCCCAGGAGTCGGGCGGCGGCGCGAGCGGAGCAGCGTCGGCCTCGCCCAGGCGGCCGGCGATGACGGCGACCTCGGTAGTGCGGCCCGCGCAGTCCGCCACCACCTGGCGCGGAATGTCCCGCGACCAGAACATGGTGAAGTGCGGGTCCGCCATCTTGCCGGCCGCCGGCAGATTCAGCCAGATCTGGAACAGCTCCAGCGGGTTGGGGTTTTGGGGGTCCAGCAGCGGGAACATCTCGGAATGCACCACGCCCTTGCCGGCCGTGAGCCACTGCACGTCGCCGCGGCCGAAGCGCGCGGTGGCGCCCAGTGAGTCGGAGTGGTCGACCAGGCCCTTGCGCACAATCGTCACGGTTTCAAAACCGCGGTGCGGGTGTGCCGGAAAGCCTGGCACCGTGCTGCCGTGGTACATGCTCCAGCCGTCCTTGCGCGCGAAGTCCTGGCCGATGTCGCGCCCCGCGAGCGAGGCGTCCGGCCCCATCTGCGCATTGGCCCGGGGGTAGGCGTCGTCGTGATAGACGCAAAAGAGGAAGGGGTCCAGCGTCGCCCACGGAAAGCCGAGCGGCTTGACCTGCAGGACGGGGTGATCGGCGGCGTCGGTGGCGGAAGATGCGGCGGGCGTGGCAGGCATGAAAAAGCCTTTCTGGCGTGAGACGTTCAAAGAAAACATATGAGGCCGGCCGCTGATGCTTCAAGCGAAGAGCCCGCCAACGGGGCTTCCTGCCGGTTCTTCAGCTCTTGAGTTTCCAGCCCGTGCGGAAAATCCACCACACCACGCCCAGGCACAGCCCCAGGAAGCCCAGGATGGCCAGTACGCTGAGGCCCACGTTGACGTCGGCCACGCCGTAAAAACTCCAGCGGAAGCCGCTGATCAGGTAGACCACCGGGTTGAACAGGGCGATGTTTTGCCACAGCGGCGGCAGCATGTTGATGGAATAAAACGCGCCGCCCAGGAAGGTCAGCGGCGTCACCACCATCAGCGGCACGACCTGCAGCTTCTGGAAGTTGTCGGCCCACAGCCCGATGATGAAACCGAACAGGCTGAAGGTCAGCGCGGTCAGCAGCAGGAAGCACAGCATCCAGAAGGGGTGCGCAATGCTGTAAGGCACGAAGAGGCGCGCCGTGACCAGGATCAAGAGGCCCAGCATGACGGACTTGCTCGCCGCGGCGCCCACATAGCCGATCACCACCTCCATCGACGACACCGGCGCCGACAGCAGCTCGTAAATCGTTCCCGACCACTTCGGCATGTAGATGCCGAAGGCGGCGTTCGAGATGCTCTCGTTGAGCAGCGACAGCATGACCAGGCCGGGGATGATGAAGGCGCCGTAGCCGATGCCGTCGATGTTGCCCATGCGCGAGCCGATGGCGGCCCCGAACACCACGAAATACAGCGAGGTGGAAATCACCGGCGAGGCGATGGACTGCATCAGCGTGCGGAAGGTGCGCGCCATTTCAAAGCGGTAGATCGCGCGGATGGCGTGCCAGTTCATGCGGCCTCCTTGATGTTGGCGGCGGGTTTGTCGGCATGAACCAGGCTCACGAAGATGTCTTCGAGCGAGCTCTCGCTCGAATGCAGGTCCTTGAAGTCGATGCCGAGTTCGGCCAGCTGCTTGAGCAAGGCCGCGATGCCGGTTTCCTCGGTCTGCGTGTCGAAGGTGTAGACCAGGGCGTGGCCTTCCTTCGTCAGCTCAAGCGGCAATCCGGCCAGGACGGCCGGAATGCTTTGCAGCGGCGTTTGCAGCTGCAGGCTCAGTTGCTTCTTGCCGAGCTTGCGCATCAGCACGGTTTTGTCCTCGACCAGAATCAGCTCGCCCTTGTTGATCACGCCGATGCGGTCGGCCATCTCCTCGGCTTCCTCGATGTAGTGCGTGGTCAGGATGATGGTGACGCCGCCGTCGCGCAGCTCCCGCACCATCTGCCACATGCCCTTGCGCAGCTCGACGTCGACGCCCGCGCTGGGCTCATCCAGGAACAGGATGGTCGGCTCGTGCGACAGCGCCTTGGCGATCAGCACCCGGCGCTTCATGCCGCCCGAAAGCGCCATGATCTTGCTGTCCTTCTTGTCCCACAGCGACAGGTCGCGCAGCACTTTCTCGATATAGGCCGGATTCGGCGGCTTGCCGTACAGGCCGCGGCTGAAGCTCACGGTGGACCAGACAGTTTCGAAGGCGTCGGTCGAAAGCTCCTGCGGCACCAGGCCTATCTTGGAGCGGGCGGCGCGGTAGTCGCGGACGATGTCGTGCCCGTCCGCCGTCACCGTGCCCGAACCGGGGTTGACGATGCCGCAGACGATGCTGATCAAGGTGGTCTTGCCCGCGCCGTTGGGGCCCAGCAGGGCGAAAATCTCGCCGCGCCGGATCTCCAGGTCCACCGACTTGAGCGCATGAAAGCCCGAGGCGTAGGTCTTGCTGAGTTGCTGTATGGAAATGATGGGATTGGCTTGCACGCGGCATCCTGGTGTGAAGTGGGCCCCCGAAAAAGAGGCCCGAATCATTCTATCGAGCGCGGGTGAAACGCCGGGGACTAGGGGCTTTTCAGGGCCTTGCTGCCGCGCGCGCGCCGGGACGGACGCCTCACGCCGCACGGCGTCCCGAAGCCCGACGGGCTTGCACCGCCTTCAGGCGGCGCGCTGTTCGGGCCAGGGCTCGCGCCAGGCCGGCAGCTGGTTCAACCGGTCGTGCCAGCGCCGGATCGCCGGGAAGCCCTCCAGCGGCAAGCGTGTTTTTTCGGCGTAGGGCAAGGTGATGGCCACCGCGAAGTCAGCGACGGTCAAGGTGTTGCCGACAAGGTACTCGCGCTCCTGGAGGTGCCCCTCCAGCACGCCGGCGTAGCGTTCGAAATCCGGCGTCACCCGGGCAATCTCGGCCGGGTCGGCCTCGCGGCCCAGGAAGCGCGGCTTGATGATGTGCTCGAAGTAAAAAGTGCCAACGGCAGGTGCGAACTCGGTCGCATCCCACATCAGCCAGCGCATCACCTCGATGCGGCGTTCATCGCGCGGCCAGAGTTCCGAGCCGGCTTTCTCCGCCAGGTGGCACATGATGGCGTTGGATTCCCATAGAACCAGTTCGTCATCGACCAGCACCGGCACCTTGGCGTTCGGATTCATCGCGCGGAATTCGGGCGTGCGGTGCTCACCTTTTTCCAGCGCGACAGGAATGAATTCCAGCGGCGACTTCAGGTACCGCGCGACGGCGCAGGCCTTGCGCGGGTTCAGCGTGTCCGAGTAATAGAGCTTCATGGTTTTTTCGGTCGTGTGTTTGTCAAGCCGCCATCCGCGGCAGGTCGGACCAGACCGCCCTGACCTCTATGGTCGCGGCGCTGGCCATGGGGTGGCCGGCCGCGATGTCGATGGCTTCCCGCATGCCCGCGCATTCAATCAGCCCGTAGGCCGACATTTTTTCCGCACTGTCGGTAAAGGGGCCGTCCGTCACCACGCGCTTGCCGCCGCGCACCCGCACCGTGGCGGCTTCGCCCGGCGGGCGCAGCGGGTTGCCGTGCTGGAGGATGCCGCGGCCTTGCATGTCCCTGACCCAGGCGCCTATTTCGGCGACCAGGGCCGGGGTTGGCGCGAAGGCCGCGTCGTGGCAGATGATCAGCAGGAACTGCATGGGATGCGCCGCCTCAAGGCATGGGCAGCGGCTTGATCACCATCCATGACACGCCGAAGCGGTCGACCACCACGCCGAAGGACGAGGCGAAAAAGGTCTTGGCCATCGGCATTTCCACCTTGCCGCCCTCGCCCAGCAGCTTGAACAGGCGCTGCGCCTCGGCATCGCTGGCCGCGGACACCGACAGCGAGAAGCCCTTGAACTCCGCCTTGCCGCCGCCCATGCCGTCGGAGGCCATCACTTCGGTCTCTCCAATCTTGAAGCTGGCGTGCATGATGCTGTTGGGGTCGGGGGCCGGGCCGCCGTCGGGGCCGCAGCCATCCGTCATGGGCTCTGGGTTTTCCTTGAAGCGCATCATCATCGTGACCTGCGCGCCAAGCGCTTTGCGGTAGAACTCGATGGCCTCTTCGCAGCGGCCGTTAAAAAAGAGGTAGGACTGAACCAGCATGGGAATCTCCTTGGGGTTGGTTGGGGGTGGGGATGCGTGCCTAGCGCGGAAACAGCGCGGCGGTGGCCGGCCAGTCGGCCATCCGCGCGGCGGGAACAAGTGCGGGAACGGGTATGACCGGCCGCGTGTCGCGGCCGAAATACACCTGCACCTCCACGAGCTTGCCGCCCTGGAAGCGCAGCCATTCGGTGTTGCGGAATTTTTTGCCCGTGGTGCTTTCGGCCTCATAGCGTATGAAGGCTTCGTCGCCCTGGTCAAATATCTTCTCCACCGTGAAGCGGCGCAGCGTGCGGCTGTTGGGCCAGCAGCGCGCGAAGTAGGCGGCGCGGTTGATGCGATCGTCCAGCGGGCTGCTGAAGGTGAAGCGCTCGTCCAGCAGGTCTTCAAGGACTTGCCGGTCCTGCGTCTCGTACGCCGAAAAATACCGGCGCACGAGGGTGGCGATGGGGCTGTTCATGGCGGCGGCCTTTCTTGCAAATGCTGTCCGGCTTCAGGCCCTGTCGTAGGCCTCTTTCAAATCCTTGATGCTGATCTTGCGCATCTTCAGCATGGCGCTCATGGCGGCGCCGGCCTTGGCCGGGTTTTTGTCGCCCAGCATTTCACCGAGCGCGGTCGGGATGATCTGCCAGGACAGGCCGAACTTGTCCTGCACCCAGCCGCACTGGTTGGGCGCGCCGCCGGCCGAGAGCTTGTCCCACAGCTCGTCCACCTCCGCCTGCGTCTTGCAGTCCACAAAGAGCGAGATGGCCGGCGTGAAGCTGAAATGCGGGCCGCCGTTGAGCGCCATGAACTCCTGGCCCTCAAGCTGAAAACTGCCGGTCATGACCGTGCCCTCGGGGCCCGGGCCTTCCTTGCCGTAGCGCCGCAGCATGGTGATCTTCGAGTTCTTGAAGATCGAGACATAAAAGTTCATGGCTTCTTCGGCCTGGTCGTTGAACCACAGGAAGGGGGTGATTTTCTGCATGGTCGGGGTCCTTGTAAGGCGGGTTTTGCAGGAGAAATTCAGGATTCAGGGGCTTGTGCGGTGGCCCAATCAGCAGTATTGTGTACACCGTCCACAAAAGAATAGCAAAGATAATGAACGCTGTCCACATAAATACGTAACAAGCCATGTCGAGCGCGCCGCAGCCCCCGCCACCCCGCAGCACCTACCGCCACGGGGACTTGCGGCGCGCGCTGCTGGAAGCCGCGGTCGAACTGGCCCGCGCGGGCGGCCCCGAGGCCGTGGTGCTGCGCGAAACCACGCGCCGCGCGGGCGTCGCGCCCAACGCCGCCTACCGCCATTTCGAAAGCCGCCAGGCCCTGCTCTATGCGGTGCGTTCCGCCGCGCTGGCGGCCGTGGCCCGCGCCATGGAGGCCGAACTGGCCGCGCTGCCCCCGGATTTACCGCCCGCCGAATTCGCCCGCGCCAATGTGCGCGCGGTCGGCACCGGCTACCTGCGCTTTGCGCAGGCGGAGAGCGGGCTGTTCCGCACGGCCTTCGGGCCTTCGGACGATTTGAAAGAAAGAGCCCAGGGTGCGCCGGCCGATAGCGAGCGCAAAGGGCAAAGCGGCCTGGATCCGTTTGAACTGCTGGGCGCGGCGATCGACAAACTCGTGAGCGCCGGCGTGATGTCGCCCGAACGCCGCCCCGGCGCCGAGTTCCTGGCCTGGTCGGCGGTGCACGGCCTGGCCATGCTGGTCATCGACGGCCCGCTGGGCCCCATCCTGGGCCCGCAGATGTTGCAGATCGGCGAGCGCCTGATCGATATGGTGGAAAAAGGCCTGTGCGAGAAGTAGCGGGGGCTCAGGCCACGCTGGCCGCTTCCGCCTGGCGCGAGGGCAAGCCCATGCCCGTGGGCAGCCCCTCGCGCAGCGCCTCGATAAAGCGGCGCAGCTTGGCCGGGTAAAAATTCGAATAGGGATAGATCAGGTAGACCGGCAGCGGCGCGGCGCACCACTGCGGCGCCAGGTGCAGCAAGCGGCCTTCCGCCACGTCCTCGGCCACCAGCCAGGTCGAGGAAATGCTCGCGCCCAGGCCCAGCAGCGTGGCATTGCGCAGCGCGAACAGGCTGTCCGTGCCCAGGCGCGGCTGTATCGCGAAGCGGAACTCCTCGCTGTCGCGGCCGGCATGGCGGCGGGTCAGCGCCACCTCGTTGCGGTAAAAAGTCTGCAGCGCCAGCCAGGGCAGGGCCTGCAGTTCGGCCGGCTGCAGCGGCGGCGGCCGGCCCTGCAGCAGCGAAGGCGCGGCCACTACGATGCGCCGCACCTCGGCGATCTTCACGGCCACCAGCGAGGGATCTTCCACCGCGCCCACATGCACCGCGCAATCGATGCCCTGGGCGATGAAGTCCGGCGTGCCGTCGTGCAGCAGCCATTCCACCGTGACCCGTTCGTGGCGCCGCAAATAATCGACCAGCGGCCCCACCAGCCGCTGCTGGCCCAGCGCATGCGGCACCACCACGCGCAGCGTGCCCTCCGGCACTTCCTGCGTGCCGCGCAGGTCGGCCTCGAAAGCGTCCCAGTTGCCCAGCAATTCCTTGGCGCGGGTAAAACAGCGCTCGCCGTCCTCGGTCAGCTTCATCGCGTGGGTGGAGCGCTGCAGCAGCTTCAGGCCCAGTGAACGCTCCAGTGCCTGCAGGCGCCGGCTCACCGTCGGCTGCGTGGCGTTCATCTGCGCGGCGGCGGCCGACAGGCTGCCCGCCTCCACGATGCGCACAAAGGTCTGCATCAGTTCAATCCGGTCCGGCGCGGTTTTCATGGGGTGTCCGTTCTTCGTTTTGCATGCGTATAGCGTATGACCATTGTGCCCAATAGCCGCCTTCACAGCGTAAAACCGGGCCCGCATACTCACATCCTGCCTTAAATCGGGATTTTCGACATGACCACCACCATCAATACGCATGACCACGCCACCCAGGGGCTGCCCTTGTCGCTGATCCTCCTGCTCGCCACCGGCGCCGGCCTGGGCGCGGCTTCGCTTTATTACAGCCAGCCCATGCTGGCCCTGCTGGTCGCCGAATTCAGGGCCACGCCCGCGGCCATCGGCCTGGTGCCCACGCTGACCACACTCGGCTACGCGCTGGGCATAGGCCTGCTCGCGCCGCTGGGCGACCGTTATGACCGGCGCCGCATCATCGTGGGCAAAGCCGCCGCGCTGGTGCTGGCCTTGCTGCTGGCCGCCTGCGCGCCTTCGCTGGCGGTGCTCGCGCTGGCCAGCCTTGCCATCGGGCTGGCGGCCACGCTGGCGCAAGACATCGTGCCGGCCGCCGCCACGCTCGCGCCCGAGGCGCAGCGCGGCAAGACCGTGGGCACCGTGATGACCGGCCTGTTGCTGGGCATATTGCTCTCGCGCGTGGTGGCCGGCGTCGTGGCCGAGCAGTTCGGCTGGCGCAGCATGTTTGTCGCCGCCGCCCTCGGCATCGCGCTGCTGGGCGCGGCCATGTGGCGCCTGCTGCCGCGCTTTGTGCCGACCACGCAACTGCCTTACCTGGCGCTGCTGGGTTCGCTCGCCACGCTGTGGAAGCGGCACCCCGCGCTGCGCCGCGCGGCCATCGCCCAGGGCCTGGTCAGCATAGGCTTCAGCGCCTTCTGGTCCACCCTGGCCATCATGCTGCACGCCGCGCCTTTCAACCTGGGCAGCGGCGCGGCCGGCGCCTTCGGTCTGGCGGGCGCCGCCGGTGCATTGGCCGCGCCGCTGGCCGGCCGGCTCGCCGACCGCAAGGGCCCGGAAGTCGTCACGCGCCTGGGCGCCGCGCTGGTGGCCGCTGCTTTTATCGCCATGGCTTTAGGCCCAGACCAGCTGTGGCTGATCGCGCTGGGCGCGGTGGTCTTCGACCTGGGTGCGCAGGCTACGCTCATTGCGCACCAGACCCTCATCTATGGCATAGAGCCCGCCGCGCGCAGCCGCCTCAATGCGGTGCTCTTCATCGGCATGTTCAGCGGCATGGCGAGCGGCGCCTGGCTCGGCAGTGTGGTGCTGGCGCATGCGGGCTGGCAAGGTGTGTGTGTGATGGCCGCGGTGTCGGGTGCGGCTGCGCTGATGGTGCGCATGTGGCCCGCGAAGAAGCTCGCGCCCTGCGCGGCCTGATGCGGACTTCTTGCGCCGATAAAAAAGGGCCTCTCGCGAGGCCCTTTTTTTATTTCTTATCCACGCAACGCGGTTCAGGCGGCCAGCGCTTCCTTCGGAAAGTCCGTCGACGCGGCCAGCGCCTTCCAGTCCTTCAGTTCGGCCTCGACAAACGCATGCTTGTCCGCAATCGTCTGCAGTGTGTCGGTGCCCAAGGGCAGGCGCAGCGGCGGCATGGCGGAGTCCACCAGCGCCAGCATGGCCTGCGCCAGCCGCAGCGGGTCGCCGGCCTGGTTGTGGTTGATTTGCGTGGCGGCCGCGCGCACCCGGCCGGCGCTCGCGGCATAGTCGTCCAGGATGCGCGGCGACACGGCCAGCGAATTGCCGTCCAGGAAGTCGGTGCGGAAGTAGCCCGGCTCCACCACCGTCACGTGGATGCCCAGCGGCGCGAGTTCGCCGTGCAGCGCTTCGCTCAGGCCTTCCACCGCGAACTTGGTCGAGCAGTACACGCCAAAGCCCGCACCGGACTGGTAGCCGCCCAGTGAGGAGATACTGATGACGTGGCCGCTACGGCGCTCGCGCATGGACGGCAGCACGGCGCGCGTGACGTTGAGCAGGCCGAACACATTGGTTTCGTAAAGGCGCCGCACTTCGTCGGCCGTGGCTTCCTCCACGGCACCCAGCAAGCCATAGCCCGCGTTGTTGACCAGCACGTCGATGCGGCCGAAGCGCGCCAGCGCGGCTTGTACGGCGGCGGCCGCCTGCGCCTCGTCCGTCACGTCCAGCGGCAGCGCCAGCAGCGCATCGCCCGCGGGGAATCTTTTCTGCACCGAAGCCGCGTCGCGCGAGGTCGCCACCACCGCCTCGCCGCGGGCCAGGGCCGCTTCAGCGATTCGCGCGCCTATGCCGCGCGCCGCACCGGTGATCATCCAGACACGTTTGAAATCCGTCTTTGCATTCATGGCCAGGTCCTTCAAAAAAAGTTGTTGAGGAGGGCAATGTAGGATTTCCATTGGGTGTTGAATAGCCAGGAGTCGCTGGGTTCATAATCAAGCAAATCGTGATAATCACCACCCAGCCCCGAGGGAAGCACCATGGCTTTGAATGAACTGCGCGCCATCGCCACCTTCGTCAAGGCCGCCGAACTCGGCAGCCTGCGCCAGGCCGCCGCGGCGCAGGCCATCACGCCGCAGGCCGCCAGCCAGGCGCTGGTGCAGCTGGAACGCCACCTGGGCGTGCGCCTGTTCCACCGCACCACGCGCAGCCTGAGCCTGACGGAAGAGGGCGAGCAGTTCCTGCAGGCCGCGCAGCCCGGGCTCTCCACGCTGCAGCGCGCGCTGCACGGCGCGCGCCGCAGCCGCGAAGAGATCGCCGGGCCGCTGCGCATCGTCGCGCCGCGCTCCATCATGCTCGAGGTGCTGTGGCCGGTGCTTGAAGAGTATTGCCGCCGCTACCCACAGGTCGAACCCGACATCCAGATGGACGACCGCATCGGCAACTGGGTCGAAGACCGCGTCGACGTCGGCTTTCGCGCCGGCTCGCCGCCCGGGGGCGGCATCATCTCGCGGCGCATCCTGCCGCTGCAGCTCATCGTCTGCGCCGCGCCGGCCTACATCGCCCAGCACGGCGCGCCGGCCAGGATAGACGAGCTGGCGCACCACCGCTGCACCGGTTTTCACAACACGGGCAGCGGCAAAACCATGCCCTGGGAGTTCAAGGTCGGCGAAGAGGTCGTGGGCCGCACGATCGCCTCATCATTCCTGGCCAACGACGTGGACCTCGAAGCCCGCGCCGTCGTGGCCGGCCAGGCCATAGGCCAGCTGATAGGCGTGACCGCCGCGCCGCTGGTGCGCGCCGGGCGGCTGGTGCCGCTGCTCACGCAACACGTCACCGACCACCTGGGCTTGCATGTCTATTACGGAAGCCGCAGCGCGCAGCCGGCGCGTGCGCGCGCGTTTATCGACCTCGCGGTCGAGCGGCTGGTAGGCAACACGCAGTTCTACCTTGAGCCGCATGAGCTGGCGCCGACCAAAAACGGCCGGCGTCGCAAGCGGCCTTGAGGTAGACGCTCAGCGATCAGGACTTGGCTGCGGCGGTAGAAGACGCAAGAGACCTGGCCATCTCCAGGTGCTGCTCCACCGTCGGCAGCATCTTGCCGGCAAGCGCCTTGAGGTCGCTGTCTTTGCCGTCCTTCTGCATCTTCTGCAGCAGCTTCACGGTGCTTTCGTGGTCGCCCACGCCGGCACGCTTGGCGTATTCCTTGTCGAACAGGGTGCCCGACAGTGCTTTCAGCGCGGTGGCCTTGGTCTTGGCCATGGCGCCGGCGCCGTCCGGCAAGGTGACGTTCTTGGCGGTGGCCAAGGCCTGCACCTCGCCCAGCGCCTTGGTGTGATCGTCCACCATCTGCTGCGCGAATTTTTTCACCTCGGCACTCTGCGATTTTTCCAGCGCCATCTTGCCGGCGTCGACCTCGGCCATATTGCCCTGTGCCAGGTCCTGCAGCATCTTGCGGTCGCTGCGGTCCAGTTTGGAATCGTCTGCGGTATTGCTGGTGGCGGGTGCAGCGGGTGCGGTGCTGCTTTGCGCCCAGACAGTGGGCGCGACGGACAGCGCCAGCGCCGCCAGTACGGCAAGCGCCAGGCCGTAGGTGCGAAGTGAAGGTGTGGGTTTCATGGGCATGGAAAGCTCCTGGAAAAGTAGGTGAAATGCAGCGCCCGCGCATCACGCGCGAAAGCGCTGCCGACCTCCCAAGATCGCCTCTGCCGCCCGTGCGCGGCGCCGGGCATTTCCGGCGCTGCATGTAGGAATGCACCGCATGCCCGGTGCGAGATGGCCCGCCCGCGTTCCTACAGCCACGTCAGCCGCAGGCTGACGCACCAGGCGGCGCGCACGCGCTAGATTGGCTGTCTGCCGCTGCGCTTTTTTTGAATGCTGTGTGGGATGCCACGGCTGAGCGCGCCGGCCCAAGAACAACAATGCCTTCTTCCAACATAGACCCCCTCCGTCGCCGCACGCCCTGGGTCACGGGCCTTGTGCTGCTGGTGCTCGGCGTGCCCTTGCTGCTGGCCGGCTCCTGGCTGGGCGTGCTGGGCGGCACCTGGTATTACCTGCTGGCAGGCCTGGGCTTTGTGCTCACGGGCGTGCTGCTGATGCGCCGCAGCCCGGCCGCGCTCTGGGTGTTTGCCGTGCTGATTGGCGGCACGCTGGCCTGGGCGATCTGGGAGACCGGGCTGGACTGGTGGCCGCTGGCCGCGCGCGGCGGCGTGGTGTTTGTCATCGGGCTGTTCCTGGCGGCGCCCTGGATCGCCCGCACCTGGCCCATCGGCGAGGCCGGCCATGAAGGCCTGACGGGCGCGCGCGGCGGCCGCTGGGCCTTGGGCGCGGTGCTGGGCGCGTTTCTTGTCGCCGCGGTCGTCACCTGGTTCCACGACGACAACCGCCTGGTGGGCATGCTGCCGCTGCCGCCCATGGGCGCCGTGGCCTCGTCGCCGCCCGCCGACGGCGTGCCGGCGGAAGATTGGCACGCCTACGGCCGCACCGGCCACGGCCAGCGCTATTCGCCCCTGGCGCAGATCACGCCCGACAACGTCAAGCAGCTCGAGATCGCCTGGCAGTACCGCACCGGCGATATGCGCGGCCGCCCCGGCGACCCTGAAGAAACCACCTTCGAGGTGACGCCGCTCAAGGTCGGCAACCGGCTGTTCTTCTGCACGCCGCACCAGTCGGTGATCGCGCTCGACGCCACCACCGGCGCCGAGATCTGGCGCTTCAACCCCGAGATCCAGAACAAGCTCGCGCTGCAGCACCTGACCTGCCGCGGCCTCTCCTACCAGCCGCCGCCCGCCGCACCTGTTCCGGCAACTCCGGCCGCCGGCGGCGGATGCGCGGCCAAACTCTTCATGCCCACGGCCGATGGGCGCGTCATCGCGCTGAGCCCCGACAGCGGCAAGCCCTGCACGGCCTTCGGCGGCGGCAAGGGCGAGATCGACCTCTGGGCCGGCATGCCCAACCTCAAGCCCGGCGCCTACTATTCGACCTCGCCCGTGGTGGTGAGCTCGCGCCTCCTCATCGTCGGCGGCACCGTGCTCGACAACGTCTCCACCAAGGAGCAGTCCGGCGTCATCCGCGCCTTCGACATCAACACCGGCGCGCTGGTATGGGCCTGGGATTCAGGCCGGCCCGACAGCAGCGCGCCGCTCAAGCCCGGCGAAACCTACACCGCCAACTCGCCCAACAGCTGGTCCATCTCCAGCGTCGACGAAGCGCTGGGCATGGTCTACGTGCCCCTGGGCAACCAGCCACCCGACCAGTGGGGCGGCCAGCGCAGCCCCGCGGTCGAAACCTATTCATCCTCGGTCGTCGCGCTGGACCTGGCCACCGGCAAGGTGCGCTGGAATTTCCAGACCGTGCACCACGACCTCTGGGACTACGACGTGCCGGCCCAGCCCAGCCTGCTGGACCTCAACATCAACGGCAACCGCGTGCCCGCCCTCGTGCAGCCGACCAAGCAGGGCGAGATCTTTGTGCTGGACCGCCGCACCGGCACGCCGCTGCTGCCCGTCAGCGAAGTCCCCGCGCCGCAGGGCGCCGCGCAGGGCGACCGCAGCGCGCCCACGCAGCCAAAATCGGCGCTGTCTTTCAACCCGCCGCCGCTGACCGGCCGCGACATGTGGGGCGCGACGATGTTCGACCAGCTCTATTGCCGCATTGCCTTTCACCGCCTGCGCTACGAGGGCCGCTTCACGCCGCCGTCCACGCAGGGCACGCTGGTCTACCCAGGCAACTTCGGCGTCTTCAACTGGGGCGGTGTGGCCGTCGACCCGGTGCGGCAGATGGCCTTCACCACGCCGACCTACCTGGCCTTTGTCTCGCAGCTGGTACCCCGGGCCGACGACACCTCGCTGATGGTGCAGGGCAAGCAGCGGCCCGAAGGCAGCCTGCCTTCGCTCAATGAAAACTTCGGCGCGCCCTTTGCCGTCAAGCTCAGCGCGTTTTTGTCGCCGCTGGGCATACCCTGCCAGGCGCCGCCCTGGGGCTATGTGGCCGGCGCCGACCTCACCACGGGCAGCATCGCCTGGCAGCACAAGAACGGCACGGTGCGCGACCTCACGCCCCTGCAACTGCCCTTCCGCATGGGCGTGCCCAGCCTGGGCGGCCCGCTCGCCACGGGCGGCGGCGTCGCCTTCCTCTCCGGCACGGTAGACAACTACCTGCGCGCCTACGACGTCAACAACGGCGACGAACTCTGGGCCTCGCGCCTGCCCGCCGGCGGCCAGGCCACGCCCATGAGCTACACCGGCGCCGACGGCCGGCAGTATGTGCTGGTGGTGGCCGGTGGCCACGGCTCATTGGGCACCCGATCGGGCGACTATGTCCGCGCTTACGCGCTGCCTCGCTAGTTGAACCGCTCTTATCTGGCCCGGCTCATCGTGTCGGCGACCCAATCCACGAACACGCGCACGCGTGGTGAGAGCTGGCGGTGGTGCGGGTACAGCACCGACACCGGCATGGGCGCCGGCCGGAACTGCGGCAGCACTTCCACCAGCGTGCCCGCCTCCAGCTGCGCGGCCAGGTGGTAGCGCGGCACCTGGATAAAACCCAGGTGCGCGGCGCAGCAGGCTTTGTAGGCGTCGGCGTCCGTCACCGCCACCGAGCCCTTGAGCTGCACCTGGCGCGGCGCGCCGTCCACGATGAAGTCAAAAGGCAAGGCCTTGCCGGTGCGGCTGGATAAAAAATTCACCGCGCGGTGGCCGCGCAGCGCCTCCAGCGTGTCGGGCCTGCCGTGTTGGTCCAGGTACTCGCGGCTCGCGCAGGTCACCTGTTCGAGCAAGGCCACGCGCCGCCCCACCATGCTGGACTCAGCCAGCTCGCCCACACGCAGCACGCAGTCCACGCCCTCGCGCACCAGGTCCACCAGCCGGTCGCCCATGCCGATTTCCAGTTCGATGTCCGGGTAGCGCTCGAAGAACTGCCCAATCACCGGCAGCAAAAAATGCTTGGCCAGCGTGCCGTGCAAGTCCACGCGCAGCTTGCCGCGCGGCTTGCTGCCCGTGTTGACAAAGGCCGACTCGGCCTCTTCCAGGTCCGTCAGCAGGCGCAGGCAGCGCTCGTAATACGCCGCGCCGTCCTGCGTGGGGCTCACATGCCGCGTGGTGCGCTGCAAGAGCCGCACGCCCAGGCGTTTTTCAAGCTGCTGCACGGCGTGCGTCACGGTGGCGCGCGGCAGGCCCAGGTCGTCGGCCGCCTTCGTAAAACTGCCCAGTTCCACGATGCGGGTGAAGAGCTGCATCGAACTAAAACGGTCCATGGATCACGACTTGATTATTGATATTAATTGAACAGTGATGGCAAGTTTACGGTATTTATCGCATGTGGATTGAATAGAACAATAGCTTCACTGGCTCACCAAAAGCGCAAGCAAAGCAGGCGCCGCGGGCAGTCAGAGCCACCCACTTTTAACCATCAGGAGTTTCAAATGACCGCTTCAAACAACACCACCCAGGTTGCCATCGTCACCGGCGCCTCGCGCGGCATAGGTGCCGCCGTGGCACAGCGCCTGGCGCAAGAGGGCTATGCCGTCGTTGTCAACTACGCCGGCCAGGCCGAAGAAGCCCAGGCCGTGGTGCAGTCCATCACGGCTGGCGGCGGCAAAGCGCTTGCCGTGCAGGCCGACGTCGCCAGTTCCGCCGCCGTCAGGCAGTTGTTCGACGACAGCATCCAGGCCTTCGGCCGCGTCGACGTGCTCATCAACAACGCCGGCATCATGCCGCCCAGCCTGCCCGCGCTGGCCGACACCGACGACGAGACCTTTGACCGCCTGTTCGCCGTCAACGTCAAGGGCACGTTCAACACCCTGCGCGAAGCCGCGGCGCGCCTGCAGCCCGGCGGCCGCATCGTCAACTTCTCGACCAGCGTGATCGGCCTGGCCCTGCCCGGCTATGCGGTCTACGGCGCGACCAAGAGCGCGGTCGAAACCTTCACGAACATCATGGCCAAGGAGCTGCGCGGCAAAAACATCCGCGTCAACGCCATCGCCCCCGGCCCCACGGCCACCGCGCTCTTTCTCAACGGCAAGACGCCCGAGACGGTGGAGCGCATGTCCAGGATGGCGCCGCTGGAACGCCTGGGCACGCCCGAAGACATCGCGAGCGCGGTCGCCTTCCTCGTCAGCGACGACTCCGGATGGGTCAACGGCCAAACCCTTCGCGCGAATGGTGGTGTGGTCTAAGCACGCACTCATTGGCGCATCAACAACTTTTCAACCCTCTTCAGAAAGACACACACCATGAAATCCATCATCCTCGTCACCGGCGCGTCCACCGGCATAGGCCACCTCAGCGCCCGCTCCCTGGCCCAGGCCGGCCATACCGTGTATGCCAGCATGCGCGACACCGAAGGCCGCAACGCGCCCAAGGTGCGTGAGTTGCGCGACTGGAGTTTCGCCAAGGGCCTTGATGTGCGCGCCGTCGAACTCGACGTGCTCTCGCAGCCCTCGGCCGACGCCGCCGTGGCCCGCATCCTGGCCGAGCAGGGGCGGCTCGACGTGGTCGTGCACAACGCCGGCCACCTGGTGGTCGGCCCCAGCGAGGCCTACACGCCCGAAGAGATCATCAAGGTGCTGGACACCAACTTCCTGGGCACCCAGCGCGTGAACCGCGCCGCGCTGCCGGCCATGCGCCAGGCCGAAGCCGGCCTGCTGCTGTGGGTCAGCAGCAGCACGGTGCGCGGCGGCTTCCCGCCTTTCCTCGGCCCTTACGCCGCGGCGAAGGCCGCCATGGATTCGATGGCCGTCAGCATGTCCTATGAGCTCGCACGCTTCGGCATCGAAACCTCCATCGTCGTGCCCGGCGCCTTCACCAAAGGCACGGCCCACTTCCCCAGCGCCGGCAAGCCGGCCGACGCGGCCCTCGCCGCCGCCTATGCGCGCTACGACGGCGTGATGGACAAGGTCGGCGAACGCCTCTCGGCGCTGAGCCCGGCCGACGCCGACCCGCAGGCCGTGGCCGACGACATCACCCGCATCGTCGGCCTGCCCGCCGGCACACGGCCCTTCCGCTCGGTGACCGATTTCATCGACGACGGCGCCGCTGAAGTCACCGTGGTGGCCGAACGCGTGCGCGAAGAGTTCGCCCAGCGCATAGGCATCGCCGACATGCTCAAGCCCGTGGTGCGCCGCGCGGCCTGAGCTTGACTTCGAAGCGGATGGCGGCGCAGGCCGCCATCCGCTTTCTACCTGCTTCTATATAGAGAGGATCCTCACCATGAACCCCACGCTTGTCCTTGCCCTGGGCCGCACGTTGATGGCCCTGGCCTTCATAGGCCCCGGCGCTTCGCATTTCCTTGATTCAGCCAAACAGCGCAACTACACGGCCGCTGCTGTGGGCGCCGTCGAAGTCGCCGCCGGCCTGGCACTCGCCTTCGGCTGGCAGGTGCGCTGGCTGGCTCTCGCCGCCGCGGCCTTCCTGCTGGTCGACGCCGTTCTCGCCCACAACTTCTGGGCGGCCACGCCGCAGGAGCTGCGCAACCAGGTTTTGCACTTCTTCAAGAACCTTGCGCTGGCCGGTGGCTTTATGTTGCTGGCCCTGATGCCGCAAGGCCGCTAGGAAAGCACTGTGGCCCCTTGGCCCAGTCACGCGGCGAGACGCCCGTCTTCTGCACAAAAAGGCGCGACAGCGCCGATGCATTCGCGTAACCGAGCTGCGCGGCAATCGCTTTGAGGGACTGGCCGCCGCGCAGTTCGGCCTGTGCGATCGCCAGCCGCCAGCAGGCCAGGTAGTCCGCCGGCGTTTGCCCGACCTTCTGCCTGAACAGCAGCGCGAAGGCGCTGCGCGACATGCCGGCCGATTGCGCCAGTCGCTCCAGGCTCCAGGCCTCGCCGGGGGTTTCATGCATCGCGACCAGCGCGCGTGCCAGGCGCGGCTCGGCCAAGCCCGCCAGCAGGCCCTCAGGCAAGCCGCCCTCTTGCGGGTTGTCGAGCAGCCAGCGCAGCAACTGCAGCAACAAGACCTCGAACAGCCGGTCCGCCAACAGGCGCCGGCCGCAGCGCACCTGTTCGGTCTCGGCGAACAACAGGGCCAGCGTGTGCTCCAGCCCCTGTACGCGCGCAAGCGGCAACACCACCAGCGCCGGCAGCGCACGCGCCAGCGGATGGCTGGCGCCGCCGTCAAAGGCCAGCGTCGCGCAGGTGAAGTCGGCGCCTTCCACCGGCGCATTGTGGAAGTCGTGCGCCAGCGGCCGCGGGTAAAACACCAGGCTGGGCTCGCTGACCTCCACCCGCTGCGGCGCGCCGCTTCCGGTGCGGTGCGTCACCACCATGGTCCCGCGCCGCATCACATGCAGAAACCCGAGCCCGGCCTCGGGCGTGAAATGCGTGACGCCGCACAGCGGCCCGTTATGGAACATATGGGCGCGCACGCGAAAGCGGTCCATCAGGGCGGAAAGCCGGTCTAGTCCTTCGGTCATGGGGTCTGCTTTGCGGGAGTGGATGACGGATGAGGGGTTTGTACGATAAGGATGATTTGGTGGACAAATTCATCCAAAACGTCCTGATTGTCGCGGGAAACTGCTCCCTGTGCAGCGACAGGCCTTAAGGCCGCCGCCGCGCGAGATGTTTCCCTTCAACCCCGACTTTTCAAGGACTCCACACCATGTCACGCATTCCATTGATTGACCGCACCGCCAGCTCCACGACCGCCGACCGCAAGGCCCTGCTCGACCAGGTGAACCAGGCCTTTGGCGCCACGCCCAATATGTTCAAGGCCGTCGCCAATTCACCGGCCGCGCTCAAAAGCATGTGGGGCTCGTTTGGCGCGCTGGGCGGCGGCGTCATTGACGCCAAACTCGGCGAGCAGATTGCCGTCGCCGTTGCCGACCGCAACGCCTGCGAATACTGCCTGGCCGCCCACACCGCCCTGGGCCGCAAGGCCGGCGTCAGCGCCGAAGGCATGGCCGCCGCGCAGCGCGGCGAGTCCGCCGACCCGGCCACGGCGGCGGCGCTCGCCTTTGCGCTCAAGCTGGTGAACGGGCGCGGCAATATCTCCGAGGCCGACGTGCAGGCGGTGCGCCAGGCGGGGTTCAGCGACGAACAGGTCGTGGAGATCCTCGCGCACGTGGCGCTCAACCTCTTCACCAACTACGTCAACGTGGCATTTGCCGTGCCGGTCGATTTCGCGCCCGTCAAGCTGAGCCGCGCCGCGACCTGACACCGTTCACGGGTAGAGTCCGGCCCCGGCCGCGAACTCCGCCTTGAACACCTCGGCCACCCAGTCGGCGAAGGCCCGCACCTTGGCCGTCAGGTGGCGGTTGCGCGGGTAGAGCACCATCATGGGCAGGTCTTCAGGCTGCCAGTCGGGCAGCACGCGCACCAGCTCGCCGCTGGCCAGCAGCGCGCAGGTGCGGCGCGTCAGCGGCGGCTGCGACAGGCCCAGGCCGGCCAGCACCGCGCCCATGTGGCTGTCGGCATCGTTGCAGCTGACCCAATGCGGGCGGTGAATTTGCCGCGCGTCACCGCCTCTGGAAAATTCAAACGGAAACACCTTGCCGGTTTTCGCCGAATGGAAGTTCACGAAGCGGTGCTGCTCCAGGTCTTCCAGCGTTTGCGGCGTGCCGTACTTCGCGAGGTAAGAGGGCGCGGCGCAGGTCACCACGCGCAGCCGGCCCAGCGGCCGCGCCACCAGGGTCTCGTCGTGCACCAGGCCGCCGCGTATCACGCAGTCCACGCCCTCGGCCACCAGGTCCACCGGCCTGTCGGTGCTGCCCAGCTCCAGCACCATGTCGGGGTAGCGCCTGAAAAATTCCGGCAGCGCCGGTGAGATCACATGCCGGCCCACGGCGGCCGGCACGTCCACGCGCAGCCGCCCGGCCGGCGTGGCCACCGCGCGGCGCAGCGTGCCCTCGAGCTCGCCCATGTCCTGCAGCATAGCCAGCGCGCGCTGGTGGTAGAGCGCGCCGTCGTCCGTCAGGCTGAGTCGGCGTGTCGTGCGGTTCAGCAGGCGCACACCCAGGTGGGCTTCCAGCTCCTGCACCGTGGTGGTCACACGCGCTTTGGGCATGTGCAGCGCCGTGGCCGCCGCGGTAAAGCTGCCCAGCTCCACCACGCGGTTAAACACTTCCATCGCTTTGTAGCGGTCAACGCTCATGGTTTGCTTTCTGGTCTTTTTGTTCTTGAAATCGGTAACAGTTATTTTGAATGGCGGCAGTTTATTCTTTTTATTGATGCCAATACAGTCCTTCTACCCGCTCACACAAACACTGACTCCGAATTCACCGAAAGGCTCCCCAATGACCCGCAACATCCTCTCCTCCACCCGCCTGGGCTTCAGCGGCCCGCAATCCGTCTCGGCCATCGGCCTGGGCGCCATGGGCATGTCCGGCATGTACGGCGCCAGCGACGAGGCACAAAGCATCGCGACGATTCACGCCGCGCTCGATGCCGGCGTGAACCTGATAGACACCGGCGACTTCTACGGCATGGGCCACAACGAGATGCTGATAGGCCGCGCCCTGAAAGGCCGGCGCGACGAAGCGCTGGTCTCCGTCAAGTTCGGCGCGCTGCGCGACCCGAGCGCCGGCTGGATCGGTATGGACGGCCGGCCCGCCGCCGTCAAAAACTTTTTGGCCTACAGCCTGCAGCGCCTGGGCACCGATCACATCGACATCTACCGCATCGCGCGGCTGGACCCGAACGTGCCCATCGAAGACACCATAGGCGCCATCGCCGACATGGTCAAAGCCGGTTTTGTGCGCCACATCGGCCTCAGCGAAGTCGGCATCGAAACCATCCAGAAAGCCCACGCCGTGCACCCGATTACCGACCTGCAGATCGAATACTCGCTGCTCAGCCGCGGGCCCGAGGCCGAGATCTTTCCCGTGCTCAAGCGCCTGGGCATAGGCGTCACGGCCTACGGCGTGCTCTCGCGCGGCCTGCTGTCGGGCTCCAAGCCCACCGGCCCCGGCGACTTTCGCGCCCAGCTGCCGCGCTTCACCGGCGACAACGCCATCAAGAACCAGCAACTCGTCGACGTGCTGCAGCAACTCGCCGCCGGCCTGGGCGCCAGCGCCTCGCAGGTGGCGATCGCCTGGGTGCTCGCGCGCGGCAAGGCCCTGGGCCTGGACATGGTCGCGCTGGCCGGCTCGCGCACGCTGAAACAGCTCGACGAGTCACTGGGGGCGCTCAAGCTCACGCTGGGCGCGGAGGACCTCCAGCGGATTGAGGCCGCACTGCCCGCCGACGCCGTGGCCGGCACGCGGTATGGGGCCGAGCAGATGGCGCATCTCGACAGCGAGAAATAAGCGCCATCCATCAATACGCCTCAAAAAATGAGCCGTATTTGCCGGAATACGGCTCAAGGCAGCCAGATGCGGTGATTAGGCGACCTATTCACCGCATAATTTGCGGTGAATAAAGGCATAATCACCGCATGCACCCCGATTTGCCGCCCCTTTACCTCTGGCAGCAGCCTGACTGGCCGCAGTGGCGCTTTGACGCCACCGCGCTGGCCGCGCCGCTGGCGCAGGCGCACCAGGCGCAAGGGCATTTGATGGGGCGCATGGGTGAGCTGGGCCTGGCGCAGCGTGAGCAGGCCACTTTGCAGGTGCTGACGCAGGAGGTCCTCAAAACCAGCGAAATCGAAGGCGAGCGCCTGGGGCTGCAGGCCGTGCGTTCGTCCATCGCGCGCCGGCTGGGCCTGGACATAGGCGCGCTGGCACCGGCCGACCGGCACGTGGACGGCGTGGTCGACATGGTGCTGGACGCCACCAGCCGCTTTGACCAGCCTTTGACGGCGCAGCGGCTGTTCGGCTGGCATGCCGCGCTGTTTCCCGCCGGCTACAGCGGCATGGCGCGCATCCGCATCGCCGCATGGCGCGACGACGCCCATGGCCCCATGCAGGTGGTCTCAGGCTCCGGGCGCAGGGAAGTCGTGCACTATGAAGCCCCACCCGCCCAGATGCTGGAGGGCGAGACGGCGGCTTTCCTGCAATGGTTCAACAGCGACGCCCCCGGGGACCCCCTCATCAAGGCCGGCCTGGCCCACCTGTGGCTGGTCACGCTGCACCCTTTCGACGACGGCAACGGCCGCATCTCGCGCGCCGTGGGCGACATGGCACTGGCCCGGGCGGAAGGCACGTCCCAGCGGTTTTACAGCCTCAGCGCGCAGATCCAGCGCGAGCGCAAAGACTATTACGACCAGCTCGAAGCCACCCAGAAAGGCACGCTCGACGTCACGCCCTGGCTGGTCTGGTTTTTAGGCTGCCTGCTGCGCGCGGTGCAAGGCGCGGACGGCCTGCTGGCCAGCGTGTTGGGCAAGGCCCAGTTCTGGCAGCGCTGGGCCGGCACGCCCATGAACGAGCGGCAGATCAAAGTCGTGAACCGCCTGCTCGACGGCTTTGACGGCAAGCTCACCACCGGCAAATGGGCCGCTCTTGCCAAATGCTCCACCGACACGGCGCTGCGCGACATCACCGACCTGCTGGAGCGCGGCGTGCTGCGCAAGCTCGAAGGCGGCGGTCGAAGTACGGGTTACGAGTTGGCCGTGCCCTCTCTCCCGCTTTAGCCCCCTCCCCCGCTGGGGGAGGGCTGGGGTGGGGGCCCGCCGGCCTTTATTAAATACATACAGCGAACCTCAAGCGCCGGCAGCCCCCATCCCTGCCCTCCCCCAGCGGGGGAAGGAGTAAGAAGTTCAAGCCAGCCCTTGCCCCGCAAACCGCCTGCGGTAATCCTTGGGGCTCACGCCCAGGCGCCGCGCGAAGGCGCGGCGGAAGCCGTCCACATTGGCATAGCCCAGCGAGTCGGCGAGCTTTTTGACCGGCACTTCCGACGCCTCCACCTGGCGCCGCGCCTCGTCGATGCGCGCCGCCTCCACAAAGGCTGCGGGCGTCACGCCGGTGGCCGCGCGGAACACGCGCGCGAAGTTGCGCTCGCTCATCGCGGCGCGCTGGCACAGCGCCGGCACCGAGAGGTCCGCGCCCAGGTTTGCCAACACATAGTCCTGGAGCTCGCGCACCACCGACTTGTCTGCCGTCTGCGCCGCCAGGTGCGCGCTGAACTGTGACTGTCCGCCCGGCCGCTTCAGGAACATCACCATCTTGCGCGCCACCTTCAGCGCGATGTCGCGCCCATGGTCTTCCTCCACCAGGTGCAGCGCCAGGTCCATGCCCGCCGTCACGCCGGCCGAGGTGTAGGTGTTGCCGTCTCTCACGTAAATCGCATCGGCCTCCACCCGCAGCGCGGGAAAGCAGGCGGCCAGCCGCTCGGTCGAGTTCCAGTGCGTGGCCACGCGCTTGCCGTCCAGCAGGCCCGCTTCCGCCAGCAAAAAAGCGCCCGTGCAGACCGATCCCAGGCGCCGCACCGAGCGCGCCTGCCGCTGCAGCCAGGCGCTGGTCTCCGCCTTGCCCGCCAACTCCTCAGGCAGCGGGCTGCCGGCCACCAGCAGGGTGTCGATGCGGCCGCGGTGGTCGTGGATGGTGCTGTCCACCATCATGCGCATGCCGTTGCTGCCCTTGAGCTCGCCCGCCTGCGTGCCGATCAGCCGCAGCCGGTAGGCGCGCGGATTGCTCAGCTGCTGCGCGGCCTCCGCAAAAACGTCGGCCGGCCCGATCACGTCCAGCAGCTGGACACGCGGGACGGCGAGTATGCAAACCTGGCAGGTGGCGGACATGGGGGCCTCTTTGGCGGGATCGGCTGCTTTTGCGGCCTTGCAAAAAACCAGCATAGCCGAAAATAGCGTACACGACAAATTCAGCCAACTCCAGCAGACCCCAAGGCCTCGATGAACACGACCACCGCCTCCACTGCCTCCACCGCAGCGTCCCCGGCTTTTCCCGCGGGTGCCTATTCCATACGCCAGCTGCCCATCAACCTCTACGGCGCCGTCATGGGCCTGGCCGGCATGGCACTGGCCTGGCGGCTCGCCGTGCCGGCCTTTGGCGCGCCCGCCGCCATCGGCGAAGCCATGGGCTTTTTCGCGCTGGCTGTTTTCGTCGCGCACTCGGCCGGCTACCTGGCCAAACTCGCGCTGCATACCGATGCCGTGCGAAAGGAATTCACCGACCCGGTCTCCGGCAACTTCTTCGGCCAGTTCGCGATTTCATTGCTGCTGCTGTCCTCGGTGCTCATGCCCTACGGCCAGGCTTTCGCGCAAGGTTTGTGGACGGCCGGCCTGGTGGTGACCTTTACGCTGGGCCTGCTCACCGGCAGCCGCCTGCTGCAGGGCAGGCTGGCCGCCGCCCACATGCTGCCGGTGTGGATCATTCCCGGCGTCGGCGTGCTCGACATCGGCGTCACCGGCGGCCACATGCCCATGGCCTGGGCCGGCGAGATCAACCTGCTGGCTATGGCCGTCGGCGCCATGGTCGCGCTGGTGCTGTGGACGCTCATCATTCACCGCCTGGCCCACGGCGAGCCGCTGCCCCTGGGCATGCGGCCTTCGCTGATGATTTTGATGGCGCCCTTTGCCGTCGGCTTCCTGGCCTGGGTCAACGTCTTCGGCCAGGTCGACCGCTTCGCCGGTGCGCTGTTTTACTTCGCGCTGTTTGTCTTCGTGGTGGTTTCGCCCAAGGTGTTCCGGCGCGACGTGCCCTTCTCGCCCGGCTGGTGGGCCGTCAGCTTTCCGATGGCGGCGCTGGCCAGCGCCGCCATCGTCTATTCAGACGCTAGGGGCGGTGCGGTGCTGCATGGGCTGGCCGGCTTGCTGCTGGCGGTATTAACGCTGGCGCTGGCCGTGCTCACGGTACGCACCCTGCACTGGGTGTTCAGCGGCAAGCTGTTCGCTCTTAAATAAATAAGGCCAGGCCTAGATCACGTTCTTCTCGACCAGGGTCTCGCCGCGCAGCAGCCGCTGCGCCGACAGCGGCGACAAGTCCAGGCTGGTGTAAGCCCCGTCGCAAATCCACTCCGCGATACCGCGTCCCACGGCCGGTGACTGCTGCAGGCCGTGGCCGCTGAAGCCGTTGGCCAGCAGCAGATTCGGCAAGGCCGGGTGCGAGCCCAGCAGGGCGTTCTGGTCGTGCGTGTTGTATTCGTAATAGCCGGCCCAGGCGCGCTGCAGGCGCAGCGCCTCAAAGCCCGGCACGCGATGCGCGAGTGTCAGCCAAGCCTGGTCGAAGAGCTCATGGTCCACCTCGAGCGGCGCATCGTTGTCGTCGTTGCCCTCGGCGGGCGGCAGGCCGCAAATCCAGATCTCACCTTCGGGCCGGAACCACAGGCCGCTGGTGTCGATCACCAGTGGGCAATCGGGCGTCTTCGCGGGGCTGGCAAACGCATACACGCAGCGCCTGCGCCCATAGACCGGCAAGTCCAGGCCCGTGCCGGCCATCAGCGGCCGTGCCCAGGCGCCCGCCGCATTCACCGCCCAGTCGCAGGGCAGTTGTGCGCCACCTTGCAGGTTCACCGCATTCACGCGGCCCGCGTGGTGTGCAAAGCCCGTGGCTTCGGCCTTCAGGTACTTCACACCGAGGCTGCGCGCTTTTTGCTTGAAGGCCATCAGCAGGCCGTAGCCGTCAAACCAGCCTTCACCGCGCAGACCCAGGGAGCCCAGCGCGAGGTCGTCCACGTTCAGCCACGGAAAGCGTTGCCGCAATGCATCGGGTTCCAGCAGCGCCACCTCCACACCGAGCGCGCGCTGCGTCGCATGGTTCTCGCGCAAGGTGGCCGCGCCGGCCTCCGTCGCCAGGTACAGATAGCCGCGCTCGGCCAGGCCGATCTCGGGCACGTCGCCGTCCACGGCCAGGTGCTGCTTGATGTTGCGAAGGAATTCAATGCCGAACTGCGAGACCGCGATGTTCACCGGCTGCGAGAACTGCTGACGTATCGAACTCGCCGACAGTGCCGACGAAGCCTGCGCGTAGGTCGGGTCGCGCTCCAGCACCGTGATCTCGCCCGCAAAACGCGGATGGCTCGCGAGGAAATACGCAATCGCGCTGCCCATCACGCCGCCGCCCGCGATGACGATTTTTTGTGGAGGTGTGGTGTTGCCCATGTCGTTCAATCTTGTCCTGCGTTCCCGATGCGCCTCATCCTACATGCGGCGCAGACTGCCCGCGCATTTGTCGCCGCACAGCGACAAAACATGTAAAGCGTGGGCCGCAAATGCAAGCTTGTGTGTGCCGGGTCAACAGCGTGCGCCGCCATGCCGTTGAACATGGGCTAGGTGATATCAACGATTCAACTTCCATCTCCAAAGGACTTTCTCATGAACAAACTGCTCGCCACCCTGATCGCCACCCTGTTCGTCGGCGTTGCTTCCGCGCAAACCCCCGCTCCCGTTGCACCGGCTGCTCCGGCCGCCACGAAAGCTGAAGTCAAGGCAGAAGCCAAGGCCGACAAGGCCGTCGCCGGCGCCGTGAAGAGCGAAGCCAAGGTCGATGCCAAGGCAGACGCCAAGGTCGCCAAGGCCGAAGCCGCAGCTGCTGAAAAAACCGCCAAGGCCGACGCCAAGGCTGCCAAGGCAAAAGCCAAGGCCGACGCTAAAGCCGCAAAGGCCGCCAAGGCAGACGCCGGCGACCAGGCCAAGGCCGAAGCCAAAGCTGAAAAGACCGGCATCAAGGCCGATGCCAAAGCCGCTTCCACCAAAGTCGATGCCAACGCCAAGGTCGATTCCCTGAAGGTCAAGACCGACGCCGACAAGGCCAACGCCAAGCTCGATACCAACGCCGCCAAGGGCGAAGCCAAGGCCGACGTGAAAGCCGCCGCCAGCAAGTAATTGCCGTTGCGCAACACGGGCCGCCGGTCATTGATCGGTGACCCCACAAAAAAAGGGGGCAGGTTTATCACCTGCCCCCTTTACTTTTTGCGCTTCGAATCCTGCGCCGGTTCGCGTTCCTCAGCCCTTCTCCAGCTGCTGCTTCGCATGGCCCGCGCCCGGCCCCGTCGGCGCCAGTTCCAGGTAAGCGCTGAAAGCCTTCTTCGCCTTCTCGCCGTCGCCGGCCTTCGCATGGGCATCGCCCAGGTTCAGGTAGGCGACCGCGCGCGAAGGGTCCATCTTCACGGTGTTCTCGAACCAGCGCGCCGCTTCCTTGAACTTGTCCTGCTTGAAGTAGACGAAGCCCAGGTTGTTCGCGGCCAGCGCGAAGTCGGGGCGCAGCTTCAGCGCCTCGGTGAACTGCGCTTCGGCTTCGGCATAGCGCTTTTCCTTGTAGAGCTGCAGGCCGCGGTCGTTGGCGCGCTGCGCCAGCTGGCGCGCCGAACTCGGCACGGCCAGCGGCGTGACGATCTTCTGCTCGCCGCCCTGCAGGTCCTTCACCACCACCGTGGCCGATGCCGGCAAGGCGGCCGGGCTGTCGCCCGAGGTGCTGGGCGCGGCGGCCACCGCCGGCGGGCGTGTCGCGTCCAGCTTGCTGTTCAGCGCGATCGCGTCCAGCGGCAACTGGCTGGTCTGCGCGCTCAGGAACTCCGCCTCCGCCGGCAGCGCGAACACAAAATCGCCGCCCTCCGAACCCGGCAGGCTGCCGAAGGCCGGCGTCTGCCGCGACACCGCGGCCACCGCCGGCGCCACATAGGCGGCCAGCTCGGTCGCGGTGATCAGGCCGTCGCCGTTCAGGTCGGCCTTGCCCGTCAGCGCCTGCAGCAGCGTCCAGGTGAACACCGAATGCCCGTTGGGCCCGCCGTCGGCCACCAGCTGGTCGGCGCCGCCCGCTGTCAGCATCTGCCGGCCCAGGCGCTTGGCGTTGTCGCGCAGGAAGTTGCCCGAGCCCGCGCCGCGCGTCAGCCCCAGGCCGCTGTAGCAGGCGTCCATCACAAACAGCACATGCTTGGCCGTCAGGCTCTCGGCGATGTTCTGCAGCTCCGTCATCGGCACCGCGTCGGTCGCGAGCTTGTTCGGGTCCGAATCGGCCGGGACGATGTAGCCCAGGTCGCGGCCCGAGCTGAGCTGGCGCGTCGCGCCGTGGCCCGCGAAGAAGACAAACAGCCGGTCGTTCTTTTTCATGCCGCTGCGCGCCAGCTTGTCGTGAAAGGCGCCGAGGATACCGGCCCGCGTCGCCTCGCGGTTCTCCAGCGAGATGACGTGGTCCGCGCTGAAGCCGAAGCGCTGCACCAGCGCCTCGCGGATCGCCCGCGCGTCGCGCACCGCGTACTGCAGCTTGGGCCAGTTCGCGTAGTCGTCGATGCCGATCACGATGGCCCATGAATCGCTGTAGCCCGGATTGGCCGCCACCGGCGCTGGCGTGGCCGTGTTGTTGTTGCCGCCCTTGGCCACGCTGAAGCCGTTGCCATCCCAGCCCGCGAACTGGTAGCCCTCGGCCGAAAGCCGGTCCAGGATGGCCGGCAAGGCCTTGACGGTGCGCTCGTGGATGTCGTGGAACAGGATGATGCCGCGGCCTTCCTTGTCCACCGTGCGCAGCACACGCTCCACGATGGAGCTCGGCACCGGGTCGGCCCAGTCCAGCGAATCGATGTTCCACATCACCGAACGCAGCTGCGCGCCCGACAGCAGGTCCAGGCCCTCGTCATTGCGCGCGCCGTACGGAAAACGGAACAGCGGCGAACGCCGCGCGTCCACCGCCTTGAGCAGTTCGTCGGTGCCCATCACCTCCGACTTCAGGCCCTCGCCCTTGAGTTTGGACAGCTGCGCATGCGTCATGCTGTGGTTGGCCAGCGTGTGGCCCGCCTCCAGCAGCTTGCGGCTCACGTCGGCGCGCGGGCCCAGTTTGGTCTTGCCGTCGGCCGCCACCGTGCCCAGGTTGCTGCCCACCTGGAAAAAGATACCCGGCGCGCCGTACTGCTTGAGGATGGCCGCGATCTCCGCTGTGTACACACCGTGCGGGCCGTCGTCAAAGGTCAGCACGATGGTCTTGGGCGGCAGGCTGTAGCCGAACACCTCGCCCTCTTCCTCACCCTTGGCCTTGCGTGTGGGCGCCTTGGGCGCCGGGTAGGGCATCACCACGCCGAAGTCCTTCAGGATCTGCGCGCGTGTGTACAGCTTTTTGAGGCTGGCCACATAGTCTTCCCAGCGCTCGCGCTTGAGTTCAATCGCGCGCGATTCAAAGCGGCCGAAGACCAGCCGGATTTCCTTCTCGTAGTTGCGCTCGATTTCCTGCAGCGCGTCCAGGTCCTCGCCGATGCGCTTGTGCAGCTTGATGGCCGGCAGCGACGAGTCCGCCGCCACCGCGCCCTGCAGGCTGCGCAGCAGTTCGCGAAACGCCAGGCGGTCCGCGTCGAACAGGTTCTTGTCACTCTCGATGTAGTCCAGCAGGCCGGCCACCGCATCAAAACGCTGCGCGTTGCCCGAAGCCGCCAGCGCCGTCATCTGCGCCTCCAGCGCGGCCACGCGCTCGCGGTTCTCATGGAACAGGCCCTGGCCCACCTGGTTGGCCATGGCGCGCTCGTTCACGCCCAGAGCTTTTTCATCGGCGAACAGCACGATGATCTTGCGGTAGCCGGCCAGCAGCTCCTGCATGCCCGCCAGCAGCTTGCGGGTGTCCAGCGGCTCGGCTGCCACCGGGGTCACAGCGGCAACCACCGCCTTGTCCTGCTTGCCGCGCCAGGCCCGGCTGTCCAGGCCGATCACGACGGCCGTCCCCACGGCCAGCAGCAGCACAGTCCCCGTGGCCGCCAGGGCCAGTTTTGTTTTTGGTGTCATGGTGTTGTAGTTATGGCAAGCCCGGCCGCGCCGGGTGTTGGTTCAATCGCCCTCCGGCGCGCTCCCTTGTCCGATGGATCATAACTTTGCGCCCTCACCCGGGCGGTGGTCAGCGCGGCGGCAGCGGCGCGGCGCGCAAGGCCACCGGCGTCGACTGCACGATGGAGGACGTCGTGTTGCCCAGCTTGAGGAATTCATCCAGCACCACTTCCAGGTCTTCAATCCGCGCCACCAGCACCTTCATGATGAAGCAGTCCTCGCCCGTCACGCGGTGGCATTCCACCACCTCGGGTGTTGTCTGGGCCAGCGCGGCCACGTCGGGCAGCGCGCCCGGCATGGGCCGCACGCGCACATAGGCCGTCACATGCAGGCCCAGCTGTTTCGGGTCTATCTCCAGCCGCTGGCCCGTGATGATGTGGGCCTCCTGCAGGCGCTGCACACGCTCGGCCACCGCGGGGCCCGACATGCCGATCTCCGCCGCGAGTGCTTTGACGCTGCTGCGCGGGTTCGTGCTCAGCAACTGCAGCAGTTTCAGGTTGGTCGCGTCCAGCAGCGGGTTTGTCGCAAAAAAGGTGGTTTGGCGTTTGGCTTGCTTCAAAGAAGGCATGGCGTGGGTTTCTCCTTGCACAGGCTATTCAAAATGCCGAGCCCGGCTTGCACAATATTTCCATGGAAACCCCGAGGAAGCAAGCATGAAAACCATCACCGGCCCCCATGCCGGCCCGGCGGCCAGCCTCAGCGACCGCCTGCCGCCGCACGCGTATTTTGGGGTCAGCGCGGCCTTTCACTACCTGGGCCCGGCCTTTGCCGTGCTGCTGTTCAGCCGCATCGACAGCCTGGGCGTGGCCTGGCTGCGCATCGCCAGCGCGGCCATCATTTTTGCGTTGTGGCGCAAACCCTGGCGTGTGCTGCTCGCGGCCTCGGACCGCGAGCGCGGGCTGCTGCTGGCCCTGGGCGCCGTACTGGGCCTTATGAACTCCGTCTTCTACCTCGCGATAGAACGCCTGCCCCTGGCCACGGTGGGGGCAATTGAATTCCTGGGCCCTGTGCTGCTGGCTGCGATAGGTGTGCGCTCAGCCCGCAATGTCGCGGCACTCGTGCTGGCCGTGGGCGGCGTGGCCTTGCTTACCGACGTGCAATGGGCCGGCGAACCGCTGGGACTGCTGTTCGCATTCGCCAACTGCGCGCTGTTTATCCTCTATATCGTGCTGGGCCACAGGATCGCGGGCGATGGCGGCAAGGACGGTGCCAATGGCATAGACCGCCTCGCCGCCGCCATGCTGATCGCCTTTGTCGTCGCCAGCCCATTGGGCGCCGCGCAAGCCATGCCTGCCTTCAGCAGCATCACCTTGCTGGGCGCGGCCATCGGCGTCGGCATCTGTTCGTCCGTGATCCCTTATGTGTGCGACCAGCTCGCCATGGCGCGGTTGCCGCGCGCCACCTTTGCCTTGTTGCTGGCGTTGTTGCCGGCAGTGGCCGTGGTGGTGGGTGTGGTGGTGCTGGGGCAGGTGCCGGGAGTGGGCGAGATGCTCGGTGTGGGGCTGGTGGTGTTGGGTGTGGGCTTGCATCGGGCTACCTAAGGTACAGAGGCGAGTGCTAATGCATGGTTCCGGTTGAACTGTGCAGGTTGTCAGGTCCATGTATTCATCCCATATGATGCGTCAGCCTTTGCTACCTACGCAAAGAGAATTTGAGCCGCTCACCTTCAACCTAGGACGTCATGAGCACATCACCCGTTGAACTCGCTCGAAGCGCTATTCCGCTTTGGTACGCAAATGTTGCGTGGGCCAAGGAGCTTCTCATGCGCTCTTTCAATCTCGAAGACCCACAAGACATTCTGCGATCTCCGAACAGGCGCTTTCAACGAGTCCCCAACACTTGCTGGTTTGTTCGTCCACACGGAGTGGGCGTTCATATCTTCAAAGCACCAGAATCCGGAGGCGTGGACTTCGACTTTGACAAACCAGACCCGGACGAGTGGAGGCTGGCCATGTTCATCGAAGCGCAGGTGAATGATGGGCAGTTGCCGTACGAGTTCTATCGAGAGCTGGTTGAAGACGAGGAAGTCATGAAATCGGCAGTCAAAGAAGCGCTTCGCGGCATCTAATCATTCGATGATCTTTCTTGGCACTCAATCATCTATGGAATCCCAAACGGAGGGTCGGTAACCCCATCATGCCCCGGTGTGTCGTCATAGCGCTTGCCTTGCGCCAAGGAGAATCTCCCTTATGTCCCTGCTAATGCCGATCAATTGGACCCGGCCGGCCCGCGTGCGACTCCGTATTGGCATGGTTGCGATGGGGTTTGTGGTTTTTTCCCTCAGCTTCGCATGGGGCCAGCCGTTGCCGCCGCCACCTTACAGCACGAACTGCCAGTACTGCGGCAAATGGGCGGGTGACATTTTTTTTGAGAAAAACTTTTTCGGATTGACTGCGGAGCAACGCGAACGCCTCGCCCGTGTCGAAGAATATCCCCAAAGGAAAGGTTGCCCGTACACGCTGTGGGTGCTGGTTGGCCATGCGGATCCGGACGAAGGATCTAGTACCCAGCTCAAGCGGCTTGCATCCGCTCGGGCTAGAAATGTCGCAAACCTCCTGGAAAAACGCGGCGTTCCGGCTAGGAACATTTGTGTAATGCAAAAAGGGGGAACTCAACCGCTTGCAGATCGTCACGGCGCACGTGTAGAAATGGAATTGGTATGTGACTCTACGGACCCAAGTGCGCTCACCGCCGATTGCACCGAGGTGAAATGACCTCCGCGGGCCAACCCTTTCTTCAGTGACCCCACGGAGACGTAATCAGCGACGCCAAGGCCAAGCGCATCGCCGCAAGTGCAGCCTGAGCCTTTTCATGTACGCATTAACTCCCTCTCCCGCGGGGGGGCGGGAGTAGGGACCAGCAAGCACCTCCGGCGAAATTTCAAACGCCGCCAGCCCCCATCCCTGCCTTCCCCCAGCGGCGGAAGGAGCAAGGCTACAAGGACTTCGCCAGCGACTCCATCAACGCCCTGAGCCACATCTGGGCCGGGTGCGTGTCGCTGCGCCTGTGCCAGAGGAGGTCGAACTGCACTTCCGGCAGCGCGACGGGCGGTGGAAACAGCACCAGCATGCGCCGCGCCGGTGAATGCAGGGCCACACGTTTCATCACCGTGGCAGCCATCTGGGTCTGGGCCACCACCGCCGGCACGGCAAACATCTGCGGCAGGCTCAGCGCCAGCGTGCGGCGCTTGCCCAGCCGCGCCAGCGCTTCGTCCACCAAGCCATGGCGGTCGCCTTCGGGCGAGGCCAGGACATGCTGCAGCGACAGAAAGGTTTTCATGCTCATGCCGCGCCGCGCGCCCGGATGGTCGCGGCGCACGATCGTGACAAAGTCGTCGCGCAGGATGGGGCGGGTCAAAATCCGGCTCTCCGCCTGCGTCGGCGGGACGCCCACCGCCGCATCGATCAAGCCGGCGTCGAGCAGGTCGACGGCGCTGTCCCGGCTGCTGAAACTGCGCACGCTCAGCGAGATGCCCGGCGCCCTCTTCTCGAGCGCATTCAACAGGGTGGGCAGCAGCACAAAGGCCGGGTAGTCCGACAGGCCGAGGGTGAAGTCCATGGTCACCTTGCCCGGGTCGAACACGGGCTTTTTCACCAGCACCGCTTCCAGTTGCCGCAGCGCCTCAGCCACCGGCCCGGCGAGGTCCCTGGCGCGCGGCGTGGGCAGCAGGCCTTCGGCGCTGCGCAAGAACAAGGGGTCTTCCAGCAGCGTCCGCAGGCGCGACAGCGCGGCGCTCATCGCCGGCTGGCTCACGCCCACGCGCACCGCGGCGCGGGTCACGTTGCGCTCCTCCATCAGCGCGGCAAAGGCCGCGAGCAGGTTCAGGTCAACACCATGAAAATCCATAAATCAAATACTCATTTATACAGATCATTTGTTGGACAGATGGTAACGCGGCGCCCAGAATTCCGCCATTGCTTCACCACACCAACACAAGGATCCTCCGCAATGAGCAACTCAAACCCCGGCAGCCATGCTGCACAGGACCTGGCCCGGCGCCAGTCCATAGACCTGCTGTACCGCGCCTTCAGCGACCGAAACCCCGACCTGATGGATGCCGCCGTCACCGCCGACTGGGACGACATCCCCCTGGCGCCCGGCCAGGGCCCCGGGCCGGAAGGCCTCAAGCCCATCATCCGCGGCTTCATCGAAGCGCTGCCCGACGTGCGCATCACGGCCCACGACGTGCTGATGAGCCAGGACCGTGCCGCGGTGCGTGCCGAGATCACGGGCACCCACCGCGGGCCTCTCTTCGGCATCGCGGCCACCGGCAAAAAGGTCAGCTTCCGCATCCACGAGTTCCATGAATTCGAAGGCGACCGCATCAAGCGGACCTGGCACCTGGAGGACTGGTTCGGCCTGTTCCTGCAGCTCGGCGCTTTCCCCGCACTCAACAACAACTGAGCCATCGGGAATAAAGCCATGAAGACACTTCGTATCCACGAATTCGGAAACCCGAGCCTGGCCGTGCTCGACGACGTCCCGGCGGCCGAGCCGGGCCCGGGCCAGGTCTTGCTGCGCATCGAGGCCGCCAGTGTGAATCCGCTGGACCTCAAGATCCTGGCCGGGCATATGCAGCAGGTGTTTCCGGTGAGCCTGCCCTGCGCGCTGGGCACCGACCTGGCCGGTGTGGTCCGGCAGGTCGGCCCCGGCGTGGCCAGTTTTAAACCCGGCGACCGCGTGGTGGGCCGCCTGGAGCCCAGCGCCGGCGGCGCGTTTTCGCAGGCGGCCGTCGTCCCCGCGGAAGCCCTGAGCCTTATGCCGGCCGATATGAGTTTTGAGCAGGCCGCCGCATTGCCGACGGCTGCGGGCACGGCCTGGCTGGCGCTGTCCGGCGCCGGCAAGCTGCAAGCCGGGCAGCGTGTGCTGGTCCATGCGGCCGCGGGCGGCGTCGGCAGTTTCGCCGTGCAGTTCGCCAGGCAAGCCGGGGCGCATGTCATCGCGACCGCCTCGGCGCGCAACCTGGCCCTGGCCGGGGAGCTCGGCGCCCACGAGGTGATCGACTACCAGCGCCAGGACTTCGCCGGCCTGCTGCGCGGGGTGGACCTGGTCCTCGACACGGTGGGCGGTGACACGCTCGAACGTTCATGGCAGGTGCTCACGCCCCGGGGCACGGTGGTCAGCACCGTCGACTTCGCCGTCAAGCCTCGCGGCAGCCAGCACGGCTCCTTTGTGTTCTTCAACCATGACGCCGCGGCCCTGTCCCGCATCCTGGAAAGCTTCAAGGCCAAGCAGCTGCAGATCGTGCTGGACACGATTCATCCGCTCGATGACGCGCGCGCCGCGCTGGAGCAGGTGGCGGGCGGCCACGCCCGCGGCAAGGTCATCGTGCGGCCCTCGCACTGAGGCGCTTGCCCACCCCACCCAACTCGCTTATCAACACGGAACCCACACGGAGATCAACACATGAAAAAAACACTCACGGCCCTCGCCATGGCGAGCGGCCTCGCCGGTGCGGTCCAGGCCGCCGACCAGGATGTGGTCCAGGCGCTCTACAGCGAGGTGCTGAGCGGCACCACCAGCCCCGACCTCCCGGCACGCATGGCCAGGGTGCTCTCGCCCGACTGGCGAAGCATCGGCGACTACGCGAGCCCGGTGAAGACGCGGGACCAGTTCCTGGCGCAGCTGCAGCGCGTGGGCAGCGCCCTTCCCAACCTGAGCTGGAAGGTCGAAGAAATTTTGCAGGTCGGCAATCGTTTTGTGGTTCGCGGCCGTGCCACCGCCACGCCCGTCGCTCCCTTCATGGGGGCGCCCTTCACGGGCCGCGGCTTCGAGATCATGGCCATCGACATCCACACGGTCGAGGACAACAAAATCGTGCTGAGCTACCACGTGGAAGACTGGCACGGGGCTGTCGAGCAGCTCCAGCGGCGCTGAAGCCGCGCGAGCGTGCAGGGGCGATCAGGAGTCCCTGCGCTTGTCAGCGCATTCCCACTCCCCAGGGCTACACCGGCTGTCACCGAGCCGCCGCGCCCGCCGCGAGCATGGAAGTTTTCAAACAGGAGATTCCCATGCACATCATTCTTGGTGGAACCGGGCACGTCGGCTCGGCACTCGTTAAACGCCTGATCGAAGCGGGCGAGCCCGTCACCCTTGTCACACACGACCCCGATAAGTCCGGCAGGGCCGGCAAGGCCAAGCACGAAGTGCCCCAGCGGGCCAAGGTCGCACTGGCCGACGTCCACGACGTACCGGCCCTGCGCAAGGTATTCCAGCAGGGCACGCGGCTCTTCCTGCTCAACCCGTCCGCCGCACCCTCCGTCGACACCGACGCCGAAGAGCGCGCCACGGTGAGGTCCATCATCGAGGCGCTGCAAGGCACGCGCCTTGAGAAGATCGTGGCCGAATCGACCTACGGCGCGCAGCCCGTCGAGCGCGCGGGCGACCTGGGCATTCTTTACGACATGGAAAAAGCCCTCGAGGCCCAGCCCATTCCCTTCAGCGTGATACGCGCGGCCTATTACATGAGCAACTGGGATGCGTCGCTGAAGACGGCGCGCGATGAAGGCGTGATCGATTCCATGTACCCGGCCGACTTCAAATTGCCCATGGTTGCGCCGCAAGACCTGGGCGAGTTCGCCGCGCGGCTGATGACGGAGCCGGCCGAAAAAACCGGCGTCTTTTATGCCGAGGGCCCCGAACAATACGGCCCCGGCGATGTGGCCGCGGCTTTTTCGGAGGCGCTGGGCAAGCCGGTGTCGGTGCGTGTCGCGCCGCGCGAGCAATGGGTAGCGGCTTTCCAGGCGATGGGCTTCTCGCCCGCCGCGGCCAAGTCCTATGCCGAGATGACGCGCCTCACGCGCGACCGGCCCTATACCGCCGATGCCCCCGTGCGCGGCCGCACGACGCTGCGCGCCTATGTGCAGGCGCTGGTGGGGCGGCAGGCCTGACTGCGCGGGCCTTGCGCGGCATGGCGCAGCGGCCCAAGGGCTGGCATCATCCACCCCATGCCCACCTCGCTCCCGCACCAATGCCGCGTCCTGGCCACGCCCTGGGAGGGCGTGTACGGCACGCACATTGAGAGCGCCCGCCACTACCGCCGCCATTCGCATGCCGTCTTCGGCATCGGCCTGATGGAGCGCGGCGCGCAAAAATCCGCCAGCGGCCGCGGCCAGGTTGAGGCCTATGCCGGCGACATCATCATGTGCAACCCCGGCGAGGTGCACGACGGCCAGCCGCTGGGCAGTCCCTCGCGCCGCTGGCACATGCTTTACCTGGAGCCCGCCGCCATGGCCGCCGCGATGGGCGAGCCCGGCGGCGCGGCCGGGCTTGAACTGACCCAGCCCGTCGCGCAAGACCCGCGTCTTCGCCTGGCCTTGCATGAGGTGCTGGATCAGCTTCAGCACGGCGGCGGCGGCGGGCCCGGCCCGGTTGCGTCAGCCCACGCGCTTGCCTGCGACGAGGCGCTCGCGCGGGTCCTCGCCTTGCTGCCGGGCCGCCACGCCCTCGCCCCGGCGGCTGTGCCTTCCGCAAAAACGTCCAGCGCCGCCACCGCGCGGATACAGCAGGTGCGCGATCACCTGGCCGCCGACCTGCTCGCGCCGCCCACGCTGGGCGAGATGGCGCTCGCGGCCGGCCTCAGCAAATTCCAGCTGCTGCGGCATTTTGAAAAAGCCTTCGGCCTCACGCCCCACGCCTGGCTGCTGCAGCAGCGCGCCGAACGCGCGCGCGGCCTGATACGCGGCGGCGCCGGCCTGGCGCAGGCGGCCGCATCCTGCGGCTTCGCCGACCAGAGCCACATGACGCGCCTGTTCACGCGCCAGTTCGGCTTCACGCCCGGCGCCTGGCAGCAGGCGGCGGCGCGCAACACCGCCAAAGGCGCGCTGCAATAACGTTCAAGACGCGGGCCGGTCGCAGGGGCAGACTGCGCAGTGTTTCATCCCGACCACCGGAGCGCCGCGCATGTTCTTTCGCCATTCAGAACCCTTGTGGGCCGAGCATCCCGAACTCGTGCCCGGTGTGCTGTATGCCGAGGGCATCAACGCCAGTGCCGACGTGGGCCCGCAAGTCGCCCGCTTCAACGCCATCGCCGCGTCCCGCCTGGCCCAGGGCAGCGAAGGCGAGTTCCCCGAGGTGCAAGCCTGGCGCCGCACGTTCTCAAAAATGGGCCTCAAGCCCACGCAATACCGCTGCGCGTCCGAGTCGCTGCTGCGCCGCTTCCGCAAGGAAAACGCCTTGCCACCGCTGCATCCGCTGGTGGATTTGTGCAATGCCGTCTCACTCGCCTTCGCGATCCCGATTGCCGTGTTCGACGTCGCCAAAGTCTCGCAACAGTTGGAGGTGCGCCATGCCACTGGCACTGAGAACTACCTGAGCTTCGGTGGAGAGATCGAGCACCCGGAACCCGGCGAAGTGGTCTTCGCCGACGCCGCCGACCCCCCCAACGCCCATGCGCGCCGCTGGACCCACCGGCAAAGCGGCCTGTCCGCCGTCAGCACCGGCACGCGCGCCGTGCTCATCGTGGCCGAAGCCCTGCATGCGTCGGCTGCGGAAGACGTGGGCCGGTTGGTCGGCACCCTCGCCCATGAACTGGCGGCCGCCTGGCCCACGGAGCCGAGGACCCAGCTGCTGAGCCGGGCCTCACCGCGCTTTGAGTTCTTGGCTCCCTCCCCCGCTGGGGGAGGGCTGGGGTAGGGGCCAGCGGCCTTCGATACACGCTCAGCGAAATTTCAAGCGCCGSCRGCCCCCATCCCTTTCCTTCCCCCAGCGGGGGAAGGAGAAAAGCGCAGCCTCAAGGCTGCTGCTTGTTCACAAAGCCGATCACCAGGCCCCTGGCCGTCACGGTGATGCTGCCCGGCTGCACGCCCATGCTGTCGGGCAGCGCCAGGTCTTGCGGCGTGAGCGTGTGCAGCACCGCGCCCTGCAGCGCCTGCTCCGCCAGCTGCGGACCGTAGCTGGCCAGCAGCATCGAGGCCTCGGGCGGCAGGCCCTCGAATTGCAGTGCGTTCACGCGAAGCTCGTGCGCGCGTATCGTCATGTCGCCGGCCTCATAACGCAGCGCGAAGTCCAGGTCGAAGGTGCCGGGGTAGGCGCGCCGCAGCGCCTGGCCGCCGGCTTCCACCGCCATCACGGCGCCCAGCCGGTTCTGTTCGGGCAGCATGCGCAGCCGCGGCGCCTGCACCGTGAGGTCCATGATGCCCTGCGCGCGTTTGCGCAGCGGGAAACGTTTGGCAATCGCATCCTGCAACTGGGCGGTGGTGACGGTATAGCTGGGCTGGGCCTGCGCGCCAGACAGCGCCAGCCAGGCTGCACCGCCCAGGGCCAGGTGGGTGGAGGCGGCCAGCAGCCGCCGTCGCTGCATCAAGGGGTGTGGGTTCATCATGGCTTCGATGCTGCACCGAGGGATTGGTTTCCCGCGTCAGCCAATGCCGCCATCAAATGGAAGTGCGCGTAAAGTTCACGCGCCCGAACGTAACAAACGCCGCTTATCGATCGCTTTAGCGCCCCACCACCGACCAGCCGGCCTTCTGGTTGGTCTTGTCGTTCTCATATTCCCAGGCCGTGCCGCAGCGGTCGCATTTGTAGCGCGTGATGGTGACCAGGCCGTGGCGCCGCGTTTCATGGCGCGGGTCGCCCTGCACCAGCTCCGGGTGGCCCGGCGCCTTGCGCCAGTTGCGCTGTATGCCCGCGCAGGAGTCGCACAGCTCCATCTTCTTGAGTTCCTGTTCGCGCTGGGGATCTTGGGTCATGGGCTGCTTTTTTGTGGAGTCGTTGTGAAATCGGGTCGAGTCCCCGATTGTCGCCTGTGCCTTTCCTCGCCGCCAGGGTGGCGACCACGTTGGCGCAGGGGCGATCATTTGACCGGCCCCCACCGCGGGCCTATTCTGGAATCGCCCAGTCACCTTATTCGGGAGACACACCATGTACAAGCGAATTTTGCTGGCTTACGACGGCTCCGAATCCGGCCAGAAAGCCCTGCTGGACTGCCGCGAGATCGCGCAGTGGAGCGGGGCCGCCTTGACGCTGATCGCCGTCACGCCCCTGCAGCGGCAGGTGGTCGCCGCCGAAGGCGTGATCTACGAACAAGGCATCGCCGACCAGGAAAGGGAAAGGTACAGGGGCATCCTCAACGACGGCTTGCGCCGGCTCATCGAGTCCGGCCACGAGGCCAGCGGCGAAGTGCTGTACGGCGAAACCGTCGATGAAATCGCCCGCTACGCCAAGCAGACAGACGCCGACCTGATCGTGGTCGGCCACAAGCACCTCGAAGGCTGGGCCGCCCGCTGGTGGCGCGGCTCGGTCTCCAAATCGCTGATCGCGCAGGCGCCCTGCAGTGTGCTGGTGGTGATCACCCGCTAAGGCAAAGGCGAGGCAACGACGCCAGGAGGGTTTTTGAGAGGTCAGGGCTTGACTTAGAGCGCGCTCGAAGTTTTAAAGTCCTCTCATGACCCAAGCAATCACTGTCTCTTTAAGCATCGCCGAAGCCGCGGAAGCTTCCGGCCTTAGCGCCTACACCCTGCGCTACTACGAGCAGATCGGCCTTATCGCCCCCATAGGCCGGCGCAGCGGCGCGCGCCGCTACAGCGACGCCGACATGCGCTGGCTGGATTTCCTGGTGCGCCTGCGCGCCACCGGCATGTCCATGCGTGACATGCAGCGCTACGCCCAGCTGCTGCGCCAGGGCAATGCCGCCGCCAGCGTGGCCGAACGCCAGGCCCTGCTTGAAGAGCATGCCGAGCGCCTGGAAGCCGAGATACGCGCCCAGCGCGAAACCCTGGCCTACATCCGCAAAAAAATCCGCCTCTATGAAGAGATGCGCACCGAACCCAAGCGTGCGTGAATTCTTCTGGAACCACTTCACCCTCCATTTCAAAGGACGAAAACACCATGATCAAGACCCGCACCCTGGGCCGCAACGGCCCGCAAGTCTCCGCCATCGGCCTCGGCTGCATGGGCATGAGCGAGTTTTATTCCAACCGCGACGATGCCGAATCCATCGCCACCCTCCACCATGCGCTGGACCAGGGCCTCAACTTCCTCGACACCGCCGACATGTACGGCCCCTACACCAACGAGCTGCTGATAGGCAAGGCCATCGCCGGCCGCCGCAAGGACGTGTTCATCGCCACCAAGTTCGGCATCACCCGCGACCCGAACAACGAGGGCGCCCGCGGCGTCAACGGCCGGCCCGAGTACGTCAAGGCCAGCTGCGATGCCAGCCTCAAGCGCTTGGGGATTGAGCAGATCGATCTTTATTACCAGCACCGCGTCGACAAGACCGTGCCCATTGAAGACACCGTGGGCGCCATGGCCGAGCTGGTGAAAGCCGGCAAGGTACGCTTGCTCGGTTTGTCCGAAGCCTCGGCCGCCACCCTCGCGCGCGCCTGCAAGGTGCATCCCATCGCCGCGCTGCAGAGTGAATATTCGCTGTGGACGCGCGACCCGGAATCCAACGGCGCCCTGGCCGCCTGCCGCGAGCACGGCGTGGCCCTTGTCCCCTATTCGCCGCTGGGCCGCGGCTTCCTGACCGGCACTTTCAGCAAACCCGAAGACCTGCCCGCCGACGACTACCGCCGCACATCTTCGCCGCGTTTTGCCGAAGAGAACTTCCAGCGCAACCTGGCCCTGGTGGATACTGTCAAGGACCTGGCCGCGGCCAAAGGCGTCACCGCATCGCAAGTGGCACTGGCCTGGGTGCTGGCCCAGGGCGAAGTCATCATCCCGATTCCCGGCACCAAGCGCCGCACGTATCTGGACCAGAACATCGGCGCGCTGGATGTGGTGCTCAGCCCGGCCGAGCTGGCCCAGCTGGACAAGGCCTTCCCGCCCGACGCCGCCGCCGGCCCGCGCTACCCGGCGTCTTATTTGAGCATGGTGAATCCCTGAAACTAGAAGCGGATATCCACCACCGAGCCTTTGGCCACCGCCGACGAAATCGCGAGCGACCATTTGAAGCGCTCGCAAATCCGCTTCGTCAAAAACAGCCCCAGCCCCCGGCCTCCGCCGGGCTTCATCGACGTCTGCAAGGCCGCGCTGTAGCTGCGCGCGGCCTCCACCGCGTCGAAGCCTTCGCCGGAGTCGGTCACCCGCAGCCTGTGCGCGGTGAGGCTGACCGTGACTTCCCCCTTCTGTGTGTTTTCGGCGGCGTCCTCAGAAGGTTGGCAATGACGATCCTGAGCATCGCTTCCGGCGCATCGACGGAAAGGCCCACGCACTCCACCAGCACAAAGCGCGCGGGCTTGAAGGCCAGCAGGTGTTCATGGTCCTGCATCAGCTCCTGCAGGATCAGGTCGACCCGGGTCCTTTCCGTCCTCGCATGGCCATCCGGCTCGCGCGACAGGTAGAGCAGGGCGGCCATGGTTTCGGTCAGGTTGTCGACCGTGCCGCGAATCCGCTCCAGCGGGCCCTTGGCCTGCGCGGGCAGGGCCTGCTTCGCCAGCACGTCCACCGCGCCGCTGATCACCGCGACCGGCGTGCGGAACTCATGGCTGGCCTGGTCCAGCAGGCTGCGTTCCCGCTCGATGAAGCGCTCCACCCTTTCCAGGTGGCGATTCGCCTGCACCGCGATGTCGTGCAGCTCCGCCTGCGGGTAATCGACCGACAGCCGCTGCGAGGGCTGCTCCGGGTCCAGCGCTTCCATGCGCTGCGCCAGCGCCCTGGCCGGCTTGCGCAGGCTGCCGTGAAGCCAGAGCAGCGTGGCGCCCACCAGTGCCAGGTTGACCAGCACAAAGACCAAGCCCCCGATGCCGACCTTGTTCTGCAGCTGCTCGATGTCGGTCATGTCGATGACGGTGACCACGCGGCCGTCCGCGACCGGCGTGACCAGGGCCGCGTAGTCGTGCTCGTCAAACCGGTCCAGGTCCTGTTCGCTGTAGAACCCGGCGGGCAGCGTGGCCAGGTAGGGCGGCATGCCGGCGGGCAAGGCCGTGCCGTTCTTGAGGTGCCATCCCTTGTAGGCGCCCTGTGTCGGCAAGGGCACGGGCGTGTTGCCCGTGCTGCCGGCGATGTAGTGCTGGGTGGTCGACCGCAGTATCTGCTCCCACACCGGGTGCGTGATCATCACCTGGCCGAAGCCGACCGACACAGTGACGCCCAAAGCCAGCAGCACACCGAACGCGACGAACAGCGCGCTGATGCGCCAGTGCAGGTCGAACATGCGTGGTTTATTCACCATCCTGCATCCGCAAGCTGTAGCCCTGCCCGAGCACGGTACGCAGGATTTTTGGCGCGCCTTCGCCGTCGACCTCTTTGCGCAGCAGGTGCATGTGCGACCTCAGGATGTCCTTGTCCAGCGTTCGTTCGCCCCAGATCTGCGACTCCAGGTGTTCGCGGCTCACGATGTGCGGCGAGCGCCGCATCAGCACCTCCAGTATCTGCCGCTTGATCGGCGACAGCGACAGCTCGCGGTCTCCCCGGGTCACGACCAGCGACTGCAGGTTGAAGCGCAAGTCGCCGACTTCCAGCACCTGCCCCGGGGCTTGCGCCGCATGGCTGCGCGTCACCAGCACGCGCAGCCGCATTTCCAGTTCCGGCAGCGCGATGGGCTTGACGAGGTAGTCGTCGGCGCCGGCTTCAAAACCCTGCAGCTTGCTGCCCAGTTGGTCCTTGGCCGTCAGCATGATCACCGGCGTCCTGGACTTGAGTTCGTCCCGCAGCTGCGTGAGCATCGTCAGGCCGTCCATGCGCGGCATCATCCAGTCCAGCACGATCGCGTCGTAATGATTCGCCTGCACCATGCCCAGGCCCGATTTGCCGTCGGGCGCCGCGTCGGGCTTGTGGCCGCAGGCTTCCAGGTAGTCGTAGATGTTCGCCGCCATGGGCGCGTTGTCCTCGACGATCAGGATGCTCAAAGGGCCTTCAATCATGTCCATCTTGGTTCTTTCGCGCGGTGGCGCGGCGGGCGTCAGAATTTCCTCGAAACCCCGACAAAAACCGAAGTTACCCCATTTGCGCCCCTGTCCACCAAGGGGCTGTTGCGGATTTTGCTGGGCAGCGCGCTGTAAGACAGGCCGCCCGCCAGAATCCACTTGTCGGCGAAGGGCCGCATCACCTCAACACCGACACGCGGAATCACCGCGCTGCCCGGCTTGTAGTTCACCACACCGCGTGCAACTTCCGCATCGTGCGTGCCGTAGTAGTAGTTGGCCAGCTTGGCCGAGTAATGGCTGACCGCGATGTTGGGCGTGATCGTGGTCGATCCCCACTGCAGCGGATAGCCGTATTTGGCCGAGGCTTCGTAGCCTTTGCTCGCGCCCGACACATCGGCCTTCAGCGCCAGTTCCACCACGCCCATCTGGCCCTTGAAGGACCCGGCAATCCCCAGGTCCAGGCCGCCGTCCCGGTCTTCCAGCAGGTTGCGGTTGATGCCCCGGGCCGCGAGTTCGGCCACGCCGAAATCCTCTTTCTTGATGCCGGCCAGCCGGGCGCCCAGCGTGGCATCGAATGTGAAACCGTCGCGGCTGAGGATGTGGTAACCCCCGCTGATGCCGCGCCAGAAGAACTTCTCGCCCTGGTAGCTGATCAGCGGCACCGCGCGCAGCTTCGCGCTTTCCCCCGCGTAGATGTCGGTTCGGGCCGCCACACCCAGGCCCAGGCCCCAGGGTGAAGCCCCGGGTTCGGGCTGGGGCTGCGCATAAGCGCCCGTAGCGCCCATGAGCGCCGACAGCAACACCACAGCGGCGGGAACAACAACAGATTTGCGCTTCATAGAGATATTTCCTCTTGGACGGTTTTTGGGAAAAAAAAGGCGCCGGCGGACCGCCAGGCTGGACGCACTGTGCCGCGCCGCTGTCGCGGAGATGTCGCGGCGGCGAAACACGCCTCGCGACATCGCGGCGACAGCCAGCGCCCACCATCAGCGCCTTTGCTTTCCCTTCTCCCTTCCCTTTTTGAAACCGGACACACCAGGATGACCAAACGCCAAGCCCGCCCTTCTACCGCCTCTTCTCCGGCCGCGAAGCCCGCAGCCCTTGCCCGCGCCGAAAGCCCGTGCCCGCCCGGACAGAAGGCTTCCGCCGCGGCCGCGCTACCGCTTTTTTCGATGTTTTTTCTGGGCGCATGGGCCGGCAAGCCCGGCGTGATGCGCGGGCGCAAGCGATGAAGGCGGCCGCGCGCAACAGTGCCCAGCCAGGTTCGTGACAACAGAACCGGCCCGCAGGCATTGGTTCATCAAACGGGAGTGAACCGATACCCGCCGGCTTGCCTTGTGACGTATCCGATGCCTGGGAACTCCAGGTGGGCGCCGGCGATGAAGTGGCCGGGCTTGTCCGAACGCTGCAAGAGGCGCAACCTGGATGCGCGCGCCTTGTCCTGGTCGGCATCAAACTCCCAGGCCAACTCGGGCCGGTCGAACTGCGCCGCAGGCACGTGGACGGTATCTCCCCAAACCAGCAAAGTGCTGCCGCCGCTTTTCAGCTCATAGGCCGTGTGCCCGAGCTCGTGGCCCAAGGCGCTCACCGCCGTCACCGATCGTCCAATCCTGAATCCATCGCCGATGGCGATGCGCAGGTTCCGGAACCGCGCAAGCCGGTCTATCCCGTCGAAGAGGGGTATCGCCTGCGAGGGGATCAACAGCCGCTTGAGCTTGGGGAAGGCGTTCGAGCCGTCGGCCGCCACCAGGCCGTTCACGTGGTCTTCGTGTGTATGGGTGATCGCCACGGTGTCCACCAGGCTGGGGTCAACGCCCGCCTCTTGCATGGACTGGAGCAGCCTGCCCATCGTCGGCTCCCAGGAGTCCGCCGCACCGGTGTCGATCAGGATGTGGTTTTCGCCGTCGATGATGAGGAAGGCATTCACGGACAGCCGAAGCTTTCCGTCCACCAGCGGAATCGATGGCGGCAGGTCTCCCTGGAACGGCTGCCCGCCAGGCTTGCGCAGGCGTGTGGTGGGCATGTCCACGTAGCCGTCCCGCAGAGCGATGACTGTCGTCTTTCCCAGGGCGAACTTGACGAAGTTCCGTCCCGCCCCGGTCCGCTGGGGCCTGCCGGCATTTCCGGCAAAGCCTGCCTCTCCACCCGGCGAAGGTGTGCCATCCATCGCGCTGTCTTCCCTGGCCTTGCGCATCCGCAGCTCCGCGCTTCAGTCGAACGTACGCGCGATGAAGGACGCTTTGGTGCTTATCAGCCAGCGGCCCTCCACCTTGTGCAGGACGAAGTGATCATTGAACAGTGTCTTTCCAATCCGCACCCTCACCGTTGCCGTTGAAAGGCTGTCCGAGATGTTCTCCATGGAGAGGATCGCCTCATCCCTGGGCGCGCCGGTGGATTGGGGACTCGGCCTCCCGTGGATGAGCGCCGCATAGTCCGGCGACGACAGGGTTTTCAGCTGGCCTTCATGAAGCCACTGGACAAGACAGCTCGGGTGAAAGACCTTGTTGAAGTCGCGGCTCTTCGGCTCATAAGCCAAATTGAAATAGTCCTCCATCAAAGCGACGATGGCGTGGGTCTGGGTCATGGTCATTGCTGGCTTTCTTCCATCATTGAAAGACCCGTATAGTGAAGAATTCCCCCGTCGCCGGCTACTGCGAATCGCTTATCGCTGCCATTACAGGAACACATAGATCATGGAAGACCTCGATGGAGGATTGGTGAGCGGCTTGCTTGCCCTTGCTGCCGTAGCCGAATCCAAAAGCTTTGGCCGTGCCGCATCCCGTCTGGGCAAGACCCAGCCCGCGGTGAGTCGTGCTGTCCAACGACTGGAAGACCGCCTGAGCGCCAAGCTTTTGCAGCGCACCAGCCGGCACGTTGAAGTGACGGACGCCGGGCATGCCTTGCTGTCAAAGGTGCTGCCGCTACTCCAGGGGATTGAAGAGGCGGCTGTTGGGGCCTCGGACCAGACCTCGGCCGTCAACGGAACACTCCGTGTGGCCTGCGATGCTGCGTTCGCCCGCCTTGTGCTGGCACCCGAGCTGGCCCAGTTCCTGAAGGACCACCCGGCTCTTCAATTGAAGCTCGAAACCCGAAACGACCTCTCGGACCTGGTGAGCGACGGATTTGATCTCGCGATACGGTTTGGGCCGCCATCCGTTTCAAGCCTGGTCTGTCGCAGGCTCTACAGTCCGCGCGTCCTGACGGTCGCCGCGCCGTCCTACCTGGATCAACGCGGCCGGCCGAAGTCGCCGAATGACCTGGTCGATGACGGCCATGAATGCATCCAGGCCATCGACCCGGCTACCGGCAAGCCCTTCGACTGGGAGTTCTGGCGCGGCGATGAGAAGGTCAAGGTGGCCGTTAGCGGGAACCTGACCGTCACGGATGCCGGAACCAAAATTGGGRCCTGCCTCGCGGGCTACGGGATCGCCCAGGTCATCGACCTCGGAATCGACACGCACCTGCGTGCGGGCACACTGGAGCCGGTCCTGACGGACTGGCCTGGCGAGACCTTCCCCCTTTACATCTACTACCCCAGCCGGAACCACGTTCCGGCCAAGGTAAGAGCATTCATTGACTTTGTTGCCGGCATGATGCCTGGGCCGCAACCAGCTTGACCAGAACATCGCAGCCTTGGACATGGTGCCGAGCCCCGCCGGGTTGGCAGAGCTGGACAAGGCCTTCCCGCCCGACGCCGCCGCCGGCCCGCGCTACCCCGCGTCTTTTTTGAGCACGGTGAATGCGTAAAGCCGGCAGGCTGTTCGCCGCATGTGTTTTGAAGGCCGCTAGCCCCCACCCCGCCCTCCCCCAGCGGGGGAGGGTGTAAGAAAAGAAGCRGCGCGCTKCARCCGTGTCCCCTTGGTTTTGCTCCTTCCCCCGCTGGGGGAAGGTTGGGATGGGGGCCGACGGCGCTTGATGTGGGCCCGCCGGCCTCAATGCGCAATCGCGATCTTGCCGAAGTGCCGGCCGCCGGCACTGAGTTCGGCATAGGCCGCGGCCGTGTCGGCGATGCCGAACACGCGGTCTATCACCGGCACGATGCGGTGCGCGGCGATGGCGCGCGCCGCCTGCGCCAGGTCGGCCACCGAGCCGGTGCTGTTGCCCACGATGCGCAAGGCCTTCACGATGACGGGCAGCAGGTCGATGGATGCCGCCGTGCCGCTGACAAGGCCGACCGTAAAAATCGTGCCGCCCATGGCCGCTGCATTGATGGACCGCGTGAAGGTGGCCTGGCCCACCGTTTCCACCACCAGGTCCGCGCCGCGCCCGTCGGTCAGCTTGAGCACCTGCGCGTCCCAGGCCGGCGTGGCGCGGTAGTTGATCAGATGGTCCGCGCCCAGCCCGCGTGCCCGTTCCAGCTTTTCATCGGACGACGAGGCAATGATCACCGTCGCGCCCGAGGCCTTGGCGAACTGCAGGGCAAAAATGCTCACGCCGCCGGTGCCCAGCAGCAGCACCACCGACCCCGGCCGCAGCGAGGCCGAGCGCACCGCGTTCCAGGCCGTGGTGGCCGCGATGGGCAGCGCCGCACCCTGCACAAAATCCAGGTGCGCGGGCAGGGCGACCAGGCTGGCGGCCGGCACGGCCACATAGTCGGCCAGCGAACCCTGCAGGGTGATGCCGCGCATCGCCGCCACATTGCGCGGTGTCATCGCGCCGTCCTGCCAGCCCGGCATGAAGTGCGGCACCACGCGGTCGCCGATCGCCAGGCCAAGGGACGCGGCGTCAACACCTTCGCCCAGGGCCAAGATTTCCCCCGCGCCGTCGGCCACCGGGATCATCGGGAAGCTCGCGCCCGGGAAGGCGCCGGTCGCGACCGCCACGTCCGCGTAATTCAGCGTCGCGGCACGCAGGCGCAGCAGCACTTCGCCGTGGCCGGGCTGGGGGTCGGGCAGTTCGGCCTGGCGAAAGGCGTTCAGGGAATGGGAGGTGAGCTGGATGGCTTTCATGGTCTTTGTGGTTTCTTGAATGAAGGAAAAAGGAAGAAAGCCAGTGTTATTTAGAATCAATCGGAGATAAACGCCAATTCGATTGATTCATTTAAAAGCCGGAGTGTTGAATGGATTTGCTGGACAGCATGAAGGTCTACGTGCTCGCTGTTGAGAAAGGCAGCCTTAGCGCCGCCGCCACGGCCAGCGGCATTTCCGCCACCATGGCCGGCAACCATCTGCGCACGCTTGAAAAACGCCTGGGTATGCAGCTGCTGAACCGCACCACCCGGCGCCAGCACCTCACACCTTTCGGCGAGGACTACTACCAGCGCTGCAAGGAAATCCTGCGGCTGGTCGCCGAAACCGACGAGCAGGCGCAGAAGCTGCAGCTCGCGCCGGCCGGCAAGCTGCGCATCACCGCACCCGTGTCCTTCGGCACCGAAGCCTTGATGCCCGCCTTGTCGGACTACCTGGAGCGTTATCCGCAGGTCAGCATCGACCTGGTGCTGAGCGACCGCGTGGCGGACTTGCTCGAGGAGGGATTCGAGGCCGCCATCCGCGTCGGCCCCGTGCCCGATTCAGCCCTCATCGCCAGGCCGCTGGCGCCTTACCGGCTGATGATCTGCGCGTCGCCCGCCTACCTGGCGCGCCGGGGCACACCGGCCAGGCCCGACGAGCTGAGCCAGCATGAGTGCCTGTCTTTCTCGCCCTCCGCCGCGGCGCATTGGCGCCTGGAGGACCAGGAGCACATCTGCCGCGTGCCCGTGTCGGGCCGCCTGCAGGTCAACCAGGGGCAGGCGCTGCGGGTCGCGGCATTGCGGGGCATGGGCATCGTGCTGCAGCCGGCCATCCTGCTCGAAGACGACGTCCGCGCCGGCCGGCTGGTGCAGCTCTTCCCGCAGCATCAACTCGCCACCCGGCCCATGAGCGTGCTCTACCTGCCCGACAGGTACCGCTCGCCCAAGCTGCGCAGCTTTGTGGACTTTGTGGTGGAGCGCTTCAAGTAGGGCCCGCTTACCCGTCTATCTGCCTACTTGTCCCCGTCGGGAAAGTACGGCGCGTCCTGTATCGCCGTCAGCGGCAGGTAAAAGGTTTTCACCGGTACCAGCGGCGGCTGTTTCACGGACGTCGCGCGTCCGGCCGCTATGTCTGCGGCTTCTTCTTCGCTGGGGCGTTTGGCCTCAGCCAGCGCGGGCCGTATGCAGGCCGAGCGTATTCTTTCCAGGGCTTTTTCCGGCAGCTCCTTGCGCGGGCCAAAGCGGCTGCCGTCCACATACAGTACCTCGTCGTCTTTCAGCGTGGCAAGCTGGCTTAGCGGCGGGCTGCCAAATGCCCGGTTGTAGCCCACGCGCAGCGTGTTTGCATCACCGCGCCGGTACTGCACCACGCGCATCCGCTTGGGCTCCCCGTTGGCATCCACCTCCGCGTCGCCTATATAAAAGTAGCGCACCTGCGCCGCCGGCAGGGGCGGCAGCTTGTAGCTTGAAGACCAGCCGTTGTGGCCGTCCTTGAAGAGCCGGCGCAGGCTGGTGGGCACGGCCTCGTCGCTGCCCGTGGCAAACGCGACCGACACCGCGCGCGAAAGCGAATGGCCATGGAAGTCAAACTCCACGCCCTCTTTCTGGCTTCCCACCGGCCGGCCGGGAACGGGTAAGACGGGGAAGACCGCACCGTTCAGCCGTACCTCCTCCAGGCGCACACCGTTGCCTTCGGCCTTCCAGCGCCCGCCGGCCAGCATGTCGAGCGAGCCGCCCATAAAGCTGAAGCAAAAGGTGTTGTCGTCCAGCAGCATCAGCTGCGCACGCGAATCCACCGAGCCCTGGGTGTAGCCGCCCACAAAGGGTTTCTCAGCCGCCGTCAGGGCCTGGGCGCCGGCCAGCGGCAGCAAGCCGAGGGCGAAGGCGGCAAGCGTGGTGCAAAGCGGCTGAGAAGGAGAGAGGGAGAGCGGGCGCATGGGCAGTCAGTCCGGTAGGGCGAAGCCATGGAATGTATTACAGCGGGGTGTTGGGTTGAAGATACAAATTGATACAAATAATGGGGGCCGAAGTAAGGCTTGGCGCGAGGGCAATTTCGAGGTTTTCGTGGGGCGGGCGGTCGTGGTTTCAGGGGGAGAAATCAGTGTGACTCGACACAGTTTTGCCCAAGCGCATGTCCCACGATCATGGGATTGCTGAAATACATTTTGAAACATATAGTACGTTTCGATAAGGTTTAACCCTCATCAAAAGCCATTGAGTAGTGCTTTCTTCTGATCCCACGGCACGCCGTACGAAAGAGAAAATGTTGTTGCGCAGCACAAAAACCAGCCACAGAACACTGTTTGTTCTGGTTTCTTCCCTCTACGTTCTGCCAGCCGTTGCGCAACAGATTCGCCCCGACGCCGGGACCTTGCTGGAGCCCAACCGGCAGATTCCCACCGTTCCCGCCACCGGGGGCACTGCTCCGGTAGCTGTGCCCCAAGCGCCGGCCGCCACGGGATTCGACAGAAGCGTGCAGCTCACCCCCGCGGCCTTCCGCTTTCAGGGCAACACCGTTTTCAACGAGGCACAGCTGGCCGGCATCGTCGCCCCGTTTGTGGGCAAGCAGACCGGCATGGAAGGCCTGTTCGAAGCGGCGGCCGCGGTTCGGCGGTATTACCGTGAGCATGGCTACCTGCTGACGGAAGCCTACCTGCCGGCGCAAAAGTTTTCAGAGTCCGGCGGCACGGTGCTGATCCAGGTGCTGGAAGCCCGCCTGGGCAAGGCGCGGGTCGTCATGGAAGGCTCGGGCGTTTCGGAAGCACTGGCCACGCAAATCGTGCAGACGCAGCTCGTACCGGGCAGCCTGATCACCGTCGACCAGCTCGAAAAACCCGTTCTGTTGCTGCGCGACCTTGCGGGCATTGAAGCCACCGCCACGGTTGAGCCGGGCGCCGCCGAGGGCGAGGCCGACATCGTCGTCAGCGTCAAGCCCGCAGGCCCGAAGTTCGCCGCCGTGCTTGGGCTGGACAACATGGGCGCACGCAGCGCCGGGCGCATCCGCAGCTATGTCGATGCCAGCGTCAACAACCTCACCGGCCGCGGCGACGTGCTGTCGGCGCGTGCGCAAGTCTCCGAGCGTTCCGGCTCGGAGCTCTACCGTCTCGGCTACAGCACCACCGTCGGCGGCTACGCCACCCGGCTGGGCGTCAATGCGGCCCGCGCTGAATACACACTGGGCAAGGAGTTCGCCGCCCTCGGCGCCAGCGGCCAGGTAGACGTGCTGGCCTTCTCGGTCACGCAGCCCATCATCCGCTCCCGCACCGCCAACCTCTACGCCGAACTTTCCGCCGAGCGCAAGACCCTTGCCGACCGCACCACCACGCCCGCCACCGCCAACGACAGGCGTATCCATAACGTGCGGCTGGGCGTCGTGGGCAACTTCATCGACCACATGGGTTCCGACGCATTCAGCAGCTACGCATTGAGCCTCACCCGCGGATCGCTCCGCATGGATGCGGCCACCCAGGCGCTTGACCAGAGCGTCTTCGGCCTGCGTACCGCGGGGTCCTTCAGCAAGGTCAACGTCGAGCTGCAACGCACCATGTTTGTGTCGGCAGCCGGGCGTGTCAATGTCTCGGTGCAGGGGCAATACGCCTCCAAAAACCTGACCTCCGCGGAAAAGTTCTCGCTGGGCGGCCCCACCGGCGTGCGCGGCTATCCCGTCGGCGAGGCACTCGGAGACAACGGCGCAATCGTCACTGTCGAATACCGCCACCAGCTGCCCGACCTGGGCACCAAAATCCCGCTCTTCGGCTCCGTGTTCTACGACTGGGGCAAGGTCAGGTTCAACCGTTCAGGTTCGCCACTTGCCACGCCGGCCACCCCGGCCACCCAGACGCTCAGCTCCGTCGGTATCGGCCTGTCTGCGGGCACGGTGGGCGATTACCTGGTCAGCAGCCACCTTGCCTGGCGCACCGGCAGCGCCGTGCCGACGATGGAGCCCGACAAAAAGCCGCGGCTCTGGCTGTCCCTGCAGAAGTGGTTCTAGCCGCACAGGCCACAGCTAGCCGCAGCTAGCCGCAGCCAGCCCCCAGCCTCTCTTTCTCTTCTCTTTTCTTTTAGCCAGTGCCCTCCTTACGTTGGAGATACCCATGACCCCCTGCCAAGCCCCGCGTGTTCGCCGCTACCGTTTTTCCGTCCGTACGGTGGTCGTGCGCCTGTCGCGAAAACTCAGGGCAACCTACCGCATTCGCACGGGGCCGTGGCTGTCGCATTTGCTGATGGCCGTGCTCTCGGTGACCGTGCCTTCGCTGGCCAGGGCACTGCCCCAGGGCGCCGTGGTCGAGGCCGGAGCGGCCACGGTCAGCACACCCACCGCATCGTCGATGGTCATCAACCAGACAACGTCCAAGGCCGTGCTGGGGTGGCAGGCTTTCAGCATCGGCCAGGGGCAGTCGGTCCAGTTCATCCAGCCCAACGCGGCTTCGGTGGCCTTGAACCGGGTGTGGGGCGGTGACGTTTCTTCCATCTTCGGCACCCTGACTTCCAACGGGCAGGTCTTCCTGCTCAATCCCGCGGGCGTGGTGTTTGCACCGGGCGCGCAAGTGAATGTGGGCGGGCTTGTAGCGTCTACCCTGAACCTGAGCAACGCCGACTTCATGGCCGGCAAATACCAGTTCAACCAGTCCGGCGCTACCAGCGGCAGCGTCGTGAACTACGGAAGCATCCAGGGCGGCTACGTGGTGCTGGCGGCTCCCAACGTTGCCAACCACGGCAGCATCTCGGCGCCCGGCGGCTCCGTGGGGCTGCTGGCCGGCTCGCGCGTCTCCGTGGACCCCACAGGCGGCGGCCTGGTGAAATTTTCGGTTGACGCGGCAGCGGTCGATGCGGTGGCCTCCAACACTGGAACCATTACGGTAGACGGCGGCCACGCCGCGGTGCTGGTTTCGTCTTTGGGCGACACCTTCTCCACCGTGATCAACCAGAGCGGCGTGATACGCGCCAACTCTATCTCCAACCAGAACGGCACCATCGTGCTGGACGGCGGAGCTACCGGCATCGTCAAGGTCAGCGGCACGCTGGAGGCCAGGGGCGCGCAGGCGGGCGAAACCGGCGGTACCGTCAAGGTGCTGGGCGAGCGCGTGGGGCTGATGGACGGAACAAGAATCGACGCCAGCGGTGACGCCGGCGGCGGCACGGTGCTGGTGGGCGGCAACTTCCAGGGCAAGGGGACGGAGCGCAACGCCAAAGTCACCTTCGTGAGTGGCGATGCCAGTATCGACGCCAGCGCCAAAACCACCGGCGACGGCGGCAAGGTCATCGTGTGGGCTGATGATACGACCCGTTATTACGGTGCGATCAGTGCCAAGGGCGGCGCGAGCAGCGGCAACGGCGGCTTCGTCGAAGTCTCGGGCAAGGGCAACCTGGCCTTCAACGGCGCCGTGGACACCGGCGCGGCCAATGGCATGGCCGGCACGTTGCTGCTCGATCCGACCAACATCACCATCAGCAACGGCCCCGGCGCGGATGATGGGCAAGTCAGCGATCTCGCTGTCGCCTTTGGGGACGGCGGCGCTGTTGATTTCACGATCGGCAAGGCGGCAATCCAGAATGCTGTCGGAGACGTGGACCTGCAGGCGACGAACAACATCACGGTCGGCGCAAACATCAACAAAAGCAATGGCGGCCTGACGTTGAAGGCCGGCAACGACGTCATTGTGAACGGGAACATCACCGCATCGGGAGCCATTACCCTGAATGCGAACTCTATTTCCGGCGGCGCTACGGGAGTCGGGAAGGTTACGGTGGCTGCCGGGACGACGGTGACCGGCTCCAACGTCTCTGTGACAAACGACTTCAGTTCGGCGACCAACACCATCAACGGCAGTTTGGTGGCCACCAACAACGTCACGTTCTTCGGCGGCGATACCACCCTGGGCGCAGGCAGTTCAGTCACCGCGTCCTTTATGAATGTCAACGCGCAGTCGGGCAAGACCGTGAGCCTTGGCGCGTCGAACGTGATTGGCGATACAACCAATCTGGCGGTAACCGGCGGCACGTTCGCGATGGGAGCGTTCAGCGACACGGTGGCCAATGTCACGCTCACCGGTGGTTCGATTACCGGCGCCGGCGGCGTCCTGACCGCCAGCAGCTACACCCTTCAAAACGGCAGCATCAGCGCCATTCTCGCCGGTACGGGCGGTCTGACCAAGACAACCACCGGCACCGTCACACTGAGCGGCGCCAACACCTACATGGGTGCTACCAGCATCAACGCCGGCGTGCTGAACATCCAGAAGGCCACTGCGCTGGGTGCGCCCTCTGGTGGCACAACGATCGCCAACGGCGCGGCATTACAGATTCAAGGCAGCCTCAGCATAGCCGAAGCCATCACAGCCACTGGCACTGGCGTCAGCAATACAGGCGCTATCCGCAACATCTCCGGCACCAGCGACTTGTCGAGTGCAGTCACTTTGACGGGTGCGAGCAGCATCAATTCGGATTCCGGCTTGCTGAGGTTTTTCGGCGGCATCACAGGAACCAACACCGGGCTGACTTTAGGTGGCAGCGGCAATATCCTGGTTGGGTCGGCCATCACGACTGGATCAGGAAGCTTGACCAAGCTCGACGCCGGGACCGTGACGCTCAGCGGCGCCAACATCTACACCGGTGCTACCAACATCAACGCCGGTGTCGTGAACATCCAGAACGCCAGCGCGCTTGGCACCACGGGCGGCGCCACCACCATTGCTGCCGGCGCCGCGCTGCAGGTGCAGGGCGGTATCTCGGTAGGCGAGGCCATCACAGTCACCGGCACCGGCGTCAGCAGCACCGGCGCAATTCGCAACATCAGCGGCGGCAACACCTTGACGGGCGCAATCAATTTGGCGGGAGCGAGCACCATCAATTCGGATTCCAGCACGTTGATCATTAACGGCGCCATCCTGGGAACCAACACCGCGCTGACTGTGGGTGGCAACGCCAATATCGTGATTGGGTCGGCTATCAACACGGGTACGGGTACCCTGACTAAAGTCGACGCCGGGGCCGTGACGCTCAGCGGCAGCAACAACTACACCGGTGTGACCACCGTCACCAACGGCACGCTTCTGTTGAATGGCGGCCTTGCCATCAACGACGCGGGCGCCGTCGTCGTGAACGCTGGAACGCTGCAGCTGAACAGCAACGAAATCATTGGCTCGCTGGCCGGCGCTGGCGGCACGGTGACCCTGGCCGCAAGCACCCTCGTCACCGGCGGCGACAACAGCTCGACCACGTTCTCCGGCGCCATTTCTGGCACTGGTGGCTTGATCAAGCAGGGCACGGGCAATCAAACCCTGGCTGGTGCATCCAATTACAGCGGCGGCACCACCATCGGCAACGGCCAGCTCACGCTTGGCAATGCCACGGCCGCCGGCACGGGTGCCATCGCAGTCGGCGGGAAAACCTTGAACGTGAACGCGACGGTGACCAACAACATCACGGCAAGCAACGGCAGCACCCTGGGGAACACCGCCGGTGCCGGCGTGATTGCCGGCAACGTCACCTACAGCGGCGGCGGCAGCTCCACCTTGTCGTCGACCGGCACGAGCCTCAAAATCACCGGCAACGTCAGCGGCGCCCAGCAATTGACGACCGCGGGCAACATCGAACTTGCCGGCGGCAACGCCTACAGCGGCGGCACCAACATCGGCGCAGGCAGCGTACTGACGATTTCGAGCTCCACGGGCGCCGGCAGCGGCACGGTTGCTGTCGGTTCCGGCACGCTGGCGCTCAACGGCTCGGACATGGGCAATAGCGTCAGCGTCAACGGCGGCACCATTCGCGCCACGAACGGCGTCGTGACCGGCACGGTCAACCTGATCGGCGACGCGACGCTGGCCACCACCGCGGGCGGCGACTCGCTGGTCATGGCCGGCGCCGTCAGCGGCAGCGGCAATGTGACCAAGACGGGCGCGGGCACCACGACACTCACGGCTAGCAACAGCTACACCGGCACCACAACGGTCAGCGCGGGCACGCTGAGTGTGACTGGGAATGCCCTGGCCGACAATGCCGCGACGACGGTCGCCGCGGGCGCGACGCTGACACTGACGGGCAGCGAGACGGTGGGCTCGATCGCGGGTGCGGGTAACGTCGTTCTCGGCGGTGCGCTTACCGCGGGCGGCGACAACACCTCGACGACGCTGTCAGGCATCGTCTCAGGCGCAGGCGCCTTGAACAAGGTTGGAACGGGCGCTCTCACGCTCACAGCCAACAACACCAACACCGGTGCCATCAACGTCAACGCCGGCAGCCTGGTCATCAGCGGCCCAGCCGCCGACGTCGGCAGCGGCGCGATCACTGTGACCGGCTCGCTGGTTGTGAACGATGGTGCGGTGGTGAGCAACAACATTTCCGCAGCGGGCGGCAGCACCTTGGGCAACACCTCGGGGACGGGTCGGATCGACGGCAACGTGGCCTTGACCGGCAACGCCACACTGTCCGGCACCGGCACCGGCCTGGACGTCTACGGCAGGATCAGCGGGGCCAACCAGGTGACGACGGCGGGCAACGTCATGGTCGCCAACGCCAACACCTACAGCGGCGGTACCACCATCGGTGCCGGCAGCGTCTTCACCGTCTGGAATCACGCAGGCGCGGGCACTGGCGCGATCGATGTCGGATCCAACACGCTGGTGCTCATTGGCGGCACCAACATGGCCAACAGCGTCAGCGTCAACGGCGGCACCATCCGCGGCACGACCGCCGCCATGACCGGCGCGGTCAACCTGATCGGCGACGCCACACTGGCGACTACCGCGGGCGGCGACACGCTGGTCATGTCCGGCGCCGTCAGCGGCAGCGGCAACGTGACCAAGACGGGCGCGGGCACCACGACACTCTCCGGTACCAACACCTACACCGGCACCACAACGGTCAGCGCGGGCACGCTGAGCGTGGCCGGGAATGCCCTGGCCAACAATGCCGCGACGACGGTTGCCGCGGGCGCGACGCTGGCACTGACAGGCGCCGAGACGGTGGGCTCATTGGCCGGCGCCGGCGCGGTGACCCTGGGTACGAATACCCTCACCACTGGTGGCGACAACACCTCCACCATCTTCTCCGGTGTTGTTTCGGGAACCGGTGGGCTGACCAAAACCGGCACGGGCACGCTGAACCTGTCCGGCAACAGCTCGTATACCGGCAGCACCACCGTGAATGCCGGCACACTCCAGGTCACAGGCACCAACGCGTCCTCGGCCATTGCCATCAACAACACCGGCACACTGCGCCTCGGCGCGGCTAATGTCCTCGCCAACACGGCCGGCGTGACGATTGCCACCGGCGGCACGATGGACCTGAACGGCTTCAGCGACACCGTCCTCACCGCGGGCATCAACGGCACGCTGACGGGAACCGGCACGCTGCAGGCCACTACCTACAACATGAACGGCGGCACCGTGGCCCTGGGCTCCGCCCTTGGCACCGGCACGCTGAACAGCACGCTTGCGTCCACCTTGAACGGCACCGCCGCCGTGACAACCGTCAACGTCAATTCCGGCACGCTGACGCTGGGCAACACAGTCAACCGGCTCACAGGCGCCGGAGCCGCCATCACGATTGCCGGCGGCGCCACGCTGAATACCGGCGCGGCATCGCAGAACCTGGGCGGTGGCACTGCTGTGGTCGTGAACAACGGCGCACTGGTCACCACGGCCGCCATCGGCGCGACGTCCGTGGCGGGCACGGGCACCGCCAGCCTGGGCGGTGGCGTCTTCACCACCGGCGCACAGACATACGGCGCGGTCACGCTGACCAACGACGCCGTCCTGGCCGGCAGCAATGTCACCGTCAACGGTACCGTTAGCGGCGCCAACAATCTTGTCGTCAACAGCACCGGGGCCACGGCCTTCAATGGCGCGGTCAACATTGCTTCATTGGTGACGGACGCCGGCGGCACGACAAGCCTGGGCAATGTGACGACCACCGGGCAACAGAATTACGGCGACAACGTCACCCTGAACGGCAGCTACGCCACCACCAACAGCCTCTTCATCGTTGGCGGCACCACAACCCTGGCGGGGACCTCATCGGTCAGCACCGGTTCAGGTGCCGTCAACTTTGGCTCTACCGTGGCCGGCACGGGCGGCACCGAGTCTTTGACCACCACCAACACCGGGCCCCTCAGCTTTGGCGGCGCCATCAGCAACCTCACCAACCTGACCATTGCCGGCGGCCCCACAGCCGTGTCGCTGCCCACCACCACATTGAGCGGCACGCTTGACGTGACGACTTCCGTCGCCCTGACGCAGACCGGCGCGGTTACGGCCGCAGTGGTACGCGGCGTGTCGACCGGGCAGTTCAATCTGAGCAACGCGGGCAATGCCATCGGTTCGCTCGGCCCGATTTCCGGATCCAGCGTGCTGGTGACCGACAGCGCTTCCGGGTTGTCCCTGGCTGGCCCCGTGACCGCAACTTCGGGCACTGTGGGCATTCAGACCACCGGCACCCTGGCCATCGGCGCCAACGCTGTGCAAGGCGCCACCGGCGTCTCGCTGACCTCCCTGGGCGCAGGCGGTGACATCACCTCCGCCGCGGGCGGCACGGTGACGGCCACGGCCGGCAACGTCGCCATGAGCGCAGGCCAAAACATCACCCTGGGCGCTGCGGTCAGCGCCAACGGGGCGGGTGGCACGGTCGCACTCGGCATTGGTGGCTCAACTGCCGGCGCGTTTGCTACAACGGCCGCCATTGCGTCCAATGCAGGCACCACCATCAGCGGTGGCAGCAACAGCGACAGCTTCGACTTCAGCAGTGCGCCGGCTTTCAACGCAACCGTCTCAGGCGGCGCCGGCACCAACACGCTCACCGGCCGCAACACCACCGCGTCCTACACCCTGACCGGCACCAGCGCCGGTAACGGCGACGGGCTCACCTTCTCAGGCATCAACACCTTGACGGGCGGCACGGCAAGCGACACCTTCACCCTGGCTTCCGGCGCCACCTTCGGCGGCACCGTCGCAGGCGGGGGCGGCACCGACACGCTGGCCGCAACCGACGGCACCAACACCTGGGCCGTCACCGGCAGCAATGCAGGCACGCTCAATGGCGCGACCTTCAGCGGCATCACCAACCTGACCGGCGGCAGCGGCGCCGACACCTTCGTTTTTGCCAACGCGGGCTCTGTCACCGGAACCGTTACCGGCGGCGCAACGGCCTCGGTGGACACGATTGACCTGAGCGCCAAGACAGGGGCAGTCGGCATCAACACGCAAACCGGCGTCGTCACAGGCTCGGCGGGTATCAGCGGCATTGAAGCCCTCACAGGCAACGGCGCCAACACCACCCTCACCAGTGCGGCCTTCAGCCTCACCGGCGCCAACAGCGGCACGGCAGACGCAGGCATTGCCTACAGCGGCGTTGCCAACCTGCAAGGGGCGGCGGTGGCCAACACCATCGCCGGCAACGGCGGCAGTGTCACCGGCACCATCACAGACGGCGGCGCGGGCACAACCCTCTCCGGCACCATCACCAGTGCAGGCGCGCAAACCTTCAACGGCCCTGTCACCCTGGGTGCGGCCACCACGCTTGCCGCAGGCAGCATCAACCTCACCGGCACGGTGGGCGGCGCGCAGGCCTTGACCCTCAACAGCAGCGGCGCCACCACGCTAGGCGGCGCCGTCAACGTGGCGTCCCTGGCGACGAATGCGGCAGGTACCACCGCCATCGGGGCCAACGTCACCACCACCGGCGCCCAGAGTTATGGCGACCCCGTCACGCTGACGGCCAACGCCGTATTGGCCAGCACAGGCGGCGCCATCGGCTTTGCCAGCACCGTCAACGGCGCCCAGACATTGACGGTAAACACGACGGGTGCCACCAGCTTTGGCGGCGCTGTCGGGGCAACGACCGCGTTGACCTCGCTAACCACCAACGCCGGCGGCACCACCAGCCTGGCCGGCAACGTCAAAACCACCGGCGCGCAAAGCTACGGCGACAACGTGACCGTGTCACCCGGCGTCACCGTCACCAGCACCGGCGGCGGCAACATCAGCTTCCTGGGCACCCTGACAGGAGGCGTCACCATCGCCACCACCGGCACCATCGTCCAGCCGCCGCCACCGCCAGTGGTACCCGCGATTGCTTCAGGTGCGGGCAGCCTTGCCGGCTCCGATGCTTCGCGGCTGACCAGTGTCATCGCCGCGGCAGAAGGTGACCTGGCCAATGGCGGCAGCCGTGAAGAAAAGTCACTGCCGGCCGGCAATGCACTGCTTCACGGGTCTTTGGCCGACTTGCAGAAGATGAAGGCGCCGCTGGACTTTGGCGCCGGCACGATTCTCCGCTCCACGTGTTCATTGGATCAAGGCGGCTGCCAGTAAGCAGATGATTTCAGGCGCGGGGATAAGCGGGCCTGCCGGCTCGCGCCTGGGTGCAGGCGCGAGCGCCTGTCTCGGGCCGTCAGGTCTTCACGCGCCGGAACAGCTCCGGATAGTCCAGCACAAGGCCGTCTTTGTCCACCGGTAGTTCAGCCTTGAAGCCGGTTCCATCGAGGTTCTCAAAAAGATACAGCCTGTCGCGCACCCGCGTGTAGGCCTGTGGCTGCGGCTTGACCGTCAGCTCCGTCCCCAGCACCCAGGCCATGCGAAAGCTGCGCCGCTCCCCCACGGCCAGGGGCTCGCGAAGGATGGGAAAGCTGTTGGTAAACGGCGTGGGCCAGATGTCGATGTCCAGGCATCCGTCCAGATCAGCCAGCGGCCGGCCCTCGCCATCCTGCCAATGACCCTTGCCGTCGGTGCGCAGGCTCAGCAGCCGGTTGACGCCGGCTTTGGCCAGAAAGAAGTCGGCACTGCGAAGCTGCCAGGCCTCGTCCCAGTAAAGCCGGTAGGCCAGGCGGAAGGGCTCGTCATCTTCATCGACCGCCAGCACCACGCTGTCAGCCTGGCCCTGCGCCAGCAACAAGTGCTCCAGCCCCAGGCCTGGCGAAGCAGGGTTCCACGTGGGCTGCCAGCAGATCGTTCGAAATGAAGGAGAGGTTTCGTTCACCATGGGCATGACCCTTTCGAAGGGCCACCATTGTGCGCGGGGAGGCGCTTGGCTGCCAGTGCCCGCCGCTCGAGACTTGTCTACAAACGTAAGCCGCGCGCACTAAGGCACAAAGCGCGAAGCCACAAACGCCAGCCCGCCCCACAGCAGCGCCGTCACCAGCCGGTTTCTTTCGTTTTCATGGTGCGTGAAGAACAGATGGCCCAGCAGGCTGGTGATGCCTTTGAAACCAAACAGCAACCCTGTGAGGGAGGCTGCACCCAGATACACCCCATGCACCCATAGCGGAATCGACAAGAACACATAGGCCATGCCGCGCGATGGATACACCAAGTACATGCCAAGGAGCAGCGAAGCCTCAAAAACCGGCACGGCCACCAGCGCGGCCAACAGCCGCCAGCCCAGGCCTTCGCTTTCATCCGCTGCCGAAGGCCGCTTGCGCAAATAAGGGAGTCGGTTCATGGCCAGGTATTGGGTTGTTTTTTGACAGTGTGAACTATGCGGCACCAGGGCGCTAGCCAGGCAAACGCAGGCCGCGCAAACGCCGGTGCGCTGCGTCTTCGAGGTCGAGAGGTTGTTGTTGCTTGGCCTTCAAGTAGTGGTTGGTGAACACGTCAAGGTAGGCCTCAAGTATCTCGGCCACATGGACCTCCCCGGCCAGCGCCAGGCACAAGGCCGCGACTTCCGAGGTGCAGAAGTGCTCGTCGCGCTGCGAGCGCCTTAACTTGTAGCGCGAGAGCTGCTCGCTCTGCAAACTCAGCACCGGCAGCTTGTCGAGGTAAGGGCTTTTGCGAAACATCTTTCGCGCCTCGGGCCAGGTCGCGTCCAGCAGCACAAACAGCGGACGCTTGCCCGGCCTGCCGTCGCTTGAATCAGGCGGCAACACCTCCGTCACCACCCGCTCCGCCGCCACAAACTCGCCGGGGAAGACCAAGTAGGGCTGCCACTGCGGGTCCGCCAGCAGGGCGATCAAGCCAGGGTCCACCACGGTGCGCGCCCACTCAAACGCAAAGGTGTCCGCCACCACATCGGCAATCAGCCAGCCGGTATTGCTGGGCTTGAGCGCCTCGATGTCGGCCATCACCAAGCACACACCGGCACGCACACCCGGCACGGCTGGCCGCAGCGAGCACATGCAATGGCTGGGAATCAACCGGCAAGCGGCACAACGTTCATTGCGCGGACCGCCGCGGGCCAGAAAAGGTTTGGAGGCGCGCGCCAGGCGGGCGGTGCGCAGGCGGGAGACGGCGTGGGGCATGGAAGGGTTTGGCGAAGGCGAGCGCGCTGGTTACTTATCCCAATCGTAACGTGCCCTGATGCTGCCTATGCCTATGCCTATGCTGATCCGATCAAACGAGCCATGGTTACATGGCACGTAGTTCAAGAGCGATATTCGACACCCTTTCCACAATGTCTCGAAGCACCGGAAATTCAACTCCTTCTGCATGCGCCTGATGCAGAAATAGGCTCATGACTTCTGAGTTTTTGAGTGCAGTACTAGGTTTCTCGTGACCGCATCTGATGCAGCATTCGTTCCGCAAAGTGTCATATCTCTCGTTCAAAGTTGTCCGCAAATAGGTTTCGATATCATCTTCAAAAAAAGCGCATCCCGCAGAAACCTCAGTAGGCGGAAAGTCAATTACATTCGCATTTCCTAACCGCAAAAGTGTCCGATTCGTTGCAGCACCTTCTGCTTTGGTTTTATCGCCATCGAATAGAAAATACGTCGGGATCCCAAACCCTTGAAATGCCACGACGGCTCTATCAATATTGTTCTTCCCCATCACTGGGACCACAACTACCCCTAGTTCATCCCATTTCTTCTTCATGAACAGCTGCATTGCCCACAGTGCGGCAACGTCGGAATCGCCCTCGACGACCACTGCCACATCGGCAAAAAGTCCCTCGTTAACTAAGGAGTTCAGAACTGGTGAAGCCCGCGCGACAAAAGTTGCGGCTGTAAATCGCTCAGGAGGTAAGCCGGTGACCATGGCAAGGCGTCCCGCGGCTTCTGCTCGTGTGAAGGTGGTAAAGGTCGTTATTCTTGGATGACCCGGCTCTGCGGGCGGTCCTTTGCGACACATGCGGACCTCATCAAAATTTTCCACGTTTACGAAGTATGGAGAATGAGTAACGCACACTATCTGTGTGCTCGGGAGTTCGAGGCTAGCCTCTGTTTTTGACAGTTCCCGAAGAATTCTTGCAAGATATCGGCTACGTGCAGGATGCAAATAGAGTTCGGGCTCTTCAATTGCGAGAATTAGATCCGGAAGGCGAGTTGGCTCGATGGCTACCTCCGCTCGGTCATCTGTTCTTTCGGCCGGGCGAGATTGCATCATCGACAGCTGCTCGAGCAACGCGAGAATCAGAGCCCGTTGAAGTCCATGTCCCGTGTATCTAATCGGCACTTTGAAGTTGTCTTCGGAGATGCTAACCACAGCATCCGGCAAGGGGATCGTAGGGGGTATCAGTTCCTCAAAGTCAATTGATAGCTCGGATCCTGGCGCGTACCTCTCCAATCTTGCCGTTACCAGTTTCCCTAATTCTGCTAACTCTGGAAGATTTTCTTTGCCATAGAGTTCACGAGCCTTCGTCTCGAACTCTTGTTTGAACTCTTGAAAATCGCGACGACTATTAATGCTTCTGGTGACGATCAACTCTAGGAGCTGTGCGATTGCACCTCTCTTCTCCATCTCCGCCGCTGCGTCACGAACTGCTGGAACTAATACGAATTTGGTGAATTTATCAAGCTTGCCTCCGCCCACATTGCGAGGGCCTAGAAACTGCGTTTCGCGCTCGATAGGCTGCGTAAGCTCCGGATGTTTTGCCTCATAGGCATCCATTGCCTGATCAACTTCCTCCGACCTTCTAGGAATATCACCGAAGTTAGGAAACTCACCTGCGTCTAATTTTTGCTTAAGACCGGCTCTCTTGTCGTTGGCACCGAGCTTTCGCAGTTCTGAGAATGCCGCTATTTGCGGCACGGTTCCAAAGTAACGCGCACCTCCTTGATTAATTACTTTCGTTACCGTGAGTTTTCCATCCTGCACATAACTTCCAAAGGCCGCAAGTTCGTCAGGTCTCAAAGCCGAATAGGTAATTCGAATTCGAATACTGGTATCGACTTGTTGATGGTTGTAGTAGTCGAGATATGAATATTGAACAGCGATGTTGTAGAAGGATTCCAGCGCATACAGAACGGTTGATTTTCCAACTCCATTTCGTCCGAGAAATGTTGTTATTCCGCCTAGGCTAACCTCCCCCCTTTTTATCGATCTAAAGTTCTCTACGTATATTTTTTCAATCTGCATGATTTCCCTCCGCTTAGGTCAATGTTGTTACGGGACTCTCGCTGGCTATTGGCGAAGGGTGATATTCCGCGAATGTTTTCATTCAAACTTCATGAGCTCGAGCGTCTCTCTCATACGGTGCGTCCGCATATCCAAACTCTGCCACTTGTTGCAGGTATCTCGGAATGTATGAAGCAACTGAACCCGCCTGCTCATACTGGCAGACATGGCGACATTCGTGGGACAGGAGTCGCTGAGAGTTGTATCCATTACGAAGGTAAATTCCATATCCCAAAGTCAAGCCAATCATGTTGGGGCCGAGCAATCCCGCGCTCAGAGCTACCTGCCGAAGTTGCAAGTCTTCCGGCAATGGGAGTTGCTCTACGAGCAGGACGCGAATCTTCTCTGGGTAAGTAACGCCGACACTTCGCGCGAGCAAAAGCTCAGATTCAGATAGCTCTTTCCCAAACTTAATGATTTCACACTCCTGTCTTTCTACCCACGCAATGGCTGCGGGTAAAAGAAAGGGAAGAACCGAAGCAAGGTCAGATTTCATAGGTATGAATCGATTCCGGGTTGCTTGCTACCACCGAGAAGACTTGGATCAAGATTTTTATCTCTCAATCTTTTTGCAGCGAACCCACTTACCAGTTCCGAGAAAGACATAGCGGCCGCCAAGATGGAAACGAAGAGCGGAAACAAGGCGGCTTGGCGCTGCTTTTTGACTAGCTCCCGGGCATAGCTAGCACTCCCATTGTTCTTGAGCACGCCACACAACACGCGGACCTCTTCGTCTGTGAACTTTGAGCGATTGGGCTGCTCATCAGCGTTGGTCGAACAGTCCGTCTTCTGAAGGGGCTCAGAGAAAGGAGGCCAAACAGGCCGGGCCTCGTTCTCGCTAATAGTCAACCAACGGTCAGTTGCCTTTACCTTGACAAAGGCCATGTCCAGGAACGCAAGAGAAGCGCTGAGGAAGATCACGGGCACAAGCAGCACAAATGACGCGAGCCAAACACGTTGTGCAAGCGTTGACGGCAAATCATCCACCCGTATCTGCCGCTTATCTGGATCGAAGTACCGGCCTGCCATGCGTAGCGCAAACATCTCCACCTTGCGAAGCTCTGTCCACCGAATAAGCTGTCTTGCCTGCTCGAGATTACTTACCGGGACGCCGGTGATGAACCGGAAAGACATCAAACTGTTTTGCTCATTGATGAAGGCCTTGATCTCAGGGTCGGCAATTTCCTGGTTGCCATGAACCAGTTGCCACAACCGGTGAATCAAGGCATGGCGTGACTCGGTCCGCCATATAACCCACAAGAAGAGTAGAACGAGGCCTCCTGGGGCAAGAGTTCCCAGGGCATTGGAGATGGTGGAGAGCGCGGTTAAGTCCATCGAGGACTCGCAATCGAACGGAGGAAACGAATAGGAGCGGGCATGTAAGGTAATTGCTAGCCAACACTTTGTGACAACCATCATGAACCTGAAGTGGTCGCGGAGCTAGGGTCCTTCTGCGCTTCAAGTAGCCAGAACGCATTCATTTCGCCGGTGAATAATCACCAAAACACCCACGCAGTACGATTTCTCCGCTTTCCCCCACCTCCCTTGTCCTACGCGGCCGCCCCATGCGGCGGGCTTAGCGTGTCCTTTTAAGGAGAGACACCATGAGCCAACAGCAACAGGATTTCAAAACATTCATGCAAGAGCGGCAGCAGGTTGCGGCCGCTTATGTGAGCGGCGACGCGGTACCGCTGGGGCGCATCGTGGCGCAGCAGTCACCGGCCAGTTTTATGAGCCCGGGCGGCGGTGTCGTGAAGGGCACCCAAGCCGTGTGGTCGCGTTATGAGAAGGATGCCGGCCGGTTTGAGCCGGGCAGCACGACCGAACTCGAGATCATCGACATGGCGGCGGGCGACACCGTCGCCTACTGGACGGGTATTCAACAGGCGCAGGCGCGCATGAAGGGCCAAGCCGAGCCCGTGGCGAACAAGCTGCGCGTGACGGAGGTGTTCAGGCGCGAAGGCGATTCATGGAAGCTGGTGCATCGGCATGCGGACCCCCTGGCCGAAGCCAAGACGTCGCGGTGATAACGCTGGAACAGCGCCCCACGCTTTTCCCTTCGTGTCATGCGTGCCCCCGAGGCTGTTGTGTTGTTTGCTTTTTGGGGCTTAGCCTCTGCGTGCTGCCAGGCGGTAAGCCACCACCAGCACGATCGCCCCCAACACTGCCGCAATGAACCCGGCCGTCTCGCCGTTGCGATACCAGCCGACGGCCATGCCCACGTAGTTGGCGATGAATGACCCGACGATACCGATGAGCGTGGTGATGATGAAACCCCCGGGGTCGCGTCCGGGTATCAAGAGCTTGGCGACAAGGCCGATGAGGAAGCCGATAAGAATGGTCCAGAGAATGGTCATGGGTGTGCTTGGTGCGGGATTGCTGGTGGGTGGGTGGCGGGCAGGCGGGTTTGCCTGCCTTGGCCAGCATGGCGGGGCCGGGAGGTGCGGCTTATCGGCGGGGAATCCGCGGGGATGTAGGAGAAGGACTTTGCTCCTTCCCCCGCTGGGGGAAGGTTGGGATGGGGGCTGGCTGCGCTCGAGTTGCACCGAGGCTGATCAAAGGCCGCTGGCCCCCACYCCTGCCCTCCCCCAGCGGGGGAGGGAGCTGAATCTGGGAGAGGCGCTGTGATTGTGTTGCTCCTTCCCCCGTTGGGGGAAGGTTGGGATGGGGGCCGGCTGCGCTTGAGGTTGCGCCGGAGCTGGTCAAAGGCCGCTGGCCCCCACTCCTGCCCTCCCCCAGCGGGGGAGGGAGTTGAAAGCGCTCAGGCCACCTTGACGTTGATGCGGCGCGGCTGTGCGTGCGCGGCTTTGGGGATGCGCAGCTTGAGTACGCCGTGGGTGAGCTCGGCCGTCACGTTCTCGGTGTCCAGTTCCTTGCTGAGGCTGAAGACGCGGTGAAAACGTCCCAGGCCGACCTCGGTGTGGCTGGACTGCAGGCCTTCGGGCGCGGCCAGGGCGGACTCGGCTTCGATGGTCAGGGTGTCGGCCTCGACCTGGAGCTTGAGGTTCTCCCTGGGCACGCCGGGAAGGTCGGCATACAGGGTGATGCCGGTGCTGTCTTCGAGCACGTCGACGGGCGGCGTGAGGGTGGCATTGGTGTAGCGGGCGGATTGCCGCCCTTGCTGCTGCTGCCGCGTGACCTCGGCGGATGGCGATGCGCCGTTCTGCATGGCGTTGTTGCTGCTGTTGTTGTTGAAGCTGCCGACATTGCGGCCGGTGTCGTTGGTGGTTTGGGTGGATTTACCGAACATGGTTGACCTCCTTGTCTGTCTTCAAGTCATGTCATTAATGGATGGTGATGCGGCGTGGCTGGGCGGCCGCGCGGCGCTGGATGCTGATGTGGACCAAGCCGTCCTTGAAGCTGGCCTCGACGGCGTCGGGGTCGGCGTCTTCGGGCAGGCTGATCACGCGGCGGAAGCTGCCGGCGAAGCGCTCGTTGATGTGCAGCGTGGACTGCGCGCCGTCTTCAGGCAGCTGCGACTTGCGCTCGCCGGCGATGGTGAGCATGCCGCGCTCGAGGTCGATCTCAAGTGTCTTGGGATCGACGCCGGGGGCGAAAGCATAGACCTCCACGGTCTGCGGCGTGCCGCCTATGTTGAGGGCGGGAAAGCCGCTGCGGCCGAAGCCGCGGATGTTGGGAGACAAGTCGAGGGCCTGCTGGATCTCACGTTGCAGGCGGTCCATCTCCCCGAACATGTCGTAGGGAAACAGCGATCGAAACATGGCGATTACCTCCATTCAGGTTGAACATGGTCATTCAATGAAGGGGCGCCGGACCGGCGGCTCAGCGCCCGGATGGAGGAAGTAGGAATTCGCCGGAAAATTTCAAGAGGGGTGTTGCGGCTTTTGCGTTTACCTGCGTTTGAAGTGTTTTGTTGCAGGCTCGGCCTGGGCTGGTTTTTCTCCTTCCCCCGCTGGGGGAAGGAGTCAGAAAAGAAGCCTGCGATTGGGGCTTGCTCCTTCCCCCGCTGGGGGAAGGTTGGGATGGGGGCTGACGGCGCTCGAAGTTTCGCCAGGTGTTCAAAGGCCGCTGGCCCCCACCCCTGCCCTCCCCCAGCGGGGGAGGGAGTTCAATCGGGGAGAGAGGAAAAGAAGCTGGCGCTAGCCCGCAAACAGTTCGGTCATGAACTGCGTCGACTTCAGCCCGGTCCCGGTCAGCAGCACCACCGTGGTCTCATTCCCCTTGATGGCGCCCGAGGCGTGCAGGACATCGAGCGCCGCGGCGGCCGAGGAGCTCGTGGGTTCGGCGTACAGGCCGGTGGCGGCCAGGCGGCGGACGGCGGTGGCGATCTGTTCTTCACTCAGCGCCACGGTCCCGCCGCCCGATTCGCGCAGCGCTTTGAGCAGCTCGGCCAGGCGTATCGGCCGCTTGATGGCCGTGCCTTCGGCGATCGTGGGTTTGACGATGCGCTCCACCGGCCCATCACTACCGGCCTTAAAACTCGCGTCAATCGGCGAGCAGTTGAGCGGCTGGGCCGCGAAGAGTTTCGGCAGCTTCTTGATCTGGCCGGAGGCCAGCAGCTCGCTGAAGCCGATGTGGCAGCCCAGCACATTGCTGCCGGCGCCGCAGGGAATGATGATGTTGTCGGGCGCCTTGAAGCCCAGGTCTTCCCACAACTCATAGGCGATGGACTTGGTGCCCTGCAGGAAGAAGGGGTGCCAGTTGTGGCTGGCGTAAAAGATGTGCTCCGACTGGCGTATGGCCTCGTATTCGGACTCCTCGCGCGGGCCTTCGACCAGCTGCACCTCGGCGCCGAAAGCGCGTATCTGCGCAACCTTGGGCAGGGGTGTGTAGGCGGGCGCGAGGATCTTGACCTGCATGCCGGCTGCGGCGCCGGCGGCGGCAATCGCCGCGCCGCCGTTGCCTGAGCTGTCTTCCAGGATGTGGCCGACGCCCAGCTGCTTGAGGAAAGACACCATGACACTCGCGCCGCGGTCCTTGAAGCTGCTGGTCGGGTTGAACCATTCGAGCTTGAACAGCGGCGACAGCCCGCCCCAGGGTTTTTCGACCAGGGGCGTGCAGCCTTCGCCCATGCTGGCGCTGCTGTTGATTGCCAGCGGCAGCGCGGCACGGTAGCGCCACAGCGAGCGCTCGCGCGTGGCTACGTCATCGCGGCTGATGCCGGGCAGCGCGCTCAGCATCAGCGGGTTGCCGTCGTCGGAGCGCCAGCGGCGGTCGGTGAGCGGGTAGTGTTTGCCGGTGCGAGGATCGATGTAGTGCGGCTGCATGGGGCTTGGTTCAAAGTCCAGAACTTGGATAATATATCCAGTACTGGATAAATCGTCAAATTGCCCTTCCCACTCCGGCTCCCTCCCCCGCTGGGGGAGGGTTGGGGTGGGGGCCAGCGGCCTCCAGATCCGCACACTGCGATACGATGGTCAACCAGACAATTTGTCTGAATTCGGAAACCACCGCCATGCCCAAGACACCCGCCAAGCAAGCCGCCCAGCCCAGCAACAAGCACCTGCTCGCCGAGCTCAAGAACATCGCCGAAGGCCTGGGCAAGACCTTCGCGCCGTTCTGCGAGGTGGTGGTGCATGACCTCACGCATCCGAAAAACGCCATCCTCGCGATCGAGAACAACCTGAGCGGCCGGCGCGTGGGCCAGCCCGCGACCGAACTGGGCCTGGCGCGCATCCAGGACCCGGACTACCCCGCGGTGATCGCCAACTACGCCAACCAGTTCGCCGACGGCCGCAAGGTCAAGAGCACCTCGGTGGGCATACGCAATGAGGCCGGCGAGTATGTGGCGGCCATCTGCCTCAATGTGGACCTGACGCTGTTCAACGGCTTCCAGGCCGCGATGTCGCAGTTCACCGCGATTGAAAGCAGCGCCGTGACGGAGACGCTGGATGCGGCGAACGCCGACCGCATCCACCAGTGCATAGACGAGTTCGCCGCCGCGCGCGCCACCACTTCGCGCTCGCTGCGGCCTTCGGATCGCAAGCAGCTGGTGCAGGACTTGAAGAAGGCGGGCTACCTGGAGATACGGCGTGGGGCGGAGATTGCGGCTGCGCATATGGGGGTTTCGCGGGCTACGGTGTATAGCGACGCGAAGTAGGGATTCGGCGGCCGCTGGCCCCCACCCCAACCCTCCCCCAGCGGGGGAGGGAGTAAAACCTCTTGGCTCCCTCTTTCAGGGGGAGAGGAAACCTCTCTAGTCCCCTCTCCCTCTGGGAGAGGGTTAGGGTGAGGGCCGAYGGCCGAACAGAGGCAAAACCCTTACAAATCAAATCGCCAAAAACGCGCAGATAGGCGTCCTTGACCCGATGATGATGGGCGCTCCAGCCAGCGCGACAACACCAACGGAGGACGCCATGAAAACCACCCCCATCACCACAGGCCTGGGCCTGCTCACGGCGGCCGCGCTGCTGGCCGGTTGCGCCGGCGGCGCGGGCGACCCGATAAACACCAAGCCCAGCTACCTGGGCCCCATCACCATGGGGGTGTATGACGGCGGCAACGACGACCTGCTGACCGCCGGCCTGGGCAAGACCGGCCTGGGCGGCGCGGCGCCGCAGCCGGTGGATCCGCTGAACCCGACGGCGGCCGAGCTGCGGCGCATCGCGATCTACAACAACTACCGCGCCATCCTCGACATCTCGCCGGCCGGCGGCTACGGCACGCTTTACGGCCCGAATGTGGATGCGCGCGGCGTCATCACCACCGGCGAAGGCAAGATCGCCGGCAGCGAATTCATCGCCTACTCGGACGACGGCAGCGGCCGGCACAACGTGACCATGATGGTGCAGGTGCCGGCGAGCTTCAACCCGGCGAATGCCTGCATCGTGACCGGCACCTCCAGCGGCTCGCGCGGCATTTACGGCGCCATCGGCTCCTCGGGCGAATGGGGTTTGAAGAACGGCTGCGCCGTGGCCTACACCGACAAGGGCACCGGCAGCGGCATGCATGACCTGCAGAACAACACGGTGCACCTGCAGAACGGCCTGCGCGCCGATGCGGGTGCGGCCGGCGCGGCCTCCAATTTCACGGCCGCCTTGAGCCCGGCGGAACGCACGGCCTTCAACGCGGCGACGCCGAACCGCTTTGCCGTCAAGCATGCGCATTCGCAACAGAACTCCGAAAAAGACTGGGGCCGCTTCACGCTGCAGGCGGTGGAGTTTGCCTACTTTGTGCTGAACGAACGTTATGGCGCGCCCTCACGCGACGGCAGCGCGCGCCTGCGGACGCTGAACCCATCCAACACCATCGTGATCGCCTCCAGCGTCTCCAACGGCGCCGGCGCGGCGCTGGCGGCGGCCGAGCTCGATACGCGCGGCCTGATCAGCGGCGTGGCGGTCGGTGAGCCGCAGGTGCAGCTGGTGCCCGATGCGCGGCTCAGCGTACGGCGCGGCAACGCGGTGCTGGCCGGCACCGGCAGGCCGCTGTATGACTACACGACGCTGGCCAACCTGCTGCAGCCCTGCGCCGCGCTGCTGTCGCCGGCCACCAACGTCTTCAACACCATCAATCCGGCGATCGCCGCCAACCGCTGCGCCGCGCTCAAGGCCCAAGGCCTCGTCAACGGCAACACCCCGGCCGAACAGGCGGCCAGCGCCATGTCGGTGCTGCAGGCCGCGGGCTGGCAGCCCGAAAGCAACGACCTGCAGGCCTCGCACTATTCGTTTGCCACGCTGCCGGTAGCGCTGACCTATGCCAATGCTTATGGCCGCGCCGGCGTGCAGGACAACCTGTGCGGCTACAGCTTTGCCGCCACGGCCCCGGCCACCGCGCCCCTGCCCAATGTGCCGGTGCCCGCATCGGCCGCCGCGCTGGCGACTTCTTTCGGCACGGGCAACGGCGTGCCGCCCACGGTGGGCGTCAACATCGTCAACAACGCCAGCCTGGGCGGCCCGCTGCTCGATGCGGCCTCGGTGTCGGCCGGCAATGTGCAGGACTACAACAGCGCCGGCGCGCTGTGCCTGCGCGCGCTGGTCAGCACCAACACCCCCGACGCCCTGCGCGTTCGCGAGGGCATACAGCAAGTGCTGCGCAACGCCAACCTGCAGGGCAAGCCGGCCCTGATCGTGCATGGCCGTTCCGACACGCTGGTGCCGGTGGCCTTCACTTCGCGGCCTTACTTCGGCCTCAACAAGATGGTCGAGGGACGTAATAGCAAACTCTCCTACATCGAGGTCACCAACGCCCAGCACTTCGACGCCTTCCTGGGGTTTCCGGGTTATGGTGCGCGGCTGGTTCCGCTGCACCGCTATTTCATCCAGGCCATGGACATGATGTATGCCCACCTCAAGACTGGTGCGCCCTTGCCGGGGAGTCAGGTGGTGAGGACTCTGCCGCGGGGCCAGACTGGCAGCGTTGCCAATCCGATTACGTTGGCGAACGTGCCGGCTATCAAGGTGGTGCCGGACGTGGGGGATCGGATCACGTTTTCCAACAACGTGGTGACGGTTGCTGATTGAGGGCCGGGTCTTGCGCCGGCTGTCCGCGCTCCCTCTGCTCTCTTTGCTGAGAGCTGCTGGCCGGGGGTAGCCCGGCGGCTACTCACTTTTCTTTTGCTTCGCCAAAAGAAAAGTAAGCAAAAGAAAAGGCGACCCTGGTTGCTGCGTCCCTACGCTTCGCTGCGGGCAACCTGCGGTGCTCGGTCCAGACGGGGTCTCGCTAAACTCGCCTTCGGCTCAAACAACGCGATCCCTGATCCGTCTGGCCCTGCGCTCCTCGGCGCATCCACAAGGGGTGGGAG
>NZ_JBFUBN010000012.1:0-197363 GCF_056405735.1 Polaromonas sp. P1_F2 | reverse complement strand
GACGCCGGCATCCCGCCGGGCGTGTTCAACCTGGTGAGCGGGAATGGGCCGGAAGTCGGCGCCGCGCTGTCGGCGCATCCGGACGTGGACATGATCTCGATCACCGGTTCAACCCGGGCCGGCGTGCTGGTGGCCCAGGCGGCGGCCCCGACGGTCAAACGCGTGGCCCAGGAGCTCGGCGGCAAATCGCCCAATGTGATCCTGCCGGACGCGGACCTGGCGCGCGCCGTGCCGGCCGGCGTGGGGGCAGCCTTTCGCAACGTCGGCCAGTCTTGCAGCGCGCCGACCCGCATGATCGTGCCGCGTGAGCGCCTCGAGGAAGTTGAACGGATCGCGCTGGAGGCGGCCTTGAACTTTGTCGTGGGCGACCCGCGCTCGGAGCAGACCACGCACGGCCCGGTGGCCAACCGTGCCCAGTTCAACCGGGTGCAGGAAATGATTGGCACCGGGATTTCGGAAGGTGCGCGTCTCGTCTGCGGCGGCCCCGGCCGGCCGGAAGGCCTGGAGCGCGGCTTCTATTGCCGCCCGACCATCTTCTCCGGCGTGAACTCCCAAATGCAGATCGCGCAGGAAGAGATCTTCGGGCCGGTGCTGGTGCTCATCGCCTACGACAGCGTGGACGAGGCGGTGGAGATCGCCAACGACACGGTCTACGGCCTGGGCGCGCATGTGCAGGGCCAGGACCTCGCCGCTGCGCGGGCGGTGGCGGCGCGCATCCGCTCCGGGCAGGTGCATATCAACTACCCGGCCTGGAGCCCGCATGCCCCCTTTGGCGGCTACAAGCGCTCGGGCAACGGCCGCGAATACGGCATCGAGGGCCTTGAGGAGTACCTGGAGACCAAGGCGATCCTGGGTTTCGGGCAGGAGGAGACAGCATGAGCGCGGCATTGGTACAAAAAATGCAGACATCCAGCAACGACCAGAATCCATCCATGTCCCAGCCCCTGCGCATCCTCGAGACTTCCAGCACCCCGCCGGCCAGCGCCGACGTCGTCGTGATCGGCGGCGGGATCATCGGCGTCTTCACCGCTTACTACCTCGCCAAGCGCGGCATGTCGGTTGCCCTGGTCGAAAAAGGCCACATAGGCGCCGAGCAATCAAGCCGCAACTGGGGCTGGTGCCGCCAGCAGAACCGCGACGCGCGCGAGCTGCCCATGGCCACCCGGAGCCTCGAACTCTGGGACCAGTTTGCCGCCGACAGCGGCGAGGACACGGGTTTCACACGCTGCGGCTTGCTGTACCTCAGCGATGACGAGGCCCAGATTGCCGGCTGGGCCAAGTGGCGCGAATTCGCGACGACCGCCGGCGTGACCACACACATGCTGAGCGGCCGCGAGGCTTCGGAGCGGGGCGTGGCGACCGGCCGCACGTGGAAGGGCGGCGTCTTCTCGCCCAGCGACGGCACGGCCGACCCGGCCAAGGCGGCGCCCGCCGTGGCGGCCGCGCTCATGAAACTCGGCGGGACTGTCCACCAGAACTGCGCCGCGCGCGGCATCGAGATGGAGGGCGGCCGGCTCAGCGGCGTCGTCACCGAAGCGGGGACCATCAAGACCCGTACCGCGGTGCTCGCGGGCGGTGCGTGGGCGTCCTCGTTCTGCAACCAGCTCGGCGTGCAATTTCCGCTCGCCACGATACGCCAGTCCATCGTGCGCCTGTCGCCGGTGGCGCAGCAACTGCCGGCGGCACTGACCAGCCCGCGCGTCGCCATCACCCGGCGCCCCGACGGCCATTACGTCCTGGCCATCAGCGGCCGTGGGCGCGCCGACCCCACGCCGCAGCTGCTGCGCTTCGCGCCGCAGTTCATCCCGATGTTCGCCAAGCGCTGGCGCAATGTGTTTCCCGGCGGCCTGGAAGGCATACGCTGGGGCCACGAAACCCGCGCACGATGGAAGCTGGACGCACCCACCCCTATGGAACGGGCGCGCATCCTCAACCCGAAGCCCGACCCCGCGGGCGTCCGCGAAATCCATCGCCGTGCCGTCGACCTGTTGCCCGTGCTGCGCGAAGCCCGCATCGCCAACACCTGGGCGGGCTACATCGACAGCACGCCCGACGGCGTGCCCGGTATCGGGGAACTGCCGCAGGTGCCCGGCCTCATCCTGGCCGCGGGTTTTTCGGGACACGGTTTCGGCATCGGCCCCGGCGCCGGACACCTGATCGCCGACATCGTGTCGGGCGCCCAACCGATCTTCGACCCGAAGCCTTTCGACCCCGCCCGTTTCAAGGAGTCGATGTGGGGCAAGGTGGCTGATTTCTAGGCTTGCCCGTCTTGCTTCACCCCAGCCCGCCCTGGCACAGGTACTTGGTGTGCAAATACTCGTCGAGGCCCCAATGCGAGCCTTCGCGCCCGTAGCCCGACTCCTTCACGCCACCAAAGGGCGCGGCCTGCGCGGCGATGGCGCCTTCGTTGATGCCAACCATTCCGGTCTCCAGGGCCGAGGCCACGCGCCAGATGCGCTTGACGTCGTTCGAATAGAAGTAGCCGGCCAGCCCGTAGGGCGTGTCATTGGCCTGCTCCATCACCTCCGCCTCATTCGCGAAGCGGAAGACCGGCACCACCGGGCCAAAAGTTTCCTCGCACGACAGTTCCATCTCGCGGGTGGCGTTGATGAGCACCGTGGGCGCGTAGTAATTCGGGCCGCGGGCGGTTTCGTTGCGCACCCGTTGGCCGCCCACGATCACTTTGGCACCCTTGGCCACGGCATCGTTCACGTGCCGCTCGATCTTGTCCACCGCACGGGCGTTGATCATCGGGCCGATCTCGGCCTCGGGCCAGTCGGCCGGGCCGACCCGCAAGGCGCCCACCCGAGCGGCCAGCTTGTCGACGAAGCGATCATGGACAGCGGTATGGACGTAGACGCGGTTCGGGCTCACGCAGGTCTGCCCGGCGTTGCGGAACTTGGCGGCCATCAGGCCCTCCACGGCGGCGTCCAGGTCCGCGTCCTCGAACACGATGAAGGGCGCGTTTCCGCCCAGCTCCAGCGACAGCTTCTTCAGCGTCGCGGCGGAATCGCGCGCCAGCAACTTGCCCACCGGGGTACTGCCCGTGAAGCTGATTTTTCGCACCCGCGGATCAGCAAGCCACTCGCCCACCACTTGCGGGGTCCGTTCGCGCGAAGCCGACACGATATTGAGCACGCCCGGCGGCACGCCGGCTTCCTCGGCCAGTTTGACCAGGGCCAGCGCCGTGAGCGGCGTGTCCTCGGCCGGCTTGGCCAGCACCGTGCAGCCGGCGGCCAGCGCGGGCGCGATCTTGCGCGCAATCATCGCGGCCGGGAAGTTCCACGGCGTGACCACCGCCACGATGCCGACGGCCTCCCTCAGCACCAGGAAGCGCTTGCTCGACACCGGCGCGGCGATGATCTCGCCGTTGGCGCGCACGCCCTCCTCGGCAAACCACTCCACGTAGCCGGCGCTGTAGGCGATCTCGCCGCGTGCCTCGGCCAGCGGCTTGCCCTGTTCGCGCGAGATCAGCTGGGCGAGCGGCTCCACGTCGCGCTCGATCAGCGCCTGCCATTTCTTCAGGATCAGGCAGCGCTCACGCGGCGGGCGCGCCTTCCAGGCCGGCAGCGCCAAGGCGGCGGCGTCCGCGGCCAGCCGCGCGTCGGCAGCGCCGCCTTCGCTCACTTGCGCAAGCAGGCTGTCATCGGCCGGATTGCGGACCTCGAAGCAGCGCTCGTCCTGAGCGGGCTGCCAGCGGCCCGCGATGTAGTGTTGTGTGTTCATATTTAACCTCTTCTCAATAGATCAATAAACCAATAAAGCCACCGCCGTCGGCATCGCGCAATCACGGTGGAACGCGGTTTCACCCGGTCACAAGTTCTTCAACATGTCGCGAACAGTTGCCGCAAGGTCATGCCTCGGAACCCAACCCCATGGGGCTGGTCAGGGCCCAGGTCAGCCCAAGGTCCTTTCTGGAAGATAGAAAATTCCCGTGCCGGCGGCATCGCTCACGCGCTGGCGCAGAACACGCTCGAAGTGGCTGGGGTCATGAACCTTCAAAATGGCGGCTTCGCGGGGGCAATGGCAATCCCAGAGCCGCGATACCCAGAAGCGCAAGGCCGCGGCTCGCTCAAGGGCCGGCAACAGACGCTGTTCTTCAGCCACGAGCGGGCGCACCGACTGGTAGGCGGCCAGGAATGCAGCCCTTCGCACGGGGTCAATGCGTCCGTTCCCCAGATCCACGCACCAGTCGTTGAGACAGACACCGATGTCGAACAGGAAGGTGTCGCAACCCGCAAAGTAAAAATCGAGGAGGCCGCTCAGGCAGCCGCCCTCGAACATCACGTTGTCGCGAAACAGGTCGGCATGTACCGGGCCGCGTGGCAGTGCTGCGTAGTCGGGGGATGCGGCAATTCCCGTCTGGAAGTCCAGTTCGTCCAGCAGCAGCTTGCACTGGGCCTGGCCCACGTGTGGCAGCAGAGCCGGCACAGTTTCAGTCCACCACGGAAGGCCGCGCAGGTTGGGCTGGTGCCGGGAATAGTCCTTGCCGGCCAAGTGCATTCGCGCCAGCATTTCGCCCACCGCGGCGCAGTGCCTGGCGTCTGGCGACAGTTCACTCTTTCCTCGCAACCTTCCCACCACTGTCGCCGGCTTGCCCTTGAGGCGGTGCAAGATTCGGCCTTCCGCGTCCGGCGCCGGCTTGGGCACCGGAAGGCCGCGGCTGGCCAGATGCTGCATCAAGTGCAGGTAGAACGGCAATTGCTCCCACGCCAGGCGCTCGAACAGTGTCAGCACGTACTCGCCGCGATCCGTATTCACGAAGTAGTTGGTGTTCTCAATGCCGCCACTGCAGACTGCCATGGCCTGCAGATTGCCGAGACCCACCCGCCGCAGGAAGGCGGCAGCCTCGTCGTAGGGAACTTCGGTGAAGACAGCCATGCTTCGATCAGGAAACGTGTGCGGTAACGAATGCCTTGACCCGCACCGTGTCGGCCGGCAAAACCGTCACGCGCTTGGGCAGGTCTTCGATACCCTGGAACCGCGCGGGCCGGTCGGGCTCGTGGCCCAAGGCTTCAACGATGGTTGCCGCGAACTTGATCGGCAGCGCCGTCTCCAGCACGATCATGGGCACCCCGGGCTGTACGAAGTGGCGCGCCACTTTCAGCCCGTCGGCCGTGTGGGTGTCTATGGTCGCGCCAAAGCGCCGGTGCGTGTCGCGTATCGTCGCCAGGCGGTCGGCGTGCGTGCTCTTGCCGCTGAGGAAGCCGTAGCGCGCACGGGCCTGCGCGAAGGCAGGGTCGGCACTCAGATCGAAATAGCCGTTCTTCGCGAGCTCTTCGCCGAACAAGCGCTTGACCCTGCCCGTATCGCGGCCCAGCAAGTCGAACACGAAACGCTCGAAGTTGCTGGCCTTGGAAATGTCCATCGACGGACTGGAGGTCTCGTAGGTGTCGGCGCTGCCGCGCACCCGATAAACGCCGGTGCGGAAGAATTCGTCCAGCACGTCGTTCTCGTTGGTGGCGAGCACCAGCTTGTCGATGGGCAGGCCCATCATGCGCGCCACATGGCCGGCGCAGATGTTGCCGAAATTGCCCGACGGCACGGTGAAATCGACCTTCTGGATATGAGAATTTTCCGACGAGCCGCCCCTAGGAAACGAGCCCCGGGATTCGTCAGAAAGGGGCAGCGACGACACGTCAGTGCGGAGCGTGGGGGCAAGGTCCGTGGCCTGGAAGTAGCCGGCGAAGTAGTACACCACCTGCGCCATCAGGCGTGCCCAGTTGATCGAGTTGACGGTGCCGATCTTGTACTTACGCTTGAACTCGAGGTCGTTGGAAACGGCCTTGACGATGTCCTGGCAGTCGTCGAACACGCCCTCAATCGCGAGGTTGTGGATGTTGGCATCCTGCAGGCTGAACATCTGCGCCTGCTGAAAGGGACTCATGCGGCCGTGCGGCGAGGTCATGAACACCCGCACGCCCTTCTTGCCCTTCATCGCGTACTCAGCGGCGCTGCCGGTGTCGCCGGAAGTGGCCCCCAGAATGTTCAGCTCCTCGCCGCGTCGGCCCAGCTCGTATTCGAACAGGTTGCCCAGCAGCTGCATGGCCATGTCTTTGAAAGCCAGCGTCGGGCCGTTGGAAAGGGCTTGCAGGTAGACGCCCTCCTCCAGTTGCTTGAGCGGCACGATCTCCTTTGTGCCGAAGACCTCTTCGGTATAGGTCTTGCGGCAGATCGCGCGCAGGTCCTCGGCCGGGATGTCGTCGATATACAGCGAGAGGACTTCAAAGGCGAGTTCCGCATACGGCAAGCCGCGCCACCTGGACAGCTGCCCGGGCGTGACCTGTGGATAGTGCTCCGGCAGGTACAAACCTCCGTCGGGCGCCAGGCCCTCCAGCAGGATTTCGCAAAAAAGTTTGCGGTCGGGGTGGCCGCGGGTGGATAAGTAGAGCATCGTAGGTCTCGTTGCTTGAAGTAGGTCCCGTTCAGCGCAGGGCCATTTGCGCGACGGCAGTGAGCCAACGCACGCCGCAGGCCAGAACGTCGTCGTTGAAGTCGTACGAAGGGTGGTGCAGCGGGGCAGCATGGTCCGCGCCTCGCTGGCCGAGCCACAGGTAGGCCCCGGGCCGCTGCTGGAGCATGAAGGCAAAGTCTTCGGACGTGAAAGCCGGCGTTTCCGCCACCTGTGCTTGCAGGCCGACGCTGCGCGCTGCCTCCAGTGCGAGTTGGGCGTGCTCAGGGCTGTTGATCGTTGCCGGGTAGTAGCGCGTGTACTCGACCTCTATCGCGGTGCCGCTTGCGCGCGCGACACCCGCCGCGACATCGCGGATCGCCTGCTCGATCGTGTCCTGCACATTAGCGTCGAAACTGCGCACAGTGCCGGTCAGCTCCACGGCCGCCGGCAGGACGTTGTGCGATTGGCCGCCGCTGATACGCGTCACCGACAGGACGGCGTTTTGCGTGGGAGGAATTCGCCGCGACACGATGGTGTGCATCTGCGCAACGAGCTGGCTCGCGGCAAGCACCACGTCGGGTGTCCGGTGCGGCTGCGCCGCGTGGCCGCCCTGGCCGCGCACGACGATGTCGAAGCGATCCGCCGCGGCCATGATGGGCCCCGGCCTTGTGGCCACCGTACCCGCGGGCAGGTCGGGCCAGTTGTGCAGGGCGAAGACGGATTCGCACGGAAAGCGGTCGAATAAACCTTGCCGCACCATCTCGCGTGCGCCTCCGCGCCCTTCTTCGGCGGGCTGGAAGATAAAGGCAATTCGGCCATCGAAGTTGCCGGCCCGCGCCAGCTGCTGCGCGGCTCCCAGCAGCATGGCCGTGTGGCCGTCGTGGCCGCAGCCGTGGTGAACGCCGGGGTGGCGGCTGACGTAGGGCCGCCCGGTATCCTCCCGCATGGGAAGCGCGTCCATGTCCGCGCGCAGGCCCACCATGCGTGTCGAATCGCCCTTGCGCAGAACGCCCACCACGCCGGTTCCGCCGATTCCTTCGTGCACTTCCAGGCCGCAGTCGCGCAGCGCGGCGGCGACCACGCCGGAAGTGCGGCGCTCCTCGAACGCCAGCTCAGGGTGTGCGTGCAGGTCACGCCGCAGCGCGACCAGAGCCGGCAGCAAATCTTCTATGTGTTCGATGTCTTTGTCCATGGTTCTCAATACCCCCGCGAACGGTCAACCAGCCCGATCAAGGGCTGGCCCGCCTCGTGCCGGCGGATGTTGGCTAGCACCTGTTCCACGGCCGTCTCCGGCTGCGTCATGCTCGCGATGTGCGGCGTGAGCAGGATCTTCGGGTGTGCCCAGAAGGGGTGGCCCGCCGGCAGCGGCTCCGGATCGGTGACATCGACAACCGCGCCCGACAGCCAGCCCGTCTCCAGCGCATCGAGCAGCGCGGGGTGGTCGAGGTGCGCCCCGCGGCCGACATGCACCAGCGATGCGCCGCGCGGCAGGTGCTGAAACAGGGCCGAGTCGAGAATGCCGCGCGTCTCCGGGGTAAGGGGCAGCAGGCACACGAGGATGTCGGTGCTGGCCAGCATCGCCGGCAGTTCCTCCGGGCCCGAGTAGCAGGCCACGCCTTCAAGCTGGCGGCGCGTGCGGCTCCAGCCGGAGAGCTGGAAGCCGAGTGTGCGCAGCTGGCCCAGCACAGCGCATCCGAGCACGCCCAGGCCGAGGACGCCCACACGGCGCTTCGATGCGGGATAGCTGCGGTGCGCGGCCCAAAGGCCCTCGCGCTGCTGCCGTATATAGGCCGGCAGGTCGCGGTGAAGCGCGAGGACCGCCATCGTGGCGTACTCCACCATGCCGGCGACGACGCCGGGCTCCGCCAGGCGCACCACCGGCAGTTCCGGCGGCAGCGCGGCAAGGTCGAACTGGTCGATTCCCGCGCCCGTGGAGAAAAAGAGCTCCAGCTTGGGAAACTGCCGCGCCATGTCCGGCGGCGGCACCCACGCGGCAAGATAGCGCACGCGGTCCGCCTGTCCGATGTCGGGCCAGATATGAAACGGGATGCCGGGCGCCTTGGCGGCGAACAGGCGTGCCCATTCCGCCCCGCGCGCGGGGTCGGCCTTGTACAGGAACGACATGCGGCTTACTCGTACACGACCCAGATCTTGCGGGTAGTTTCGATGCAGCGCCAAACACCGATGAAGTCGGGCTTCATCACGAAGGCGTCGCCGGCCTGGACCCGCACCGGCGGCTTTCCGTCCTCAGTTAGTTCCGACACGCCCGAGAGGATGTAGCAGAACTCCAGGGTGCCGCCCTTGATCGATCGGAAGGTGCCCGGTGTCGTCTCCCAGATACCGGTGAGCACCTTGTTGTCGGAAGATCGTTCGACTTCCCAACTCCTGAATTGCGGGTTGCCTTCCATGAGGCGTTCCGGCAACGGTGTCCTGTCGCGCGAGGGGCCCAGGTCGTCAAACTTGAAGAAGGTGAGATTGCTCATGAGAGGTGGTCCTTTTGTGAAGAGGGAAATTGATGGACAGGCCGCAGCGGGGAAGTCGTCAGAAAGCACCGACGGTGACTTTCGAGCCGTCGGCAAAGCGCGAGAAGCGGAAGGGCATTGGATCGACGGGTGGCTGATCGCCTGTGACCAGGCTCGCGACCAGCTGCCCCGTGGCAGGGCCGGTACCGAAACCATGGCCGCTGAACCCTGCTGCGAGTACGAAGCCCTTGACGGCATCGACCGGCGAAATGACCGGCACGCCGTCTGGCGTGCTGTCGATGTAGGAAGCCCAGGCCTGGTCCACCGCCACGTCTTTCAAGGCGGGGTACAGGTTCTGGAAGCAACCGAGCAGGTTGAGGATGGCTCGCGGATCCGGCGCGGGATCAAGCACGCGGATCTGCTCGAACGGCGACACCTCGTCGAAGCGCCAGCTCCCCAGCGCTTCGGGGCCGCGAAAGAAGGAGCGGCCAATGCCGAACTCCACAGCCTTGATGCGCTTCATGAACATCGGCATGAATTCGCGTGCGTAGCGCAGCCCCTGCGGTGTGATTTCGAGCTTCGCCTTGCCGCTGATCGCCAGGTTGTAGCCGCCTCCGAGGCGGCGCGTCAGCGAGCACTCCGGCGCGGAGAGCGCCGCCGGCAGGCCTTCGATGGGGCGGGTGCGCAGAACGCTCGCGCGCACGCTCGCCTGCGGGAAGGAGATGCCGTGCCGGCGGCAAAAGGCGGACGCCCAGGCGCCACCGGAACAGACGACGGCGCTGGTCTTGATCAGGCCGCGTTCCGTGACCACGCCGGTGACCGCGCCGTTGCTGATGTCCAGGCCGCGGGCCGCGCAGTCCTGGTGGACGGTAGCGCCCAGCGCCCGTGCGCCTTCGGCAATGCCCGGCGCGGCAAGGGCGGGCTCGGCCGTGCCGTCGTCCATCGAATGCACGCCGCCCAGCCACTGGCGGCTGCCGCTGCCTTCCATGACGCGCGCGGCCTCCGCCGCGTCGAGCATGCGGGTGCGGACGCCGCCGGGCCGTCCGACCTGTTGGCCCCATGTCTCCCAGGTGGAGAGTTGCTGCGGCTTGTCGGTGGCGTAGTACAGGCCGCAGCGGCGGAAACCGAGGTCCCGCCCGATGTCGCGCGTGAGTTCCTCCCAGAGGCGCAGCGCCAGCGTCGCAAGCGGCAGGTCGCGGGCGTCGCGGTTCTGCTGGCGGCACCAGCCCCAGTTGCGGCTGGACTGCTCCCCGCCGATGTAGCCCTTTTCAAGAAGCGCGACCGAGAAGCCGCGCCTGGCCAGGAAATAGGCCGTTGAAACGCCGACAATGCCGCCGCCGATCACCACGGCATCGGCGCGTTCGGGCAGCTTGTCGTCGCTGCGTATGCGAAGAATGGGTGGAGACATAAGTTTGCGTTAGATATCGTCCCGGATGCACGCGGTCGCATGATCCCGGTCGACGAACCTGAGTTCGGGAACCCCGTTCGCGCACGCCGACTGGGCGTGCGGGCAACGCGTACGGAACGCGCAGCCCGAGGGGGGAGACAAGGGGCTGGGAATGTCGCCTTTGAGCAGTTCGCGCGGGCGCCGCTGCCGCGGATCGAGGTTCGGCACGGCGGCCATCAGGGCGCGTGTGTAGGGGTGCCGCGGGTTTTTCAGCAAAGATTCGGCGTCGGCGATCTCCACCAGGCGGCCCAGGTACATCACGGCGATGCGGTCCGAAATATGGCCCACCACCGCGAGGTCGTGGCTGATGAACAGCATCGTGAGGCCGAGGCGCTGCTTCAGCTCGAGCAACAGGTTGATCACCTGGGCCTGCACGGACACGTCCAGGGACGACACCGGTTCGTCGGCCACCAGCAATTGCGGATCGGTCATGAGCGCACGGGCGATGCCGACCCGCTGGCGCTGGCCGCCCGAGAACTCGTGCGGATAGCGCGAGCGGTGCGCCGGGTTCAGCCCGACCGTCTTCAGCACGGCATCGATGCGGTCCCGGCGCTCCTGCAAGCTCAGCTCGGGCATGTGGATTTCCAGCGGCGCCGAGAGCAGTTCCTCAACCGTGTGTTTCGGGTTCAGCGACGAGTACGGGTCCTGGAACACCATCTGCATCGCACGCCGCAGCGGCCGCATCTGGCGCCGCGTGAGGCCCACCAAGGGTTCCCCGTCGAAGTGCACCTCCCCAGCGGTAGGCGGATCCAGGTTCAGGATGGCACGGCCGACCGTGCTTTTGCCCGAGCCGCTTTCGCCCACCAGGCTCAGGACCTCGCCCCGGCGAATCTCGAAACTGACGCCGTCGACCGCCTTGACGTTCTGCGCCGCCTTGCCGAGCCAGCCGCCACCCAGCGGGTACCACTTGCGCAATCCCTCGACTTGCAACAAGGGGGGAGTAAGGGACGTAAGGGGAGCAAGGGGAGCAAGGGGAGTAAGAGGTTTTTGCTGCATCACACGGCTCCTTCAATTTCCGGCCAACGGACGCATCGCACCAGATGGCCCGGCTGTGCGTTCTCCAGGACCGGCACCGCGGCATCGCAGCGGCCCGGCTCGAAATGGCCGCAGCGCGGCCCGAAGGTGCAGCCGGGCGGGTGCGCGGCGGGATCGGGCACGTTGCCCGGAATCGCGAACAACGGGGTTTTGCGGGCGCGGTTCGAATGCAGCCGCGGAACCGAATGGACCAAGCCGCGGCTGTAGGGATGCCGCGGCTGCGTGAAGAGCTCCACAACATCGGCCTGCTCGACGATGCGGCCCGCGTACATCACCATCACACGGTCGGCAATTTCGGCGACGGTGCCAAGGTTGTGCGTGATGTAGATCATGGCCATCTTGGTCTCGGACTGCAGTTTTTCCAACAATTCGAGGATTTGCGCCTGGATGGTGACGTCGAGCGCGGTGGTCGGCTCGTCGGCGATCAGCAGCGAAGGTTCACACGCAATCGCCATGGCGATCATCACGCGCTGCCGCATGCCGCCGGACAGTTCGTGCGGGTAGTTGGTCAGGCGGCGTTTCGGGTCCGAGATGCCGACCTGGTTCAGGAGTTCGGCGGCGCGGTCCGTGGCGGCACGCGCGCTCATCCCGAGGTGGATACGCAAGCTCTCGCAGATCTGCGCGCCGACGGTGTGCACCGGATTCAGCGAGGTCATCGGTTCCTGGAAGATCACCGAGGCGACGCCTCCCCGCACCCGCCGCATCACGCGCTCGGGCGTTCCGACCAGTTCATACGAGTTGCCATCGCGGGCCATCAGGCGTGCGGAACCCGTGATGGTGCAGTACGGCGCGGGCGGCGTGAGGCCGAGCAGGCCGAGGCAGGTCACGCTCTTGCCGGAACTGGTTTCCCCCACCAGCGCCAGTGTCTCGCCGCGGCGCACCGAGAAGCTGACGTCGCGCACGGCATGCACCGTTCCGGCTGCCGTGCGGAAAGCGACATTCAGGTCGCGTACATCCAGGATGTTCTCCGCTTGCGCGCCGGCTTGGGCGGCAGGGGTGCGGATGGGTTCGTAAAGATTCATGTCCATCACCTCAACGATCCAGTTTGGCGTCCAGCGCATCGCGCAGGCCGTCACCAATGAAATTGAAGCTCGTGACCGTGAGCGTGATGGCCAGCCCCGGCACGATGGCGAGCCAGGGCGCGTTGGTCAGGTAGCTCTGCGCGTTCTCCAGCATGTTTCCCCAGCTCGGCGTCGGCGGCTGGATGCCAAAGCCCAGGAAGCTGATGTAGGACTCGGCCAGGATGGCGTGCGCGATGTTCAGCGTCGCTGCAACCACGATGGGCGCGACAGCGTTGGGCAAAAGTTCACGGAACATGATGCGGCTGTCGCTGGCGCCCAGCGATTCAGCGGCGAGCGCGAAATCGCGTTCGCGCAGCGAACGGATCTGCCCTTCCACCACGCGCGCCACCTCCATCCAGCTCGCCAGGGCGATCAGCAACACGATGGACGCGACCGAAGGCTCGATCAGGGCCGCAATGGCCAGCAGCAGGAAGATGGTCGGGAAGCAGAGCATCGCATCCACGAAGCGCATCAGCGCAGCCCCGATCGCGCCGCGGTAGAAACCCGCCAGGAGACCGACCAGGACGCCGACCACCACCGCCAAGGCGGTGGCCGCAAAGCCGATGGACAGGGAGATGCGGCCGGCATACATCAGGCGCACCAGGACGTCACGGCCCAGCGGATCGGTTCCGAGCACGTGCGCGCCGGCGAACGGCTCCGTCAAGCGTGCGCGAATGTCGGTGTCGGTGGCATTGAATGGCATCAGCCAGGGGCCCACGAAGCTGAAGATCGTCATGAACAGCACGACGCCCACGCCCAAAAGCGCAGCCCGGTGGCGCAAAAAACGCCTCAAGGCCGGATAGCGCTCGGCGAAGGTGCGGCGCGGCGGAACCAGCGAAGCGGTCTGGACGGTGCTCATTTCGACGCTCCTTTGATGCGCGGATCCGCGACGGAATAAAGAAGGTCCGCGAGCAGGCTGCCCAGCAGAACCATGCAAGCCGTGAACATCAGCATCCCCATCACCACGGGGTAGTCGCGGTTGCTGACGCTGTCGAGGAACAGCCGGCCCATGCCGGGCCAGGTGAAGACGGTTTCCGTCACCAGCGCGCCGCTCAGCAAGGTGGACACGTGCAGGCCGGTGATCGTGATCATCGGCAGCAGCGCGTTGCGCAGCGCATGGTGCAGCAGGATCCGCATGGCCGGCACGCCCTTGGACTTGGCGGTGCGGATGTAGTCCTGGTTCACCACGTCCAGCATCGAAGAGCGCATGTAGCGGCTCCACACCGCCGTGGATACCAGCGCCAGCACGATGCAAGGCAGCAGCAGATGCTGCAGCCGGTCGACAAAGGAGCCGTCTCCGATGTTCTCGCGGTTACCCGCCGGAAGCCAGCCCAGGTTCACCGAGAACACGTAGATGACGGCCAGGCCGAACCAGAACGTGGGAATCGACAGGGCGACCATCGCCCCCACCGTGGCCAGGTGGTCGAAGAACGAGTAGCGCCGCACCGCACCCAGGATGCCGATCAGCCCGCCGATGAACATCGCGAGCAGGGTCGAGCTCACCATGAGTTCGAGCGTCGGCCCGATGTGCATGCCGATCTTCTTGAGCACCGGCAACTGGTCGCGATAGGAGCTTCCCCAGTCGCCGGTCACCAGGCTTCCCACCCAGTCCAGGTACTGGATCGGCAGCGGCCTGTTCAAGCCGTACTGCGCCATCAGGCGATCGACGTCTTCCTGGCCGAGATTGCCGGTGGCCACGAATTGCGCCAGCGGCCCCCCCGGCGCGAGATGCAGGATCGCGAAGGCGATCATCGAGACCAGCACGAGCAGCAGCAGCGACTGCAGCAAGCGGCGCAGGAGATAGCGTCCCATGATGCGTCAGGCCGTCCAGCGCCAGCCGGCCGCGTTCCAGGTATTCGTCCGCGCGTTCACGTTGTTCACGTAGCCCGTCAGTCCGGCCTTCGTGCCCTCGATAAACACCTCGCCGAAGATAGGCAGGAACGGCAGGTCGTCATTGATGAGCTCCTGGACCTTGGCGTAGATTTCCTTGCGCTTGACGATGTTGTATTCCTGGCGGCCCCTGGCGAGCAGCGTATCGACCCCGCCGTTTTTGTACTGGCTCACGTTCGCACCCGATCCGCTCTGCTTCGGAATGCGGCCGGAGCCGAAGCGGTTGGTGACGTCCGGGTCCGAGGCTATGGTGTAGGTCGTCCCGGTCATCAGGCTGTCGAACTCGGAGTTCCTCCAGAAATCGGCCCACAGCACCGCAGCCACCAGGTTCTTGATCAGCATCTCGACGCCGATCTTCTTGAAATCATCGGCAATGAGCTGCTGCGTCTGCGCCCGCAGGGAGTTGCCGGTGGTCGTGGAGTTGGTGAAGGACAGCCGCACGCCGTTTTTGACACGGATGCCATCCGGGCCCCGCACCCAGCCGGCCTGGTCCAGCATCGCGCCGGCCTTTTTCAGGTCGTACTCGGGCTTCGGCAGGTTGGGGTTGGCGGCCCAGTGCGTCGGGGTCATGTAGTTGTTCGCCGGCTTGGGCACGCCGTAATACACAAGATCGCAAATCGACTGCCGGTCGATCGCAATGTTCAGCGCCTTGCGCACCGCCTTGTCTCCGAGAACAGGATGCGCAAGGTTGAGCGTCAGGTTTTCTACCCCGGCGCGAGGCACGGCTTGAACGCGGCGGCCACCCAAGGCAATCGCTTCCTTGTAGAAGTTGGCGGGGATGCCTTGCAGGCCGATGTAGTCGATCTCCCCGGTCTTGAACTGGGTGTACATCGCGTTCAGGTCCGGCACGTACTTGAAGATGAGCCGGTTCAGGGACGGTCCCTTGCCGAAGTAATTCGGGCTGGCTTCCAAAATCATGTGGTCGCCGGTCTTGCGGCTGACGAAGCGGAACGGCCCGGTGCCGACGGGCGCGGCGGCGAATTTCGATGAGTTCGGATCCGCATCCTGGGAAAGAACGTGCGCGGGGACGATGAAAGTCCAGCTCAGCACAGACGCAAGCGGAGCGTGCGGCTCCTTCAGTTTCCAGGTGACCACCTGGTTGCTTTCGACAGCCACGGACGTGATGAGCTCGAAGCCGCCGCGGCTGGCGGCGCGAAAGCCCGGGTTCTTCATCAGGTTGATCGAATACCTGATGTCCTCGGCCGTCATCGGCTTGCCGTCATGCCATTTCACGTCGTTGCGCAACTCGACGCGCCAAGTCAGGCCGTCGGCCGAAATGCCGCCGTTCTCGATGGTGGGCACCGCCTTCGCCAGCACCGGAACGAACTTGCCCTCCGCGTCCAGCATCCACAGCGGGCTGAAGAGGTTCCACCAGACGCCCTGGTCCACCTCGTTGGCGGCCATCAGCGGATGCAGGACGGTCACTTCCTGCGCGAAGCCGAGGATGGCCTGGCCCGTCGGCTTCGTGGCAGGCGTGGAGGCGTAGGCACTCTCCGCCACACCCAGGGAAGCCAGGGCAAAGCTTGCCGCCCCGGCAAATACGGCGTCGCGCCGTGTCAGTTTGCCCATGAGGGCATCGCCAGTGTTGTGGGTCTGTTTCATGTGGGTACCTTTCAGTTCGCGGTTGGAATCATTCATGGTGGTCTCCTGGTTAGGGGTTGCGGGGGCTGGCTGGATAGATGGATGGATTGGGCAGGGGCGGCCTAGAATTCCGCGACCTTGCCCCACGCGGAGCTGCTGAATCGGCCGGGCCGAAAGGGTGTGGGATCCACGATCGGTTCGGCGCCGGTGGCCAGGTCCGCAATCAGATGACCTGCGCCGGGGCCGATGCCAAAGCCGTGTCCCGAAAAGCCGGCGGCCAGAATGAATCCCGGCATGCCCGGCACTTCGCCAATGCCGGGAACACCGTCCGGCGTGCTGTCGACGAAGCCGGCCCACGCGTGCGTGATCTTTGCGCCCTGAAGTTGGGGCAGCAGTTCGACGGCGCGGCGGTGGGTCTCCTTGATCGTGCTCAGGCAGGGCGTCGGATCGAGGATGCGCATCCGCTCCATGGGCGTCGGCGCATCGAGCCGCCACCGCCTCAGCGTTTCGTGGCCACCCCGGATGCCTTGCAGGCCACCCGGCAGAAGGCTGCGCCAGCGCTTGGCGAACATCGGCACGAATTGCGGAGCGAAGCGCATGAACTGCGGCGTAATGTCCACGCGCGCGCGGCCGCTGATGGCCAGTGCGTAGCGCCCATCGCCGCGGCGCGTGGCCGACACTCCCTGCATCACCAGGGCATCGGGCAAGTGATGCTCCACGGGGGACACGCTGAGGATGGATTGGCGGATAGACGCTTGCGGGAAACGGATGCCCAGCTGGCGGCAGAACGCGGATGCCCAGGCGCCGCCGGCGAGCACGGCCGTCCTGGTTTTGATGACGCCGGCTTCCGTGATGACACCGCTGACGCGCCCGCCTTCCGTCTCGATGCCGCGGGCGGCACAACTCTGGTGGACGCTGCCGCCGAGCTTCATGAGCGCAGCCGCCACGGCCGGCGCGGCCTTGGCGGGATCGGCGGTGCCGTCGTTGGGCGAGAAGACACCGCCCTTCCAGGCGCGGCCGGTGACATTCCCCCGCTCGGCAGCCTCGCGGCTGCTGAGCATGTGGCTCGTGACGCCGGAGGTCTTGGCAAAATCGCGCCAGTTGGCCCAGCCCGACAATTCAGCCTCGTCGTTGCTGAGAAACAGCAGCCCGCAGCGACGAAAACCCGTGTCTTCGCCACTGTCGATGGCAAACTGGTCCCAGAGTTCGAGGCTCCTGGTGGCCATAGGCAGTTCACGCGCGTCGCGGTTCTGCTGGCGGCACCAGCCCCAGTTGCGGCTGGACTGCTCGGCGCCGATGCGGCCCTTTTCGACCAGGGCGACCGAAACGCCGCGCTGGGCCAGGTAGTAGGCGGCAAAGACACCAACGATGCCGCCGCCGATCACGACGACGTCAGCGGAGGCCGGCGGCTTGGGGGAGGTGTTGAGGTGGACTAAGGGAGGGGACATGATGGATTTCGCTCGCCCGTTCAAGCCTGGACGGCCTGCACCACAAAGAACTTCGCCACGCGATCACTGCTTTCCCATCCGACCGAGACGCCTTTCGGCACAAAAAGCGCATCGCCGATGCCTGCCGACAACACGCTGCCATCGGGCGCTGCGAATCGCACGCTGCCGGCCACGAGGTGCATGAACTCGTTCTGGCGATGCGGGCGGACGATCCGGTGGTAGGGGGTTGAATCCCAGGTACCCGCGCGGTACTCCACGCTTTCCTCGGTAAAGACGTTGTCACTGCGACATTCCGGGGCCGGGCCTAGCAGCGCCTCCGGCGGCAGCGTTGCGGACGGCTTGAAGTCGGCGTCGGCGCGCAAGGGAACAAGGCTGTGCTTTGTCGGCTTGCCGCAAGCGGCCGCGCAAAACGAAAACTGCACGCGGGATGCGGCGTGGATGCGAAGCGCGGTGCCGCATCCGATGACGGCACCCGCTTGGGGGCCGAGCACCAGCGGGGCCGCTCCGGCCACCGTCAGCGTCAGTTCTCCTTCCGACACGACGATGGTTTCGATGTGGGGATAACTTGCGACGTCGAGCTCACCAATGAAGCTGGTTCGGCCCACGGCCATCGCGTCGGGCCCTTCCCAGGCGATTTCGCGATTTCGCGCAAAGGGATCATCCTTGCCGAACGCCGCCCGGCGAAAAGAAGTTGAAACGGGTGTGCCGTTGGCACGGTGCAGCATTAAGGCCACTGTCATGATTGCTCCTGCGCATTGCGCGATGGTTTCACTGTCGTACTGGGCATCGAGGCGTCCTGAAAACCCAGGATCGCCTTGGTCTCCAGGTATTCCTCAAGGCCTTCGATGCCGTATTCGCGGCCGTTGCCCGAGCGTTTGTAGCCGCCAAAGGGGGCATGGGGGCTCCAGGCCGGGTAATTGATGTGCACCTGCCCCGAGCGGATGCGCGCCGCCACCGCCCGCGCCGCGGCCAGGTCCTGGCCCTGCACATGCGCGCCCAGGCCGTAGACCGTGTCGTTGGCGATCTCCACCGCCTCGTCCACGCTGTCGTAGGCGATGATCACCAGCACCGGCCCGAAGATCTCTTCCTGCGCGATCTGCATTTGGGAGTTCACGCCGGAGAAGATGGTCGGGCGGCAATAGAAGCCGCGCTCCAGGCCCTCCGGCCGGCCCGGGCCGCCGCAGACGAGGCGCGCGCCCTCGGCAATCCCGATGCCAATCATTTCCTGCACCCGGTTGAACTGCGCGCGGTTGGCCACCGGGCCGTGCGTGGTCTGCGGCGAGCGCGGATCGCCCACAACAAAGCCCAAGGCCGCTTCGAGCGCGATCCGTTCAACTTCCTCGAGGCGCTCACGCGGCACGATCATGCGGGTCGGCGCGCTACAGGACTGGCCGACGTTGCGAAATGCTGCCCCCACGCCGGCCGGCACGGCGCGCGCCAGGTCCGCGTCCGGCAGGATCACATTGGGCGATTTGCCGCCAAGCTCCTGGGCCACACGCTTGACCGTCGGGGCCGCCGCCTGGGCCACCAGCACGCCGGCCCGGGTTGAACCGGTGATCGAGATCATGTCCACRTCCSGATGCGCCGACAGCGCGGCGCCGACTTCCGGCCCATTCCCGCTCACCAGGTTGAACACGCCCGGCGGGATGCCGGCGTCWTGCACCACCTCGGCAAACAGCAGGGCGCTCAGGGGYGACAGCTCGCTGGGTTTGAGGACGACGGTGCATCCGGCGGCCAGGGCGGGGCCGACCTTGGCGGTGATCTGGTAGAGCGGCCAGTTCCAGGGKGTGATCAGGCCGCACACGCCGATGGCYTCGCGCTGGATAGTCACGTCGCCTCGGTGGGAGAGAAAGGGATAGCYGGCCAGGTTGTCACGGGCCACGCGGATGTGCTCGGCCGCGACCGGCACCTGGGTGCTGCGCGCAAAGCCGATGGCGGCGCCCATCTCCAGCGAGATCGCCTGGGCGAAGAGTTCGGCTCGTTCGAGGATCAGGGCGTGGACGCGGCCGAGCAGCAAGGCCCGGCTTTCGGCGGAACTGACAGACCAGGTGGCAAAGGCGCTGCGGGCGGCGGCCACAGCTGTTGCGACGTCCTCGGCGGTTCCCAAGGCGATCTGCGCGATGGGCTCTTCGGTCGACGGGTTGATGACGCTGGCCCGGGCTTGCCCCGCGGGCAGGACCCATTCGCCGTCTATAAACAGGCGGTCCAGGCGGCCGGCCGCTTTGAGCCGTTCAACGACCAAACCCACCTGCACTGGGGCCAGGGGCGAGGGCAATTGTGTGGTCATGGTCAGGGGCCTCGGGTTGGTGGGCGTCATCGGAATGACTTGATGTCCCGGAGTATCGGAACGCCAATTCATGCGGTCAAATATAAGTTTTAGCGATATTCATACAATATTGATATGTAGTGATCTGGTAGGCCAAAAGGATACGGGTAACCCCTGATAGGAGTCCGTAGACTGTGGGGCTGGCATATCAAATTGGAATGAATAGCCTCGGAATTTTTATTGGACTGCATGGGCCTGCATCCCGATACTCGACCGCATGACATCCGCCCCCACCACCCTCACAGTCAAGCACTCCGAAGCCGCCGCCACAACCGATGCCGCCCGCCTGCGACCGTTCGAGCCAGGCGACTTGCCGGCCGCGCACGCTTTATCGAGCACCTTCAATTGGCCGCATCGGATCGAGGACTGGCAATTTGCGTTGTCGCTGGGGCAAGGCGTGGTCGCCGAACGCGACGGGAAAGTATTGGGCACCGCACTGTCCTGGCAATTTGGGAGCTACGCCACCATCGGCTTGGTGATCGTCGCGCCCGAGCTGCAGGGCCAGCGCATCGGCAATCGCATGATGGAGACCTTGCTCGATCAGCTGTCCCCACGAGACGTGCTGCTGCACGCGACCGTGGCAGGGCGCGGCCTGTATGAGCGCCTGGGATTCGTCTCTACAGGCGAAATCGACCAGCACCAGGGCGTGCTTGCGGCCCTGCCGGCGCTGGCGGTACGTGAGGGGGACCGCCTGCGGCCGCTGACGGATGCCGACGTCGAATCCCTGATCGCGATGGACGCCCGTGGCGCGGGCATGCCGCGCGGCGAGCTGCTTCGCCGCTTGTTCGCCCAGGAAAGGACGGTTGTTCTAGAGCGCGGCGGCCAGGCCGCCGGCTTCGCCGTACTTCGCCGCTTCGGCCGCGGGCATCTCGTCGGGCCGGTGGCGGCGCCGGATTTCGATGCCGCACGCGTGTTGATCTCCGATTGCTGCCGTCACATCGAGGGTTTTGTGCGCGTCGACGTATACGCCATGAGCGGTTTGTCGGCATGGCTGGAGAGCCTGGGGCTGCCGCGCGTCGGCGGCGGGACCATCATGGTCCGCGGCCGCGTGCCGGGTCGGGGTCCTGCCCAGGGCGGCTGGGCCCTGGTCACCCAGGCGATCGGCTGACCTTCTTGCTCTTGCGAACGGTGTTTTCCGCGCCGCCTACCGCGATGCGCACGGCCTCGAGGAAGTCCGCGACGAGCGCCTGCGCCGGCTGCTGGGGGGCGCGCACCAAATGGCAGTTGAAGTGGATGGCCGGCTCGAACTCCAGGGCATGCACGCCCGTGAGCGCCAGCTCGCTCAGCATCGCCGGATCCACGATGCTGACGCCCAGGCCCAGCGTCACCATCGCGCAGGCGGCCGTCGCCAGCGAAGTTTCGATCTCCAGCCTGCGCACCTCGGGATCGAAGACTTTGTCGATGGCCGCACGCATCACGTCCGGGGACGCAAACGATATGAACGACTCGCCGGCCAGGTCCGAAGGACCGACCTTGCGCTTGCGCCCCAGCCGGTGCCCCCGCGGCACGATGCACACGGCACGCTCCGAATACACGAGTTCGGTGTCGACCTCCTGCGGCAGCGCGACATAGCCGACCAGGCCGAGCTCGTAATAGCCGGACGACACCCACTTGCAGATCGTCGCGGAGTCGGCCGTGTGAACCACGACCGGCACGCGCGGGCGCATTCCGCGAAAGACTTGCAGGATGCGCGGCACCGGGCTGATGCTGATGCTGGGTGAGACGGCGATTCGCAAGCCCTCGACTCCCAGCGTGCGGATGCGGTCCGCCGCCGCGCCGATGGACTGCAGCCCCACATAAACGCGGTCCACTTCCTTCAGCAGCGCTTGTGCTTCAGGCGTGGGGACCACGCGCAACCCGACACGTTCGAACAGCTTCAGCTGCGTCTCGCGCTGCAGCAGCGCGATGGCCCGGCTGACGTTGGGCTGCGACGTGTGCAGTTGCGCGGCGGCAAGCGTCATCGAGCCTGTGTGCATGACGGCGCGGAAGCACTCGATCTGGCGGTAGTTCATGTCAGCCTTGTATTAAGAACGGCAAAACATGTATTTAACTGCATAAATCCGCGGTCCGGTACCGCAGGTGCTTGCCAAGGCCGCGAGGCGAGCGACCACGCCTGACGGAAACTAAGCAGTCGTAGTTGCCAGCAACACTTCAGACGCCTCCCCGTCCAAAGCCACCGCACAGTGCTCGACGCCATGCGGTACGACGATGAACTCTCCCGGCTCGACGATCTCTTCACGGTCGCGGAACCTCATGAGCAGGCGTCCCCGATGGACAAAGAACAGTTCATCGCCGTGCTGCCGGAATGACCAGGCAGAGCTTCCCTCGAACTTCGCAACCCTGAATTGCAGCTTGTTGACCTGGCCCTCGATCTTGCCGGCAGGCGCAGTTGACAGGTTCTTCTTGCGAATCGGCGAAAGGTGTTTGTTCAGGGCAGCGACGTCGCGAATGATGGCGCTGAGCTGGCTTGGCACGTCCTTCCCGCCGGCCGGGTATTTGCCGTCCAAAGCCGCGGTACCGATCGTAAAACCCGCTGCGCCGGCATTCTGGACGACGGCAATTCGTTCAGGGGTATCGATCGAACCCGCCATGAAGACAGGTTTGGAGACCGCCGCGCAAACGGCCTTCATCAAGTCGGGCACGTTTTCCGCCGAGCGGTAGGCCAGCAGGTCCAGGCCATGCACGCCGTCTTTGGCTGTGATCGCCCTGGCACTTTCAACAATTTCCTCGACGCTGCCTTCCAGCACGCTCGGGTGGCCGGTGATCCGGCCGGCGAACGGGAAGTACTGGATGCCGGTACCCTTGAGGATCGGCAGCACGTCGTCAACGCGTGTGCCCCCCAGAAGAACGTCAACGCCAATTTCGGCGGCTGCCTTTGCCGACACAATTTCGCTTTCGCGGTCCAGCGACACAACTTCCAGATAGGAGGTCGCCCCGCCCGCCTTGATGGCCGCATTGAGGCCCTTCAGCTGCTCGATCGGCAAGCCGATGTCTTTGAACCCCATGTGCCGCACGCCGAGGCTGAGCGCAGTCTGAAGTTGCTGCGACGCATCCGGAACCGTGCGGTCGTTGCGCGTAAGCATGAAGATGAAACGTAGGCCCATGATGGTGCTTCCTTTGACTTTGAATTAGTTTGTCTTGGTTTGCGCGGCGACGAGGCGCTTTGCATAGGCAAGCGCCGTTTCCAGGCTTGCATGGTCCGCGACACCCTTGCCCGCGATGTCGAATGCCGTGCCGTGATCCGGGCTGGTGCGCACGAAGGGCAGGCCCAGCGTGATGTTCACGCCTTTTTCCAGCCCGAGGTACTTCACGGGGATCAGCCCCTGGTCGTGGTACTGGGCCACGACAACGTCGAATCGGCCCTGGCGCGCCTGCATGAAAACCGTATCGCCGGGATAGGGGCCCGTGGCATCGATGCCCTCGGCTCGGGCCGCGTCGATTGCGGGCCGGATGATCCTGATCTCTTCATCTCCGAAGAGTCCCCCTTCCCCTGCGTGCGGGTTAAGGCCCGCCACGGCGACACGCGGGGCCGCGAAGCCGAGAGCCTTCCCCCCCTCGTGGGCAAGCCGGATGGCGGACATCTGGGCATCGAAATCGCCTTGTTCTATCGCTTTGCGCAGCGACGTGTGGATCGTGACAAGCACCGTGCGGATGTCGTCGTTCGCAAGCATCATCGCCACGCGCTTGGCGCCGCCGTAGTCGGCCAGGATCTCCGTATGGCCGGGGTAGCGGATTCCAGCGCTGGCCATCGCCTCTTTGTTGATCGGCGCCGTGACGACGCCGCTCACTTCTGCGGATTTGGCCGCCGCGATGGCTGCAACGATGGCGTCGAAGGCGGCCTGCCCGGAGACCGCGCTGATCTGCCCGACGGGCGGCGGCTCGGTGATGCGGGTGGCCTCGACGACTTCAATGACCCGCGGCTGGAACCGGGCCGCATCGGGCGCCTGGATGCGCCGTACCTCGATGTCCAGTCCGAGCCTGCGCACGGCGTCCTGCATGACGACATGGCTGCCGAACACGACGACGCGTTCGCCGCCCTTCGCCAGTACCTTCGCCACGATCTCCGGCCCGATGCCGGATGCATCGCCCATGGTCAGGGCAAGCGGGGGGGAAATATTCTTCACAGTGAATCCGTTCATAAAGGTTGGGTTGCTCCACGTAGCCGCGCGACAGCACGCTCCAGCGCGTCATCGCCGCCAAAGCCACCGGCCTTCATGGCGAGCAGGAGCGAGCGCCCATCGCCAAGCCTGGCGCGGCCCAGCGGGAATCCGGGATCAAGTTCTTGCAGGATCTCGAACTCACGGACATTGAGAAGATCCAGGATGGCTTCCATCGTGTCGCCACCGGTGGCGACCAGCGCGCCGAAGCGTGGGTCTTGAAGCTGCCCGGCCGCGTCTTGCGCAATACGGCGCAGCAGCGCGGCCGGGTCCTGCTCGCGCGTCCTGGGTCCGCGCAGCAGCATGACGCCGCCGGCCTGCTGGAGCTGGTCGGCCTGCAGGTGGCTGCGCAGGTTCGCGCTCCCGATGACGACCAGCACATCGCCGCTGATGCCATCGACCGATGGCGCCGGGGCCTTCGCCGGCGCAAAACGCCGCGACAGCGCCACTGCCATCCCGGGAGAGCCAACCCAGAGGACCGACTCCGGCTCCTCGATGGAAGCGATCTGCAAATCGAGTTCTTCCTGCGTCAGCGCATCGAGCAGCGTGACATTCGTGATGCGCTTCGGGACCAGGTCGGCCAGCGCGGAATGCCGCGCGGGATGTACGGGGTCCTGGCCATACGAACTCTGCGAGACCGGTATGCCGTCAACGAGCTGGATGCCGTCCACCGTCGTCCGCCCGGCCTGGGGGAAGGCCGGTGCAAACACCATGGATTTGCGGCCGCTCGCCGCAAAGCATGCTTCAAGCTCCTCCGTGATGTGGCCACGCAGCGTGGAGTCCACCGTTTTGTAGAGCAGGTCCCAGCCGGCAAGCTGGCCGGTCAATCGGGCGACGCGATCGAATGCCTGCGACGAAGTGGCGGACCGCGAAGCGCTGTCGACGGCAACCACCCCGGCCGCCTGGCGCGGAAGCTGGCCCCGTCCGATAGCCGCCGTCAGACCGCGAGCGACGAAAGGAGCCGCGCCATCCGCCGCGCTAGTCAGGTCGTCGGCGATGATCGCCATGCTGAGCTGGTTGAACGGGCTGGGCTGGTAACTGGTGCGCATGCATCAATTATCAAAACCTCATCGAGCTATGAAAAGCGATAGTTTCTGAGGGATACCGGTGATATATTGTCACCAATGGATCGTTCAGACATCCCCTCGCTCGACGACCTGCGGGCATTCGAAGCCACAGCGCGGCTGGGCTCGGTCCGGCTTGCGGCGGACTCGCTGGCGCTCACGCACGGCGCCGTCAGCCGCCGTATCACCAAACTTGCCAATGACATCGGGGTCAGCTTGTTTGAAAAGAACGGCCGAGGCCTGCGGCTCACACCGGCCGGGGAGACACTCAACCTCACCCTCGGCAGGTTCTTCGGTGAGTTGGGCGCCACCGTGCAAAGCCTGCGCGCCACCCGTGCCGGGAAGACCGCCCTGGTGCTCTCGTGCGAGCCTTCGGTTGCGGCGCGGTGGCTCATTCCCCGCTTGGGGGCTTTTCAAACGGCGCATCCGGGCATTGCCCTGCACCTCTCCGTGGGTGGAGGGCTTGTGGACTTTCGCAAGAACCAGGTGGATCTGGCGATTCGACGGCTGGATTTCGCCGTACCCGAGGCATGGAACGTCCGGACCCTTTTCGCCGAAAGGGTCGGGCCGGTGATGAGGCCGGAATGGGTGCCGCGCTTCGAACGCGGCGACTATCTCGCGCTAGGGTCGAAGACCCGGCCCGATGCATGGGCGCAATGGCTGAAGACCCATCCGTCGGCGCGCCGGCCCACGGAGATCCGCTACTACGACCATCACTCCCTGATCGTCGAAGCCGCGGCCGCGGGCCTGGGTGTCGCCCTGAGCCCGCTGGTGCTCGCCGTTGACGACGTGGAACGGGGAAGCCTGGCGGCGCCCGCCGGCTTTGACCCGGATGGCAGCCAGTATGGCTTGATATGGCAGGGGACTGGTGAACTGCAAGGCGTGGAGTTTGAACTCGCCGAGTGGCTGCTGGCGCAGTTCAGCCGCCTGAGCCCCGTAACAAACGCAGCGCCGGCACGGCACCCAAAAGCCGGGGCCAAGCAAAGTTCTGGCAAGCCCCCGGATTGAAGCGGATTCCACTTGCACCGCATGTGAATGCGGCATTTCGGAAGGCGGGGAATTCATAGACTCATATCCACCCCAACAGCGTGGATCCTTCTATGACATTCAAACCCAAATTCATCAGCTTCGACTGCTACGGCACGCTCATCAACTTCGAGATGGGCCCGACCGCCAAAAGCCTGTTCAAAGACCGCGTTCCGGCCGGCCGGATGCCGGCCTTCCTGGACAGCTTTCGGGCCTATCGCCTCGATGAGGTCCTGGGTGAGTGGAAGCCCTTCTTTGAGGTTGTGGAGAATTCGATCCGCCGTGCCTGCAAGGCGCACGGCATAGCCCACCAACCGTCGGACGCCGTGGCGCTGTATGACGCCATTCCCAGCTGGCAACCGCACCCGAACGTCGTCGAGGTCCTGGAGGCGATCGCGCCGCACGTACCGCTGGTGATCCTCTCGAACTCGATGGTCGATTTGATCCCGGCCAGCGTCGCCCACCTGAAGGCGAAGTTCCACGCGGTCTACACCGCCGAGGAAGCGCGCGCCTACAAGCCGCGCTTCCAGGCCTTCGAATACATGTTCGACCAGCTCGGATGCGCGCCTGACCAGATGATGCACGTCTCGTCGAGCTTCCGCTATGACCTGATGACAGCCTCCGACCTGGGCTTTATGGCCAAGGCCTTCATAGACCGCGGGCATGAGCCGACGTCCGACGCCTACGGTGTCAGCCGTTTGACCGACGTACGCCAGCTTCCCGGCCTGCTCGGCCTATGACCGAACTGAGCACCACCGCGCCCGACCTCGCGCCGGCGGCAGTGGAGGCCCTGGTCCGCCGCCTCTACGGCATCGAGGGCTCCACCCGGCCATTGGCGGGAGAGCGTGACCAGAACTGCCTGGTGGAGGCGGCTGATGGCTCTCGCTACGTCCTGAAGATCAGCAACCCGTCGGAGTCCCCCGCGGTCGTCGACTTCCAGATCGCGGCGCTGGACCACATCGCCCGCACGTCACCGGACCAGCCGGTGCCGCGCGTCATGCGGACACTGGCAGGACACACGCACGATACGGTCGCACTAGCCGCGGGCGTCCAGACACGCGTGCGCATGCTGAGCTACCTGGACGGCATCCAGATCCGCGAGACCGTGCGCACCGCCGCGCAGCGGCGCGCCATGGGCGCCGGGCTCGCCGGCCTGAACCGCGCGCTGCACGGTTTCGCGCATCCGGGCGCGGCGCACGACCTGCTGTGGAACGTCGCCACGGCGCACCGGCTGGGCACACAGCTCGACAGCCTCGTGGACGGCAAGCAGCGCGCGCTGGCCCAGGCCTTCATGACGCGCTTCACGACCCACGTGCTGCCGCGCCTGGCCTCGCTGCGCTCCCAGGTGATCCACAACGACTACCACCTCTACAACGTGCTGGTCGCCCCCGGCGACGAAGCGCGCATCGTGGGCATCATCGACTTTGGCGACATGGTGCACGCACCGCTGGTCGGCGAGGTGGCGACGGCCGCCGCCTTCCACATGGCCGGCAACGCCGATCCTTTCGAGGGACCGGCCCAGTTCGTGGCCGCCTATCACGCGGTGCTGCCGCTGACCGGCGCCGAACAGGAGGTCCTTGCAGACCTCCTGGCCACGCGCCACCTCATCACGGCGTTGATTTCCGAATGGCGCGCCGCGCGCTACCCGGAGAACCGCGCCTACATCATGCGGCACAACCCCGCGGCGTGGGACGGCTTGGCCCAAATGGCCGATCTTTCCCGCGACACCGCACGCGACCGGCTGCTGGCCGGCGTACACGTACACATACACACAGGAGCCACCCCATGAAAAGCACCACCGACCTCAACATGGTCAATGCCTATATCCCCGGCCGCGCCGACGTGGGCCCGGCCACCGCGCAAATGATCGCGCGCCGCGATGCCCTGCTCGGCCCGGCCTACCGCCTGATGTATGAACGGCCGCTGCACATCGTGCGCGGCGAAGGCGCCTGGCTGATCGACCCCGAGGGACGCCGCTACCTCGACGCCTACAACAACGTCACCTCGCTCGGGCATTGCCATCCGGCGGTGACCGAGGCGATCTGCCGGCAGGTGCAGACGCTGGCGACCAACACGCGCTATCTGCACGACACGATTCTCGAACTGGCCGAACGCCTGCTGGCGAGCGTGCCGGGGACCGGCCTGGCCCACCTGATGCTGACCTGCACGGGCAGCGAGGCCAACGACCTCGCCTATCGCATCGCCAAGGTCCGCACCGGCGGCACCGGCATGATCGTGACCGACACCGCCTACCACGGCATCACCGATGCGGTGGCCAAGTTCTCGCCCTCGCTGGGCCTGAGCGTCGATCTCGGCGCGCATGTGCGCCTGGTGCCGGCGCCGCGCCAGTACCACGCCGGGGGCGCCGACCTGTCCGAACGCTTCACCCGCGACGTCGAGGCAGCCATCGCCGACCTGCGGCGCCACGGCATCCAGCCGGCCGCACTGATTGTCGATTCGCTGTTCACCAGCGACGGCATCCTCCCCGGGCCGCAAGGCTTTCTGAAGGGCGCGGTCGACGCGATCAAGCGGGCGGGCGGCCTCTTCATCGCCGACGAAGTGCAACCCGGCTTCGGCCGGACCGGCGAACACCTTTGGGGTTTCCAGCGCCACGGCGTGGTGCCCGACATCGTCACCATGGGCAAACCGATGGGCAACGGCCAGCCGATCGCGGGACTGCTGGCGACCGCCGACGTCCTGGCCGAATTCGGCAAGAGTTCGCGCTACTTCAACACCTTCGCGGGCAACACCGTTTCCTGCGCGGCGGCGCTGGCGGTGCTGGACACAATAGAGCGGGATGGGCTGGTGCAGCATGCCGCCAGGGTGGGAAAAATCCTGCACGACGGCATCGCCGCCCTTACAGCCCGCCACGAGGCCATCGGCGACGTGCGCGGGGCCGGCCTGTTTGTCGGGGTCGAACTCGTTTCCGACCGGGCATCGCGGGCACCGGATCGCGAACTGACGAGCCAGGTGGTCAACCGGATGCGCGACAAGGGCGTGCTGATCAGCGCCTGCGCGATGGGGCACAACGTGCTCAAGATCCGTCCGCCTCTGGTGCTGTCGGCGGACCAGGCCGGCCTCGTCATCCGGGCGCTCGACGAATCCCTGGCCGAAGCGCGGGCGGCCTAGCTTCGATCAACATCCGGCGCTACCATCCGTCCATGACACCCGCCATGTCCCTGGACCGCTTCGACCTCAAGATCCTCGCGCACCTCGAGCGCGAGGGGCGCTGCTCGAACGTCGAGCTGGCCGACGCCGTCGGCCTGAGCCAGAGCCCGTGCCTGGTACGGACGAAGCGGCTGCAGGAGATCGGCGTGATTCGAGGTTATGGTGCCGACATCGCGCTGGAGAAGCTGGGCAACTGCGTGGTGGTTTTTTCGGAGGTGACGATCAGCAGCCACCGGCCTCCCGACTTCCGCAAGTTCGAACAGGCCGTGGACCGGCACGGCGAAATCGTGGAGTGGTACAACGTCAGCGGCGGTTACGACTACCTGCTGAAAATCGTGGCGCCTAACGTCGCCCATTTCCAGGCGCTGATGGAGAGCCTGCTAAAGGAAGACATAGGCATCGGGAAGTTTTCGAGCCGGATTGTCCTTCGCCAGTCATCGGGCAAACGCACCCATCCGCTCCATCTCATCGCGGCGCAGCTGGACCGGGGCTGAAAGCCGCGATCCTCAACGCGGCGGCCTGAGCCCGAACGCCAGCCTCACGCCCGCAGCCGCCATCAAACCCGCGGCCCAGAAGACACCCGCCGCGCCGATCAGCGAGCCCGCCGCGCCGGACAGCATGGGTATGCTCACGCTGGACGCGTTGATCACGATCACGCGCATGGCCACCGCTTCGCCGTAGCGATGCTGGGGCGCCAGCTGGTGCAGCAGGCTCATGACCATGGGCTGTACGCTACCCAGGGTGAAGCCCAGCAGCACGGAACACACGCCCATGGCCAGCGGCGCGTGCATCAGCGGATAGAGGCCGAACAGGAGGGCGGTGGCGGCCATCGCGCCGACGAGGATCGCCCATTCGCGCAGCTGTGCCGCCACCAGCGGCGTCAGCAGCCGGACGGCGGCGGCGGCAATGCCGAAGGCGCCCAGGATGCTGCCGATCACCGAAGCGGAGAAGCCGCGCTCGTGGCCGAGCACCGGCACCAGGAAGGTGTGCACGTCCCAGCACGATGACAGCAGACAGGTGACGATGAGGAGCCGGCGCAACCCCGGGTCGCGCCACAAGTCCCAGGCACCGCCTTTGCGGTAGGCCACGTCGGGCGGCATGGACACACGATCCGCCGCGCCGCGAACCGACAGCCAGCCCAGCAGCGGCAGCACGGCAATCGCCACGAAGGCTGCGCGAAACCCGGCGCTGTCGATCATGACGCCGGCCAGCACCGGGCCCAGGACATTGGACAAGGCCAGGCCAATTGCCAGCCATGAAAACGCCTTCCGGAGTGCGGCCGGGTCGGTCGCAATGCGCGCGGTGTGGCGCTGGACCGCGATGATGGCGACACCCCCCGCGCCGCCCGTGAGCACGGCGCTGGCGCACAGCACGGGGAACACCGGCCACGCGGCCGCCATCGCGCAACCGGCCACGGCCGCCAACACCGATCCCATGATCGGCCTCTTGAGCCCATGGCGTTCGCAGTAGCGGCCCGCGGGCAGCGCGAGGAAGACCTGGGCCAGCGCGAACAGCGCGATCAGGAACCCCACCGCCGTCTCGCCGTGGCCCAGGCGCAGCGCCTGCAGCGGCGCGGCCATACGTGTGCCGGTCACGCAGGCATTGAGGAAGAGCTGGGCCAGCACCAGCCGGGCCAGTTCACCGCCCGGGCCGGGGTGCGGGATGAACTTCAGGACAGCTTGTCCTTGAGGCGGTAGTAGGCGCCGACCAGCGGCAGGAACCAGGGAGGGCCGAAGTGGCCCGGGATGGCCGGCCAAGTGAAGTCTTTCCAGGGATTCAGGTCGGTGCGCCCGTCCATGACTTCCGCCATGATGCTTCCCATCAGTGTCGACATCTGGGTGCCGTGGCCGCTGTAACCCATGGAATAGTAGATTCCGTTGCGCTCGCCGGCGCGCGGCAGCCGGTCACGCGTCATGTCGACCATGCCGCCCCAGCAATAGTCGATGCGCGCATCGCGGAGTTCGGGAAACACCTCGTGCAATGCGGTGCGCAGGATGGCGCCGCTTTTTTCGTCCGACGCCGGGTCGGAGACGGCGAAGCGCGCGCGCCCGCCGAAGAGCAGCCGGTTGTCGGGTGTGGTGCGGAAATAGTTGACCAGGTTCTTCGTATCGACCGCCATCCTGCGTTTTGGCAGCAGCCGGTCCAGCGTCTCTATCGGCAGGGGTTCGGTGACGATCAGGAAGGCGCCGACCGGCACGATCCTGCGCCGTATCCAGCCCAACGGCCCAGTCTGTGAGGTGCCGCTCGCCAGGAATACCTGCTTGGCCTGGAGCCGGCCCGTCGGCGTTTCGACGATGTGGCCGCCGCCAGGCGCCGGCCGCAAGCCCGTCATCGGCGAGCGCTCGTGGATTTCGGCGCCGCGCCGCGCCGCCGCTTCCGCCAGGCCGCGCACGAAGCGCCCCACATGCATGCCGGCGCCCTTGCGGTAAATCAATCCGCCGTAATAGCGGTCCGAACCGACCTCGTTTGCCAGGTCCGCGCGGCTGACCATTTCCGTGTCGGGATCGACAGTGGCGGCCAGCAATTCCTGGCTGCGCAGCAGCTTCTCGTAGTGCTCGGGCTTGGCCGCCAGCTTGATCTTGCCGACGCGCGCGAAGCTGCAATCGATGTTCTCTTCGGCGACCAGGCGCTCGACCATGTCGACCCCGGCATCGAAAGCCCGGTAGAGCCGGTTCGCGACGTCCTTGCCGAGCTTGGCCGACATCATGCCGTAGTCCTGGGCGAAGCCGTTGTTGCACATGCCGCCGTTGCGGCCGGATGCCGCGTTGCCTATCGTGTCCGCTTCCAGCAGCACGACGCGAGCGCCCTTCTTGGCCAGCGCCAGGGCGGCCGAAGCACCGGTCAGGCCGCCACCGATCACCGCCACGTCGCAGCTGCCCTGCACCGGACCCGGGGTGGCGCTCTTGAAGGCTTGCGATGTGTCCAGCCAATAGGATGTCAATTTCATAGGGCCTCTTGAATCATTGTTGCCATTGTTGTGTTTAGTTGAAGGACTGGTTGGCGAGCGCGAACATGCGCGCCGGGCCGGGGGATGCAAGCGGTGTTCCGAGGACCATGGTCGTGGCCTTGTCGACCTGGCGCAGGCCGATGCGCGCTAGCCACGGCCCGAGCTGCAAGGCGGCGGAAGTATCGACCCGCACGAAGACGCTTCCGAGGCGCGAGAGCGCGGCCTCGATCAGGGCCTGCGCATCGCCCAGGTTTTCAGCGACCACGGGGCCAATGACATGGCCGCGGCCGAAGCGGCGGCAAATGGCATAGCCGCGCGGCGCGCCGTCGCGCAAAAGCACATCGGCATCGCCAAGCTCGATGAGCCGCCGCAGCGTCGCCGGCCTGGCCCAACCCGTCGCTTGCTGGTCGAGGTGCGCGACCGCTTCAAAATCCGATGCGGCCATCGCCCTGACGAGGCCGGGCGGCGGCGCCTCATGGCGCTCCGTGGGAATGCCCTGGTATTGCTCGATGACGCCGACGGGCACAAAGCCGCGGCGCTGGTAAAGCGCCTGGCCTTCGACCGTCGAGTTCAAGGTGATGGTGCGCGGGTGCGCCGCCGCCAGCAGCGCGTCCATCAGCCGGGCACCGTAACCACGGCCTTGGGCGGCCTTCGCGACGATGATCATCCCGGCGGAGGCATGGGTCTCGCCGTACGGCCACCAGGCCGCAGTGCCTATCACTTCGCCGGCTTCGTCCTGCAGCACGAAGCCCCGGCCCAGCTGGAGCGCGACCTCCCAGTCCTCGAGCCGGTAGGGCCAGGCCATCTCCTGCGACAGCTTGAGGGCGCCCTCCAGGTGGGCGTCGGCGAATGGAACAAGGTGCACACCGTCGTTCACTTGATGGCGGGCTTGGGGTGGTTGAGTCAAGGCGCTTGTCATGATGGCTCCGGTGCTATGGCTCAGGCCGTGACCCAGACCTTGCGCACGGTTTCAAGCGTGCGCCAGGTTCCGGTGTAGCCGGGCTTCATGATGAAACAATCGCCGGCCCGGTAGGTCACCGGGGCCTGTCCGTCCTCGGTGATCTCCGCCACCCCGGACAGGATCAGGCAGAACTCCCAGGTGTCGCCCTTGATGGAGCGATTGACCCCCGGGGTCGACTCGAACACGCCGGCGCGGACCTTGCCGTCCTTGGCGCTGTCGACGTCCCAGCTGCGGCACACGATGTCGCCTTCGATGACACGGTCGGCGGGCGGCCGGTATTCACGCGGCTCGCCCAGCTGGTCGAGCTTGAAGGTGACGAGGAGGTTGTTGGGCATGGCAAGCAGATCCTTCATGCGTCGAGCCAGACGTTTTCAGCGAAGTTATAGCCCATCAATCCGCCCAGCGGGATGGGTGACAGGCCCTTGAGTTTTTTCGTATGACCGTCGATGCTGGACATGAAGAAGGGGATGCCTATGCCTGAGTCTTCGTGGATCATGACCTGCATGTCGGCGTACATTTTGGCGCGCTTGGCCGTGTCGGGCTGCACCCGCGCGGCCAGCAGCAGCTGGTCGAATTTCGGGTTCTTCCAGCCTGCCTCGTTCCATGGCGCGTCAGACTTGAAGAACTGCGTGAACAGCAGGTCGGCCGACGGCCGGGGGTTGATGTTGCCGAAGCCCACCGGGTGCTTCATCCAGTGCTGCGACCAGTAGCCGTCCGCCGGCATGCGGCGCACGTCGAGGTTCAGGCCGATCTGGCGTGCGGCGTGCTGCATCACCAGCGCCATCTCCACCGAATAGGTCGCCGCAGGAGACACCACCACCGGGATGGCCGCGCTGCCAAGGTTGGCCTTCTGCACATGCCACTTTGCCTTCTCCGGGTCGTAGGGCCGCTGCTTGAGCCCCTTGAAGAAAAAGCGGTCGCTGGGGTGTATGGGCTGGTCGTTGGCGACCTCGCCGTAGCCCATCACGACGGACTTGACCATCTGCTCGCGGTTCACCAGGTGCTTCATCGCCAGCACGAAGTCCGGGTTGGCGCCGGGTGTGCTGTCACGGCGCATGACCAGGTCGGTGTAGAGGCCGGCCTTGGTCTCGAAGATCGCGTGCCTGGGGCTGCCCTGGATACGGTCCACCGAGCGCGGGTTGATGGCCATGGTCAGGTCGATCTCGCCGGTCAGCAGCGCGTTGACACGTGCCGCCTCGTCGCTGATGCCCACATACTCGATCTCGTCCAGGTAAGGGCGGCCGGGCTTCCAGTAGTTGTCGTTCCGCACGGCCAGCGAGCGCACGCCCGGCTTGAACTCCTTGAGCTTATAGGGGCCTGTGCCAATGCCCGCCATGTGCGCGTTCACGTCGGTGACGCCGTCGCGCAGGATATGGAAGTGCCAGGTACCCAGGATGGCCGGCAGGTCGGCGTTGGGTGCCACGAGGCGGATGGTCACTTCATGCGGGCCGGTGGCCTTCACCTCCTCGATCTGCTCGGCCAGCACCTTGGCCTTGGAACCGGTCGACGGGTCCTTGTGGCGCATGATGGAAAACACCACGTCGGCGGAGGTGAAGGGTTTGCCGTCGTGAAAGGTCACGCCCTGGCGCAGCTTGAAGACCCAGGTTTTGGCGTCCCTGGTGCTGAATTCCTCGGCCAGCGCGGGCTGCGGCGTCAGGCTGCCGTCAAGCGAGGTCAGCCCGTTGTAGAACATGCAGCTGCGGATGTAGTCGGTGTGGTTGGAGCACTTGGCCGGGTCCAGCGTGTCGCTGAGCGCGGCGGTCGCCCCGGCGACCTTGATGCGCCCGCCCTTGCGCGGGGCCGCCGCCTGCGCCGCAAACGCCGTCGAGGCCAGGCCGCCCGCCAGCATGGCCAGCACGTCGCGCCGGCTCGCGCCGTGCTGCAATTCGCCCATGATGCTGCGGCTTTCTTCGGGCCCGATCAGGCTGCTTGTCTGTTCTTGTTTTGTCATTGTGTTTATGTCTCCTCGGTGGAAAAAATCAGGCGAGCCTGGGCTTCACGGGACTCACGCGTTGCCGTAGATGATCCAGATCTTGCGGGTGGTCTCGATGCAGCGCCACTTGCCGACGTAGTCCGGCTTCATGACGAAGTTGTCGCCGGCCTGGATGCGGATGGGCTCCTTGCCGTCCTCGATCAGCTCCGACACGCCGGAGAGGATGTGGCAGTACTCCCAGACGCCGCCCTTGATCGAGCGGATGGTGCCGGGCGTGATTTCCCACACGCCGGTGCGCAGCTTGCCGTCGGCCGTCTGCTCCACGTCCCAGTTCGTGAAACGTGGATCGCCCTCGAGCAGGCGCTCGGGCAAGGGGCCGCTCTCGCGGCCGGGACCGAGGTTGTCGAGTTTGAAGAAAGTGAGGTTGCTCATGGGTAGCGGGTCCTGTTGCAATTGAACGAAGGCGGAAAGGCGGAAAGCGGGAAGGCGGGCGCGTGCCGGATTACAGGCCGACCAGCGCCGGCAGTCCGTTGATGTCACGGATCTCCACGTGGCTGTAGAACTCGCTGGGCTTGGGCTCGTGGCCGCGGTTGACGAACACCTTGTTCTTGATGCCCATGTCGTGGGCCGACATCAGGTCGTAGCGCGGGCTGGAGGACACGTGCAGGATGTCGTCCGGCGAACAGCCCAGCTGGTCGAACATGTACTCGAAGGCCTGCAGGCGCGGCTTGTAGGCGCCGGCGTCCTGCGCGGTGTACACCTTGTGGAAGGGCGCTTCGAGCTTGCGGACATTGGCGTCGATCTGCTCGTTCATGGCGTTGGACAGGATCACCAGCGGGATCTTGTTGCCCACGCGGGTAAGCGAGAACGGCACGTCGGTGTGCGGGCCCCAGGTGGGTACGGCGTCGTAGAACTTCTGCCCGTCCTCATCGCGGTAAGCGACCCCGTGGCGCTTGCAGGTGCGCGCCCACGCGGACTTGAGCACCTGGTCGTAAGGCTTCCAGTCGCCCATGGCCTCGTCCAGCCGCAGGGCGCTGAAGTCCTTGAGGAACTGCTGCATGCGCTCGGGCGGCAGTTGCTCTCCGACGATGCTGTGCGCCACCTCGTGCATGCGGAAGTAGATGAGCGTGCCGTAGCAATCGAAGGAGATGTACTTGGGTCGGAAAATCATGGTTTGCCTCGTGGGTGGTAGGGTGGAAAAAGGGTTCAGGCGACGGAGGGGAAACGGCCGGCAGGCACGGGGAGCGGGTGGCAGTCGACGGACATCGGTAAGCTTTATGTTGTACGCGGTGGTTCAATAGGAGCAATCCTAGGCAGCATTCGCCGCAGTTGTTGCGGTTCTGCGCGGCGCGAACGCAGCATTCATTCGCAGTACCGCGGGCTCCAGGCGCTTTGTGCCGTTCTTCCAGCGGCCGTGGCCGCCGCCAAGATCGTACAAGCCGCCGGCCCTTGCGCCGAGCATCATCTTCCCCAAACCGCCCTTGACGTTTTGAAGGAAAGCCCCATGCCCGACCACGTTTCCATTCCCCAGGCCGCACTTGAGGCGGTGGGCCGCCCGCTGCCCGACGGCGTGACGCTTCGCCGGCTGCAAGCGGACGATTTGGAAGCGGCGCAGGCGCTGTCGCGCGAGTTCCAGTGGCCGCATCGCCTGGAGGACTGGCAGTTCGGCCTCGCGCACGGCCAGGGCGTCGCCGCGGTGCGCGACGGCGCACTGGTCGGCACGGCGATGCATTGGGCCTGGGGGAAACAATACGCGTCGGTGGGCCTGGTGCTGGTATCCCCCCACATGCAGGGGCAGCGCGTGGGCCAGCACCTCATGCACGCGGTGATGGCGGGGCTGGAAGACCGCACCGTGATGCTGAACGCCACACCTGAAGGCCGCGGCTTGTACGAACGGATGGGCTTCGCCATCACGGGCGAGATCCGGCAGCACCAGAGCCTGGCGGCCCCGGCCCAGCTGGTGGCGCTGCCCCAGGGCCAGCGGCTGCGGCCGCTGGGACGCAACGACGCAAAAACGCTGGTCGCCCTTGATGCGCGATCGGCCGGCATGCCGCGCGAAGCCATGCTGCGCCAGCTGCTGGCCGAAGGCGAAACGGTGGTGCTGGCAAGCGGCGGCGAAGCCGTGGGATTCTCCGTCGTGCGGCGCTTCGGGCGCGGCCATGCCATCGGTCCGGTCGTGGCGCCGGACCTCACCAGCGCACAGGCGCTCGTCGGCCACTGGTGCAGCCGCTTTGCCGGCAAGTTCCTGCGCATCGATGTCGACGCCACCGGCGGGCTGCCCGAATGGCTGGAAGCGCAGGGCCTGCTGCGCGTGAGCACGGTCACGACCATGGTGCGCGGCGGGCCGCTGGAGCGGGGCCCGGCCGTGGGCGGCTGGGCGCTCGTTAATCAAGCGATGGGCTGACGATGGCGTTTTTGTACAAGGGCCCCGCGCAACGCGGGGCCGTGTGGGCCGAGCAATTCGCGCGCAGGATGCCGCAGATGCCGTTTCTGACCTGGCCCGAGATCGGGGATCCGGCGCAAGTGCGTTTCCTCGCGGCCTGGGAGCCTCCGCCGCGCATCACCGAAGCCCTTCCCAATCTGGAGCTGCTGTTCTCGGTGGGGGCCGGTGTGGACCAGTTCGACTTCTCGGCATTGCCACCCGGGCTCACCGTGGTCCGGATGGTGGAGCCGGGCCTGACGGCTTGCATGTGCGAATACGTCAGCTGGGCCGTGCTGTCGCTGCACCGGGAGATGCCGCAGTACCTGCATCAGCAAAGCCTGGGCCAATGGAAGGAGCGCCCGGTGCGGCCGGCCTCCACGCGGCGTGTGGGCGTGATGGGCATGGGCATGCTGGGGCGCGCGGCGCTCGCGCAGCTGCGGCTGCTGGGCTTTGACTGCGCGGGCTGGAACCGCTCGCGCCGCGACGAGCCGGGCGTGCGCTGCTACAGCGGCGAGGCGGAACTGGACGAATTCCTGGCGCGCACCGACATCCTGGCCTGCATGCTGCCGCTCACGCCCGAAACGCGCGGCATTCTCGGCCGGCGCGTGTTCGACGCGCTGCCGGAAGGCGCCGGCCTGGTCAACGCCGCGCGCGGCGGCCACCTGGTGGAAGCCGACCTGCTCGCCGCGCTGGAAAGCGGGCGGCTCTCGGCCGCGGTCCTGGATGTCTGCGAGCCGGAGCCGCCCGCGCAGGGCCACCCGTTCTGGAAGCATCCGCGTATCTGGCTCACGCCCCATATTGCCAGCGCGACCCAGGCAGAAACCGCGGGTGAAGCGCTGCTGGACAACCTGCGGCGATACGCGTTCGGCCTGCCGCTTGAGGGCGTGGTGGACCGCTTGCGCGGGTACTAGGAGTCTGGGCCCCGTCCACGGGCCCCGGGTCCGCAGAATCTTCTACCGTAGGCGCGCGAACAACAGCATGGTCGTGCGCGCGCAAGGGGGACAAGCCGCAGCACCCGCTGCGCACTCGCGCCTAAGCTTGTGCCCATGATGTCCACCAAAACCCTCTCCCTTGATTCACTTGTGGCGCTCGACCGCGCGCACCTGATCCATCCCGTGGCCAACTGGCGCGGCCATGAGCAACGCGGCGCCACGGTGCTGCGCTCCGGCAAGGGCGCCTGGCTGCGCGACGCCGACGGCCGCGAGCTGCTCGATGCCTTCGCCGGCCTGTGGTGCGTCAACATCGGCTACGGCCACGAAAGCGTCGTGGAAGCCGCCGCGCGCCAGATGCGCGAGCTGCCCTACGCGACGGGTTATTTCAGCTACGCCAGCGAACCGGCCATCCGCCTGGCCGCCAAGCTCGTGGAGATCGCGCCGCCCGGGCTGGAGCACGTCTACCTGACGCTGGGCGGCTCCGAGGCGATCGATGCGGCCGTGCGCCTCATCGTGCAGTATTACAACGCCACGGGCCGGCCGAGCAAGAAGCACTTCATCGCGCTGGAACGCGGCTACCACGGCTCTTCCTCCACCGGCGCCGGCCTGACGGCCCTGCCCGCCTTCCATCGCGGGTTCGACCTGCCGCGCCCCGAGCAGCACTACATCCCCTCGCCTTATCCCTACCGCAGCCCCGTGGGCGATGACCCGCAAGCGCTGATCGCGGCTTCGGTGGCCTCGCTGCGCGAGAAGGTCAACACGCTGGGCGCGGAGAACGTCGCCGCCTTTTTCTGCGAACCGATCCAGGGCTCGGGCGGCGTGATCGTGCCGCCGGCGGGCTGGCTTAAGGCCATGCACCAGGCCTGCCGCGAGCTGGACATCCTGTTCGTGGCTGACGAGGTGATCACCGGCTTCGGCCGCACCGGCCCGATGTTCGCCTGCGATGCCGAGGGCGTGTCGCCGGACCTGATGACCGTCGCCAAGGGGCTGACCTCCGGCTATGCGCCCATGGGCGCGCTGCTGATGTCCGAGCGCGTATACGCCGGCATCGCCGACGGCACGCCGGCCGGCGCGCTGGTAGGCCACGGCGCCACCTATTCCGCGCACCCGGTGAGCGCCGCCGTGGCGCTGGAAGTGATACGGCTTTACGAAGAGGGCGGCATTCTCGCCAACGGCCAGCGCGTCGCACCGCACTTCGAGGCCGGATTGCGGTCCATGCTGCGCCATCCGCTGGTGGGCGACGCACGCTCACGCGGGCTGCTGGGCGCGCTGGAGCTGGTGAGCGACAAATACACCAAGGCCGGTTTCGACCCCGCGCTGCAGCTGCCCGACCGCATCGCCAAAGCGGCTTATGAGAACGGCCTCATCTTCCGCGCTTTCGGCGACGGCATCCTGGGCTTCGCGCCGGCCCTGTGCTTCACGCCCTCGGAGTTCGAGCAGATGTTCGAGCGGCTGAACCGCACGCTGGACACCGTGCTGGATCAGCCCGAAGTGCGGCGCGCCCTGGCTTGACCTGATTGACTTGGGCGTGGAACTTGCTTAAATGGAGTTAACGATGAACACCTCCACCGGCAACCCCAAGCTTGACCGCCTCGACCTGCGAATCCTGTGCCACCTGCAGAAGAACGGGCGCGCCTCCAACGTGGAGATCGCCGACGCCGTCGGCCTGTCACCCAGCCCCTGCCTGGTGCGCGTGAAGCGGCTGGAGCAAGCCGGCTATATCGCCGGCTACGGCGCGCAGATACGGCTGGAGAAGCTGGGCGACACGCTGCTGGTGTTCACCGAGGTCACGCTGCAGGACCACAAACGCGAAGACTTCGTCAAGTTCGAGATGAGCATCCGGCCGATCGACGAGATCGTGGAATGCCACCTGGTCAGCGGCGGCTACGATTACCTGCTGAAGTTCGTCACACGCGGTGTGAACCACTACCAGGAGATCGTCGAAGGCCTGCTGGAGGCCAACATCGGCATCGAAAAGTACTTCAGCTACATCGTGATCAAGACGCCTTTCGTCAAGAACTTCTACCCGATAGAGCAGCTGATCCAGCCGCACGTTTAAGCGGGCCGCGGGCCGCAGCTTTTGCTGCAGCCCGGCCCGATTCGACATTTGCTGCTGCACCGGCGTCCGTTTCCGGTGCCATCTCCGGTGGGGCCGGCCTACGCTTGGAGCATGAACCCTCCTTCCCGCATCCCCGCGCCTGCCCGCTCGGCCGCAGCGATCCAGCGTGTGCAGCGGCACATCCACGAGAACCTCAACCAGGCGCTGTCACTGTCGGAGCTGGCCGATCTTGCCGGGCTCAGCATCTGGCGCTTCGCCACCGTGTTTCGCCAGCAGGTGGGCGTTTCCCCGCATCGCTACATCTGCCGGCTCCGCCTGGCACGCGCACAGGCCCTGATCCGGCAGGGGATGCCGGTCGCCAGCGCGGCCAGCGAGGCGGGCTTCTACGACCAAAGCCATCTCTCGCGGCACTTCAAGACCGTGTTCGGCATGACACCCGGGCAGTACCTGACGACCGCCGGCCAGCCGCGAACGGCATGCTGAGCCCCACCATGACGCAGGAAATCGCGGACCTGGTGCCCGACCTGGTCGCGCTGCGCCGCGACCTGCACGCGCACCCGGAGCTTGCCTTCAAGGAACACCGCACGGCCGGCATCGTCGCAGAGGCCCTGCGCGACCTGGGGCTGGAGGTGCATGAGGGCATAGGTGGCACTGGCGTTGTCGGCGTGCTGCGCGCCGGCAGCGGACAGTGCAGCGTGGGACTGCGCGCCGACATGGACGCGCTGCCCATTCTTGAGCAAGGCGAACGGCCTTACGTCAGCCGGTTCCCCGGCGTCCACCACGGCTGCGGGCACGACGGGCACACCGCCATGCTGCTGGGCGCGGCACGCCAGCTGGCGCGCACCCGCCGCTTCGACGGCACCGTCAACTTCATCTTCCAGCCGGCGGAGGAAGGCCGGGGCGGCGCGCGCGCGATGGTCCAGGAAGGGCTCTTCGAGCGCTTCCCCTGCGACGCGGTCTACGCCCTGCACAACTGGCCGGAGCTGCCCGCCGGCACGGCCCAGACGCGGCCGGGCGCCATCATGGCGGCCGCGGATCGCTTCGACATCGTGGTGCGGGGCCGGGGCGGCCACGCGGCCCAGCCGCACCGCACGCCCGACGCGGTGCTTGCCGCAAGCGAGCTGGTCACCCAGCTGCACACCATCACCTCGCGCCGCATCCCGCCCACCGAGAATGCGGTGCTTTCGGTCACGCGCATCAGCGGCGGCCAGTCGCACAACGTGCTGCCCTCCGCGGTCGAACTGACGGGCACGGTGCGCAGCTTCGATGCCGGTGTCCAGGACACCATCGAAACCGCCATCCGGCAGATCGCGCAAGGCGTGGCACAGGCCACGGGCACCTCGATCGAAGTGGAGTACGTGCGCTACTACCCGGCCACCGTGAACACGCCGCAACAAGCATCGCTGGCCCTGCGCGCCGCCGAGACCGCCGGCCTGCAAGCCTCGGTGGCGCCCTCCGCGGCGTTCACGTCCGAGGATTTTGCGTTCATGCTGAAGGCCAGGCCCGGCGCCTACCTCTGGCTGGGCCAGGGCGCCGGCCCGGGACGCGAAGCCACCCCGTCATTGCACCATCCCAGCTACGACTTCAATGACGAGGTATTGCCCTTGGGCGTGAGCTGGTTTGTTCAGGTGGCGAGTCTTGCGCTGGCGGGCTGACCCGCTGCTAGGCCGTTGACTTGATTGACCCCAGCACCCGGTCGACCATCACGCCCGCCTGGCCCAGGTTGTTCATCGGGTCGCAGAACGAGGCCAGCTGTTCGCGTGTCACGTGCTTCTTGATCTGCGGATGCTCCGCCAGCAGGTCGATCAGCGGGCGCTTTTGCTGGAGCGCTTCGCGGCAGATGTCATAGACCAGGTCGTGCGCATATTCGCGCCCGATGTAGGGGCCCAGGCCCATCATCACGGCCTCCGACATCACGAGGCCGTGGGTCATGTCGATGTTGCGGCGCATCTGCGCAGCATCGACTTCAAGGCCCGCGAGGATGAACTTGGTCTGCTTGAGCGCGCCCGAGATCAGGCAGAAAATCTCGGGCATCGCCACCCATTCGATTTCCCACGGGCCGGTGGAGCGCTCATGGTCGGCGACCATCGCGTCCATCAGCGATGCGGCCAGCTGGCGCACCACGGAGATGTTGGCGTGGATGTAGAGGCAGGAGATCGGGTTGCGCTTTTGCGGCATGGTCGACGAGGAGCCGCGGCCGGGCGCGAAAGGCTCGAACACTTCCGCGACTTCGGTCTGCATCAGCAGCTTCACGTCCATCGCGATCTTGCCGAGTGAGCCGCCAACAATGCCCAAGAAGGCGCCGACTTCGGCGAAGTTGTCGCGCACGGTGTGCCACGAAATCAGCGGCTGCCCGAGTCCGAGTTCCTTCATGAGGCCGGCCTGGGTTTCCATCGCACCTTTTTCGAGCGAGGACAGCGTGCCCGACGCGCCGCCGAACTCGCCGACCAGCACACGCGGCTTGAGCTGCGTGAGGCGCTCGCGGTGGCGCTCGATGCCGGCGAGGATGCTGGCCATCTTGTAGCCGAAGGTGATGGGCGTCGCCTGCTGCAGGTTGCTGCGGCCGATGATGGGCGTGTCGCGGTGGGCGCGCGCCAGTTTGGCGAGCGAAGCCGAGATGTCGGCGAGATCGGCCTCGACCAGCGCGAGGCCCTCGCGTATCTGCAGCACGGCAGCCGTGTCGGTGATGTCCTGCGTGGTGGCGCCCCAGTGGCAGTATTCGCCCAGGCCGTCCTTGCAATGCGCGTTGATCTGGTTGACCACGGCGATGATCGGGTAGCCGATCTGTTCGGTCTTGGCCTTGAGCTTGGCCCAGTCGATCTGGCTGGGCTCGCAGTTCTTCACGATCTCCTCGGCCGCCTCTTTGGGAATGATGCCGAGGGCGCCTTGGACCTTGGCGAGCGCGCGCTCGATGTCCAGGTATTTGGCGGTGCGGTTCTCGTCCGACCAGACATGCCGCATGGCGGCATCGCTGAACATGTCGCCGAAAATTTTTGAGTCGATGATGGTTGCGGACATAGCTTCTCCGTTGGGTTATGTTGGGTTAGTTGGGTTATGTATCTTGTGAAAAATCAGGGATGCGTTCGGCCAGGGCCAGGATGCGCTCGGCTTTGAGGACCACCGGGCGATCAACCATCTTCCCGTCGAGCTGGATGGCGCCGCCGCCGGCCGCGCGCGAGGCGTTCAGGATGCGTTGTGCCCAGGCTTGCTCTTCGGCGCCGGGCCGCAGCGCGCGATGCACCGCGGCAACTTGCGCGGGATGTATGCACATCTTGGCGCCGAAACCGAGGCGGCGTGCCTGCGCCATGTCGGCGGCAACACGGTCCGCGTCGATGTCGGGCGTGACGCCGGCCACGGGCGAAGGCAAACCCGCAGCGCGTGAAGCAACGGCAAGCTGGATCGCGGCGTGCTGCAGCGCCGGGCTGTCGGCGGGAATGTCGAGGTCGGCCATGTAGTCGAGCGAGCCGAAGGCCAGGCGCGCGATGCCCGGTGCGGTGGCAAGATCGAAGGCGGCCAGCAGGCCACGCGCTGTTTCGACCAGAGGCAACACGGTGGCGCCCGCAACGAGCGGAGCGAGAACGTCGGCAAGCTGCCGCCGGCTTTCGCACTTCGGAAGCATGACGCAGGCGGCCCGCACCTGCCGCAGGAGCTGCAGGTCGTCCGCGTACCAGGCCGTGCTCGCATCGTTGATGCGGATCAACACCTTACCGCGAATCTCTTCGTTGGCGGAGGACATCCACGCAGCGATGGCTTCGCGCGCGGCAGCCTTGCCGGAGGGCGAGACCGCGTCTTCCAGGTCGATGATGACGCGGTCGGCACCCGAGGCCAAGGCCTTGGCGAATCGCTCGGGCTGGTGGCCCGGCACGAACAGGTAGCTCAGCGGCACGGCGGTCGGCATGCTCATACGGCGCCTTCCGCGCGCAGCTGGGCGATCTGTTCGGTGCCATAGCCGAAGTGGTTCAGGATCGTGTCGGTGTGTTGGCCCAGTGCGGGCACGGCGTCCATGCGCGGGGCGCCGTGCTGCCAGGAACCGGGCGGCAGCATGGCGGGCACGGCGCCGGCCGGGGTATTGATTTCACGCCAGCGTGCGCGGGCTTCGAGCTGCGGATGCTTCCACAGCTCGCTCATGGTGTTGACCTGGGCGTTGGCGATGCCGGCGGCTTCCAGCCGCTCGACCACTTGCGCGGCGCTCAGGGTGCTGAAGGTTTCGACGATGAGTGACGAGAGTTCGCCCCGGGCGGCGCTGCGCTGTGCGTTGCCAGCAAAGCGCGGGTCGCTGGCAAGCGCGGGCTGCAGCAGCACCTTTTCGCAAAACACCTTCCATTCGCGTTCGTTCTGCAGGCCCATCATCACGGTCTTGCCGTCGCCGGCCAGGAACGGGCCGTAGGGGTAAATCGTCGCGTGGCTGGCGCCCGTGCGCTGGGGCGGCGCCGCGCCTTCGAAGGCGTAATAAAGCGGGTAGCTCATCCACTCCGACAGCGACTCAAGCATCGAGATGTCGATGCGCTGGCCTTCGCCGGTCTGCTGGCGGTGCATGAGCGCGCCCAGGATGTTGGTGTACGCATACATGCCGGCGGCGATGTCGGCGATCGACGGGCCGGCCTTGGACGGTGTGTCGGCCGTGCCGGTCACCGAGACGAAACCGGCCTCGCTCTGGATCAGCAGGTCATAGGCCTTTTTGTCGCGGTAAGGGCCGTCGTCGCCGTATCCCGAGATGTCGCACACGATGATGCCGGGCTTGCGTTTGGACAAGGCTTCGTACGACAGGCCGAGCCGCGCGGCGGCGCCCGGCGCGAGGTTTTGCACCACGACGTCTGCCTCTTCGAGGATCAGGCGCATGAGGATTTTCTGCGCCTCCTCGTGCTTGACGTCCAGCGTCAGGCTTTCCTTGGAGCGGTTGGTCCAGACGAAATGCGACGCCAGGCCCCGCACACGGCTGTCGTAGGCCCGCGCGAAATCGCCCACACCGGGGCGCTCGACCTTGATGACACGCGCGCCCATGTCGGCCAGTTGCCGTGTGGCGAAGGGCGCCGCGATGGCGTGTTCGAGCGTGACGACGGTGATGCCTTTGAGTGGTTGCATGGCGTTTCCTCAGCCGAGCGTGGCGGTGGCGTCCATCGTGAGCCAGCCTTCGTGGTCGCGCCCCCACAGGCGCACGCTCTTGCCGTCGGCCGAAGGCTGCCCGTGGATCGAGAACGGGTTGACGTCGAACGTAGGCCGGACCGCCTTGAACTCGAATTTGCGCACCGTGGCGTCGGGCATACGCCGGCGCAACAGGTCCATGAGCAGCGTGGCGATCAGCGGGCCGTGCACGATGAGTCCCGGGTAGCCCTCGACCTCGGTGACGTACTTGCGGTCGTAGTGAATGCGGTGCCCGTTGAAGGTGAGGGCCGAGTAGCGGAACAGCAGCACGTCGTCGGCGACGATGCGGCGCACCCAGGCGAATTCGGTGGGTGCGGCCTGCGGCGGCGGGGCCACGTCGTCGGGCGTCGGTGCCGCGCGGTAGACGATGTTGTGGTGCTCCGTCAACGCCACATCCGCGGAGCCGTTGCGGCGGATCTCGTGGCGGACCTTCACGAAAACCAGGTTTCCGCTGCGGCCCGATTTCTCGGTGATTCCGGCAATCGTGGACGTGCGCTGCAGCGCGTCTCCGACCCGCAAGGGCTCATGGAACTCGAAATCGCTGCCGGCCCACATGCGGCGCGGCAGCGATACGGGCGGCAGGAAGCCGCCACGTTTGGCGTGGCCGTCGGGCCCGATGTCCGATTGCGGGTGCAGAGGCAGAAAATACAGCCAATGCCACAGGTAAGGCAGCGGGGTGCCGGCTGCGGGCCGCTGTGGCCCGGCGGAAGCGGGCCAGTCCAGCGTGGCGGCCAGTGCCGCACAGGGCGTCGCGGTGACGAGGTCTTCCACCGTTTCGCTGCAGCCTGTCCAGTTTTGCAGATTCATGCGCATGCACTCCTTTCAGCAGATCTAGCGCCGCTCAATCAAGCTTGATTTTTGCAGCCGCCACAACGCCCTTCCAGCGCGTGACTTCCTTTTGCACCAGGGTTTTGAGCTGCGCGGGCGTGCTGGTTTCGACCTCGGCCCCCTGGTCTTCAATGAATTTCTGCACGGATTTTTCGGCCAGCACGCGGTTGATCTCCTGGTTCAGCCGGTCCACCACCGCCTTGGGGGTTTTGGCGGGAGCGAACATGGCATACCACTGAGACATGCTGACGTTGGGAATGCCCTGTTCGGCCAGCGTCGGGACGTCGGGCAAGATGGGCGATCGCTTGTCGCCGGCGATGCCCAGTGGCTTGAGCTTGCCGCCCTTGATTTGCGGGTAGGCGGTGAACAAGCTGGGAAACATGTACTGCGTGATGCCGGAGATGGTGCTCATCACGGCGGGCGCCGAGCCTTTGTGGGGAATGCCGATCACGTCCAGCCCGGCGGAGAGTTTGAACAGCTCGCCGGCGATATGCGGCGCGGTGCCGTTCCCCGCCGTCGCGAAACTGAAGCTGTCGGGTTTGGCCTTGATGAGCTGCACCAGTTCCTTGGCGGTCTTGGCCGGCACTTCCGGGTTGACGACCAGCACCGTCGGAGAAGCCGCCACCATGCCGATGGGCTCGAAATCGGTGACCGGGTTGTAGCGCAGTTTTTGCAGGGCCGGGTTGATGCCGTGGGTGGCGATATAGCCGAACATCAAGGTGTAGCCGTCCGGCGCGGCGCGGGCCACGAACTCGCTGGCAATTGCGCCGTTCGCGCCGGCCCGGTTGTCCACAATGACCGGCTTGCCGAGCCGGCTGCTGAGTCCCTGGGCCAGGACACGCGCCATTGCGTCGTTCGCGCCGCCGGCGGAGGTCGGCACCACGATGGTGATCGCTTTTTCAGGCCAGTTCTGGGACGTCGCCGGACTGGTCGCCGCCATGGAAGAACCGGCCGCCAGCGGCAGCAAGCTCAGCATCAGCAAAGTCCGGACGGGGTGTTTGGGCAGCATGGATGTCTCCTGTGGATGTTCTGGTTACCGGATCATCAGCGCGTGCAGGGAATCCGTGAAGTGCAACTTTTGCTAATATTGGTGCATGGCACGCATCAATTTCGATTTGCAGCAACTCGAAGCCTTCGTGTCGGTGGCCGAGCGCGGGAGCTTTCGCGCGGCAGCCGACCACATCCACCTTTCGCCACCCGCCTTAAGCCGGCGCATCGACAAGCTCGAGACCATCCTGGGCGCGCGGCTGTTCAACCGCACCACGCGTGAAGTCGAACTGACAGCCCTCGGCCAGGTTTTTCTGGATCGCGCGCGCGCAGCGATGGACGACCTCGAGTCCGCCATGCTCGGCATCACCGATATCGCCGGCAGCCGCACCGGCCGGGTCACGGTGGCCTGCGTGCCTTCCGCGGCCATCCATTTCCTGCCCTCGGTGGTGAGCTCATTCTCGGAGCGCTACCCGCTGATCCGCGTCCGTGTGATCGACGAAGCCGCCGGCGCGGTGATGGCCAGCGTGGTGTCGGGCGAGTCGGACTTCGGCATCAGCTTCATGGGCAACCAGGTGCCCGGCGTGGACTTCGAGCCTATCCACACCGACCCCTTCGTGGTGGCAATGCCGCGCCGCCATGCGCTCGCCGGGCGCAAGACGCTGTCATGGAAGAACCTGGAAACCGAGCGCCTGATCACGGTCGCGCGCACCAGCGGGAACCGGCAACTGCTGGACGATGCGCTGGCCAAGGCCGGCATCAACCCTTCCTACCGCCTCGAGGTGAGCCACATCGCGACGCTGCTCGGCATGGTCGAGGCGGGGCTCGGGCTTGCCGCCGTACCGCGCCTGGCCTTGCCGAAACGGCATCCGTCGATGGTCGGCGTGGCGCTGGTCGCGCCTGCAGTGTCGCGCGTATTAGGCCTCACCACCTTGCGTGGCACGACGCTTCGCGCGCCGGCGAAGATGTTCTACGACTACCTGCACACAGCGCTGAAAGAGCGTCGCTAAGTGGGGGTGCCAAAGGCCGGCATTGGTGCAAGCCGGGCACCAATTCGCGGCGGTATTTGCCTTCCGTCGCTTTGAACGGCGATCGCAATCTGCGAACCTACTTTTGAAGGTTGCCGCCGGAATTGATGATGGAGAGATCCACACCACCCCAGCCGGTCCGCTGGTTGGCGGTGTAGTTGACAAAGACACCTCCAAGGTTGTATTCGCCCAGACTGGACAGGGCTTGCAGCACGCCGGCGCGGGTCGGCGTCTTGCCCGCACGCCGGACGGCTTCCGCTGCGATCTTGGCGCCCATATAGCCTTCGAGGCTTGAGAAAGACAGGGCCTCGCCCGGCGCGTACTTCTTCATGTCAGCTTGATATTCGGTGATAACCGGCTTGGAAGGAACGAAGGGGAAAGGCACCGCCTGGCTCAACACGATGCCGCGCGCCTTGTCCTTGCCGGTGGCATTGACCAGGCCGTCGTGCAGCAGCACCGACAGGCCGTAGATCTGCACCGACCCCCCGGGGACCTCGCGGACAGCCTTGACGAATTCAAATGCGGGCTTTCCCGCGGCCAGCAAAATAATGCCCTTGGGTCGGGTCTCTGAGATGGCGGCGACGGCTGCGCGAACACTTGCATCCAGCTTTTCGGGCGCGGCGTCAAGCACCTGCTGCGTCACGATTTTGACGCCTTGTGGGCCGCTGAGCTGCGTCGTCAACTGCGCCAGGGGTGGGCCGAAGGCGACACTCATATTGACGATGGCCAGCGAGTCCTTGCCCCAGGTCTTGGCTTCCTTGAGCAGGCTGGCAACTTCATCCGCATAGCCGCTTCGCAGGGGAAACACATTGCTGGCGGAAATCACATTTTTGTCGCCCTGCAGCGGCGCAATCAGCGCGATGCCGTTCTTGCCCGCCAAGTCCTGTTTGGCGATTTCGGCGAGTCCGGCGCTGTTGAGAAAGCCCAACAGGCCCACCACCGCCGGATCGCCGATGAGTTGCTGGGTCAACTCAAGCATCTTTGGGGCCTGCAGGCCGTCATCCAGCGTGACCAGCTTGAGCTTGTTGCCCTGCAGGGTGTTGCTCGCATTGACTTTGTCGAAGTAGGCCTGGATACCCGCCGCCATGCCTTTGGCGTTCGCGGCCGATGTCGGATTGGTCTGTGAAGCGACCTGCCCGAAGACGAGGTCGACGGCGTGGCTGGACATCGGCAAGGCCAGGATCACAAGCGCAGCCACGGTGGTCTTGAGACCCGTGAAATTGAGAGCCATGTTGTCTCCTTTATTACTTCAGCCAGTACATCACCAAAGCAAAGTAATTCAAAGGGGTTAAACCCCGAGATGTCGTACTACCGTGAACCATTACGCAGGTATTTACTCTGGCCGAACACAACCCAGGTCCTCGCCCAATAAGTTCGAGCGCCGAACTTGCGGCAAGGGCCTTCACAGGTCGATTCAGACCCCCAGGTACTGGTGAACGATTTCAGGCTGCCCGCGCAATTCATCTGAGCTGCCTTGCCAGACCACGCAGCCTTTTTCAATCACAAAGTGCCTATCGGCCAGGCCCATCAGCGCTTTCACGTTTTTATCGATGACGATCTGCGACAGGCCCTCCTTCTTCAGCTCAGCAAGGGCGCGCCAGATTTCGTTTCGAATCACGGGGGCCAGGCCCTCTGTCGCTTCGTCGAGCACCAGCAGCCGCGGGTTGGTCATCAGCGCACGGCCGATGGCGAGCATCTGCTGCTCACCGCCCGACAGTTGCGATCCCAAATTGCCGCGGCGCTCTTTCAAGCGCGGGAAAAAGGCGTAAACACGGCCCAGGTCCCAGGTCTTTCCATGGCTCTTGTTGTCGTCGCGGGCTGTCGCCACCAGGTTTTCCTCGACCGTCAGATTCGGAAACACCTGCCGGCCTTCGGGCACCAGCGCCAGGCCCTGGCGCGCGATGCGGTGCGAAGGTAAATGGTCTACGCGGGCACCGGCAACCGACACGCTGCCGGAGGCTATGGGCAGCATGCCGAACAAACATTTGACCGTGGTGGAGCGGCCCATGCCGTTACGCCCCAGCAGGGTGACCACCTCACCCGGGCCAACGTCAAAGGAGATGTCAAACAGCACCTGTGCGTGGCCGTAAGAAGCCTGCAGGCCTTGGACCGATAAAAATGGCGTCATGGCTTTTTCCTTGTCCGCTTCATGCTTCAGCTTCTTCACCGAGGTACACCGCCCGCACTTCCGGGTGCTTGCGGATTTCCTCGGGTGTACCGGTGAACAAAATCCTGCCGTAGACCAGCACGCTGATGCGGTCTGCCAGCGCGAACACCGCATCCATGTCATGTTCGACCAGCAGGATGGTGTACAGCCGTTTAAGGCTTTTCAGCAGCGAGATGACGGCGGCGGATTCCTGGACACTCATGCCGGCCATGGGTTCGTCCAGCAGAAGGAATTTCGGCCCGGCGGCCAGGCTCATGGCCAGCTCCAGCTGCCTGCGTTCGCCGTACCCCAGGTCGGCCGCCGCAACATGAAGGCGATGCGTGAGGCCGGTGGCTTCAAGCGCTTCTTCGGCGAACTTGTATGCTTTCTTGTCCGCCAGCATCGGTGTCCAGAACTTGAAGGCATGCTGGCGTGAGCCAAGCGCCGCGAACGTGGCGTTCTCCAGCACGCTGAAGTCCTCGAAGATCGAGGTGATCTGGTAGGAGCGCAACAAACCACGCTTCGCGCGTTCATGGATGGGCAACGCGGACACATCCGCGCCCTTGAACCAGACGCGGCCGCTGTTCGGTGCGAGCTCGCCTGACAGCTGGTTGATCAGCGTGGTCTTGCCGGCGCCGTTGGGCCCGATGATGGCGTGCAGTTCGCCTTCGCGAATATCCAGAGACACCGCGTCGGTGACCAGCACCGCGCCGTAGCGTTTGGTGAGTGATTCAGTGCGAAGTATGCCGGCCATTACAGGGTTCCTTGCGCGGAAACTGTCGCCGCAACAACCGATGGAGTGGCTTTTGGGGCCGGCTTTTCGCGGGCATCAAAGCGCTGCAGCAGCCCGATGATGCCGCGGTTTCCCAGGAGCGTGACGATGACGATGAAGGGCCCGAAGATGACCATCCAGTGCTCGGTAAATCCTTTCAGGATTTCTTCCAGGCCAAGAAAAACCAGCGCCCCCATCAAGGGGCCGAACACTGTCCCCAGGCCGCCGATCACCACGATGACGATCAGCTCACCCGAGACCGCCCAGGCCAGCGTGCTGGGCGAGGCGAAGGCATTGAGGTTGGCCAGCAGCAGGCCGGCCACACCGCACAACATGCCCGACATCACATAGGCCAGCAGCTGGTAGCGCAGCACCGGGATGCCGGCGGCGTTGACGCGGCGTGTGTTCTGCCTGGCGCCGCGGATCACCATGCCGAAGGGCGCGACGCGCAGCCTGGCCAGCCACCAGATCGACAGGACCAGGACGACGAAGGCCACGACGTAGACGCTGGTCGCGGACGACAGGTCGAGCGGGCCGAAACGGCTGGGCTGGGCGATGGACATGCCGTCATCGCCGCCATAGTTCTTCAAGCTCACGAACAGGAAGTAGCCCATCTGCGCGAAGGCCAGCGTGATCATGATGAAGGCAATGCCGGTGGTGCGCAGGCTGATGGCGCCTGTGACCAGCGCGACCAGGCCGCACATGCCCAGGCACAGCGCCAGGTGCATCCAGCCGTTGCCGACGCCATGGAAAGAGGCCAGGCCGACGGCATACCCTCCCAGCCCGAGAAACAGCGAATGGCCGAAGCTCACCAGCCCGCCGTAACCCAGCGCCATGTTCAGCGCGCAGGCGGCAATCGCGTAGATGATGATGCGCGCGAAGAAGGCGACATAGAACGGCTGGCCGGTGGCCTGCGCGACGAAGGGCACGGTCGCCAGCAACAGCAAGACCAGCAAGGGAACCCAGGCGCTGGGGCGTGAAAGAAGTGGGGTCATGGTTTCACCTGTTGGCGGGAAAGAGACCTTGCGGGCGCCAGGCCAGAACCACCGCCATCAGCAGGTAGACCAGCATGGAGGCCAGTGCCGGGCCGGCCGCGTCGGCGAGCGAGCGCTCGGTGACCTGCCGCAGCAGGAAGGGTAAAAATGCGCGGCCCAGGGTGTCGACGATGCCGACGATCAGCGCGGCATAAAAGGCGCCCGTGACCGAGCCGATGCCGCCAATCACGATGACGACCAGTGTCGTGATGAGCACCGACTCGCCCATGCCGGACTGCACCGACAGGATGGGCCCGGCCATCGCGCCGGCAAGGCCCGCGAGCATGGCGCCGACCGCAAACAGCATGGCGTTGAGCAGGCGGATATTGACGCCGAGCGCGGCGACCATCGCGGGGTTCACCGCGCCGGCCCGGATCAGCATCCCCACGCGGGTCTTGTTGATCAGCAACCAGGAACCCACCGCAACCACCAGCCCGACGACGATGATGGCGAACCGGTAGGCCGGGTAGCTGAAGCCGGCGATAGGGATGGCGCCGCTCAGAAACTCCGGCACTTGCAAAAACACCGGCTGCGGGCCCCAGATGATGCGCACCAGCTCATTGAAGAACAGGACCAGGCCGAAGGTGGCCAGCACATGGTCAAGATGGTCGCGCCGGTAGAGGCGCGCGACCGCGACGAACTCCAGCGCCAGGCCCAACAGCAGCGAACCCAGCATGGCCGCCAGCAAAGCCAGCCCGAAGGAGCCGGTGTACTGGAAGGCCGTGGCCGCGAAGTACGCGCCCATCATGTACAGCGAGCCGTGTGCCAGGTTGACGAAGCTCATGATGCCGAAGACCAGCGTCAGGCCTGCCGCCAGCAAAAACAGCAGGACGCCGTACTGCAGGCCGTTGAGCAGCTGCGCAAAAACGATCGTGCCGTTCATGGCGTCACTTCAGCGCGCACTGCGCGTGGTAGGCATCGCTCTGCTTGGGCAAGGGGGTTGCGATGAGCTTTCCGACGACGTTGCCGCCGCTCTTGACGGTTTCAAACGCGTAGTAGTTCTGCACCGGCAGGTTGTTGTTGTTGAACGCGAATGGGCCGCGCACCGACTTGAACTCGCTGCCGGCCGCCTTGACAGCCGCGGCGAGCGCCTTGGCATCGCCGGCCTTGGCCTTGCCCAGGGCGATATTCAGGATATTGGCCGCGTCGTAGGCCGTCGCCGCGTACGCGCTGGGCGTGCGTTTGTACTTGCGTTCGAAGTCGGCAACGAACTTCTTGTTCTCGGGCGTGTCAAGCGCCGCGTCCCACATCGCGCCGCTGATGCTGCCAAGGGCCGCGTCGCGCAGGCCCGGCAGGGTCGTGCCATCGACGGTGAAGACGGAATACAGCGGCACTTTGGCCATCAGGCCGGCCTGGCTCATCTGCTTGATGAAGTTGACGCCCATGCCGCCCGGGTAGAACACAAACACCGCGTCGGGCGCGGCGGCCTGCAGCTGCGCGAGTTCGGCGGAATAGTCAGGCTGGTTCACCTGCGTGTAAACCTCGTCCACGACCTGGCCCTTGAAGTAGCGCTTGAAACCGGCCAGCATGTCTTTGCCGGCCTGGTAGTTGGGTGCCATCAGGTAGACTTTTTTCAGGCCCTTGTCCTGGGCAAGCTTGCCCATGGCTTCGGCGGCGCCGTCGTTCTGCCACGCAGCGGAAAACACATTGGCCTTGCAACTCGCGCCGGCCAGCGGCGACGGGCCGGCATTCGTGGCGATGGCGACGGTGCCCGACTCGGCGATGCGCGGCAGGCTGGCCATCAGCACATTGGAAAAGCTGAGGCCCACGATGGCATCGACCTTGTCCTTGTCGATGAACTTGCGCACGATCTGGCTGCCGATTTCAGGCTTGAGCTGGTCGTCTTCCTTCAGCACCGTGGCGGCCTGGCCGCCGAGCTTGCCGCCCAATAACTCGACCGCCAGCATGAAGCCGTCGACCTGGTCCTGGCCGACGATGGCCTGCGGGCCGGACAAGGGGGCCATGAAGCCGATGGTGGCGGCGGCGCTGAACTGGCTGGCGCCGGCCAGTGCAAGCCCGGCTGCGGCGATCAGTGCGCTGCGGTGAAAAGGTGTCTTGGAAGGTGTCCTGGATGTTGTGTTCATGGTGTGTTGTCTCCTCTGTAGGGGGTAATGAAAGGGGAAAGGGGCGAAAAGGGGCGAAAAGGGGTGAAGGGCTGCGGGTTCAGTCGGAAATCTGCACAAAGACACGCCCGCCCTCGATGCGCACGGGGTAGCTGCGAACGTCCTGCGTGATAGGCGCGCAGGTGCCGCGGCCATTGCGCACGTCGAACTTGCCCTGGTGCAGCGGGCATTCAATTTCGTAGCCGTCAAGAAAGCCGTCGCACAGGCGGGCATGGCCGTGGGTACAGATGTTGTCGGTGGCGAAGATGCTGCCCTCGACCTTGTAGAAAGCCACGTCGCGGCCGCCGACCTGCAGGCCGATCACGTCGTCCTCGGGCACACCGTCTTCTTCGGTGGCGTCAATCCAGTTGGAGTTGCTCATGATTCAGATGGGGTAGATGATGGAATTGGGGATCATTTCGCTGTCGTAGACGCAGTGCCGCGAAACGAACTTCAGGCCTTCGGGCGTGCGCACGATCACGTCGATGTAACGGCCGACATTGAAGACCGTCGACTCCTGTGACAGCTTGGTGCGGAAGACCGCGTAGTTGGCTTCCGACTCAAAGCGATCGCCGCCGGCCGCGCGAATCAGCGGCGCGCCGACGACGTGGCGCTGGTAGTAGGGGTCATGGAACAAGGTCTCGCGGATGCCATAGACACGGTCTTTCAGCATGCCCTTGCTTTCAAAAAGCAGGGTCGCCAGCGGAAAGCCGCGTTCATGGTTTTCCCGCGGGATCAGCTTGTAGAGGCAGTCCTCGGTGAAGAACTCGGGCCACAAATCCCAGTCGCCCGAATCAACCGCCTGGGCGTAGTCGGCATACAGCTGCGCGATTTGCAGATAGTCTTCGAAATTGACGGCGGCGGCGGTAGTCATGTGTCGACCTCCATCACTTCGCGCCAGTACTGGTACATGCCGCGTATCAAGGTCTCGGTGACCATGTGGTCGGTGTCTTCGACCGTGCGCCCGCCGAGTTCGGCCAGGGTGCGGTGGTAAGGCTTCTGCTCGAAGCCCTGCTGCGAGAACTCGATCACCTCGCCGTCGTCGGCCGACACAAAGCCGGCCGGGCCGAACAGGTTGGCCTGGCGCAGCCGGCGCTGCGTCATCTCTTGCGTGTCGTCCTCAAAGCCGAAGTGCGTCCAGACGAAGTCGAAGGAGCCGTGGCCGTCGGGCTGGATGTGGCGCGTTGACACGCTGTTGACCTGTTGCTGCAGGATGACGCTGGGGAACAGCGTCATCATCACCGCAGTCGGGCCGCCCCACCAGGGCTCGGGCACGATGTCGAGAAACCGTGGATCGTTGAGCTTCATGCTCTCTTTGAAGCTGGACACCTGGGTGACCTCGTCGGCCTTGCCCGACTGGCCGCGCGTGGAGATCATCGCGGCATGGCGGTGGCGCGCGTCCATCTTCAGCTCGCTCTTGTTGTCGGCGCGCCAGAGGCCGAAGGTGACGAACCAGGTGTGCAGCAGGCCTGGATGGTAGGGGTCCTTGATGTTCTCCTGCATCAGCTTCCAGTTGCCGGGGATGCGCTGCCGGTTGTAGCCCAGGATCTTCAGCTTGCGTCCGTCGAAGAGGCGGTCGAAATAGCCGAGGATGACCGGCCCAAGGAAGTCCTCGAGCGATTCGATGCCGTGGTCGAAGCTGGCAAACACCACGCCGCCGCGCGTTGCGACCTTCAGCTTGTTGAGGCCGTGGTCGGCGGTCTTGAAGTCCGCGGGCATACCGCCGTTGACCTTGCCGTCCTGCTTGACACCGCGGCGAAACGGCACGCCCTGCAGGTCACCCTTCAATGTGTAGCTCCACTGGTGATACGGGCACACAAACTCTTTTTTGTTGCCATGGCGTTCGCGGCAGAACTGCATGCCGCGGTGGGCGCAAACGTTTTCGACAACACTGACGCCGCCGTCGGTGTCGCGCACCATGATCACCGAACGCTCGCCGACCACCGTGCGCTTGAAGTCGCCGGCGTTGGGGATCTCGGCGTCAAGGCCGACGTAGTTCCAGTGTTTGTTGTAGAAAAAGCGCTCAAGCTCTTTCTTGTGCTGGTCCGGGTCGGTGTACGCCATGAAGGGAATCCGGCTTGTGCCTTCGGATTCCCAATGGATTTTGATGGGAAAGGTGCCGGTGGATGGGGCGGTCGATACAGTCATCGCTGTCTCCTTTTGCTTTGCTTATTCAGCGCCTGCGTTTCAGGCCGCCACCGTGACGGTGATGCCGGCCAGGCCCGCGATGTCCCCTTGCATCACGTCGCCCGCAAGCACGGCGTTCACGCCTTCTGGGGTGCCGGTCATGATGATGTCGCCGGGCTCCAGCGTTTCATATTCGGAAAGGTAGGCGATGCATTCCGGGACCGACCAGATCAGCTTGGCGATGTCTGACGATTGCCGGACGCCGCCATTGACGGTGACGCTGATGGCGCCTTGCGCGACGTGGCCGCCATCGGCCACGCGTGACAACGCGCCGACGGGTGCCGACAGCGAGAAAGACTTGCCGAATTCCCAGGGACGGCCCTTGTCGCGCGCATCGAGCTGCAGGTCGCGGCGTGTCATGTCCAGGCCCACGCCGTAGCCGTAGACATGGTCCAGCGCATCGGCCATGGCGATGTCGCGGCCGCCCTTGCCGATGGCGACGACGAGTTCAATTTCGTGATGAAAGTTCTTTGTCTTCGGCGGATAGGGAATGCTCACCGGCGACGACGCATCAACGGCCGCGTTGGCCGGCTTCATGAAAAAGAAGGGCGGGTCGCGATCGGGGTCCTTGCCCATCTCGCGCGCATGCGCGGCGTAGTTGCGGCCCACGCAGAAGATCCGGTTGACGGGAAAGCGTTCGCCGATGCCGGCCACGGCGAGCGTGGGGACGGTGGCGGGTTCGATGGCGTAGTTCATGTGATGGCGTTCTGTTGAAAAGTTGAAAGTGGGGATGAGTTTCAGGCGCGGTGTTCGCGCCACAAGCCGAGGGCCTGCTGCACCGGGCGGTCTGAATAGCTGAAGAGCACGGTATCGGGACCGGCGCGGAACTGGTGGCTGTGCCAGGACGGCACCACCATCACGTCGTTTTCATCGAGGCGAACGGTCTTGCCTTCGATGCTCGCTTCGGCGTTGCCGCTGAGGCACACGTACACCGTGCCGTCGGTGCAACGGTAAGGCCGCGTTTCGAAGCCTGCCGGCACCAGCTGCGAGAACGCCGCTATCGTCGGCATGGGCGAGCGGCCGGTGGCGGGGTTGACGTAGCGCTGTTTGTGGCCAAAGTGCGCATTGGGTTCACTGCCGGCGGCTACGGCTTTCAACGATGCCAGTGTGCGTTCCCAGGGATAGACAAACACCTTGGTCGGCTCAGCGGGCTGCTGGTAAAAATCGACCGGAACCATGTTGGCGCCGTAGCGCGCCAGCGCATCGCCTTCCGGCCGGACGACGGCCTGGTAGTTGCTGTCGCTTTTCTCGGCGAATCCGGCATCGAGGAAACGCACGATGGGAATGTCCAGGCCGTCGAGCCAGACCACCGGCTGGTCACCCGGGTTGCCGTGGTCGTGCCAGGTCCAGGCCGGTGTGATGATGAAGTCGCCGCGGCGCATGATCGTGCGTTCGCCATCGACCGCGGTGTAGGCGCCCTCCCCGTCCAGCACCAGCCGCAGCGCGGACTGGGTGTGGCGGTGCGCCGGTGCCACTTCGCCCGGCATGATGAGCTGCAGCCCGGCATACAGCGACTGCGTGATGCAGGATTGGCCGCGCAGCGCGGGGTTTTCCAGGATCAGCACGCGGCGTTCAGCCTCGGCCGCGCTGATCAGCCGGCCCGCTTCCATGACCCGTTCGCGCACGTCGGCGTACTTCCACAGGTGTGCGACAGCCGGCGACTTCGGCGAATGCGGCACCAGCGCGCCCAGCACTTCCCATAAGGGCGTCATGTTGTCCGCGCCGATGCGGTCGTAGTAGGCCTTGCGGCTCAGCTGGGATTCAAGGTCGGTATTTCTGCTGTTCATGGGGGTTCCTGTTGATCGGTCTGATCGCTCAAGTGCCGCTGGCATAAAACGCGTCGGCATAGATTTGTTCGGGCAGCACGCCCATCTGGCGCACCAGCAGGCTGGCGGCCTCGACCATGGGAGGCGCACCGCAGAGATAGGCACGGAAGCCGTCGAGGCCCGGCCAATCCTGGGCAATGGCTTCGGTGACCAGGCCGGTGCGGCAGCCGGGCGCCTGGCCGGACGCAAGCACGACGTGCACCTTCAGTTGCGGATGCCGGCGCTGGAGCTCCGCCAGCCATTCGCCGCCATAGATGTCGCGTTCGGAGCGAACGCCGAAATACAGATGGATGCTGTTGCGCATGCCTTCGGCAATGACGCCGCGGATGATGGACAGGATAGGCGCCAGGCCCGTGCCGCCGGCCACGCAGAGCATCGGCCCTTCATGCTTGCGGCGCAGGTAGGCCGAACCCAGCGGACCGCTGACGCGCACCGCGTCGCCGACCTTCAGGGTATTGGCGATGTAGCCGGTGACGCGGCCCTCGGCGACCAGGCGCACATGGAACTCCAGCTCGCCGTCGGCGCAGAGGCCGGCCATTGAATAGGGCCGGATGTGCTCGGGCGTGAACTGGAGCTGGGCGTACTGTCCCGGTGAAAACTCGATGGGCTTGGCCGGTTTCAGCCGGAGGCGCTTGATGTCGTGGGTCTGGTCTTCTACCGCCACGACGGTGGCCTTGACGATTTTTGCCGTATGGACAACAACCTCGTCGGGCTCGGAGATCTCAACAATGCAGGATTCCGTCAGAAAGGTCTGGCAGGCCAATACGTACTGGTCGCCCGCCGCCACCGGCCGCTGCGCTTCCCCGCCCGAGTCGAGCACCTGCCCTTCGACCAGCTTGCAGCGGCAGGTGCCGCAACGCCCGGCCAGGCAGCTGTAGGACACCGGCACGTCGTTGGCGCGCAGGGCGTCCAGCAAGTTCACCCCTGCGGTAACGCTCAGCGTGCGCTGGAGAGGGCGGACAAAAATTTCCATCGTGCTTGATCTGGTGTGTCTCGTGGGCAGCGGCAATCAGTGGCGTCAGCTGCGATGAGGGCATGATCAGAGACCCACCAAAATCAGTCAATACAATGGCGTCAATGTTCTATATCATTTGAATCAATACTCGTCAGGAGCCGCAAATGGAACTCAAGGACATAGACCTGAACCTGCTGGTGATCTTCAACCAGCTGCTGACCGAAAGAAAAGTCTCCAAGGTGGCGGAGAACCTGGGCCTGGGACAGCCCGCCGTCAGCAATGCCTTGGCGCGCCTGCGCAAGCTGTTTGGTGACGAACTTTTTCTGCGCACGTCGAGCGGCATGCAGCCCACGCCCTTTGCGGACCAGCTGGCCGAATCGATAGGTTATGCGCTGGGCATGATCCACGGCGCGATCAACGTCAAGAATTCATTCGACCCCGCCAGCAGCAAACGGAGCTTCACCGTCGGGATGACCGACATCGGCGAAATCTACTTCCTGCCTCTCTTGATGGAGCAGATCCAGAAAGTGGCGCCAGGGGTTTCCATCAGCACGGTGCGCAATACCACCGTCAACCTGAAAGATGCCATGGAGGCAGGCCATGTCGATCTGGCGATTGGACTGTTACCCCAGTTGAAGGCCGGATTCTTCCAGCAGCGCCTGTTCTCTCAACAATACGTTTGCGTGTTTCGCAAAAACCATGCACTGGACAAGCGAAAGATTTCCTCAGCTGATTTTTTTGCCAGCGATCACCTCGTGATTGCGTCCGCAGGAACCGGGCACGGAAAAGTCGACGAAATTCTGGACAGCGGTTCACAGAAAAGACGCATACGCCTCACGGTTCCCCATTTCGTCGCGATTGGCCATATTCTTCAATCCACCGACATGGCGGCCACAGTCCCCGAGCGCCTGGCGGAAAAAATGGCGACGCCGTTCAATCTCCGATACGTCAGCCATCCCGTGAAGCTGCCCCAAATCGCCATCAATCTTTTTTGGCACGCCAAGTACCATAAAGACCCGGCGAATCAGTGGCTCAGGTCGCTGATCTTCGATACGCATTCGGACCGTGCTTGAATCTGTCGGATTGCATTGAGGTCCGAACCAGTGTGCCGCGGACCTTGCGGTATAAATTGCGTTAGGCCCACTGAAAGACGCTATGGCACTACGAACCGTTACCATCCTCCCCGATGCATTACATGTTCTTTGACTTTCCATCGTTTGCGCTGTTGATGTTCGTCATTTTTCACGGCATTGCCTTTGGGGCTGGCGTTTACGAGCAGCGAGTTGTTGTTCCGCGTTGGATGGGAATTTCTCCCGACGGCGCGCGCTATCTTGATCCTGAGGCGATGCGGATCGACGATTCGGGGCGTCGTTTCTGGGGCTTTGTCAGCACTGGGCCCCTGAGCCTTTTGACGCTCCTCAATTGCTATTTTGCGTTCGCGAGTACGGGGCCGGCCCGCACCCTTTGGCTCGCTGCATGTGCGGTGACCCTGGTCGAGCGAATATTCACCTTCGCCTTCTTCATTCCCAAAGCAATAGGGCTCATGCGCGGTGATGGCTCGCCAACTGTGACAGCATTGCACACCGCAGAAAAATGGCGCTTGCTCAACTGGCTCCGCTTACTGCTTTCGCTTGTAGGTTGGCTGCTTGCCCTTCTTGCGTACGGCGCTCGCTGATGCCAAGCTAATACAAATATCGCCACTGCACCCATAGTTTCCAGCGCCTGCAGCTGGATGCAATCCGTTTTCGGCCTCGTCAGTTCGTCACCTCAGCACCACCGTGCGCAGGCCATTGATGAAGACCCGGTGTTCCAGCACATAGCGCAAGGCCCGCCCCAGGGCAAGGCATTCGACGTTGCGACCGGTGCTCAGCAGTTGCTCCGGGCTGAAGGCGTGGTCGACGCGCTCGAGTGCCTGCTCGATGATGGGGCCCTCGTCGAGGTCGCTGGTGGCGAAGTGGGCGGTGGCGCCGATCATCTTGACACCGCGCGCATGCGCCTGCTCGTAGGGCCGGGCACCTTTGAAGCCAGGCAGGAAGGAATGGTGGATGTTGATGATGCGCCCGGCCAGCGTGTTGCACAGCGCTTCGGACAGCACCTGCATGTAGCGGGCCAGGACGATTAGTTCGGCGCCGGATTCCGCAATGCAGCGCAGCAGCGCGGCTTCCTGCTGCGGCTTGGTTGTTGGCGTGATCGGCAGGTGATGGAAAGGCAGGCCTTCGGACTCGACAATCGGCCCGAGATCCGCGTGGTTGGACACGACCGCGACGATGTCCATATTCAGTTCACGGCGGCGCCACTGGGCCAGCAGGTCGCGCAGGCAATGGTCGGCCTTTGACACCATGATCATGACCTTGGCCGGCCGGCCCATCTCATGGACAGTGCCTTCGGCCGCGTCGAAGCCTGCGATCAGGCCGCTGAAAGCCTGCCGCAGCGCGTCGATCTCGCCGCTTCTTCTGGCATCAAGACGAAACACGATCCGCATGTAAAACCGCGACACGATCACGTCGTCAAATACGGAAAACTCCTCGATGTAGGCGTCGTGCCGCTCCAACAGCGCCGTGAGGGCCGCCACCTGGCCCCTGGCGCTGGCGACGGCGAGCGTCAGCACATAGCGGACGGACTCAGGGTGTTGTGGATGCATAGGATGCCCTGTCATGGTGGATGGCGTCGCCGCTGCGCCGTTTTGCGCCGGCCTCGGCGTCGAGTTGCTGCGCATGAAATTCGGCGCGCGTCACGCGGCGCTCCATGCCGACCGCCCAGGCCTGCCGGCTCATGCGCTGCTTGTACATCCCGACCCACACGTCCGTCACGCGCTCATCGAGGGAGAAGACAAAAGCGAACAGCTGGTTCATCCGCGTTTCGAGCAAGGGGGTGTGCGGCGTGGCGGGCCACACCTGTGTCAGCCAATGGCACAGCGGCGCATAGTCCAGGCACTGGCCGAGCGAACCCGGTGATGCGCTGGTGCAGGCGCTGGCCTTGAGGCTGACCCATAGCGGTTGCGCCAGCAACTCATCGTCATAGACGCCCACCGGGAGCTGGATCTCCAGGCGCTCTATGCTGACGGTCCAGGTGGTGTTCATTGAAAGCGCCGGATCACCAGCCCGCATTCCTGCGTGGCCCGCTCCAGCATCAGCCAGACGTAGCCCCTGAAGCTGCTGCGCACCAGCACTTCGTAGACAGGCGCCTCGTCGGTTTGCCACAGCCAGACCGAGGCCTTGAAGAACAGCGAGCCGGCGCTAGAGCCCGGGCCGAAGACACGCGGGTGCAGGTCCAGCGGGCAACCCTGCGCCAGCACATCGCGCGCCGGGACGCCGCTCAAGTGCAGCACGGTGTAGCCTCCGCTCACATCGGTCACCGCGTAATGCTGCCCCGCCAGGGCCTGGCGCAGCTTTGCCTCGATCAGGGCTGCCTCGCCCTTGGGACCGACGACGAACCAGTCGTCCGGCCCGACCCACACCAGCCTGAGCCCGGCGTTGGCCGTACTCGTGCAGGGTTGGACCGGCAGTTCAAGGCCAAGCGCGCGGGAGACCGCCTCACGGAACGCTGGGTCTTCGGCATTGCCGCGCAGGTTGACGATGGACAGGCCGGTGCGCCAGCCGGCCAGAAGGGCCTGGTCCGACAGGGACCGCGCCGACGGGACACGCGCGGCCGGAGAGAAGCGTTGGGGGGATTCAAGCATTTTGGCGCTCCGCTTTGGGGTCGAGAAAGACCGGGTTGGCGATGGTGGCGGCGGCGATCCTGCCCCCTTGCATCGAAACAAACACGCGCTCGCCCATGCGGCTTGCGCCACCCTTGACCAGGGCCATGGCGATGGAGCGCTCCAGCGTCGGGCTCATGTAGCTCGAAGTGACGTGGCCCACCATGGGCGCGGTCTCCGCGGTGGGCTGCTCGTTCAGGATTTGCGCGCCTTCGGGCAGCACAAAACCCGGGTCGTCGGGCAACAGACCGACCAGTTGCTTGCGGTCCGGCCGCACGGTGTCTTCGCGCGCGAGCGAACGCTTGCCCAGGCAGTCCTTGGTCTTGGTGACCAGCCCGCCCATGCCGAGGTCCAGCGGTGTCACGGAACCATCGGTGTCCTGGCCGATGATGATGTAGCCCTTCTCGGCGCGTAGCACGTGCATGGTCTCGGTTCCGTAGGGCGTGATGCCGTACTCGGCGCCGGCAGCGTGGATGGCTTCCCAGAGGCGCAAACCGTCGCCGGACGGCACGTTGACCTCATAGCAGCGCTCGCCCGAAAAACTGATGCGCATGATGCGCGCCTTGATGCCGGCGACCGTGCCTTCCCGGTAGGACATGAAGGGGAAGGCCGCGTCGTCGAAGTCCACGTCCTGGCAGATCTTCTTCAGCACGTGGCGGCTCTTGGGGCCGGCGACGATGGACGTCGACCAGTGGTCTGTGGCGCTGGTGAGGTAGATCTTCAGGTGCGGCCATTCGGTCTGCAGCCAGCGTTCCATCCAGGCCAGCACGCGCGCCGCGCCGCCGGAGGTGGTGTGCATCAGGTAGTGGTTCTCGGCTAGCCGCACGGTCACGCCGTCGTCGAACACCATGCCGTTTTCATCGAGCATCAGCCCGTAGCGGCACTTGCCGATCTCCAGCTTGGACCAGGCATTGCTGTAGATCCAGTTGAGCAGAATGCTGGCGTCCGGGCCCTGGATGTCAATCTTGCCCAGGGTGGAACCGTCGAGCGTGCCGACACCGTTGCGCACGGCCAGCACCTCGCGCCGGACGGCGGCGTGCAGGTCTTCGCCGTTCTGGGGGTAGTACCAGGGACGCTTCCACTGCCCGACGTCCTCGAACAGCGCGCCGCGCTTCACATGCCACTCATGCATGGCGGTGGTCCGGATCGGGTCGAAGGCGTCGCCCAGCTCCAGCCCCGCCACCGCGCCGAAAGTCACCGGCGTGTAGTTTGGGCGGAAGGTGGTGGTGCCGACCTGGGGAATGGTCTTGCCCAGCGCCAGCGCGGCGATGCCCATGCCGTTGATGTTGCCGGTCTTGCCCTGGTCGGTGCCAAAACCCATGGCGGTGTAGCGCTTGACGTGCTCGATCGACTCGAAGCCTTCGCGGACGGCCAGGTGGATGTCCGAGGCCGCCACGTCGTTCTGCAGGTCGACAAACTGTTTGGGTGCGCGGCTCACACCACGCGGGTGCGGCACCAGCCACAGCGCGCGCAGCTCGCCGCTGTCATTCGCGGCCACTTCGGGGGCCTGGGCGTCGACTGTAAAGCCCAGTGCCCACACCGCGTCCATGCCCGCGGTTAGGCCGTCCTGCGCACATTGCCGCAGCGACAGCATGCCGCCGCAAGCGCCGGCCGAGCGTTCGGACTGCACCGGCGTGCCCGGCAGGAAAGCCGCCCTGGCGTCGTCCCAGACCGCCTTGCTGCCGGCCTGACATTGCAGGTGGATCACCGGGCTGAAGCCGCCCGACAGGGCCAGCAGGTCGCAGGCCAGCGTGCGCGGCGTTCCCAGCAGGCGGCCTTCGGCGTCGATGGGCTGCACCACCGCGCCGCTGACGCGTTTGCCGCCGCGCGCTTCTGTGACCACATGGCCGCTCAGGATGGTGATGCCGGCGCCGCCGGCGCGCTGGCTCAGGGAGCCACTGGGCGCCGGGCGCGCATCGACCACCAGGACCGCCGCGCCGGCCTCCTTCAGGGCGAGTGCCGCGTCATAGCCGGCATCGTTGTTGGTGAACACGACGGCCTGGCGTCCCGGCAGGACGGCGTAGCGGCGCACGTAGGTGGAAACAGCGCCCGCCAGCATCACGCCAGGCAAATCGTTGTTGCCGAAGACCAGGGGGCGCTCGTGGGCGCCGGTGGCCAGCACCACCTGTTTTGCCCGGATGCGCCACAGCCGCTCGCGGAACACCGGCGCCTGCTCCGGCGCCAGGTGGTCACCACGGCGTTCGGCCAGTGTCAGCAGGTCATGGTCCTGGTAGCCGAAGGCTGTCGTGCGCGGCAGCACCGTGACTTCGGGCATCGCAGCCAGCTCGGCGAGCGCGCGCCCCACCCATTGCGCGGCCGGCACCTGGTCAACCAGCTCGTCGCTGGACAGCAGCCAGCCGCCCGGCTCGGACTGCTCGTCGCACACCATGACGCGCGCGCCGGAGCGGCCCGCGGCAAGCGCCGCCGTCAAGCCCGCGATGCCCATGCCGACGACCAGCACATCGCAGTGCGCGTAGCGCTTCTCGTAGCGGTCCGGGTCGCCCTCGGCGGGCGAGCTGCCCAGGCCGCTCGAGGCGCGGATGCGCTTCTCGAAGAAATGCCAGGCGGCCTGGGACGCCATGAAGGTCTTGTAATAGAAGCCGGCCGGGATCAGGCGCGAGAACCAGCCATTGACCACGCCGGTGTCGAATTCGATGCTCGGGCTGGCGTGGATGGAGCGGGCGCTCAGGCCCTCGACCAGCGCCACTTCGGTCATGCGCGCATTGGGCACGGTGCGGGCACCGTCAAACAGCTGGACCAGGGCGTTGGGTTCCTCGACACCGGCGGACAGGATGCCGCGCGGGCGGTGGTATTTCCAGCTGCGCGCCACCAGGGACACGCCGTTGGCCAGCAGCGCCGACGCCAGGGTGTCGCCTGCTAAGCCCTGGTAGGCGCGGCCGTTGAAGCTGAAGTTGATGGCGCGCCGGCGATCGATCCGGCCGCCGGTTGGCAAACGGGCGCTCATTGGGCACCTCCCGGCTTCGCGGCGGCGGGCATGGCCGCGGGCGGCGCCTCGCCTATCTTCCAGGTGGCTTCAAAGCGGTAGCTCACCGTGTGGCGCAAGGCATTGAACCAGCGGCCGCAGCCGCTCGAGTGGCGCCATTGCTCGTGGTGCAGGCCCTTGGGATTTTTTCGCATAAAAACATAGTCGCCCCACTGGGCGTCGGTCATGGTTTCCGTGGTGAGGGGACGGACGATCCCGCCCTCCCCGCCGCAGGTGAATTCAGGCTCGGCGCGCTCGCCGCACCAGGGGCAGTTGATTTGCAACATGGGCTTGTTTCCTCAGTGGGCGACGCCAGCCGCGCCGTGTTCGTCGATCAGGTGGCCGTTGTGGAAGCGGTCCAGCGACAGCGCTTCATTGAGCGCATGCGGCCGGTCCTGGGCGATGGTGTAGGCCATGGCCCAGCCCGAGCCCGGCGTCGCCTTGAAGCCGCCGGTTCCCCAGCCGCAGTTGATGTACAGGCCCTTGACCGGCGTCAGGCCGATGATGGGGCAGGCGTCGGGCGAGACGTCGACAATGCCGCCCCATTGCCGGTTCATGCGCACGCGCGAGAACAGCGGGAACATCTCGACGATGGCCTGCAGGGTGTGCTCCACCGTGTGGTAGCTGCCGCGCTGGCCGTAACCGTTGTACTGGTCGACCCCCGCGCCGATCACCAGGTCGCCCTTGTCGGACTGGCTGATGTAGGCGTGGATGGCGTTGCTCATCACGACGTTCGGGAAGATCGGCTTGAGCGGCTCCGAGACCAGCGCCTGCAGCGGCTTGCTTTCGATGGGCAGCCGGATGTCGGCCATGCCGGCGACGACGCTGGAATGCCCCGCCGCCACGATAGCGACTTTTTTCGCCTTGATGAAACCCCGGGCCGTGTCGACGCCGGTGACGGTGCCGCCTTCGCGGCGGATGCCGGTGACCTCGCAGTTCTGGATCAGGTCGACGCCCAGCGCGTCGGCGGCACGCGCATAGCCCCAGGCCACCGCATCGTGGCGGGCCACGCCGCCGCGCCGCTGCAGCGACGCGCCCAGCACCGGATAGCGCGTGTTCAGGTTGATGAAGGGAATCATTTCCTTGATCTGCGCGGGCGTGACCACCTCGCCGTCCACGCCGTTGAGCCGGTTGGCGTTGACGCGCCGCTCGATGTCGCGCATGTCCTGCAGGCTGTGGCCCAGGTTCAGCACCCCGCGCTGGCTGAACATCACGTTGTAGTTGATGTCCTGCGAAAGGCCTTCCCAGAGCTTCATGGACTTTTCATACAGCGCCGTGGATTCGTCCCACAGGTAGTTGGAGCGCACGATGGTGGTGTTGCGCGCCGTGTTGCCGCCGCCCAGGTAGCCGCGTTCGACCACCGCGATATTGCGCACGCCGTGTTCCTTGGCCAGGTAGTAGGCCGTGGCCAGGCCATGCCCCCCACCGCCGATGATCACCACCTCGTATTCGCGCCGGGGTTCGGGCGAGCGCCACTGCTTCTCCCAGCCCTCGTGGTAGGACATGCTGTTGCGCAGCAGCGACCAGATTGAAAATTTCTGCATAGCGGGTTCCTTCTCTCTTCTCTCGATCTATTCAGCGGTCACGGCCCCGGAGCGGTCCAGTCAAGGGCACCGCCGGGCCGGCTTTGCCGGACGGCCAGTGCCGCCCCCCTCGAGGGGGGTGACGCGAAGCGGCGCAGGGGGTGTTCATTCAGCATTCAACGATGTTCACGGCCAGGCCCCCGCGCGAGGTTTCCTTGTATTTCGTCATCATGTCGGCGCCGGTTTCCCGCATGGTCTTGATGACTTTGTCGAGGCTGACGAAATGGGTGCCGTCGCCGCGCAAGGCCATGCGCGCGGCGTTGACGGCCTTGACCGAGGCGATGGCATTGCGTTCGATGCAGGGGATCTGCACCAGCCCGCCTATCGGGTCGCAGGTGAGCCCCAGGTGGTGCTCCATGCCGATCTCGGCCGCGTTCTCGACCTGTTCCGGCGTGCCGCCCATGACCTGGGCCAGCGCTCCCGCGGCCATCGAGCAGGCCACACCGACCTCGCCCTGGCAGCCGACTTCGGCGCCGGAGATCGAGGCGTTTTCCTTGTAGAGGATGCCGATGGCCGCCGCGGTCAGCAGGAAGTCGATGACGCCCTGGTCGCCGGCGCCGGGAACAAACCTGACGTAGTAATGGAGCACGGCCGGCACGATGCCCGCCGCGCCGTTGGTCGGCGCCGTGACGACCCGGCCGCCCGCCGCGTTTTCTTCATTGACGGCCAGCGCATACAGGTTGATCCAGTCCATCACCTGCAAGGGGTCCCTCAGCGCCGCTTCGGGGTGCACCGTCAAGGCCCGGTGAAGTTCGAAGGCCCGCCGCTTCACCTTGAAGCCGCCCGGAAGCACCCCTTCGGTGGCGACACCGCGGCGCACGCAGGCCTGCATCACGCTCCAGATCCGCAGCAGGCCGGACCGCACGGCGTCGGCATCCCGCCAGGCCAGCTCGTTGTGCCACATCACCTGGGCAATGCTCAGGCCGCTCTCGCTGCAGCGCTGCAGCAGTTCTATCCCGGTGGTAAAGGGATAAGGCAGGATCTTGCGGTCGGGCACCAGCGCGGGCTGGCCGTCCTCGGCCTGGCTGATCACAAAACCGCCGCCTATGGAGTAATAGGTTTTCTCGAGCAGGCTGTCGCCCTTTGCATCGAAGGCGTACAGGCGCATGCCGTTGGGATGGAAGGGCAAGGCCTTGCGCAGGAACTTCAGGCCTTCGCGCTCATTGAAGGCGATGGGGTGGGTCCCCGCCAGCTTCAGCGTTTGTGTCTCGCGCAGGGCCTGCAGCCGGGGCGCGATGGCGTCGGGGTCGATCAGATCGGGCGCCTCGCCCTCCAGTCCCAGCATGACGGCCTTGTCGCTGCCATGCCCTTTGCCGGTGGCCCCGAGGGAGCCGTAGAGTTCGCAGCGAACGGCGTGCACCGCGTCAAGCAGGCCGCCGTCGCGCAGCGCGTCCGCGAACAGCCGCGCCGCGCGCATGGGCCCCACGGTGTGCGAGCTGCTGGGCCCGATGCCGATCTTGAACAGGTCGAAGGTGCTGAGTGACATGGCGGTTTCCGGGGGCTCAGCCGTAGACCGGGAAGGCGGCGGTCAGCTGGGCCACGGCGGCGCGTACCCGGGCAACCTGGGCTTCGTCGTCCGGATGGTCCAGCAGGTCGGCGATCAGATGGCCGACCTGGCGCGCTTCGGCCTCCTTGAAGCCGCGCGTGGTCATCGCCGGCGAGCCCAGGCGCACGCCGCTGGTCACCATGGGCTTCTCGGGATCATTCGGGATGGCATTCTTGTTGACCGTGATGTGCGCGCGGCCCAGCAGGGCTTCGGCGGCTTTGCCTGTCATGCCCTTGGCGCGCAGGTCGACCAGCATCACGTGGCTCTCGGTGCGGCCGGAGACGATGCGCAGGCCGCGCTGCACCAAGGTTTCGGCCAGTGCCGCAGCGTTCTTCACCACCTGTTGCTGGTAGGTCCTGAACTCAGGCTCCAGCGCCTCCTTGAACGCCACCGCCTTGGCGGCGATCACGTGCATCAGCGGCCCGCCCTGCAAACCCGGGAAGATGGCGCTGTTGATCGCCTTCTCATGCTCCGGGCGCATCAGGATGATGCCGCCGCGCGGTCCGCGCAGGCTTTTGTGCGTCGTGCTCGTCACGATGTCGGCATGGGGAATCGGGCTGGGGTATTCGCCCGCGGCGATCAGGCCGGCATAGTGGGCCATGTCCACCATCAGCAGCGCGCCCACGTCCTTGGCGACTTTGGCGAAGCGCTCGAAATCGATGCGCAAGGCATAAGCCGATGCGCCGGCAATGATGATCTTGGGGCGGCTCTCATGGGCCTTGCGCTCCATCGCGTCGTAGTCGATCTCTTCCTTGTCGTTCAGGCCGTAGGACACCACGTTGAACCACTTGCCACTCATGTTCAGCGCCATGCCGTGCGACAGGTGCCCGCCTTCGGCCAGGTTCATGCCCATAAAGGTGTCGCCGGGCTTGAGGAAGGCCATGAACACGGCCTCGTTGGCCTGCGCGCCCGAATGCGCCTGCACATTGGCGGCCCAGCCGTGTTTGTCCGCGCCGAAAAGCTGCTTGACGCGGTCAATGGCAAGCTGCTCGGCCTGGTCGACAAACTCGCAGCCGCCGTAATAGCGCCGGCCGGGGTAGCCCTCGGCATACTTGTTCGTGAGCTGGCTGCCTTGCGCGGTCATCACCGCGGGCGAGGTGTAGTTTTCGCTGGCGATCAGCTCGATGTGCTGTTCCTGGCGCTGGTGTTCCTGCTGGACGATGGCCCAGAGATCGGGATCGGTGGCCTGGAGGGACTGCTTGCTGTAGCTGAACATGGGGTAGCTCCTGTGTGGATCGGAGGATTCGCGATGGGGCAATCTTCGTTTCCAAGTGCAAGCGACACAGTGCCAATTACGTCACCCAATATGCAAATTGCGACAACATGCCCTTCTCGGCCTTCTCGCCCTTTTCGGCGAAGCCGGGGCTAAGGCTTGCGGGCAGCGCCGGTAAAGGTCTGGAAGTACTCTGTTTCCAGCATCGCGGGATCGTTGCTCTTGAGCGCCAGGTCAAAAGCATCGCGCATGGCCAGTGCCGCCGGGTTTCGCTTGAAGCAGACATGCAGCGGTAGCAGGCCTATGGGGCGCGAACTGACCTGCACCTGGGGTGCGCCGCCCATGCGCATCAGGGTGTAGGCGAGCACGTTCTTGTCGATCACGATGCCGCGTATCTTGCCGTCCAGCAGTTTGCGCAGGTTCAAGGCGTCGCTGGCCACGGCTTCCACCGGCTGGCTTTTGTCCTTGACGGCCGCGTCAAACTCCGCGCCATTGGCATAGCCCTCGACCACGCCGAGACGGTAGGTGGTCAGCTCGGACAGCTGGGTCCAGTTGATGGGCGCGCTTTTGAGCGTGGCCAGCCCCAGGAAGCTGCTGCCTATGGGCTGGGACAGATGGCAGTTCTTGTCGCGCTGGCTGCTGTAGTACACCGGAAAGTAGCCGTCGTAGCTGGGGTCCTTCTCGCCTTTGTCCACCGTTTCCGCCCAGGCGAAGGAAGCCGACAGCAGGCGGTAGCCGGCCGCCTTGGCCAGCACCGAGGTCACGCGCGTGGACAAACCATCCTGCGGCAGCAGCAAGCCGGTGTAGGGCGGCCACTCCAGCGTGGCCAGCCGCATGAATCTGGGCGCTACCTGGGCCTGCGTCTGGGCCTGGCTGGGTAGCAGCGCCTGGGCCAGCAGCAGGGTGGCGGCCAATAACATCCGTTTCATCGCATACTCCAAAAAAATTGACAGCCTGTTGACCCGGTCCGGCCCGAGGCCAGGGGGCTTTGGCCTTACGGCCTCAAGCCCCCCTTCCTCAAGCCGCCTGCAGCAGGCGATGGGGATCGATGACGAATTTCTTGGGCGCGCCGGCGTCGAACTGGGCGTAGCCTGAAGGCGCATCGTCCAGCGTGATCACCTGCACGCCCACGATCTCGGCGATCTTGATACGGTCCCACAGGATGGCTTGCATCAGCTGGCGGTTGTATTTCATGACCGGTGTCTGGCCGGTGACGAAACTGTGCGACTTGGCCCAGCCCAGGCCGAGTCGGATGCTCAGGCTGCCGCGCCTGGCGGCGCTGTCGGCCGCGCCCGGATCATCGGTCACATAGAGGCCGGGCACACCGATGCGACCCGCCGCGCGCGTGATCTCCATCAGCGAATTGAGCACCGTGGCCGGCGCCTCTTCGCGCGAGCCGTCATGGCCGTGGCCGCGCGCTTCAAAACCGACGCAATCGATGGCGCAGTCGACCTCCGCCTCGCCCAGGATGGCCGCGATCTGCTCCGCCAGCGTGGCGTCCTGGGACAGGTCCACCGTCTCGAAGCCGACCTGGCGCGCATGCACCAGGCGCGCCGGATTGACGTCGCCGACGATGATCACGGCCGCGCCCAGCAGCCGTGCCGACGCGGCCGCGGCCAGGCCGACCGGACCCGCGCCCGCGACGTAGACCGTGGCGCCCGGCCCCACGCCGGCGGACACGGCGCCGTGGTAGCCGGTGGGCAGGATGTCGGACAGGCAGGTCAGGTCGCGTATCTTGGCCATGGCGCGGTCCTTGTCGGGAAAGCGCAGCAGGTTGAAATCGGCATAGGGCACCATGACGTACTCGGCCTGGCCGCCTATCCAGCCGCCCATGTCCACATAACCATAGGCGCCGCCCGCGCGCGCGGGATTGACGCTGAGGCAGACGCCGGTGTGCTGCTCCTTGCAGGTGCGGCAGCGGCCGCAGGCGACGTTGAAAGGAACCGAGACCAGGTCGCCCTTCTTGAGGGTCTCCACATCGGTGCCGACCTCGATCACCTCGCCGGTGATTTCATGGCCCAGCACCAGGCCGGCCTGCGCGGTGGTGCGGCCCCTGACCATGTGCTGGTCCGAGCCGCAGATATTGGTCGAAAGGACTTTCAGGATCACGCCATGGCCGATCTTTTTGCCGTTGGGGTTTTCCAGTTTGGGAAAGGGAATGGACCGCACTTCGACCCTTCCCTGTTCGACGTAAACGACGCCGCGGTTTCCTTGCATATGTGTCTCCGGTGTTGTTGGGGATGCGCAGGCCCCGCTGCGCGTGCATCGCGAGCCGGGTCTGCCTGCGCAGTGTTGTGGCTTGGCGGGCCCGGCACTTGCGGCCTCGCGACACGCTTGCGCTGAAATGCGCCATGGCCCCTGGCGGGGCTCTTGCCGCGGGCGGCCCTTCCGAAAAGCATTCGACATGCACTGACTACGGGAAAACCCACCCTTTCGGCGCACCGTGTTGGCGCGCAAACCGCGCGGGGCAAGCCCTTGCGGTGCGTATGTCGCATTTGGACAAGTCCGCGTCCGGGTAACACAAGGTAAGGCAGCGACGATGCAAAACAATCCGGCAAACCAAGCCCCTCACGATCGATTCATGCACAGCCACCCGCACCCTTTCGCAAGCCTGAGCGAGCGCCGCGCCGCCGGCGGGCATCCCCGCGTGCATCCACATCCCGACTTCACGGTTTCCCTCTTCTATCCTCGAAGGATTTCTCTATGAGCGCCCTGCACCAAGACTCCCTCATCATCGACGGCCTGATCATCTCCAAATGGAGCCGCTCGGTGTTCGAGGACATGAAAAAGGGCGGCCTGAGCGCCGCCAACTGCACGGTCTCGGTCTGGGACGATTTCAAAAGCACCGTCCACAACATCGCCGAGATGAAGAACCAGATCCGTGCCAACAGCGACCTGCTGTCGCTGGTTCGCACCACGGCCGATATCGAGCAGGCCAAGAAGGACGGCAAGACCGGCATCATCCTGGGGTTCCAGAACGCGCATGCCTTTGAAGACCAGCTCGGCTACGTCGAGGCCTTTGCCGACATGGGTGTGCGTGTCGTGCAGCTCTGCTACAACACGCAGAACCTGATCGGCACCGGCTGCTATGAACGCGACGGCGGCCTGTCGGGCTACGGCCGTGAAGTCATCGGCGAGATGAACCGTGTCGGCATCATGGTGGACCTCTCGCATGTGGGGGCCAAGACCTCCGAGGAGGCCATTCTCGAATCGAAAAAGCCGGTCACCTACAGCCACTGCCTGCCTGCCGGCCTGAAGGAGCACCCGCGCAACAAGAGCGACGAGCAGCTCAAGTTCATCGCCGACCGCGGCGGCTTCATCGGCGTGACCATGTTCCCCCCTTTCCTCAAGCGCGGCGTCGATGCCACGGTGGACGACTATGTGGAAGCGCTGGACTATGTGATCAACCTGGTGGGCGAAGACTGCGTGGGGGTGGGCACCGACCACACCCAGGGCTATGGCCAGGAGTTCTTCGAAATGCTCACCCACGACAAGGGGCGGTTCCGCCGCCTCACCAATTTCGGCACCGTGCAGAACCCGCTGGGTATCCGCACCATCGGCGAGATGCCCAATCTCACCGCCGCCATGGAACGCGCAGGCTGGCCCGCGGGCAAGATCATCAAGGTCATGGGCCGTAACTGGCTGCGCGTATTCGGCGAAGTCTGGAACGTCTAAGCCCCACCCTCCACTCACACCCAACCCATCCCTGCCACCCCTGCCACCCCTGTCTTTCCGTCCGTTCCTTCAACCTGGAGTATTTTCGATGACCGTCAACACCACCCCACGCCGCCAGTTTTTGGCCCAGACCCTGAGCCTGTCGGCCATCGCCCTCGCCGGCACCGGCGCCCTGGCGCAAGCCAAACCCACCATCAAGATCGGCTTTGTCGACGGCTGGTCGGACAGCGTTGCGACCACCAACCTGGCGGCCGCCATCATCCGCGGCAAGCTGGGCATGAACGTGGAGCTGGTGCCGCTGGCCGCCGGCATCATGTGGCAGGGCGTGGCGCGCGGTGACATCGATGCCACGCTGTCGGCCTGGCTGCCGGTCACGCACGAGGCCTACCTGGCCAACTTCAAGGACAAGGTGCAAATCGTCGGCTCGAACTACCCCGGCGCCAAGATCGGCCTGATCGTGCCGGACTACGTCAAGGCCACCAGCCTGGCCGACCTGAACACCTACCGTGCCGACTTCGACAACCGCATCGTCGGCATCGACGCCGGTGCCGGCGTCATGAAGAAGACCGAGGAAGCCATCAAAGCCTATGGCCTGGACATGCGCCTGCAGCCGAGCTCCGGCCCGGCCATGGCCGCCGAACTGGACCGCGCCTACCGCGCCAACAAGGCCATCGCCGTCACCGGATGGATTCCGCACTGGATGTTCGCCAAGTACAAGCTGCGCTTCCTGGCCGACCCGAAGAACATCTACGGCCTCGAAGAGCATGTGGACAGCGTGATCAACCCCAACCTCAATGCCAAGGCGCCGACGGTGGTGGCTTTCCTGAAGAAGCTGTCCTGGAAGCCGGAAGAAATCGGCGCCGTGATGCTGGCAGTCGAGGGCGGTTCCAAGCCCGCCGATGCCGCCGAAAAATGGGTCAACGACAACCCCGCCCGCGTGGCGAGCTGGCTTGCCTGAGTTTTCTTCAGACAAGACAAAACCAGGAACAGCACAGATGCAACCCCAGCTCCCCATTGACGTCAACGCCGGCACCGGCGTCTGGACCACCGACGGCTTGCCGATGATTTACGTGCCCCGGCACTTCTTCGTCAACAACCATGTCGAAACCGAAGCCGTGGTGGGGCGCGAGGTGTATGCACCTGCGCTGTACAAGGCAGGCTACCGCTCCGCGTACTTCTGGTGCCAGCAGGAAGCGGCCACGCACGGCCTGGCCGGCATGGCGGTGTACGAGCACTACCTCAAGCGCCTGTCGCAACGCGGCTGGGGTTTGTTCAAGTTCATCAGCGCCGATGCCGCCTCCGGCCATGCGCGCATCCAGCTGGACCATTCGGTCTTCGTGCTGGCGCAGGGCATCGCCGGTGTGCCGGTGGACCGCAGCAAGGTCTGCTACCTGTTCGCGGGCTGGTTCTCGGGCGCCATGGACTGGGTGATGGAGACCGCAGGCTCGGCGGTGCGCACCACCAGCAGCGAGAGCCAGTGCGCCGCCGAAGGCCACGGCCACTGCGTGTTCACCGTCAGCCCCCTTTAAGAGACAAAGAGAAAAACCGAGCCCCACCATGCGCTACCCGCATTTGTTTGAACCGATACGCCTGAACCAGGTGCTGCTGCGCAACCGCATCGTCAGCACCGCGCACGCCGAGGTGTACGCCGAGGGCGGCAACCCGAACGAGCGCTACGTCCGTTATTACGAAGAAAAAGCCAAGGGCGGCGTCGGCCTGGCGATCTGCGGCGGCTCCAGCCCGGTCTCGCGGGACAGCCCCTGGTCATGGTGGAGTTCCATCAACCTGGCCAAGGGCTCGGTGATCGAGCCCCTGAGCCGGCTGGCCGAAACCATGCACAAGCATGGCGCGAAGATCATGATCCAGGCCACCCACATGGGCCGGCGCAATGCCTGGCACGGCTTTGACTGGCCGCACCTGGTCAGCCCCTCGGGCATCCGCGAGCCGGTGCACCGCGGCAACGCCAAGACCATCGAGATCGAAGAAATCCGCCGCATCGTGGCCGACTACGGCCGCGCCGCCAAACGCGTGAAAGACGCCGGCCTGGACGGCATCGAAGTCTCCGCCGCGCACCAGCAGCTGATCGACCAGTTCTGGAGCCCGCGCGTCAACCACCGCACCGACGAATATGGCGGCAGCCTGGAAAACCGCCTGCGCTTCGGCATGGAAGTTCTGCAGGCCATCCGCGAGCAGGTCGGCGCCGATTTTTGCGTCGGCATGCGCATGTGCGGCGACGAATTCCATGAAGACGGCATCAGCCACGAGATGGCCAAGGAGATTGCCCAGTCCATGTCGGAAAGCGGCTTGATCGACTTCCTGAGCGTGGTCGGCTCCGGTGCGGATACCCACAACACGCTGGTCAATTGCATGCCGCCGATGGCGCTGCCGCCCGAGCCCTTTGTGCATCTGGCCGCTGGCATCAAGTCGGTCTCCAGGGTGCCGGTCATGCACGCGCAAAGCATTCGCGACGCCTCGCAGGCCGAGCGCATCCTGGCCACCGGCATGGTGGACATGGTGGGCATGACCCGCGCGCAGATCGCCGACCCGCACATGGTCATCAAGATCCGCGACGGACGCGAGGACCAGATCAAGCAATGCGTCGGTGCCAACTACTGCATCGACCGCCAGTACAACGGCCTGGATGTGCTGTGCATCCAGAACGCCGCCACCAGCCGCGAAGAGACCATGCCGCACGTGATCGAAAAAACCACGGGCGCCCGGCGCAAGGTGGTGGTGGTCGGCGCCGGCCCGGCGGGCCTGGAAGCCGCCCGCGTGGCGCGCGAGCGCGGCCACGACGTGGTGCTGTTCGAAAAGAATTCCGTGGTAGGCGGCCAGGTGAACCTCGCCGCCAAGCCGCCCAAGCGCGAACAGATGGCCGGCATCATCCGCTGGTTCGACATGGAGACCCAGCGCGTGGGTGTGCAACGCCGCCTGGGCGTGGCGGCCACGCAGGAAATGATCCTGGCCGAGAAACCCGACATCGTGGTGCTGGCCACGGGCGGCGTTCCGCACACCGGCCAGACGCCGGCCTGGGGCGCGGCCGAGGGCCTGTGCGTGAGCGGCTGGGACATCCTCTCCGGCGCGGTGGCGCCGGGCGAAAACGTGCTGGTCTACGACAGCATCAGCACCCATGCCGGCACCGGCGTGGCCGACTTCATTGCCGCGCGCGGCAAGCTGGTGGAGATCGTCACGCCCGACGTCAAGGTGGCCGACGACGTGGGCGGCACCACCTTCCCTATTTTTTACCGCCAGCTCTATGCCAATGGCGTGATCCAGACGCCAAATTTCTGGCTGGAACGCGTCTACCGCGAAGGCGACAAGCTGATTGCCGTGCTGAAGAACGAATACACCGAAGCGCTGGAAGAACGCGCGGTGGACCAGGTCGTGGTCGAGAACGGCATCCTGCCCAACGACGGCCTCTACTGGCAGCTCAAGCCCCTGTCCTTGAACAAGGGCCAGACCGATATCGACGCCCTGTACGACGCGCTGCCCCAGCCGGGCCTGAGCCAGGCCACCGGCAACGGCGACTTCCTGCTCTACCGCGTGGGTGACTGCGTCTCCATGCACAACATCCACGCCGCGATCTACGACTCGCTGCGCCTGTGCAAGGATTTTTGAGATGTTGCAGCAACTGGTGAGCACGCTGTTCTGGCTGGCAGTCCTGGGTTTGACCTGGGGCATGGCCCGTCGAGCACTTATATGGAAAACCGGCCGCTCACGCAGCGTGGACCTGGGCGGGCTGCTACAAATACCGAAGCGTTACTTCGTCGACCTGCACGACGTGGTAGCACGCGAGCCGTTTGTCGCTCGGGCCCACGTCGGCGTCGCCGGCGGTGCCATCCTGGCGCTGGCACTGGTGGCGCTGAACTATGGCTTGGGCCTGTACTGGCGCAGCCTGGACGCCGTGCTGCTGCTGGCCGGACTGATGATGCTGACCGGCTCCATCGCCATGGCCTCGCGCCGCCGGAATGCGCCGACGCGCCTATCGAAAGGCCCGTGGAGCCGTCTGCCCTATTCGCTGATGCTGTTTGCACTGGCCGTGGCCCTGGTCGGAGCTGTGGCCCTCACCGGCACCGCGCTGGCGCCTTGGCTGGCCGGCCTGATCAGCCTGGCATTTGCTGCAGGTGCCGCTGAACTGGCATTCGGCATCGGTCTGGGCGGACCAATGAAGCACGCGGTTGCCGGCCTGCTGCACCTCGGCCTGCATCCACGGCCCGAGCGTTTTGGCAGCGCTAGCGAAAAGCGCTGCGCCACCGCGCTCAAACCCTTGACGCTCACCGCCGACGACATGGGCGTGGGCAAGCCCGCCGACTTCGCCTGGAACAAGCTGCTGTCCTTCGATGCCTGCGTGCAGTGCGGCAAGTGCGAAGCCGCCTGCCCGGCCTTTGCCGCCGGCCAGCCGCTGAACCCCAAGAAGCTGATCCAGGACCTGGTGGTGGGCATGAGCGCCAGGAGCGACGCAAATTACGCCGGCAGCCCCTACCCCGGCCAGCCGGTGGGCCGGCATGCCGGTGCGCCGCAGTTGCCCATCGTCGACGGCCTGATCGACAGCAACACGCTCTGGGCCTGCACCACCTGCCGCGCCTGCGTGCAGGAATGCCCCATGCTGATCGAGCACGTGGACGCCATCGTCGACATGCGCCGCCACATGACGCTGGTCGGCGGCGTGGTGCCCAACAAGGGCATGGAGGCCCTGGAGCAGCTCCGCGACACCGATACCGTCGGCGGCTTTCCGCTGGCCGCCCGCCATCACTGGGCCGCCGACCTGAACGTGCCGGTGCTCGACAGCGGCGCCGAGACCGACTGGCTGGTGCTGGTGGGTGAAGGCGCTTTCGACATGCGCTACCAGCGCACGCTGCGCGCCTTCATCAAGACATTGCAAAAGGCCGGACTGAAGATCGCGATGCTGGGCGCGGCGGAGATCGATTGCGGCGACCTGGCGCGCCGCCTCGGTGATGAAGCCGGCTTCCAGCGCCTGGCCGGGCAGCTGATCGCCACGCTGAAGGCGCGCAAGTTTGCCCACATCGTCACGCCCGATCCGCATATCTTCCATTCGCTGAAGAACGAGTACCCCGCGCTCGGCGGCAGTTTTGACGTGTGGCACCACACGCAGCTGATGGCCGACCTGCTGGCCAAAGGCCGGCTCACGCCGACCCGCGCCGGCAGCCTGGAAACCGTGACTTACCACGACCCCTGCTACCTGGGCCGCTACGGCCGCGAGGTGGATGCCCCGCGCGCGGTGCTCAAGGGCATCGGCATCAAGGTGGTGGAGATGGAGCGCAGCCGTGAGCGCGGCCGCTGCTGCGGCGGCGGCGGCGGCGCGCCGTTCACCGACATACCCGGCAGCACCCGCATTCCGGACATCCGCATCGGCGACGCGAAAAACACGGGCGCCGGCATCGTGGCCGTGGCCTGCCCCAACTGCACCGCCATGCTGGAAGGCGTGGTCGGCCCGCGCCCCGAGGTGCTGGACGTGGCCGAGCTGATGGCCCATGCACTGGAGCTCGCATGAACGCCCCCGCGCATTTCCACATGGATGCCCCCGTCAAGCGGATCGACCCGCGCCGCCCGGCCGTCATCACGCCCCTCGGCCTGCGCCGCATCGTGCTGGGCAGCAGCGAGGGTGAACGCCTGGCCGGCGCCCGCTCGTCCCATGACAGCGCGCCAAAACCCGTGCGCAGCCAGGGCCCGTTCAGCCAGGTCAGCCTGGTGGTGAGCCATGCCGAACGCGGCGCGCTGACCGACGGCGCCCGCCAGGCGATTGCCGCCGCCGCCATCCTCGCATCGCCCCACGTGGAAGTGGTGGTGGCCGTGCTGGGCGCCTGCAAGGACGATACCGCCGCACTGGGCGCGGACCGCCTGCTGGTGCAGGACGATTTCGACAGCAGCCGCTACCAGCCGGGCGCCACGGTGGCCTGGCTGCGGGAGCTGCAGGCGGCGCTCAAGCCCGCCCGTTGGTGGTTTGCCGACAGCGGCGCCGACGGCCAGCTGGGCCGCCGCTTCGCGCTGGGCGCCGGCCTGGGCCTGGCCTGCGGTGTGGCCGAGCTGGGCGCCGAGCAGCTGCGTGTGCCGGCCACAAGCCATGAAGACTGGATGCGGCCACACGCTTCAGTGATGCTGCTGGCCAGGAACGTGGCCAGCACCAAGCTGCCGTTTGTCGGCCTGGGATTGAGGGAAGCGGCGCCGCGGCTGCCAGCGGCGACGGACCCGGGCATCGAAGACCTGGGCGTGCAGGCGGGCGACCCGCAGACCCTGGCGCTTGAAGAAGCCGATTTCATCCTGGCCGCCGGCAACGGCGTCACCGAATTGCCGCTGTTCCATTCGCTGGCACGCGCGCTGGGCGCCGCCGTGGGCGCCTCGCGGGTCGCGGTGGACGACGGCCGCTTCACACGCGCCCAGCAAGTCGGGGCCACCGGCAAGACGGTGTCGGCCTCGGCCTACCTGGCCCTGGGCATTTCCGGTGCGGTCCAGCACCTGCAAGGCATCAAGGACTGCCGCCATGTGATCGCGGTGAACCTGGACGCTTCGGCGCCCATTGCCCGCCGCGCCGACCTCACGGTGGTGGAAGACAGTGCCGCACTGATGACAGCCCTGCTGGACCTGGTGCGCCAACAGAAGGTGGATGCATGAGCGATATCACTGTATTGGTCGCCGCGCAGGCGCACGCCGTCAGCGGCCGGCCCGCCCGCAGCCGCGCCGATGCCACGGCCGTGGCACTGGCACTGGCAGTGGGCCTGCCCGGCGACGTCCGCTTGCTGAGCGCCGGCACCATGCCCGACGCCGTCGCCCGCGACTACCTGGCGCTGGGCGCCCCCCTGATCGACGTGCTGGAGTCGGGCACCGACGGCGACGTGGCAGGCATGCTGCTGCCTTCGCTGCGCGGCACGCGCTGGATCCTGACCGGAACCCGCGGCGAATCCGGGCCGGGCAGCGGCGTACTGCCGTTTGCCCTGGGCGCCGCGCTCGGCCGCCCGGTGGTCACCGACGTGGTGGCCGTGCAAGCTGATGGGAGCAGCTGGATCGTGACGCAGGCACTGCCCAAGGGCGCGCGCCGCCGGCTGCGCGTCAGCGCGCCCGCCGTGCTGGCCGTCAGCGCCGCGGCGCCGGTGGTGCTGCGCCATTCGCTGGCCGATGCGATGGCGGGGACCATTACGCGTACCGCCATGCCCTCCACGGCCCCGGCGGATCCTTCCGCCATGGGCCAGCGGGTGCCGCGCGGCAAGCGCCGCAAGCTGCTCGAAGCCCGCATCGTGCAGAGCGGCCATGCCCGCATGCTGGGCGCCATCGAATCCCCCTCCACCGGCGGAGCCGTGCTGCAAACGGGCACCCCCCAAGCCAAGGCGCAGGCCGTGCTGGACTACCTGCAAGCCCATTCACTCGTGCAATTCTGAAAACCACCCCATGACCAAAACCATCTCCGCGCAGTCCCTGCTCACCCGCGAGTTGCTGGCACGCCGCCGCCCCGGCTACAGCCTGGAGGCGCCGTTCTACCTGAGCGACACGGTTCTCAAGGCCGACATGGAGCACATCTTCGGCAAGCATTGGATCTTCGTCGCGGTGGAGCCGCAGGTTCCCGAAGCCGGGGACTACATCACCGTGGACTTCGGCACCAACTCGATCCTGATCGTGCGCGACGACGACAACCAGGTGCAGGCTTTCCACAATGTCTGCCGGCACCGCGGTTCGCGCCTCTGCGCCAGCCAGCAGGGCGTGGTCGGCAACATCGTCTGCCCCTACCACCAGTGGACGTACGACCTGACCGGCAAGCTGATCCATGCCAAGCACATGGGCGACGACTTCGACCCCAGCCTCCACAGCCTCAAAAAAGTGCATGTGCGCAACATGGCCGGATTGATCTTCATCTGCCTGGCCGAGAACCCGCCTGAAGACTTCGAACAGATGGCGGCGGACATGACGCCCTACATCGCACCGCACCAGCTCAGCCAGTGCAAGGTGGCGGCCCAGGTCGACATCGTGGAAGACTGCAACTGGAAGCTGACGATGGAGAACAACCGCGAGTGCTACCACTGCGTGAGCAACCATCCCGAGCTGACCATCTCGCTGTATGAATACGGCTTCGGCTACCAGCCGGACGAGCACAACAAGGAAGGCCTGCAGCGCTTCCAGGAGATCATGGCCGCCAGCCACAAGCGATGGGAAGCCATGGGCCTGCCCTCGCGTGAGATCGACACCCTGGACGACCGCGTCACCGGGTTTCGCACCCAACGCCTGCCCATAGACCGCTCGGGCCAGTCGCAGACGCTGAACGCCGAGGTGGCCTCCAAAAAGCTGCTGGCCGACTTTGTGGATCCGGCATTGGGCGGCCTTTCCTTCTGGACCCAGCCCAACTCCTGGCACCACTTCATGAGCGACCACATCATCAGCTTCACCGTGCTGCCGATCTCCGCCACCAAGACCCTGGTGCGCACCACCTGGTGCGTGCACAAGGATGCCGTCGAAGGCAAGGACTACACCAAGGAGAACCTGACAGCGGTCTGGAACGCCACCAACGACCAGGACCGCCGCCTGGTGGAAGAGTCCCAGATCGGCATCGCCACCGGCGCCTACGAACCCGGCCCGTATTCGCCTTTCACCGAAGGCCTGGTCGAGAAATTCTGCAGCTGGTACGTGAAGCGGCTCAGCGCGCTCATCGCCTGAGGCTGGGCGGCAACCGTTTTTTCCATTTCCCATGGCCACCTCTTTCTCCGTCCCCGCGCACTCGCCCGATTTTTCCGGCGCGGCGTCGCCATCCTGGTCCTCGGACACCGATGAATTCCTGCGTTGCGTTCACGTTCGCCAGGAGACGCATGACGTCAAGACCTTTGTGCTGGCGGCGGATGCGCCGCGCAGCTTCCGCTACCTGCCCGGCCAGTTCATCACGCTGGAGCTGGAGATCGGCGGCGAAAAAATCAACCGCTGCTACACCCTGTCGAGCACACCGACGCGCCCGGACCTGGTCAGTATCACGGTCAAGCGCGTGCCCGGCGGCGTGGTCTCGAACTGGCTGCATGACAACCTTCAGCCCGGCATGGCATTGGGCGCGATGGGACCCTCAGGCGAATTCAGCTGCTTCAGGGAACCGGCGCAGCGCTACCTGTTCATCTCCGGCGGGAGCGGCACCACGCCGCTGATGTCGATGACGCGCGCGCTGCACGACCTGGGCAGCGACGCCGACATTGTGTTCGCGCACTGCGCACGCACGCCGGCCGACCTGCTGTTTCCCGAAGAGCTCACGCTGATGGCGCGCAACATGGCCCACCTGCGGCTGGCCATGGTCTGCGACCAGCACACCCCCGGCAGCGCCTACGCCGGCCACCTGGGCCGGATGGACGCAGCGCGCCTGGCGCATATCGCACCCGACTTCCTGACGCGCGATGTCTATACCTGCGGCCCGGCTCCCTTCATGGGCGTGGTGCGGGCGCTGATGGCCGGCGCCGGCTATGCGATGGAACGCTACCGCGAAGAGAGCTTTTCCTTTGAGTCGCTTCCCGCCCAGGTGCTGCAGGAAATTCCCGGGCCCCAGGACAACCCGGAGCTGTTTCCGGCGGCCGCCGCGCCCACCTTCCAGATCAGCCTGGAGAAAATGGGCACCTCATTTCCCTGCCAGGGCGGCCAGACCATTTTGCAGGCCGCAGCGGCGGCCGGGGTGCGGCTTCCGTCGTCCTGCAGCAGCGGCGCTTGCGGCACCTGCAAAACCCGGAAAATCTCCGGCCAGGTGGAAATGAAACATGCCGGCGGTATTCGCCAGCGTGAAATAGACCAGGGCTGGATTCTGCCCTGCTGCAGCAGGCCCTCCAGTGACATTGCACTTGAAAGGTAGGGTTGAAAATGTGCACGCAACCATTGCAATAAGGCGAGTGAAAAACCCGGCCGCAGTTCCTTCAACCATTTTGGTGCGGCATCCGCAAGGTGCGGCTGCCGCATGCGCCTCATGCGGTTCTTTTATGGATGCATTGGCCTTTAAAGTGGCGCGTCGTTTGCTTATAAAAAATACCGTTGCTTGTGGCTGCGGGTAGTCAATTCCAGGAGACCTCACGATGTCGAACCCAAAAATCAGCGTCAAAAATCTGTACAAGATATTTGGCAACAACATCTCGGAAGCGCAGAAGCTCTTGGACGCGGGGCATACCAAGGACGAGGTATTCGCCAAAACAGGCCATGTCGTCGGGGTCAACAAAGTCAGCTTCAACGTGATGCCCGGCGAGATCTACGTGTTGATGGGCCTGTCCGGCTCCGGCAAGTCCACCCTGATCCGGCTCATCAACCGCCTGGTCGAACCCTCTTCGGGATCGATCAACATCGACGGGATGGACATCGCGAAGCTGCCGCAGCCCGAACTGGTGAAATGGCGGCGCAAGCGGGTGGCCATGGTGTTCCAGTCTTTTGCCTTGATGCCGCACCGCAACGTGCTCGACAACGCCGCCTTCGGCCTCGAAATGGCGGGCACTTCGCGCAAAGTACGGGAAGAGCGCGCCATGCAGGTGCTCAGCCAGGTCGGCTTGCAGACCTATGCCGCAAAGTATCCGTCGCAGTTGTCCGGCGGCATGCAGCAGCGGGTCGGGCTGGCCCGCGCGCTGGCGGTCGATCCGGCCATCCTGCTGATGGATGAGGCTTTCTCCGCACTTGACCCGCTTAAACGGGTGGAGATGCAAAGCCTGATGCTGGACCTGCAGCGCGAGCAGCAGCGCACCGTGCTGTTTGTCTCGCACGACCTGGAGGAAGCCCTGCGCATCGGCACCCGCATTGCCATCATGGAAGGCGGCAACCTGGTGCAGGAAGGAACGGCTCACGAGATCATCACCAAGCCCGCCAACGACTATGTGCGCCAGTTCTTCAAGGGCGTGGACACTTCGCGCTACCTGACGGCGGCTGATCTGCTGGACCCCTGCCTCAACGGCCACTCTTATACCGGCGGCCCTCGCCTGCCCTCATCCACCACACTGTCCGAAGCGATGAAGATCGTGCTCGGCGGCGACCAGCCGGTAGGCGTGTTTGACGCGACCGATCAATTGCTGGGATGCATCTCCGCCCGAAGCCTGCTTGTGAAAATGTCCGAGGAAGCCCGCCATGTCTGATTTACTCACCCAAGTTACCGAAGCCTCGCGCAACATGCTGCCCCTGGGCAAGTGGGTCAATGCCGGCGTGCGGCATTTGCTGGACCACGGCGCCAAGGTGTTCGACTCCGTCGGCGTCGTGGTGGAGGGTTTTGCCCAATCCATCGAGCTCGGCCTGCTGGCCATTCCGTTCTGGCTGGTGATCCTGGTGGCCACCGTGGTCGGGATCCGGCGAGTCGGCTGGGGATTTGGCACATTTGTTGCGTTAGCGTTAATCCTGATAGTGGTGACCGGCTTCTGGCCGCAGACTATCGTGACCCTGGCGTTGACGCTGTCGGCCACCATCATCAGCCTGATCTTTGGAATCCCCCTGGGCATCTGGTGTGCCCGCAACAACCACATCAATGCCTGCGTGCGGCCCGTGCTCGACTTCATGCAAACCATGCCAGCCTTTGTGTACCTGATTCCCGCGGCGATGCTGTTCGGCCTGGGCCGCGTGCCGGGAACCATCGCGACCGTGATCTTCGCCATGCCGCCCGTGGTGCGCCTGACCAGCCTGGGCATTCGCCAGGTCAGCTCCGAACAGGTCGAGGCCGGCAACGCTTTCGGCTGCACCTCCACGCAGCTGCTCTTCAAGGTGCAACTGCCGATCGCCTTGCCGACCATCATGGCCGGCGTCAACCAGACCATCATGATGGCCCTGTCCATGGTCATCATCGCCTCCATGGTGGGGGCCGGCGGCCTGGGCAACGACGTACTGGCCAGCATCCAGCGCCTGGACGTTGGCCTGGGCTTCGAAAGCGGCCTGGCCGTCGTTCTGCTGGCCATCATCCTGGACCGGTTGACTGAAAGCTTTGGCGTGGCCCGCAAGGCGCGCGAAACCTAACCTTAGAACTTGTCCGTGCCACCCTCTACAGCCAAAGGCGCAGCAGCCGCCATCAGCCAGGAGTCGGTCCCCACGACGACGACCCATGTCGGCTTCATCCTGATGCCCGACTATTCGATGATCGCTTTTGCCAATGCCGTGGAAACCCTGCGCATGGCGAACTACATCAGCCGCCGCCCACTGTACCGGTGGACGGTGGTCGCAAGCTCCCCGTCCTCCATGTCGGCCAGCAACGGCCTGAGCCTGGCGCCGACCGGAGACATGCCCGCGCTCAGCGACTGCGACATGCTGTTCGTCTGCGGCGGCGTCAACGTCCGCGCCAACACCGACGACACCCTGCGCCACACCCTGCGCCAGCTGGCGGGGCGCGGCATGACCATAGGCGCCCTGTGCACGGGCTCCTTCGCATTGGCCAGCGCGGGCCTGCTGGACGGCTTCCGTTGCGCCATCCATTGGGAGAACCTGGCGGCGATCAGCGAGGAGTTCCCCAAGATCAAGTTCTGCACCGAAGTGTTCATCGTGGACGGCAAACGGATCACCTGCTCAGGCGGCACCGCGCCCCTGCACATGATGCTGCATCTCGTGCGCGGCCAGCATGGGACCCAGCTGGTGATGGACATCTCCGAGCAGTTCATCGTCGAGCGGATACGCGCCAGCAGCGACCGCCAGCGCATACCGCAGCCCGAATGCATAGGCCCGGGCTACCAGCACCTGACCGAAGTGGCGCAGATCATGGCGGCCAATATTGAAGAGCCGTTGTCGCTGCTGGAGCTGGCGGACGCCACCGCGCTGTCGCTGCGCCAGCTCGAGCGCCTGTTTCACCGCTACTTCAGCATCACCCCCGCGCAGTACTACCTGAACCTGCGTTTGCGCCGCGCGCAGGAACTGCTGACGCACACCACCATGCCCGTCATGGAAGTGACCGTGGCCTGCGGCTTTCAGTCCTCTTCACATTTCAGCAAAGCCTACCGGGGCCTGTTTGGCTATGCGCCAAGCCAGGAGAGGCTGGTCCATGCCGGCCAGGCCGCGCGGCGCGGCCAGCGCCTGGCACCCAAGCGCCTCTCGCCTCTCGCCGCGGCAAGGAAAGCCGCAAGCGTGGCCTGACTTCGCCTTGGCGCAGCGCCGGACGATAGCGGCGGGATCAGCCTTCCTGGTTCCGGGCCGGGACATCCTTGACGGCCGCGCGTATCTGGCGCGGGCTGGCGCCGAGCAATTGCCGGATCACGCGCGAAAAGTGCGTGCTGTCCTGGAACCCGCACTCAAAACCCACCTCGGTGACCTCAAGGTCGGTGTTCTGCAAAAGCCAGCGCGCGCGTTCCACGCGAAGGCGTTGGCGATACTCCGCCGGGCTCAAGCCGATGTCGCGCTGGAAGCGCCGCTCAAGCTGCCGCCGGCCTATGCCCAGGGGCTCGCACAGCTGCTCGATGGGCTGGGAGGTTTGCAGTTGCTGCTCCAGCAGCAGCATGACCTTGCGAACCACCGTGTCGGTGGAGCGCTCGGACACCACCGCCTCCGGCTGCAAGGTCCTCGAAGGCAATGGCTGCTCCTCGAGCATGATGCGCAGCGCCTTCACGGCACTGGCGCGCCCGATCTTCTTCTCGATGATGTAGGCCGCCAGATGAACCACGCTGGTGCCGCCGGCGCAGGTGAGCCGGTCGCGATCCACGACAAACATCTGGTCGGATGCGATGCGCAGCTTAGTGAACTCGGCCGCGAAGGCTTCGCGATGAAACCAGCTGACGCAGGTGAGATGCCCGTCCAGCAGGCCGGCACGCGCCAAAACGAAGGAGCCGGTGCACAAGCCGACCAGCTTCACCTGTTTCGCGGCGGCCTCCCGCAGAAAAGCATAGGCGGCCTCCGGCACTTGTTGCCCGCCGTGCAGCAAACCGCCCACGACGACCAGGTAGTCATAGGATTCAGGCGACGCCATCTTCGCGGTGGCGAGGATGCTCGCCCCGCAACTGGACACACAGGCATCGCCGGAGGCGCTGAGGATGTCCCAGCGGCACAGCCTGGGGCGGCTGCGGTCCCCTTCATCCGCCGCCAGGCGCAAGGCATCCACAAAGCCCGCGAAGGCGGTCAGCGTGAAACGGGGGGTCAGCATCAGGCCGACACGCACCAGGGGCGCGTCCTGTTTCGCCGAAGGCGCAACCGCGCCCTGCGCCTGCAATTTTCCCCGCTGCTTTGCCATGGATGCTCCCATCAGCGCCAACACTAACACCAATCCTCATAGCCCAACGTTCGGATCGAGGGGTATCACGCGCTTTTCGCCCCCTACTTTTATCAGAATCAAACCTTGGGAGCCCGCACTATCTTCATTGGATAGCTCGCAAGCACGACGGCCGTGGATACGGCGCCAAGCGCCGCGAGTGCGTCAATCGTTTGTTCCAGTTCCTGCATTTCCGAGGCCACCACGCGCACGACGAAACAGTCTTCCCCCGTAATGCGGTGCGCATCAATCACCTCCGGCATGGCTGCAAAAGCCTTCAAGCAGACCGGTATTTGAGCGTGCGTGGTACGTATGCGGATGACGGCGGAGGTCGGGTATCCCGACAGGCGCAGATTGATCCTCGCGGAATATCCTTCAATCACCCCAGCCTCCTCGAGACGCCGAATGCGTGCGGTGACGGCCGGCTGCGACAGCCCGACCTGCATGCCGAGTTCGGTGTTCGTGATGCGCGCATTGAGCTGCAGCGCCTCCAGAATCTTCCAGTCCAGCTTGTCGAGATCTGCCTGCTTTGGTTTCATTTGCATGAGGGTAAAAATTCAAATGATTTAGAAAATTGAAGTACTCATTTCCTTGGACTGTCTATGGTGACATATCTCATTCATTTCTAAACTGAGTGTTTTTTACATAGACATAGGTGCTTGAAAAATGACGTCTCCTGTTCTGATCGTTCCCGGGATTGGGAATTCCGGCCCCTCACACTGGCAAAGTCTCTGGCAGGAAAAGGGACCTGAGTGGCATCGACTACAAGTCAAAGACTGGGATCACGTTGTTTGCGCTGACTGGGTTGCGGCCATCAGCCGGCAAGTCGCGTCCCTGGGGCCTGACACCCTCATCGTGGCTCACAGTCTGGGCTGCCTGGCAGTCATTCACTGGGCTGCACGAGAGGGAAAAAATATCAGGGGCGCGCTACTGGTAGCCGTGCCCGATCCAACCTCGCAAGTTTTCCCGGCATCAGCGCTCGGCTTCTCACCCGTGCCATTGAAAGAGTTGCCTTTCCCCAGTACGGTTGTTGCAAGCACGAATGATCCGTATGGAAGCGCGTCGTACGCAAGCGCCTGTTCGAAAGCCTGGGGAAGCGACTATGTCGAAGTTGAATCGCGCGGACACTTGAATTCCGAAAGCGGTCTTGGTGACTGGCCTGCCGGAAGCAAGTTGCTTGAGCGATTCGCTGTCGTTGTCACTGCGGCGCCGACTTCTCAAGTTCCAGGTTTCCCTCGATGAACTTGAGCTTGAAGACAAGCCGGGAGATGCGCCATCTGTCCGGGAACGCCTGCAACTGCAGTTCGTAGGTTCCCACGAAGATGCGGCTCTTCAGGCCGATGGCTTTGCTCCGGTGGTGGAAGGCCACGCCGTGGCATCTGACAAGCGCCTGATTACCACTGACCTCGGTTCGAAGGTTGCCAATCTGATGGTGAACGTGGTCGAGCGGCTTGAATCCGGCAGCCCAAGCCTGAGCCACCTGGCTTGGCGTCATTTCGGCCGGCGCACCACCGACCATGGAGGTCATGTCGAGCGTAAAAGGGCTGGTAAAGCAATTCTCCAGCGCCGGCCAGTCCCGTTCGTCGGTGGCAACGAACATCTGGACGACGACATCCTCGACTGCCAGGCGCGTGGCCAAGTCGGATGCAGACAGAGTGAGAGACATATGGAACCTCCGGGTGAATGCGCTGCATCTTGCGGCGCTTAGCGACCTTCCGCAGTCATTTGAACATTGTTGTACTTCAGATAAGTTGTGATTCCGATTGGCGTAATTTATCTCGCTTGACTGGTTTTAGAACGCGATCTACAAAAAAAGTGTGGGTGAAACGCCATATCCCACGCAGGAATCGATGACCGTTCAGGAAGGGGCTGCAACGTCCTCGAGTCCGTCGTACCGTCCGACCGGCTTCACCTCCATCTGTACCGGGGGTTCCAAACACCTGTCTTGGATCCCCGCCAGGAAAGTTTTGAACGCTTCCAGCTTCATCAGGGGACTGTCGTCCGGCCCGCCTTCGCGCGTGGCGACGTGCATGAAGCTCAACCCGTCGCCCATACGGAACGATTGGTATTGCAGGCCACTGGGCTTCTCGCGCGCCAGTTGAGCGAATACCTGCTCGATGAGCCGCTGATTTTCGTCGGCGAACTCCGGCATCACCTTGTAGCGCACCACCACTGTCTTCATGATTTCACTCCTTGTATCGCCGTATCAACATGGGTTGCGCGCGGCTTCAGCCGCAAACCCACCACCGCGCCGGCCAGCGAAAGCGCCGCGGTAACCCACAGCGCCACGGCAAAGCCGGCGCCGAACTCCTGCGGGCTGGCGTAGCCGCCCGCGCGTGTAAACACCGCCACGACCAACGCGACGCCGAACACGCCGCCCAGTTGCCGCAGGGTGTTGAACAAACCCGCCGCCTTGCCTATGTCGGGCGGCTCGACCGCGCCCAGCACCGCGCTTTGAACTGCGGGCATGGCCATCGAGATGCCGCCGCCGGCAAGCGCAAGCGGCAGCATCCACATCCAGTAGCCGGCGTCGGCGCGCACCAGCGCCGCCAGCCACACCATACCGACTGCCTGCAGGCCCAGTCCGACGACGACCAATGCCTTTTCGCCGACGCGCTTGACCATAGCACCCGCCACCGGCGCCACCAGGAACAAAGTCGCCGTCCAGGGCAGCATGCTCGCGCCGGCGGCCAGCGGCGAGCGGTGCCACACGACCTGGAAGAACTGCGCCATGAAGAACAGCGTGCCCATCAGCGAGGCCGTCAACAAGAAAGCGATCGTGAGCCCCGCCGCCAACACCGGCGAGCGGAACAGGCGCGGCGGCACCATCGCATCCCATGCGCGCAGTCGTTGCGACGCCACGAACAATGCACCCAGCACCACCCCAGCCCCCACGGACAGCAGCACCTGCGTGCTGCCCCAGCCATCGCGATTGCCGCGCACCCCGCCCCACACCAGGCCGAGCAATGACGCCGTCATCAGCGCGGCGCCCAGGGTGTCCAGCTGCGACGCCGCGGCCCTGCCCTCGGGTACCTTTGCCAGCATCAGCCAGGCCACCACCAGCGCCACCGGCAGGTTGATCCAGAAGATCCACTGCCACGCGAGCCCGTGCACGATGGCGCCACCGATGAGCGGCCCTGACAGCACCGCCAGCCCGGTGATGCCGCTGAACAGGCCCAGCGCCTTGGCCCGCTGAGCCGGCGGGAACGTCGCGCCCAGCAGCGCCATGCCAATCGGCATCAGTAGCGCCGCGCCAAGGCCCTGCACCGCCCGCGCGGCGATCAACCAGCCGGTGCTGGGCGCCAGCGCGCAGGCGGCCGACGCCAGCGCGAACAGCGCCAGCCCCGCCACGTACATGCGGCGCCGCCCGAACCGGTCGCCCAGCGCCGCGCCTGTCATCAGCAGCGCGGCAAAGCTGAAGGTGTAGGCGTTGACCGTCCACTCCAGCGCCTCCACCGACGCCGACAAGTCGTGCCGCAGCGTGTCCAGCGCCGTGGTCACCACCATGGCGTCCAGCGCCGCCATGAAGGAGCCGGCCGCGGCCAGCGCCAGCACCCAGCGCTGGGTGCCCGTGAATCCCTTAGATTGATGGGTATCTTGCATCTGCTTGTATCCTTTCGTGCTGCATGGCTGTAAAGACGAAGGGCGGGGCCGCAACGATCCGGAAATATTTTTCCGTCCGCACCGCATCCATTCACCTTTGCCAAACGTCTTCCTTGATCGCCATTGCGGGCTTGGCCCGCCACGTCCCCTCACCAAAGGCTCCTATGCTCCCCACCAAGCTTCCCGACCCGCCTATACCCGACCCCGACTTCCCCCAGCTGATGGCCCAGCTGCGCGCTCGCCTGCACCGCTACTGCGCACGAATGACGGGTTCGGTGCTGGACGGCGAAGACGTGGTGCAGGAAACGCTGATCAAGGCCAACGGGAGCTACGACGCGCGGGCCGTGCAGAACGTGGAAGCGTGGCTGTTTCGCATCGCGCACAACGCGGCCATGGATTTCCTCCGGCGCAAATCGCGCGAGCAGGCGATGTTTGCCGACGAAGACGTGGACGCAATCGCCGACCAGCAGGCCGAGTCCGCCGACCGCCGCCATGTGGCCACCGCAGCCTTGCGCACCTTCATGCGCCTTGCGCCCGCGCAACGCAGCACCGTCATACTGGCCGACGTGCTGGGTTACGCCCTCGAAGAAGCGGCCGGCGTGATGGGCACTACCGTTCCGGCCGTCAAGGCGGCTCTGCACCGCGGCCGCGCGCGCTTGCGCGAGCTGGCCGGGCAGCCCGACGGCGCGGCTTCACCGCCCAGCCTGTCAGCGCAAGACCAGGCCCTGCTGGCCGCCTATGCCGAGCGCTTCAACGCCAGGGACTTCGACGGCCTGCGCGAGATGCTGGGCCAGGACGTGAAGCTGGACCTGGTGGCACGCCGCAAGCCGATGCAGGCGCGCGGCGGGGAGTACTTCACGAATTACGCAGCCAAGACCTACGGGCTGCGCATAACGCCCATCAACGTGGAGGGCCGGCCGGGACTGTGGGTGGATACCGAAGCGGACGAAGGTGCAGGGGCGCCGGGGTATCTGGTGGTGCTGGAATTTAAGGAGGGGAAAGTGATGGGGATCCGGGATTTTCGATATGCGCGATGGGTGGGAGAAACGCTGCACTGATATTCTGCGGTGCCGCGACATGCGCTCCCCGCCTGCAGGGGACGGGTTCCAAGGATTGCCAGCATCAAGACCGCTCCTTTGACCGGCGCCGGCCGCTTCGAATTGGCATCCCGACGGAGTTATCAGGTGCGATACCATGCCCCAAGTGAAGGGGACGAGTGTTATGCGAATTGTCGGAATCGTGTTGGCGATGGGTATTGGACTCGTGAGTTGGCCGGCAGCATTAGCACTGGGTGGATGGGGGTCTCCCCTGCGCGCTGTGGATTCACTTTTACTCTGGGCCCCCATTGTTGGCGCGGCAGCACCCATCGCTTTGCTCTTATTTGTGAAAGGGGCAAAGGTGTCCGGGGCGTGGGTGGTTGCGTTGGCTCCGCTCCTCGGTGTGCTGAACGCACTTTGGAGTGTCGATCTCTATACGTCTTACCTTGGACCCAGTCTTGCATCGTCTGACCCAATCCCGTGGGCATTCATGGTTTTTTCTGCCATGTGGCTGCTGCCCTGGTTGTATGTCATCAATGCATTAAGGAAAAAAAGACAGCCTCGCCGCATGTGTTGCGACCCGGTCTCTAAATAAAGGCAACGTTATTGGGTCTGTCTGTTGAATTCCGCCGAAATCTGACCCAGTGGGTCGGATTCGACGGAATTCAACAACACGGCGACATTGAATGTCATCGGGCGCTGGGGCACCACGAGATCTGATGCCCGTCCGCGAGATTGCTAGGGTTTATACGAGTGTATAAGTAATTTATACAACTGTATATTTCATCCTACCAAATCTCTGGATCGAGCAAACATGACCAAGCCCCGCGCAAGCAATCGCCCCGCCCGCAGTCCCAGCGAAGACTCAGCCGACGCCGCCCTCCTGGCGCCAGATCGCAAACGCAACATCTTGCTGGCCGCTGAACGCCTGTTCGCAGAGCGTGGTTTTCATGGCGTGTCGATTCGCGAGATTGCCGATGAAGCCGGCGTGCAGTTCGCGCTGGTGGGCTACTACTACGGTCCAAAGATGGACCTCTATCACGAGATTTTTCGCCAGCGAGCGGGGTATATCCAGCAGCGGCTCGACTCACTTGCCCAGGCGCAGAAAGCCACGCCGAGCGAGCAATTGCTGGAAGAAGTCGTCAAGGCATTCGTGCTGCCTGTGCTGCAGGTGGCCCGGCAACCCGAGGGGCGGAATTTCATGCGCCTCATCCAGCGCGGCATGAACGAGCAGCTCAAGGAGGATGAGGCCCTGATCCGGGACATGTTTGATCCGCTGGCTCACGCCTTCATTGACGCGTTTACCGCCGCCATGCCAGGTGCCACGCGGGGCGCAGCGGCCTGCTGCTACCAGTTTGCGCTGGGCTCTTTGCTGCATCACGTCAACGACAGGCGTATCGAGGGCCTGTCCCGCGGCGAGTTCGCGGCCTGCGCACCTGAAGCGGAGCCTTTGATCGTGCGCTTCATCAGCAGCGGTATACGCGGCGTGCTTGCGACCCCGATTCATTAAATCCTGGCCTTCACCTTCACGAATCTCCGGCCATGTTTCGCCTTGATTTGAAGCGTCCCCCCTGAGTTTCCGGCCTGCGCCGCGCAGCGCAGCGTCCTTCCCTTTCCCGCACATTCCTACGGACGGCCAAAGCTGGCTTTGACGACCGGTGGATCAACTTACCCAAAAAAAATGGAGCGAGACAACATGAAAACAATTTTTCTTTGCGCAGCCACGGCGACCATGCTGCTGGGAACGCAGATTGCCCAGGCACAAAGCAACGTCACGGTGACAGGGGCGCTGGACGCTTACGCGGGCAGCCGCCAACTCAGCGGAAGTCCGCGATCGACGCGGATCGACAGCGGCGGCTTGACGACATCACAACTTGTGCTTCAGGGCGTTGAGGACCTGGGCGGAGGCCTGAAGGCCGAGTTCGTCCTGGGTATGTTCCTGCGGGTGGATACCGGGGAATCCGGCCGCTTCACAGGTGATCCGCTATTTGCGCGAAACAGCTACATCGGCCTGAGCGGCGGCTTTGGCACTTTTCGCCTGGGGCGGCAAACCACGGGCAACTTCCTCAACTTCATACGGACCAACTCTTTCGGCGACTCCCCCACGTTTGGCCCGACTTTTGTTCAGACATGGGTTGCGGCCGTCGCGCAAGGAAGCCAGTTCATGACGCCAGGCGCGCCGCCGACAAGCCGGTCCTTGACCGGCGCCCTGGGCACCACCGACAGCACCTGGAACAACGCCGTCAGCTACATCAGTCCCAATCTCGGAGGCGTCACTGTGACGGCGCAATGGGCTCCCAGTGAAGCCGCAGGCGTCGGCAACCGCGCGGGCCTCAGTGCGTTTTATGCCAACGGCCCCTTGACTCTTGCCCTGGCCACGGAACAGATAGGCAATGCCTCCGTTCCGGCGTCGGGCCCTGCCGCCGCTGTCCTGGCCAAGCAGCGCACCTGGCATGCATCGGGCGCCTACGCGTTCCCCTTCGGACGCATCAGTGCCGGCTATCTCGACACCAAACGGGACTATGCTGCCATCGTGGACGACAGCATCCGAACCTGGCATCTTGGCGCAAACATTCCCGTTGGTGCAGGCAGCGTGCTGTTCCAGACGGCCCACAGCAGGCAAACCCCTGACACCGGAGCGGCCATGACGCGCACCACCACCAGCGTGGGTTACGACTACAACCTCTCCAAGCGCACCGACCTTTACGCCATTGTGATGAACGACAGGTTCACCGGAAATGCTTCAGGCAACTCGTACGGCGTCGGCATTCGCCACCGTTTCTAGGCATCGACACAGGAGCCACATCATGTTCACCCGACGCGACTTCACCCAACTCGCCGCAGGCGCCATAAGCGCCGCCGCCTTTCCACAAATAGCCCGCGCCCAGGCCTCCCCACTGAGCCTGGCCAAAATCATTACCGGCTTCCCTCCCGGCGGCACGCTGGACGTGCTGGCCCGGCGAGTGGCCGACAAGCTGAGAGGCAACTACGCTGCCACCGTGTTGGTGGAAAACAAGCCCGGCGCCGCCGGACAGATCGGCGTTCTCACACTCAAGGAAGCCACCCCCGATGGCAGCGCGCTGCTGTTGACGCCTTCGTCCATGCTGTCGATCTACCCATTCACCTATCCCAAGCTGCAATACACAGTTGAGGATGTGTCCCCCGTCTCGGTAGGCGCCTATATCAACCATGGGCTTGCGGTGGGGCCGGCCGTGCCCGACAGCGTCAAGACACTCAAGGATTTCATCGCCTGGGCGAAAGCCAACGATATCAAGGCGAATTTCGGAAGTCCCGGTGCCGGCTCGATGCCGCACTTGATCGGCATCCTGCTGGGAAAAGTCGCTGGCGTGGACCTCCGGCACATTCCCTACCGCGGCTCGGTACCGGGCGTACAGGATTTGCTGGGTGGACAAATTTCGTCATTCGTTGGCCCCATCGGCGACTACCTCCCCTACATCAAAACCGGCAAGCTGCGTGTCCTGGCCATCTCCGGAAAAGCGCGCTCACCCTTCCTGCCCGAGACACCTTCGCTGCGTGAACTCGGCCATCCTCTGACGGTGCGCGAATGGTATGGCTTCTTCCTTCCCGGCAAGGCCAGTCCTGATGTCGCGCGCCGTGCCGCTGCTTACCTGCAGCCTGCATTGGCACAAGCCGACCTGGTGGCTTACGGCAGGCAATTCGGGCTGGAAGTTGAATCCTCCACCGCACCTGCATTGGCTGAACTACTCCAGGCGGACACCCAGGAATGGCGGCGGCTGATCAAGCAGACCGGCTTCACCGCCGAGTCCTGACCCTCGCAGCGCCGCAAGGCGCGCCCCTGATACCCACGGAGCATCCCATGCCAAGAAAGTTTGTTGACCTGTCCATTTACCTCGAGAACGACGTCGCCTCTGATCCGCCCGGCCTGGAGCCGCGGATCACGTATTTCACGCACGACAACACCTACGAGCAGATCGCGCCTTTCTTCCCGGGCCTGAAAAAAGAGGACTTGCCCGAAGGGGAAGGCTGGGCCGTTGAACTGGTTCAGCTTTCCACGCACAACGGGACTCACCTGGATGCGCCCTACCACTTTCACTCCACCATGGACCAGGCGCTGGATGGGAAAAAGCCCGCGATTGCCATTCACGACGTGCCTTTGGAGTGGTGCTTTCAACCCGGCGTGAAACTCGACTTTCGCGACAGGCCCGATGGCTATGTGGTGACGGCAAACGATGTTGAATCCGAGCTCGAGCGGATTCGGCACACCCTCAAGCCGCTGGAGATTGTCGTGGTGAACACCCGGGCCGGGTCACGTTACGGCCACAAGGACTACGTCGCCGCAGGTGTTGGAATGGGTTATGAGGCCACCATGTATCTGCTCGAGCGCGGCATCCGCCTGACCGGCACCGACGCCTGGAGCTGGGACGCGCCCTTTGTGCACACGGCAAAGAAGTACGGCGAAACGAAAGACGCTTCGCTGATCTGGGAGGGCCACAAGGCGGGCCGGGATATCGGTTATTGCCACTTGGAGAAGCTGCACAACCTGGAGGTTTTGCCTTCAGATGGATTTTTTATCAGCTGCTTTCCACACAAAATTCGTGGCGCCTCGGCAGGCTGGACGCGCGCGGTGGCGATTTTTGACGATGCCTTGATGGCGACCGTCTGAGGCATTTCCATGGACCTGAACCACACCCACGCTCCAAGGACCCAAAGCTGGCTTGAAGAGGCCAACGGCCACACGGATTTCCCTATCCAAAACCTGCCCTATGCGGTTTTTCGCCGAAAGGGCAGCGCAGAAGCCTATCGCGGCGGAGTGGCCATCGGCGGGCAAGTCATCGACCTCGCGGCACTGAGCCGCAGTGGTGTGCTGCACGGCCAGGCCCTGCAGGCATGCCAGGCTTGTACCTTGTCCGTACTCAACGATTTCATGGCGCTCGGCCCAAACGCATGGAGCAGTTTGCGCCACGCGCTATTTGCCTTGCTGCGCGAAGATGCGAGCTCCCCGCAGCAGGAGGCCATACGCGCCTGCCTGGTGTCCCAGGATAGCGTGGAGTACCGGGTGCCATCGCGTATTGCAGACTACACGGACTTCTACACGTCCATTCACCATGCGCGCAATGTGGGTCGCATTGCCCGGCCGGACAGTGATCCGCTCACGCCCAACTTCCAATGGCTGCCCATCGCGTATCACGGGCGCGCCTCAAGCGTGGTCATCAGTGGTACACCGTTTCGCCGCCCCATGGGGCAGATGATGCCACCGGGTACAACCGAACCGGTATACGCCCCTTGCGGCAGGCTCGATTACGAACTGGAACTTGGAATCTTTATCGGCCCGGGCAACGCCATGGGCGAGCCCATCCCGATCGCGCAGGCCGAAGAGCACATCTTCGGTGTCTGCCTGCTCAACGACTGGTCGGCGCGTGACATCCAGTTCTGGGAAATGGCGCCGCTCGGCCCGTTTCTGGGAAAGAATTTTTGCACCAGCATCTCACCATGGATTGTGAGCATGGAGGCACTGGCGCCTTTCAGGCTGCCGTTTTCCCGTCCTGCGGGTGACCCTCAGCCCCTGGCTTATCTGAACAGTGCGGCCAATCTCGCGGGCGGCATGCTCGACATTCAACTTGATGTGCTCATCGAGAGCGGCCTGCAACGCGCCGCGGCCCACGCACCCACCCGTGTGGCTCGCACCAGTTTCAAGCACCAGTACTGGACTTTCGCCCAGATGGTTGCGCAGCACAGCATGGGCGGCTGCAACCTCCAAAGCGGTGACCTGCTGGGCAGCGGCACCATCTCGGGCCCGGCACCTGGTGAGGAAGGAGCCATCATCGAGATGACCAAGGGCGGACGGGACCCCCTGAACCTCGGCAACGGAGAGCAACGTGCCTTCCTGCACGATGGCGATGTCGTCACCCTGCGCGGTTGGTGCGAGAAACCTGGCACTGCAAGCATTGGCTTTGGTGAGTGCCGCGGTGAGGTGCTTCCCGCGTTGCTCAATTAGGTCATAGATCAAAGTGCGACGGAATTCAACCTTGCGATATACAGTACGTTGTTCGGCACAAGCGCTTAGGACGTCGAACCGCCAGTAGCGTCGATAAAAGGAGCATTACCGTGACATCAGAAGCAAACAAACTCACCATGCAGCGGTTTGTTGAGTTCATCAACACCGCCAGCGAAACATTGGCGGAAGAACTCATCTCGCCGAACGCGATCTTTCATGTGCCGGGAAGTCCGGAGCCAATGCGAGGCCCGGCCGGTTATCTCGCAATCATTGGGATGATGCGTGGGGGCTTCCCCGACATCCAGTGGACCCTGGAAGAAATGGTGGCCGAGGGTGACAAAGTGGCCGCCCGGTTCATGATGCGCGGCACACATCAAGGAACGTTCTTCGGTGTTCCGCCTACAGGGAAGAAAATCGCGGTGCAGGCCATGAATATCTACCGTCTCTCCAACGGTAAGTTCGTCGAAGAACGCGGCCAGCCCGATATGCTTGGCTTGTTACAGCAAATCGGTGCGGTGCCGTCGCCTTGAGCGCCCCAAGTGCTGCCGGAGCGAGTTTCGGCCTGTACGCCTTGAGATCTCGCGGATAGACATCTGATCCCGCAATGCCCAACGCCTGATGACATTCAATGTCGCCACGTCAATCACTCCTAAATTTCCCCTGCTTTTAAAACAAGCAGGGTAGTGCCAACGTGGGTCAGTTTTGGATGGAAATTACTCCACTAAGTGGATCAGATTTCGACGGAATTCAACAGGCGTTTCGACTCAGCGGCACGCAAATGCTTGAGGTAGGCGCAGAACATATCGGCCATTGCGTCCGCGTAGACTTTGATCTCTGCGTTTGTGCGGTTGCTTTCCGAAAAGTCCTTTCCGGCAGCGCTGAGAGTGGCGGTAATCAGGTCGCCGGCCAGTACACGAGTTACCTGCGGCGCCTTGGGCAACGCCTCCCGCATGAAGGCTTGAATAATTCGGTCTCCCGACGCCTTCGCCGCGTGTGCTTCAGGTGCCTCGCGGTAGAGTGGTGCAGCGTCATTGAGCGCCACCCGCATTCCAGCCTCGTCGCACTCCGATCGAATGAAGGCGTGAACCAGTGCCCGCAGCCTTTCAAGCGGCGCCTTCTGAAAATCCTTCAGGATGCTGCGCAGCATGTCTGTCGTCTGCTGCCACTCGTCGCTTTGCAGCCGGAATAGGATCGCCGCCTTATTTGGGAAGTACTGGTACACCGAGCCGACACTAACTCCGGCCTTTTCCGCGACGCGCGCTGTCGTGAATCGATGTGCTCCTTCCTTGGCCAGAACCTGAGTGGCCGCCTCCAGAATTGCAGCGACGAGTTCAGTCGAGCGGGCCTGCTTGGGCTGTTTTCTCGAGGAAATCTGAGGGATCTGGCGGTCAGTCATGGCGGCATGGCGTGTCCAAAAATAATGCGAATAGCAAATGCGAGGAATTCATCGTATTCTATGAATGCGATGAATTGATCGCATTTTATCGCGCGTTACGTAACGCCCACCCCAGATTGGACATTTAATGATTGCAACACTTACCTCTCCCCCGCTCGCCCCGTTGTTGGACAGACTATTCGCGCAGGCCGATGCCGCCACCAGCCCGGCAATGGCAGGCGTTTCGCGCGAAGAGCGGGAACGCCTGATGCAAAGCAAGACGGAATATTTGAGTTTGTATGGGCTTCTGAAAGATTTATGGCTTCCGGTCTCGCGCGAAACCGGCGCACTGCTTTATATGCTGGCGCGCAATGCCAATGCTGCAAACATCGTCGAGTTTGGCACCTCGTTTGGTATTTCAACTCTGCACCTGGCTGCGGCACTTCGTGACAACGGCGGCGGCAACCTGATCAGCACCGAATTCGAACCCTCTAAAGTGGCGCGGGCGCGGGAACATCTCGCCGAGGGTGGCCTGGCCGACTTGGTGGAAATCCGCGAGGGCGATGCACTGAATACCCTCGCGACCGATCTGCCCGAAAACATCGACCTGCTGCTGCTCGACGGAGCCAAGGCGCTTTACAGCGACATCCTGGACCTGGTGGAGAGCCGCCTTTTGCCGGGTGCGCTGATCGTGGCCGACAACGCCGACCAGAGCCCGGACTACCTAACCCGGATGCGTTCGCCCGGCAGTGGCTACCTGTCCGTGCCGTTCGGCGAGGACGTGGAATTGTCGATGCGGCTTGGCTAAGTCAACAATGCGTAGTGGGAATCCTCGCGATGGCACCATCGAGCTGCCGAATCTCCGACAGACTTTTCGGCGGTCAGCCGAGAGAACCTTGGACTTACGGCACATACCAGTCCAAGTTATTGTCCGCATCCCCAGTGGGTCAGATTTCGACGGAATTCAACAAAGACTGAAGTCGTAAACACTTGAGTGACCCCTCGAATACCAGCAAAGCCTGGACGACTTCTCACGTCGACGGTGATCTCAAGAGACTCAACGCCGTGCAGCTTGATATGCCTCGATTTGCGGTAGAAGGTCTCTCCGACGTGCAAGGGCTTCGGCAGACCAGACCACTTCGCGGTCATAGTACTCAGCGAAGGCGGGCGTCTCTGAAGGAATGGTCACCCAGGGCTGCTTCGAGCCGGTGAAAATGTGGACATCCGGAGGCATCATGTCTGGGTCGTCGAGTGTCCCGACTCGAACGAACCTGGTCACCGGACCGGAGCCGGCATAGTGACTCCAGACCGCGACACGGCACTTTGGGCATCTGGCGATCTTCTGGCCTGCGCCGCTCGCGGACGGAGTGTCAACCAACTCAGGCTCACCACCAAGATGCGCAACGCGATCGGCCTCGTACATCGCGTTAAGCGCGAACGCAGCGCCGGATTCGCGCTGGCACCAGCGGCAATGGCAGCAGTGGACGATCATCGGCGCAGTGGCCAGACGATACCGGATGTAGCGGCAATCGCATCCGCCTTCGACAGGGTAGTTCATGCTGAATAATATGCGCAGTGCCTGAACCACTGCAACCCCGACTCAGTTGCGAATGCCCGACCGTCTGGCGGCCCCCACCCTATCTATTCCCTGCGCTCGTATTCATCCAGGGCGAACAGCAAGCTTGTCCTGTGGTTGCGGGCGACATCCTGCCAACGCTCGCCCGTGAGAGCCCCTTCCAGCGCCCAAAGAAGATTCAAAGAGACACGCTGGCCAGCACCCTTGGCCCTCGCGTAGGCAGCCACAGATCCGAGTGTTCGCAGATCACCAAGCGTTTGTATGCCCGAAGCTTGCAGCATCTGAGCAGACTTTGCTCCGAGATTCGGCAGCAGGGAGAGCGATGTCACGTCAGTCATAAAAAGACATTACCGAGTTGGAATGTTTCCCCGAGTCTTGCTGCATTTCTCTTGCATCCTTATTTGTCGAAAACCGCTCCTCCAGGCGCGTGGCCAAAGGCCCGGCTGTAAGCACGGCTGAATGCCGCCGCACTGGCATAGCCGCTCCATGCGGCAACCACTTTCACGCGCGCGCCTTGCTGCAGCCGGCGGCGGGCAAGCGTGAGGCGCCAGGCGGTGAGAAAAGTGCCCGGCGTCATGCCCAGCGTGCGACGGAATGAAAGCATAAACTGGCTCCGTGATAGCGCGCTGATTTCCGCCAGGTCCTCCATCCGCCAGGCATGCGCAGGTTGTTCCAGCAACGCGCCCAGCGCATGCCTTAGCCGCGGATCGGCCAGCCCTGCCAGCAAACCCGGCTGGGTTGCTCCCTGATCGATAGCATGGCGCAACACCATCAGCACCAGCAACTCGCCCAGCCGCGCGAGCGCCGCGGGCCCCCCGCAACGCGGCACTTGCGCCTCAGAGAGCAGTTGCCGCGCCAACGCCCAGATGGGCTCATTTTCCTGCGTGCCAAGCGCCACTTCCGACGGCAAAGATCGGAGAAGTGGATTGGAGTCACCTCCAAATCTCACCACCGCCGCCATCAGGACCGTTCCCAGAGAGCGTGGACGCAACGCGCCTGCGCTGCAAAAGACGATCTGGCGCGCTCCCTCAATATCGCCTTCAAGCAGGAACAGGTGAGCCGTCTCACGTGTATCGCCATCGTCGGCAACCGGTTGTACCTGAAGAGGGAAGGCGGCAAGAAATGCGCTGAGGCGGTCGGTGCGGGTGGATGAAGTCATAAAGCCGGACTTTGAATCATGCATTTCGGAATTTTAGTTGCATGAGGTCTGCCATGCTTGAAACCTCTACCAACTACGAAAGGAAAGACATGCTCACACCTCGACAACCCGTCCCCTCGCTGGTCGTCCCAACTCTCTCCGGGGAGTCCTTTGATCTGGCGAAGGAAGCCTCGGCCCGGTTCACCCTGCTTTGCTTTTACCGCGGCCTGCACTGTCCGGTCTGTGCGATCTACCTGCGCGAGCTGGAAAGCAAGGTCGAGGCCTTCTCCGAGCGTGGCGTGGGCGTGCTGGCCCTGAGCGGCGACAGCGAGGATCGTGCACGCCAGATGGCGGAAAAGATCGGGGCCAGCAAGCTGCGCATAGGCTACGGTTTATCGCTGGCCAAGGCTCGCGCCTGGGGGCTGTATCTGTCCACTTCGCGAGGAAAGACATCGATCGGCATTGACGAGCCCGCGCTGTTTTCCGAACCTGGCGTATTCCTGGTGCGCCCCGACCGAACGCTCTACTGGCTGTCCGTGCAGTCGATGCCGTTCGCACGGCCGAACTTCGGGGAACTGGTTCAAGCGCTGGATTTCGTTATCAAGAACGATTACCCGGCCCGCGGTGAATACCTTGGGGATCCGGTTGACGGCGCTTGACAATCTAGGACGACGATCCTAATATCGCTCGAACTACTAGGTCAACCATCCTAATCATGGCCACGCCAACCCGCGACAGCATCATCCAGGCTGCAGACACCTTGTTCTATGAACAGGGGTTCGAGCACACCTCTTTCTCGAATATCGCGGATGCCGTGAATATCTCGCGAGGCAATTTCTACCATCACTTCAAGACCAAGGACGAAATCCTGACGGCGGTTGTTGCTGAGCGGCTCGAACGCGCGCGGGCGATGCTGGCGCAGTGGGAGGCTGAGGGGAAAAGCGCCCAGGACCGCGTCGAGCTGTTCGTCGCCCTCCTGATACGAAATCAGTCCAAGATCATGCGCTACGGGTGTCCGGTTGGCACCCTGTGCATGGAACTGGCAAAACTCAAGCATCCGGGGCAGGACGAAGCCAATGCCGTCATGGATATCTTTCGCGTGTGGCTGCGAAGGCAGTTCGAGGAAATGGGCCGCGGCAAAGACGCGGATGCCCTTGCGTTGCATCTCCTGGCGCGAAGCCAGGGCGTTGCCGTATTGGCACAGTCCGTGCGCGACAAGGACTTCGTGCGGCAGGAGGTGAATCTCATGACTGCCTGGGTCCAGTCCTGCGCGAAACCAAAGAAGGCCGTCTCAGGTCGCTCGCGCTAGCCACTTCTTCAAACAGGAGCGTTCATGTTCTGTATTTTTCTCAAGTTCTCAAGCAATAAGAGCCAAGCCGCGCACCACATGGCCGGGCACAAGCGATGGATCGATCAAGGCTTCGAAGACGGCGTCTTTCTCGTGACGGGCAGCCTTGCAGGCAACCAGGGCGGCATGGTCCTGGCACACAAGACCACGCGTGAGGCGCTGGAAACCCGCGTGGCGCTCGATCCCTTTGTTGCGGAAGAGGTGGTCGAGGCGGAGATCGCTGAGATGGCTCCTAACAGGGCCGAACAACGCCTGCAATTCCTGCTGGAACATGCCTGAGAAGCCACTTTCATACCTGGAAGAGCTCTAAATCTGCGAAGCAGATTCGAGCATCGACAGCGCCGTCGCATAGTCGAAATCGCCGATTGCCTTACCAATCTGCGCGTGTTGATCGCCGAGCAGGTGCAGTACGCTGGCGCGCACCTGTGACTGTCATTCGACAGTCACGCTCTTTGCAAGATTGCGAGGCTTGTGTGGCCGCGTAACTTCGCTACGCGAAGTAAGCGTCCACCAAACCCCGCAGTGCGCTGCCGCGCACCTGTGACCGTCATTCGACGGTCACAGACTTTGCCAAGTTGCGGGGGGGTGGGGAGGTTTGTGTGGCCACGTAACTTCGCTGCGCGAAGTGAGTGTCCCCCAAACCAAGAAACCTGGTGGCTTCGCCGACGGCACTTCGTGCCGTCCCAAATCCGTCACTCTACGGTGACGGACTTGGCCAGGTTGCGGGGGAGAAGTTTGTGTGGCCGCATAACTTCGCTTCGCGAAGTGAGCGTCCACCAAGCCTCGCAGTGCGCTGTTCCGTGGGAATAACGTCTGTCGGGCTTTCACCCAGGAGAGCATGAGTGGTGGAAAGTTTTAAAAGGCTGTCGGAAGCTCGGCGAAGTGGCGCAAATATTACCGCGCAGGAATAAGGTCTGTCGGGAGTTGTAACAGGCAGCGCACCTCAGATCACCCCCGGCCGCTCAGGTCCGCTTTCCGCCGTGCTAAGCGGTTAACTCTGCCTCGAAACGCTGCAACTCTTCATCCAACTACCGCGGCTACGGAAGTTCCGGTTGGCCTTGCCGTACCAATACTCGGCATCTTCCAGGTCGCCATCCTGAATATGAAGGATGCCGTGCAGCCATGCAGCCTTCTGAGAATCGGAACTGTCTGTTGAATTGCACTGAAGTCTGATCCGAGTTTTCCATCGAATCCCATTTACGCCGATTTCTGCAAATTAGTTTGACATAGACAAATTTTAGTCTAATAATTTCGAACTCATTTGGTTTAGACAAATTTAAAAACAGGAGTCCCCGTGACAACGCCCAAGAAATTCGCTTCCCAGGCTGACCTTGAAGAAAAAAAGGTCACCTTCACCAAGCTTTCGGATCACGCCTATGCGTACACCGCGGAGGGCGACCCGAACACCGGCATCATCATTGGTGACGACGCCGTGTTGGTAGCCGACACGCAGGCCACGCCCTCGATGGCTCAGGACGTGATCAGGCGTATCCGCGAGGTCACCGACAAGCCGATCAAGTACGTCGTACTGACCCACTATCACGCGGTTCGCGTCCTGGGGGCCTCGGCCTATCAGCCGGACCAGATACTGGCCAGCCAGGACACCTATGACTTGATCGTTGAACGCGGCGAGCAGGACAAAGCCAGCGAGATTGGCCGTTTCCCGCGCCTGTTCAGTAACGTCGAATCGGTGCCGCCGGGAATGACTTGGCCGACCATGACGTTTACTGGCAAGATGACCCTGTGGCTGGGCAAACTCGAAGTGCAACTGCTTCAGCTCGGTCGCGGCCACACCAAGGGCGACACGGTCGTCTGGCTTCCAAAGGACCGTGTGCTGCTAAGCGGCGACCTGGTCGAGTTCGACGCCACGCCGTACGCAGGCGACGCCTACTTCAAGGATTGGCCAAAAACCCTTGAAAACGTCGCCGCCTTGAAGCCGGCCGCGCTGGTTCCTGGTCGCGGCCCCGCATTGGTCGGCCAAGAGCAGGTTTCAGCAGGTCTCAAAGCCACCGGCGATTTCATCGCTGACGTGCGCTCCAGTGTTGAAGCCGGCGTGGTTGAGGGCAAGGACCTGAACGCGGTCTACAAGGAAACATTCGCCAAGCTCAAGCCGAAATACGGTCACTGGGTCATCTTTGACCACTGCATGCCGTTCGACGTGACACGCTGCTACGACGAAGCCACGCAGTACCCTGATCCCCGCATCTGGACTGCCGATCGTGATCGCCAGATGTGGGAAACGCTCGAAGGCTAAGCGGCACGACTAGGAGACAGGAGACAACGTTATGCAGCAATTCAATGAGCTCGCCGCACCCAGGAAGAACGACATCGACTACCAGAAACTGGTCTTTGACTACATCCGCCACCCGGATCAGGATGCCTCCCAGCCAGTGCGACGTCCGGTCGTCGTGGTCGGTGCGGGGCCCGTCGGCCTGGCGCTGGCCATCGATCTCGCTCAGCGCCAGATCCCGGTGGTTCTGCTGGACAACGACAACACGCTGTCCACCGGTTCGCGTGCCATTTGCTTTGCCAAGCGCACGCTGGAGATATTCGACCGTCTTGGCTGCGGCGGCCGCATGGTCGACAAGGGCGTCTCGTGGAGCGTCGGCAAGGTGTTCTTCAAAGACGAGCAGGTTTATAGCTTCGACTTGCTACCAGAGACTGGACACGCGCACCCGGCCTTCATCAACCTTCAGCAGTATTACATCGAGGGCTATTTGGCCGAACGCGCCGCCCAGTTGCCGCTGATTGATCTTCGCTGGCAAAACAAGGTCGCAGGCGTCGAGCAACACGACGATTATGTGAGCCTGACAGTGGAGACCCCGGATGGTCCCTACCAGCTTGAAGCCGATTATGTGGCCGCTTGCGATGGCGGCCGCTCGACGGTGCGGCAGCTGATCGGCCAGGAAAGCAAAGGTCGGATTTTTCGCGACCGCTTCCTGATTGCCGACGTCAAGATGAACATCGAAGCGCCGGCCGAGCGCTGGTTCTGGTTCGACCCAGCTTTTCATCCAAATCAGAGCGTTCTGCTGCACCGCCAGCCCGACGGCGTCTGGCGCATTGATTTTCAGCTCGGCTGGGATGCAAATCCTGATGAAGAGAAGAAGCCCGAAAACATCATCCCACGCGTGAAGGCACTGCTGGCGCACTCACCAATGATGAAGGACGCGGAGTTCGAGCTCGAATGGGCCAGCGTCTACACGTTCGCCTGCCTGCGAATGGACCGTTTCCGCCATGGACGCGTGATCTTTGCGGGCGATTCGGCGCATGGAGTTTCACCGTTCGGCGCCCGCGGCGCGAATTCCGGCGTGCAGGATGCGGAGAATCTGGCATGGAAACTCGCCGTGATAGTCAAAGGCCAGGCACCCGACGCATTGCTGAATACTTACGCCGACGAGCGGGAGTATGCGGCCGACGAGAACATCCGCAATTCGACGCGCGCTACCGACTTCATCACGCCCAAGAGCGAGATCAGCCGCCTGTTTCGCGACGCGGTGCTGGCGTTGTCGAAGACGCAGCCATTTGCGCGCACGCTGGTCAACAGCGGCCGACTGTCCGTTCCGGCTACCTTGCATGGCTCGGCCTTGAACACGCCCGACGTCGAAGCTTTCGCTGGTCGCATGGTGCCGGGAGCCGCAGCTGCAGACGCCCCTGTCAAGCGCCCAGACGGCAGCAACGGCTGGTTGCTGCGTGAGCTAGGCCCCGACTTCACGGCGCTGGTCGCTGCGGGCGAGGAAGGCGACGCACTGGTTCGTTCGATCGAGGATCTGAACGCAGGCGGCACCACATTGAAGGTGCTACGCGTGGCAATGGCGGCGAATCCGCTCGGCCAATCTCTGATCGACGCGGAAGGCACGCTCACGCAGCGGTACGACCTGCAGCCGGGCACTGCCTACCTGTTCCGCCCAGATCAACACGTCTGCGCTCGCTGGCGCAAGCCGACAGCTGCGCAGATCAAAGATGCAATCAACCGCGCCCTGGCCATCACCTGAGGAATCCCTATGGAATTGATAACTACACCTCATCTCGACGCGCCGGACGACTTCTATGAAGCGCTCATCGAAGCGCACCGCGACCTCGACAGTGCAGCCAGTCACGCACTGAACGCACGCCTTGTGCTGCTGCTTGCCAACCACATCGGCTCGCTGGACGTGTTGCAGAGAGCCCTTGTCGTCGCCCGAACGGGCGCCGAGCAAGCCTGAACCCACTCATTTACCGGAGACCATTATGTTCACATCCAAATTCATGCGGCGGGCCGCCATCGGCATCGTTTCATTTCTATCTTTCACGGCGTCCTTCGCCGTCTCGGCTCAGGACGGAAGGCCTATCGAATGGGTAGTGGGTTACGCCGCGGGCGGTGGCTCCGACGCGGTTGCGCGCTCTGTCGCCGAGGCCATGAGCAAAACCCTTGGTCAACCCATCTTGATCAGCAACAAGCCGGGTGCGGCGACCAATATCGCTGCGGACTACGTCGCCAGGTCGAAGGATCCCAGCCACGTGATGTTCACCGCCGACTTCGCGACACTGGCCGCGAACCCGTGGTTGTTCTCCAAGCTGCCATACAACTCAGAGAGGGATTTCGCGCCCGTTGGTATGTTGGCTCGTTTTCCGATGATTCTCGTCGTTGCCCCCAACGTGCCTGTCAAGAACTTCAAAGAGTTCGTCGAATGGGTCAAGGCAGCCCCGGACGGCGTCACCTATGCCTCCGCAGGCGCGGGCAGTCCCCACCACCTCGCCACCGAGCTGCTGCGCGAACGCTCGGGTCTGAAACTGACACACGTGCCGTATCGCGGAGCGGCACCTGCCGTCCTGGGCCTCATGGGCGGGCAGGTGCCCTTCGGCTTCATGGACAGCGCCAGTGTTCAGCAGTACATCTTAGGGGGAAAGCTGCGCGCGATAGGTGTAGCGAGCCCCAAGCGCCTCGCAACGCTCGGCGACATACCGACGCTGGCCGAGCAAGGGCTGACGGGATTCGAAGCCTACGCCTGGCAGGGCCTTGTTGTGCCTGCCGGCGCATCGAAGGAAACCGTGGGCCGGCTGAACAAAGCACTGGTCGATGCGCTGAACTCGACGGCAGTCAAGGCTAATTTCCAGGCCTTGGCGTTAGAGGCACTCCCCGGTTCGCCGGCACAGATGACCGCGTACACCCGAGCTGAACGCGAACGCTGGGGTAAGTTGATCCAGGCCAATAACATCACTCTGGACTGAGCACGTGGCTATCGAACGACTGAGGTACCAGAGCGGCTTCGGCAACTCCTTTGAGACTGAGGCCCTGCCGGGCGCGCTGCCGCTCGGCCGCAACTCGCCGCAATGCGCTCCTTACGGCCTCTACGCCGAGCAGTTCAGCGGCACCGCATTTACCGCTCCTCGCGCCGACAACCGCCGATCCTGGCTGTATCGCATCCGACCGTCGGCGATGCACGCGCCGTTCGAGCCCATGCTTGCAGGACGCATCGTCAGCGACTTCTCGCAACTAGCTTCGACGCCGAACCAGATGCGCTGGAACCCACTGCCGATGCCGCAAGCGCCAACCGACCTGGTAGAAGGCATCGTGACGATGGCAGGCAATGGCGACCCGAGTGCTCAGACCGGTGGCGCGGCGCATCTGTACGCTGCGAACCGATCGATGAAGGACCGCAGTTTCTACAACGCCGATGGCGAAATGCTCTTCGTTCCGCAGGCCGGTCGCCATCGGTTTGTCACGGAGCTTGGGACCCTGGAGGCTGAGCCGCAGGAGATCGTTGTGATCCCGCGCGGCGTGCGCTTCAGGCTTGAACTGCCAGACGGGGCCGCGCGCGGATACATCTGCGAGAACTACGGTGCCAGCTTCAGGCTTCCCGATCTCGGACCGATCGGCTCCAATGGATTGGCCAATCCGCGCGATTTTCTCACGCCGGTCGCCGCCTACGAAGACATCGACGGCCCGCACGAACTGGTCGGAAAGTTCATGGGCGAGTTGTGGTCGGCGCAGATGGACCATTCACCGCTCGACGTGGTCGCTTGGCATGGCAATTGCGCGCCGTACAAGTATGACCTGCGCCGCTTCAACGCGGTCGGCTCGATCTCCTATGACCACCCCGATCCGTCTATCTTCCTGGTGCTGCACAGTGCATCCGACACTCCCGGTGTGAGCAACATCGATTTCGTGATCTTTCCACCGCGCACGCTGGCCATGCAGGACACCTTTCGCCCGCCCTGGTTTCACCGCAATGTCGCCAGCGAATTCATGGGCTTGGTGCATGGCGCCTATGATGCGAAGGCCGAGGGTTTCCTACCAGGCGGGGCGAGCCTGCATAACAGCATGAGTGGTCATGGACCGGACGCTGAAACCTTCGAAAAGGCGAGCCGCGCCGATCTCTCCAAGCCCGACGTCATCAAGAACACGATGGCCTTCATGTTCGAAACTCGCTTGGTGTGGCGCCCGACCGCGCACGCCGTCGAATCAGCGGATCTGCAGCACGAGTACTACCGGTGCTGGCAGGGTCTGGTCAAGCACTTCAATCCAAATCAACCATGAACAAACTCGACGACACGAACGACCCGGCATTGAAGACCTGGGTCGAGTCCGGCAACGACCCTGCCACGGAATTCCCTATCCAGAACCTTCCTTTTGGTCGGTTTCGCACGAAAGACGCGCCCGGATCGGTTCGTATTGGGGTGGCCATCGGCAATCAGATTCTCGATCTTGCCGCCGCGGGGCTGATAGATACCGATGACATGAATACGCTGATGGCAGCGAGTCCAGACGAGCGCCGAAGGCTGCGGCACTCTATCTCAACCTTCCTGCGCGGCAACGACGCGGACGCGAAAGCGCGTGCCTGCCTCGTTGCCCAGTCGGACGTCGAGATGGCACTGCCCTGCCGAATCGGTGACTACACCGACTTCTACACGAGCATCCATCATGCGACCACCGTGGGCAAACAGTTCCGCCCCGAAAATCCATTGCTGCCAAATTACAAGTGGGTGCCGATCGGCTACCACGGTCGTGTCTCATCGATCGGTGTAAGCGGCGAATCGTTCCCGCGCCCTACCGGACAGATCAAGTCGGCGGACACTGACACGCCCCAGGTGGGGCCAACCCGCCGACTCGACTACGAACTCGAACTCGGCGTGTTCATCGGCACGCCGAACGCGCGGGGTGAGGCGGTGTCGATGCAGGACGCCCAGGCGCACATTTTCGGCATAGCCCTGTTCAACGACTGGACCGCGCGTGATATCCAACCTTGGGAGTACCAGCCACTCGGGCCTTTTCTTTCGAAGAACTTCGCCAGCACCTTGTCGCCCTGGATAGTTACCACCGAAGCGCTCGCGCCGTTCCGCACCGCCTTCGTTCGTTCGGTGGGCGATCCGTCGCCTCTGCCGTACCTTGATTCGGCCGCGAACCGAGAGGCTGGCGCATTCGACATCCAGCTTGAAGTGTGGCTGCAGACACCGAAGATGCGCGAAACCGGCCATTCCGGCGAACGTCTTGTCAGTTCCAACTTCAACGGCGCGTACTGGACCGCCGCGCAGATGGTTGCGCACCACACCGTCAATGGTTGCAACCTACAGTCAGGCGACCTGCTCGGTACCGGCACCCTGTCGGGACCCGAAGCCCATCAGGCTGGATCACTGCTCGAACTTTCCGAGGGCGGGAGAAAACCGATCCGTCTGGCTAACGGCGAGACACGCACATTTCTGGAGGACGGCGACTGCATCATCTTGCGCGGCTACTGCGAGCGCGAAGGTGCACGCCGCATCGGCTTTGGCGAATGCCGCGGAACCGTCCTGCCGGCGCGCACGCATTGCTGACTGGATGCTATTCAACACCGCCGTGTACGACTTCACCTGCGTAGCAGATGTAACCGGCAAGGGTTTACGTGTGCATGACCAAGGCTTAATAATTCGCCATTGTCGAATCGATTTGTTAAAATTTTAGGGATGGATACACAAGAAGATGGCGGAGACAAGGCCCAACGGGCAGTTCAGTCGGTGGAAGTGGGCGGACGTCTGCTGCTGGCGCTGGCCCACCGGTTGGAGCCGATGTCCCTGAAGGACTTGGCTGCAAGCGCGGCCTTACCCCCTTCCCGCGCGCACCCCTATCTCGTGAGCTATGGCCGCCTGGGCCTGGTGAGCCAAAACAATGCCACCGGCCGGTATGCGCTTGGACCGGCGGCCTTACAGCTAGGGCTCACCGCCCTTTACCAATACGACCCCGTGAAGGCAGCCGGGCCGGTGGCCGAGGCCCTCGCTGCCGACACAGGGCAAGCCGTCGCGCTGGCGGTCTGGGGCAACTTCGGACCCACGGTGATACGGATGATTGACGCGCGACAGCCGCTGCACGTGACAATGCGCGCCGGAACCGTGATGTCACTCTTCGACACGGCTACCGGCCGCGCGTTCGCGGGCGTTTTGCGCACAGAACGTATCGCCGATGCCTTGGCCGGTGATACGCTAGGCGGGAACGGCTCCGCTGCCCGTTTGACCGCAGCCAGTCTCCGGACGAAATTACAACCAGCACGCGACGAATTAGCCAGCCATGGTTGTGCGCGTGCCGTGGGTCGCCCGATTCCCGGTGTCAACGCATTCAGCGCGCCGACTTTCGGCCACGACGGTGAACCCGTACTGGTTATCACCCTGCTCGGTCATCAGGACCATGTGCCTTCCGCGTGGTCGTCGCCGATGGCAGCCGCCGTCAGGCGTGCTGCAGCGGAGATTTCCGCGCAATTAGGTCATCGCCCCTTGATGGACATCACCATAAATACAGACATTGCGGGTTGAACAAAATCAACCACTTACGCGCACTGCCTCCGAAGTTGCGCCCTCTAAATTTTCATAGTTAAACACATTGCTGCACACCCAGACCTATGGGCGCGAGATAGCCATCATCTTGCGCGGTTACTTTGAGCGCGAAGGAACAGGCCGCATCGGCTTCGACGAATGCCGCGGCACCGTTTGTCGGCGCACGACCAAAATTCTCTTCCCGCGTTTGGCTACAGAAAGCTGGACGAGCCAAAGAAACCTTCCTGACGCAGTGAGGCCGAGTTTTCGACGTCAAGCGTTGGTTGAAGAAGTTTGAAAATAAGCTCTTCTCTATCGAGCGGCTTTTCCACCTGCGCCAATGTGAACAATGTCGGTGAAAGCGGATCCGCGAGTGCGGTTTGCGAAGTCGACCTCAAAGCCACCGACGCTGACCAGACCGGCAGTCTTGAATGCGCGCGACACCCCTGCGCGGGAAATTTCAGTCGAACGGCGTTTGAGCACTTCCGCGGAAATTAGGACTGATACGCACCCCTCCAACTCGACGTACGACTCGGCGTTCGCCGCATCAGGCAGAGCCTCTCGAAACTGCGCTGCTAGTGCCGATCGCGGATCGCGGGGTGAAGGCAAAACCTGTGTCATCGAAAAGCCTCGCGCAGCCTGTCCAAGAGTCGCAAGGTCCGCCATACTCGCGGACGACGACATTCCGTAGATTTGCAGTACGCCACCCGTTCCTTTGCTCGATAGTGCCTGGAGCATTGCAGTCGTAGATGTGCCGTGCGTTGCCAGTAAGACCGCGTGCGCATTTGCGGAGCCGAGTGCCTTCATCGTGGAAGCTACGTCGCTGCCATCTGGTTTTACAGCCAACACTGCTACTGGAGAAATGTTGACGACTGCCAAAGCCTCTTCGAGGGCCACTAACGCGGCTCGTCCATTGGCATCAAGCGAGTGGACAATGGCTAACCGAGTCAATGCCAAAACTGAAACATGCGATGCTAGGCGTTCTGCTTCAACACTTTGATTAGCTGTAACGAAGTACACACTGTCCCACTCTTTGGCGCGACTTCCAATCTCACCACCGAAAGGCGCAATCACTGCGACACCATTCGCGGTTGCCCAGGGAAGAACAGCTTCGTTAGTCGCGGAGCCCATTGGTCCCAGAAACGCTACGACGCGCTCTCGCTCGAGCAGATCGCGAAGATTACCCTCAGCACGGCGAGGGTCTCCTCCATCGTCGCGCGTGGCTAGCTTGAGTGGCCGCTTGCCTACGCCGCCGCGACGGTTGACCCACGCAACACAGGCTTCTCTGCCGCGCAACAATGCATTTCCAGTTTTAGCAGCCTCGCCAGTGAGCGATAGCGTCTGGCCTAGCACGATGGGATCATCAGCAGAATGGGCAGCCTCAACGAATCCAATGATTGCTAGCCCTGCAAGGAGTAGCGAAAGCGATCTCGACATCATGTTCTCTCTTACGGTGAGTCGTAGTACCAAAGTGTCATCCACTGTTGTTTCGTTGTCAACAAGTTTTCTTCACAAAAGTAACACGCTGCCAAAGTTCAAATCAGTCCCTCGATGAGAATCGAGGTTGCATGACGCGAGCGTGAACTGCAGGTGCAGCGCCGGGTTTCGACGCCCATTAACACCTCGCTGTGCCTGGAACAGTCACTCCGCACGTACCCAAGGATAGCCCGCGAGCTTCCGCACAATTAACGTTTCCGCAAGATTAACTTTACGCGTCCAAGCGTACAGTGGCTCAGCGTTCACACCGTCAGTGAATGCGACCCCATCAATAGCGCAATGGAGCAACAAGATATGCTCAAGATCGAAGCCTAATGACGCAACGCGTCCAAATGGTCCGAGGAGCAGGCTTTGATTTGAACGCCCTTACAAACTCGTAGCTCGCGTGCGAATGGGCGTATTGGATTCGTCATAGCGGGCAATCGAAAGGCCCTTCATGTCAATCTCGGGCGCACGCCCTGACAAGATGTCCGCCAGCACACGCCCCGTACCGGCAGCCATGGTCCACCCCAACGTGCCGTGGCCAAGACTCAACTGTAGATTGCTATAGCGTGTCGACCCAATGATCGGGGTCCCGTCCGGCGTCATTGGCCTTAGACCGCACCAGAATGTCGCCGCGGAAAGATCGCCGGCGCCTGGGAACAAGTCGTTTACAACATGCGCCAGCGTGGCTCGCCTCTTTCCATGCAAGCTCAAATCGTAGCCAGCGAGTTCGGCCGTGCCGCCCACTCGTATCCGGTCCCCCAGGCGGGTCACCGCGACCTTGAACGTTTCGTCCATAACTGTGGATTGCGGAGCGCGGTTCTCATCCGTGATGCCGACGGTAATGGAATAGCCCTTAACCGGGTAAACTGGAACGCTGACGCCGATGGGTCGAAGTATGTTCGTGGCATAGCTGCCAAGTGCCAGAACATAGGCGTCCGCGCTAAACGTACCCGCGTCTGTACTAACCCCGACTACACGACGGTCGTCAACGTCAATCGCGCTTACGCGGACGCCATAATGGAATTTCACGCCTAACTCGGCAGCGCGAGCCGCCAGCGACCGAGTGAATTTCAAGCAGTCGCCCGTCTCATCCCCAGGCAACCGCAATGCCCCCACGAATTTTTCACGCGCGCTACTCAGGCCAGGCTCATGTTTTAACACGCCATCGCGATCTAACAATTCATGAATCACGCCTTGCTCACGCAAGATTGCAACATCTAATGCAGCGCCGTCTAATTGCTTCTGAGTCCTAAATAGTTGCACGGTTCCCTGCATGCGCTCGTCGTAGGAAACACCGATGTCTGATCGCAGTTCCTTGAGGCAGTCGCGGCTATATTCTGCAAGCCGAACCATACGACTTTTGTTAACCTCATATCGCTCTTGCGTGCAATTACGCAGCATTGCAAACATCCAACGCCACATCGCGGGATCAAGCGTCGGCTGTACGACCAATGGGCTGTGCTTCATCAGCATCCACTTGAGGGCTTTAAGTGGCACACCGGGACCTGCCCACGGTGCGGAATACCCCGGCGATACCTCACCAGCATTCGCAAAACTTGTCTCTAAGCCAGGTCCATCCTGGCGATCAATGACAGCTACGTCATGACCTTGCTTCGCGGCATAGTACGCCACGGACGTGCCAATCACTCCACTACCCAAGATCAAAATTCTCATGATGCTGAGGCGGAGGTAGAACAACCGTCATTCGTGGAGCGAAACTTGGTCATTATTTCGTCTCTTATACTGATGCACGAAGTCGATCTGGGTCGTAAGGTGCCTTACGAACAACGGTTGCATTCACTGGTTCAACGCGATCTTTCACGACGATCTGCACCTTTGTGCCTTCAGCGGCAAGGGCTACCGGCAGATGCGCGAAAGCGAAGGTCTTCTTAAGAAAGAAGCCTGGGTCGCCGGACGTAACCGTCGACACGCGCTCCCCTGCTGACAGAACCACTTCACCATGGACGATGGGATACATGCCGCCCGCATCGAGCAGACACAATCGGGTGGTGGGGCCTTTCTCTTTGATAGCCTCCAATGCCTGCCGACCAACGAAATCACGATCGTCGAATCTTATGGTCCAACCCAAATCTGCCGAGATTGGATCGGTCTCTGTAGTGATATCGAGCCCATAAAGAACATACTTTTTTTCGATGCGAAGCGACCTCATGGTTTTCATCCCACACACGCGGATTCCCCACTCCTCGCCCGCGGCCAAAACAGCGTCCCAGACGTGCTCGGCGTACTCGACCGGATAGAAGAGTTCGTACCCGAGTTCGCCTGAATATCCTGTCCGGGAGATAACCGTTCCAGGGACTTTCGCAACAGTGCCCCGCGTAAAACTGAAGTAGGGAAGATTGGCAGTCGACAGGTCAGCTTCGGTGAGTTTCGCCAACAAGTCGCGGGAACGGGGCCCTTGAATAGAGAGGTAGGCATTGGAATAACCAAGATTTGTGACCGTTGCATTCAAGGTTCCGATATGGCGTTCCAAGAACTCGACCACTGCTTGGACGCGTGATGGCGTGGGAGATAGCCAGAAGCGGTCCCTATTAAACCGAAAACATGTGAGGTCATCAACAATGCCTCCGTCCTCATTACACACAGAGCTGTATAGCACGCCGCCATCAAACATTCTCCGGACATCGTTGACCAGCGCGCGTTGCAGCAACCTTTCTGCATCCCGCCCTTTGATCTCCACGCCAACCTGGTAGTAGACGTCGAACATGCCAACACGCTGGCGCACCGCGTTGTGTTCGTCCTCGATAGAGGTAAGAAAATTAATTGTCGCGAAGCCACCGCGGTCTTGAAATTTGGCGCCCGCCGCAGTTAACTTGTGAAAGTAGGGAGTGTGTTTGTTCATTGCAGTGCCTTTATGAAATCAGGAACGGCCTCAAAAAGATCGGCTTGCAGTCCGTAGTCGGCCACGCCAAAAATAGGCGCTTCCGGATCTCGATTAATTGCCACAATCACCTTTGAATCCTTCATGCCGGCCAAATGTTGAATCGCGCCGCTAATGCCACAGGCAATGTACAAATCCGGTGCGACGATCTTGCCGGTTTGCCCTACTTGCCAGTCATTTGGAGCGTAGCCCGCGTCAACCGCCGCGCGACTTGCGCCTAGCGCGGCACCGAGGCTATCGGCCAGCGGAGTGAGCACTTCGCGAAATTTCTCGACGCTACCCAGGCCACGCCCACCTGCCACAACAATCCTTGCCGATGTGAGGTCCGGTCGATCGCTCTTTTCGATTTCATTGCCTATAAAACGCGAGCCACCACTATCGGCCACAGCCTTGAGGAGCTCAACTACAGCTGGTACACCTCCGCCCGATGCCTCCCCAAATGCGGTAGTCCGCACGGTAACTACTTTGGTGGCGTCGATACTCTTCACGGTGGCGACAGCATTGCCAGCGTAGATAGGACGCTCGAACGTATCAGAACTGACGACTTTTGTGACGTCACTAATCTGCGCCACATCTAGCAGCGCTGCCACCCGCGGCGCAATGTTCTTTCCCGCAGGCGTTGCGGGAAACAGCAGATGTGTATAGCTACTAGCGATCCCAACGACCTGCAATGCAACGTTTTCCGCGAGCCCATGGGCCAGGCTCTCGCCCTCAGCGAGCACTACTTTGGCGACCCCAACGATTTGCGCGGCGGCGGTCGCGGCGGCAGCCGCGCCCGTTCCGCCGGCTATTAGCACATGGACTATGGGGTCGCATGCCAGCGCAGCAGTTACGGTATTGAGGGTGGAGGCCTTGATGGACATATCGTCGTGTTCCGCAAGAACGAGTACTGCCATATCAGATCACCTTCGCTTCGTTTTTGAGCTTCTCGATCAGAGAGACGATATTGCCCACTCGAACCCCTGGGTTCCGCTTCGGCGGTTCCGAAATCATCAACGTCTTAAGCCGTGGCGTCATGTCGACCCCCAAGTCGGCCGCTTTAAGAATTTCTAGCGGTTTCTTCTTGGCTTTCATGATGTTCGGCAAGGTTACGTACCGTGGTTCATTCAAGCGCAAGTCGGTGGTTATCACCCCAGGGAGCGCGATACTCAGCGTTTCAACGCCGCCGTCGACTTCGCGTGAAACCTTCGCCCTTCCGTCTACGACCTCAATTCTTGAAGCGAATGTCGCCTGGGGCAAGCCGGCCAACGCAGCAAGCATCTGACCTGTTTGGTTGCAGTCGTCATCAATAGCTTGTTTGCCAAGGATTGCGAGACCCGGCTGCTCTTTATCGAAGACGACTTTGAGCAACTTGGCGACAGCCAAAGGCTGCAACTCCATGTCCGTCTCAATAAGAATGGCACGATCCGCGCCAATCGCCATAGCGGTTCGCAAGACCTCCTGGCACTGCGCTACTCCGCAAGAGACCGCGATGACTTCGGCGGCAACGCCGCTTTCCCTGAGTCTTACCGCTTCCTCAACGGCGATTTCGTCAAAGGGGTTCATACTCATTTTGAGGGCGGCGAGATCTATACCGGTGCCGTCTCCCTTTACGCGCACCTTCACATTGGAATCGACTACCCGCTTAACGGGCACAAGAATTTTCACAGGTACTTCTCCAGGTTATCTAAATTCGTCGGGCAATGGCACCCCGTGTTGGCGACAAGCGCCAAGTACTGTATTGCGTAATAAACAAGCAATCGTCATGGGACCAACACCGCCAGGCACTGGAGTGATCGCCTGCGCCACCTCGCATGCTTCCGCGAAAGCGACGTCACCAACCAAGCGGTGGCCGCCATCAGGATTGAGGACCCGGTTTATACCGACATCAATCACGCAGCAACCTGGCTTCAGCCATGCGCCCCGTACCATTTCCGGCCTTCCAACTGCGGCAATAACAATGTCGGCACGCCGCACGATCGCGGGTAAATCATGCGTTCTGGAATGGGCGACCGTAACGGTACAGTTCTCAGCCAGCAGAAGTTGCGCCATCGGCTTGCCTACGATGTTTGAGCGACCGATGACGACCGCTTCAAGGCCAGTCAACGACGGTAGTACGTGCCGAATCAGCAGTAGGGAACCGTAGGGCGTGCAAGGAACGAAACCATCGTCCCCATTAGCCACTCTGCCTACGTTTACGGGATGAAACCCGTCGACGTCCTTGGCTGGTGTGATCGCCTCTATGACGGCAGATGCACGAATCTGTTCCGGAAGCGGCAATTGCACGAGGATGCCATGCACTGCCTGATCCGCATTCAAACGTCCGATTAGTGCCAGCAGTTCGTCTTCGGAGGTTGAAGCGTCCAGCCGGTGTTCTACCGACGACATTCCAACCTCAACGGTTTGCTTGGCCTTGTTCCTTACATAGATCTGGCTAGCGGGATCATCGCCAACAAGCACGACAGCCAGTCCAGGAATAATCCCATGCTCATATTTCAGCCGCGCAACGGCATCGGCCACAGTCACGCGTAACTTCGCTGCGGCCGCTTTCCCATCGATAGTTTTCGCTTTCAAACGAGCCTCACGCGAAGACGACGGTCTTGTTCCCGTCGATAAAAACACGATCCTCTAGGTGCAAGCGGACCGCCCGGGCCAGCACCACTGCCTCTATATCGCGCCCTAGCGCTTGAATTTCGGAAGGGGAAAACCTGTGGTCGATGCGTCGCACGTCTTGCTCGATAATCGGCCCCTCGTCTAGATCACCTGTCACGTAGTGTGCTGTGGCCCCGACCAATTTGACCCCGCGCTGATGCGCCTGCGTATACGGTGAGCCGCCTTTAAAACTAGGGAGAAATGAGTGATGGATATTGATGCAACGGCTTGCAAACTCGCGGGAGAGTTCGTCACTCAGGATCTGCATGTATCGAGCAAGCACTACCAAATCCACGCGAAGATCAAAAACCAGGCGCCGGAGCTCGGCCTCAGCGGCAGGCTTGGTCTGCGGCGTCACGGGTACATGGTAGTAGGGTAAGTTATACCGGGCCGCCACCGAAGCCATAGCATCGTGGTTAGAAACGATGCCGACCACTTCCATCGCAAGTTCTTTGCTTTCCCATCGATACAATAGATCGCGCAGGCAATGGTCAAACTTGGAAACCATTAGGAGCACACGTTGCGGCTTAGTTCCGCTGCGCACCTTCCAATCCATCGAATGGGATTTAGCCTTTGTACTGAATTCAGTATCAAGCACTTTATCAATCGGTGCAGCCCCTTCAGGCGTTGAAAATACGCATCGCATGAAGAAACGTCGAGCCTCCTCGTCGTCATACTGTGCAAGCTCGTTGATATAGCAGCCTTTTTCGGCCAGGTGGCTGGTTATCATGGCCACGAGACCTTTGTCCGCAGGGCAAATAACTCGCAGCGTGTATGTGTTTGCGTTTCTGGTTGAGTAGGTCATGTCGATCTGCCTAGAGCAAGGTTGGTAAGTACGCGCGTATACAAGTGATTGCTAGAGGACGATGCGTTCGCGCAGAAAGTGGCCAGGACGTGAAACACCTAGATCGCGCGCCGCCTGGGCGCCCGCATACACAGCGGCTGCCACGGTGCCGGGTGCAAGCGCATCACCGAGGAGTTCGACCGACAAGATACCTGCGCCGCGCCACTCAGACTCCCTCAGCGAAAGTTCAGTCATCAGGCCGTCGGTTGGTTGACGGAGCGTCACCGGAATGAACGTCCCTGAATCAACGCAGCGCTCGACGCCATCAACGGCAAGCACTACCCTGCCCGGCTCTACGCTCAATATCTTTGTCTTGGTCAAGCAACATATGCCGGCCTCTCTCAGGCGTTGTTCCAGACGCCGCAGCTCAAGCGTGTAGTAAGACCACTGCGACACATCTGCGAGCGGGGTTACAAGCGTCACCTCAAGACCTTGAGCACGCAGCATCTCAGCGATCGCATGACCAACATAGTGGTGGTCATCATCGTAGACAACGACAGGACCGGCGATCGGGTTGCCTGCAAGCACGCGCTCGACAACCTGTTCGGGAGTCAAGGTCCATCCGGCGGGCTGTTTATCCAACCCGACGATCCCATAAGGCGTTCCAGGCCCGACGCCGTCGTTTCTCCAGCGCGATCCGGTAGCCAGGAACACATGTTCTGCGCCGAACTCTATGATCGCGTTGACGTCTAATGGTGACTGTCGGAACATTCGGACGTTAGCCATACGGTCTATGTGGTGCATGCGATAGCCGCGTACGCGATCAAGGCTTCCCGCTCCGGGAAGGCAACTCTCCCAAATCAACCGTCCACCCGGTTTTGCACTTGCCTCTACGAGAGACACTTCAAGTCCACGACGAGCTAGAGTGAGCGCGGCTTCCAACCCCGCGGGGCCAGCACCAACTACCAATGCGGATGCTCTGGTGTTAAATAGCGGTATATTTTCGGGGTGCCAGGATTTTCGCCACTCTTCGCCGATCGTCGCATTCTGTGTGCAGCGAATTGGAACACCGTACATTTCAGTCGACACGCAGACGTTGCATCCGATGCATTCCCGAATTTCGTCAACGCGTCCTGAAGCAATCTTTTCCGGCAGGAAGGGATCTGCGATCGAGGGCCTCGCACAACCAATAAAGTCAAGTACCCCTCGGCGCAGCTGCGAAACCATGGCGTCAGCCGAAGTGAAACGGCCGACACCGACTACTGGCTTAGTCGTCAACTTCTTGACAAAGTCAACATAAGGCTCCTGCCAGCCTTCGTCATCGAATCGGGCTGTTGACGAGTCAAAAGGCCATGGGCTGACATTGACGTCCCACAGATCAGGTAGCTCGCCAAGGGCTTCAATTACGGAACGTCCTTCTTCCTGCATGCTGATGCCGCCGGAGAAGTCGTGCACCGCAAAACGTACCGCGACAGCGGCGCGACCGCTGACTTCCTCTTTCGTGTCTTCGATCAACTCGCGCAAAAGCCGCATCCGATTTTCAACTGAACCGCCGTATTCGTCGGTGCGCGTATTGTGCTTTCGGGAAAGAAAATGCAGCGGCAGTGCGCGATCGTGCGCGGCATAGATGTACACGATGTCGTACCCGGCGGTCAGGGCTCTTGCAACGGCCGCTCGATGGGAAGCCCTAAAGGCCACGATGTCCTGAATAGTCATCGCGCGAGACTGCACCGGCACATAGGCCGACGTGCATTTGGCACTCGTCGGCCCCAGAGGGGGTACTCGGCTGTACAGATTGCGGGCTCCGAGACCTAAGTGCGCGAGTTCAATGGCCGCAAGCGCACCATGGGCGTGGATGGCATCAATAGCGAGCTTATGGCAGGCGATATCGTCCGCATCCCAAAGTCTGTCGTTCTGGTGCCCCATCATGTCGGACGTGGCATCAATTTCACATACGCCCGTACAGATTACTGCCCAACCTCCTTCAGCCTTCATGGCGCGCAGCGATGCCGTTGCGTGAGGCTGCGCGAACCCCATTCCAGCGCTGTGCGCCGCCGCGAAGAAACGATTTTTCGCTGTTACGGGTCCGATCTTCATCGGCTCGAAGAGCAGTCGATAACGATCGTCGATCTTGTATTTCATCATGTTGGCTTCAGCCTCGCATCCGCTCGCCCTTGGGGTCATAGAATCCGGAGAACTGGATATCGATCGAGTGCCTCGCGCCAGCCACCTCCACCTCGAACCCTCCGGCCTTGAGCCAATCTGCGGTCACACCCTCGGCTCGCTTTATCGAACCCATGCCGTATGACCCGCCTAGACGAAAGCCCCAGGCGCCTGACGTGATATAGCCAACAAGCTCCTGCCCCCGCCAAATAGGCTCGTTGCGGTAAAGGTAGGGCCCATCATCCAGGGAGGCGCTCTTGACGCGAACATTCACCAATCGGGTGGGTAATGGACCGGCGTCGCGCTGCTTTTCCAGCGCTTGTCGTCCTATAAATTCGCCAGGCTTGTCGAATGCGACGGCAAACCGCAGACCCGCCTCCAGTGGTGTGTCGTCTTCGCCGATGTCATGACTGAAATGCACAAAGCCCTTCTCCAGGCGACAATGGCCCATCGCCAGGAATCCACCCAGGCGCATGCCTCGGGCCGTTCCCTCCCGAACCAGTTCCTCGAAGACATGCCGCGCCAAGTCGGTCGTTGGATAGAACTCATAACCGAGTTCACCGACGAAGCTGCGGCGGAGCACCCAGCAACGACCGAGGCCCACATCAAGAAATCTGGCATGTCCGAATGGCAGCGCCGCGTCACTAACATCCTCGTCGGTCAACGCCTGCAGAATGGCTCTGGACTGCGGGCCGCTGAGGGAGAACATTGCATACCCAGCCGTCACGTCATTCACCTGAACACGCCAAGAAGGATCGAAATGCGACTCAAGCCAAGCCCGGTCACGGACCTGACTGGGATGCCCGGTCACAATCAGGAACTCGCTCTCTCCAGTTCGCGTGATCGTGAGATCGGCCTCGATACCAGCGCGCGCGTTGAGCCAATGCGTGTAGACCGACTGACCGATCGGCACTTCGACACGGTTAGCTGACACATACTCCAGTGACTTCAGCGAATCCGGCCCTTTGACAATCAGTTTTCCGTAGCAACTCTGATCGATCAGCAGCGCCGCATCTCGCGCTGCGAGGCATTCACGTTCCACGTTCGGAAACCAGGCCTGACGTTTCAGGCTGGGATCCGCAGGCAAGGTTGCGCCAGGGGTATCAAAATAGAGCGGAAACTCCCAGCCGATGCGCTCTCCCATCACCGCGCCCTCGGCCAGCAACCGGTCATGAAGCGGAAAGTGCCGCACGCCGCGCGCCGTATGAACATGGTGCCCCGGCCAGTGCAGCGTCATATGCATGCCAATCGACTCGACCACTCGCTCGCGGACATAGCGGGTGTTGGCCTGGAACGGCAGTGCGCGCTGCGCATGAAGAGCGCCCATGCTGACAGACGGCAAACCGTCCACCAGCCAGTCGGCCATGACCTTTCCGGCACCTCCCGATGAGAGAATACCGTTGGAGTTAAAGCCGGCCGCTACATACAAGCCGCTCACATCGGCGGCTGGACCCATGTATGCGCGACCGTCCGGAGTGAAGCTCTCCGGCCCACAGAAGAACAACTGAATTCCCGTATTTTGCAGAACAGGCACGCGGTCAAATGCCAACGACAGTTGGGACTCCATGTGCTCCATGTTCGGAGGCAAGTCCTCGAATGAGAAATTTGGAGGTATATGCGCGCCCGCCGGCGGCCAAGCATTGCCTTGTGCCTCAAAGAATCCAACCAGAAGTTTTCCAGCGTCCTCCTTGTAGTAAGCTCGCTCGTCCGCGACCGTAAGCACCGGAGTGGTGCGAGCCAGCCCAGGTAGACTTTCCGTGACAATGTAGTAGTGCTCAGCCGCGTGCAACGGTACCGGCACCCCCATTTTTTTCGCAAATCCATGAGCCCACATGCCTCCGGCAAGTAGCACGCGTTCGCACGCGATATCACCATGCGCAGTGCGTACCCCAATAACCTTGCCGTGCTTCACCAGGACATCTAATACCGGCGTGTTCTCAAAAGCTTGCGCTCCGCCTTGCTTAGCGCCCTTGATGAGCGCCGTGGTCACGTCCAAAGGGTTAACCTGTCCATTAGAGGGAACAAACTGCCCCCCAAGGACATCGTCGACGCGCAGGAGAGGCCACCGCTCGTGGATTTGCTCTGGCGTCAAATACTGGCACGGTACTCCCATTCGCTGTGCTGAGGACACGTTGCGCTTAATCAGTTCAAGCCGTGCCTGCGTCAACGCCACAGTCATGGAACCGTTTTCTTTGTAGCCAGTGGCTTGCCCGGTTTCCGCTTCGAGGGACTGGAACAGACGCGTGGTGTACTGCGCCAATTCTGTTTGCGCTTTAGAGTCGCGCAACTGCCCAACGATGCCCGCAGCGTGCCAAGTCGTCCCACTGGCAAATTGATCGCGCTCGAGCAGGACGGCGTCAGTACACCCCGCTTTTGTGAGGTGATACAGCGCCGATGCGCCAATGATGCCGCCGCCGATGACGACGACCCGTGCTTGGGCGGGTAAGTTATGGTTCATAGGTGTCTATCGAAGCGGCTGCACGCCTCATGCCTCCAAAGTAGCGCGGTCGCGTCGAAAATAGGTATGCGCCCGGCCGGTGATCAGGGCCATCGCCGCAGCGTGCCCCGAATACACGGCCGACTGCAAGGTCCCGGGGGCCAAGCCGTCACCGATGACATGAACACGTGATGCGTCTAGGCCCTGCTTGATCAATTCACTTTGCAGGTCAGCTCCCGGCTGGCGCGAGCAAACTAGCATCAATGCGTCACACGGTATCGGGATCGCACTGCGGCCAGGCCCAACAAGGGTATGCACAACACCGGCTTCGACACGAGCAATTTTTGCCTGCGTGTGAAACTCGACACCTAGCTCATGCAGTCGAACGACGATTCGATCGCGTTCTAGCTTCTGGTCGGTCCATGCGGACAACTCGGCGAGTGGCGTCGCGAAAATAACCTGATGGCCGAGGCGGACAAAATGTTCTGCGACGACGCTGCCCATGTAGTCGTGATCGTCGTCATACACCAGCACGCGCAAGGGCACATTTACTTTGCTTCTGAGGTCATCCGGTGTAAGTAGGACGATGCTGTCCAACCCCTCGATTGGGGTTAAATGTGTGGATCCAACGCCATCCCGTCGCCACACGGCTCCCGTCGCAAGTATGACTCTCTGCGCTCCAAACTCGACAATTTCCGATGCACTGAGGTGGTTTCCGGGATAGAGGTCAACGTTGGGCATCTGTTTGAGCAGATGTGTTCGATAGTCGATGAGACGGCGCCATGTGGCCAAGCCGGGCAGCTTGCTTTCTGTCAATACTCTTCCACCAAATTCCTCCCGTGCGTCACACAGACTTACGTGATGCCCGGCTCGCGCAGCGGTTAGCGCATACTCGAGGCCAGCGGGACCACCGCCGACGACAAGGATTGATTCCGACTTCACGGCAGCGGGCACGTTTTCTGGGTGCCAATCACGCCGCCACTCCTCATTGATGGTCGGATTTTGGGTGCATCGGATCGCTACTCCGTAAGATTCAGTCGCCACACATTGATTGCAGCCAATGCACTCACGAATCTCGTCCAATTGCCCCGTTTCAATCTTGCGCGGCAAGTATGGATCTGCAATTGACGGTCGTGCCGCCCCGATTAGATCGAAGACTCCTTTTCGAATCAACGAAACCATTCGATCCGGTGTGGTGTAGCGACCGACGCCGACCACAGGTTTGCTGGTCATCGACTTGACAAAACCGGTGTATTGCTCCTGAAAACCCTCCTCGCTGAGCCGTGCTGAGGAAGAGTCATAGGTCCAGCCAGATACATTCACGTCCCACAAGTCCGGGATCTCGGCCAGCATGCCGACCACGTCGCGCCCTTCGCCGTCGCTTGTAATGGCGTACTGAGAAACGAACTCGTGAACGCCAAACCGGAATGCGACAGCGCAGCGATCACCTACAGCATCCTTCGTGTCATCGAGTACTTCGCGAATGAGACGGACGCGGTTTTCAAGTGAGCCACCGTATTCGTCAGATCGCTGATTGGTTCTCCGTGACAAAAAGTTGGTCAATAAGGATATGTCATGCGCGGCGTATACATAAACGATGTCGTAGCCGGCCTTTCTCGCCCGGAGAGCGGCATCCCGGTGCGCCAGGCGGAACTTGCGAATGTCATCACGTGTCATTGCCTGCGCATAGAACGGCAACTCCCTCCGAAGGCTCGGCTGCACACTCGGGCCAATGATGGGTAACCCTGTCTGCAGGTTGCGCGCTCGAATACCGGCATGGCCTAGTTCGATCGCGGCTAGCGCCCCATGGGCATGAACGCGTTCCGTCAATTTGTGATGATACGGAAGATCCTGCTCGTCCCAGATCCGCTCGGTCGGATGACTTCCGAGGTCCGTGTCAGGACCAATTTCAGTAATCTGGGTCGACACAACACCCCAACCACCTGCAGCTTTTGTCTCGCGAAAAGCGATGGCCCCATTCGGTGCCAGATGACTCAAGCCACAGGCATGCGGTACCACATAGAACCGGTTCTTTGTGCGTACTGGGCCGATTTGCAAAGGCTCAAACAGCAGGTCGTAACGAGGATCTCTCACGTGCTCACCTAACTGCGGTCAATGACGATGCCGCACCGTCCGATACGAGGCCTTCGGCGATCCACCTATCGAAGACCCGAAGCGCCTCGTCAACGAAGGCGTCGTCGTTGATATGCAAATCGAGGTCATACAACTCCACGGGAGGCCTGATATGGCGCCGAAACTCCTCAACATAAGAGGCATGTCCTTCAGGATCATGAAAAGGTTGCCCGGGTCGATCCCACGCATGAATCCCTCTCTGCGGCAAAAGAAAGGCAGTGGGCCCGGTTGCACGTGATAGCTTGCTCGCGATTTCTCGCGCGATTGCTCGTCGTTCGTCCAACGTTGTATTGATCGATCCGATGAGGCGGTTGTGGGCATGGTAGGGCCGGTCGGCATACTTCTCTGGCAGCGGGCACCAGCTCTGAACATCTATCATGTCGCTGGCACCTGGCGCCACGAGCTGAGGGATACCGAGCCGGCCAGCGGTCTCGAGCCTCGATGGACCGGCACTTACGACTGAACCATGCAATTGGTTGCCCACCTCGTCGAGTGCAAAGTCGAACACGGCGACGAACTCACCCTGCTCAATCAGCGCTTCCATCGCACGTCCGCCCATACCCGTGCAATGGAAGACGACAGCCTCGTAGCCGCGCCGTTGTAGCTCCGGCGTTAACCGCACCATATAACTCAAGCACGACTTGCCGAGTGAGCCAATTGCCACGCGCGGCCGACGTGTTTGCATTCGAACAACAGTACTGCAAGCTCCCAAGACGGCGCCCGCCGCCTGGCTAAGTATGGAGCGACAGATTGAGTTCAACCCGTACAGCCCACCCGCCCAAAGGATCATCATCAAATCAGGCGCGAGCCGATCCGGGGGAATCAGGTGGGAATATGCAACCGTGGTTACGATGAACTTTGGCATCCCCACCGGAAGGGCGGCGGTAACGTCGAGCGCAAGGTCGGTGCCCATCGTGCCGCCTAGCGCCAGGACACCATGCAGTTCGCCGTTTCGGTAACGCTGAAGAGCGAGTTTCACCGCGCCTTCAGCCATCTTCGTCATGGCTAAATTCTCATTTCCAAGTGCTGCTACGGCTTCAAGCGTCAAGCCCGCAGCTTCGGCCACTTGGCGATTGCTGATCTCTGGGGTAAAAGTCGGGGCGCCCAGAACTCCTACATCCATGATTGACGCTCGGGCGCCCTCGGCTTCGATACACTGCTTCATGAATAGCAGCTCATCCGCCTTCGTGTCAGCAGTGCCAACGATCAAAATCTGTAATCCGGTCTTCATACCAGCCTCCACGGCGTTATCAACTGCGATCATTCAGCGGTCCAACCCATACAGGCTCGAAAAGGCCGCGTTTCATGACGAGCTTGACCCACAGCGCGCCAACTAGCGAAAATATCCCCAACACTATGACCGTGTAGCGCACGATACTCATGGTGAGCTCCGGTGCAGGTGAACTCTCGCTTACGACAAACAGCATGCCTGCAATTGCTACCAAAGGCAGGACTGGAAAGAGCGGCGCACGAAACGGCCTAGGCGCTGATGGATGACGTATACGTAAGACCATCACGGAAATTTGCGCGACTACATATGCCAGAATCCATGCCACTGAAGCCGCGATTGTTAGAGGCAATATTGCGCTTGGATCTCCTCGGGACCATGCCAACCCGAGTAGGGGCAAGCATGCGACAAAAATAATCGCAGCCACAGGCGTCCCAAAACGCGAATGCAACGGCTTAAAGATCGGGAAAACCTGCCCATTTTCCGCCATACCTTGCAGCATGCGCGGAACTGCAGCCAGCACCGAGTTGAGAAGGCTTGCGGATGCGAGCAGAGCAAGGATGGCGACGCCTACTTTCGCTGACGGTCCGAAGACGACAAGTGCATAGTCGAGATGCGGTGTCGGAGAGGACGACAATGTCTCTCGGGGAACTACTGCACCGGCACCAATTGCGAAAAGCAGCTGGACGACGAAGATAACAATTAGCGATCCAATCATCGCGCGCGGCAGGTCCCGTGTCGCATCCTTCGCATCCGCGACGAGCGGAGTGACGAACTCAGATCCGACGAACACCCAAAATGCCAACGCGACGACCCCCAGAACCATGGTGTTCTGCCCCAGTTGCGGCCAGCCAGTACTAGGGACCGGCGCAGCGGCGTGCCCTGTCACCGCTATCAGGCCGGTGACAAGCAGGAATGCGCACACCGCAAAGCTCAGCGTAGTTTGGACCTTAGCAAACACGTCGGCGCCCAAGATACTCAGTACTGCAAAAAACGCCACTAGCATGACAGGCCAGAAGAGAGTTGGGACTTGCAACGGAATTGCTTGGCGCAAAATTTCATTCAGAAGTATCAACTCGACCGGTAGACCGAAGATGGCGGGCGCAACATAACCAGCGAATACAAGCAAAATTGCCGGGAAGTTGCCCAAAGCCGCTTCGGTATAGCTCGACAGACTGCGGGCGGTTGGCATCATCAGAGCCATCTCCGCGTACGCCATTGCGTTAGTCAACGCAATAACAAACGCAATGACGAGGGCTATAACAAAGCCCCAACCGGCGATACCAATTCCCTGCATCAGAGTGACCATTCCCACTTGAGCGACGATAACGCCGATGGAAGCTGCGAACAGGGCGCTGACGCCGAGTCGGCCTCGGCGAGTTGAAATTTGTGAAGACATATTGGTGGTATTTTTAGAAGGCGATCAGCCCTCGACGGCAGCAAATGCGCCTTCGAGCGCATCGCAAAGCAGATCGACCTGATGACGTTCGATCGTCAGCGCTGGCGACAAAATGATGTTTGCACCTGAGGTCCGCACCATGGCGCCGCGCCGGTAAGCTTCCTTTGCCACGGCCGCCACTTCTTTAGAACCGCGGCCAAATGGCGCTTTCGACGCTTTGTTCTCCACCATTTCTAGGCACGCCATCAACCCAATTCCACGGACGTCCCCGATCAAACGCGAGCGCTTCCCAAGGGCCTGCAAGCGCGTCATCAGATAGTCCCCTTGACTCTTGACATTTGCGAGCACGTCTTCGCGCGCGAGGATGTCCAGAGTCGCCAAGGCAGCCGCGGCAGCGACAGGATGCGCACTGTAGGTGTAGCCATGAGATACGGAAGCAAGTGCCGAATCACTGTTGGCAAAGGTGTCGACCACCTTTCCGGAGAGGGCCGTCGCGCCAAGGGGGACATAGCCCGAGGAGATGCCTTTGGCCAGGCACCACATGTCAGCTTGTACGCCCCACAACCGCGTGCCGAACATTTGGCCAGTTCGACCGAAGCCCGTCACCACCTCGTCAGCAATCAGAAGCACGCCGTACTTGTCGCAGATCTTACGAATCATCGGCCAGTAATTTGCAGGCGGGACGATTACACCTCCGGCCCCCTGCACCGGTTCGGCGATAAAAGCAGCCACCGTGTCGGGACCTTGGAAGATCAATTCGCGTTCAAGTTGGTCGGCGCAAATCTCGGCCAAGCGCACCGGATCTTCCGTAAAAGGGTTGCGGTAGATCCAAGGAGTATCGATGTGGAAACAGCCAGGAAGCAGCGGCTCATAAGCGCGACGGAAGTTGGTGTTGCCATTGACACTCATGCCACCAAAATGCACTCCATGGTAGCCCTGCTTCAGGGATATGAACTTGACGCGATCCGCCTGTCCCCGGATCTTCCAGTATTGGCGCGCCAGCTTAAGCGCACCCTCCACGGCATCGGAGCCTCCATTGCTGAAGAACACGGCCGATACACCGTCCGGTCGCATCAAGTCCACCAAACGCTCTGACAGCTCAATAGCCCTGGGATGCGTGGTACCACGGAAGATGTTGTAAAACGGCAGCTCGTCTAGTTGTTGGACGATGGCATCGCGAATTTCAGTCCGACCGAAACCCAGATTAGCGCTCCAAAGCCCACCCACACCGTCAACAAGCTTGTGGCCGTCTACGTCCCATATCCAGCTACCATCGCCGCGCTGGATGATATCGGGAGGCGATTCCAGCATTGCCTTCGGGTGTGCCATAGGGTGCCAGAGACTACGGGCATTGGCTTGTTTCAGTTGGTCGTTAGTCATGCGAGTCATAGCGCAAAGTTCCTAGTACGGTAGTTGCATGCGGGCGGAAATCGCCGCGAGGTTTCCGGGAATGTCGCGCAGGTCAAAATACTGGGTTTGCAACCCACCCCTCACCGCACCGGCAATATTGCGAAACTGGTCGTCAACGAAAAGCACATCCCTCGGCTGGAGCCCCATCCCCTCAACCGCTTGCGCGTAGGCCCGCGGGTCAGGCTTCAAGATCCCGGTGTGAGAAGCATCCACGATGACGGACATGTCCTGGAGCAAATCCATTCCAGACAAAAAATCCTTCCCATAAAAGAGTTCCAATTCGTTCGACAGTATCCCAATCCGTATGCCGCCCGCCTTCGCGGCGTGAACCATGCGGCGCACCTCCGGCCGGACTACATCGTTAGGGTCAATCTGCCGGATGCGGTTCAACATCGTGAGAACTTCCCACCCGGGTTCACCGACTAATTGGCCCAACTCCTCAGCACGACGTGCCCAGTAGTCTCGCTCGCTAATCTCGTCGCGCTGCATCGATTCCCAAAGTGGGTCGGTCGACGGGTCAATTGGACCTAGCCAGGAGAGGCTGTTGGGCGGCAAACCGAGGATCTGCTCTGTTTCTCGATGCCGCTCGAACACCGATACGCTGATAACGGCACCAAAGTCCAAAAGCAGACCGCGTGGCCGGCTGTTGGACGCAAGCCGCGGCGCGCTGGTCGTCTCGGTCAATGACGCGCCGCCTTCATAGAGAACAGTGGTGGCGCTCATGCTGCAACGCTCACGAACTTGACTTCCGTATAGCTCAGAAGGCCTTCGAGCCCGCTCTCGGAGCCCATACCGCTGTCTTTGATACCACCGAATGGGGTCTCGGGCTGGGAGACGCCAAAATGATTGATGCCGATCATCCCAGCCTGCAAATTGGCGCTCAATTTATGAGCTATGGCCAGATTCTTCGTGAATCCGTAGGCGGCCAATCCAAACGGCAATGAATTGGCACGTGCAATGGCTTCGTCGAGTTCGTCAAATGAATCTAGAAGTGCGATTGGACCAAATGGTTCCTGCTGCTGGACACGGCAGTGAGCTGGAGCGTCTTCAAACACCGTCGCCTCAAAAAAGAACCCGCTTCGGTCAACCCGATTGCCGCCTAGCAACAAATTTGCGCCGTTTGCCAAGGCATCGGCGACCAGCGCAGACATCTCGTCAACACGGCGCTCTGCGATCAATGGCCCGAGTTGCACCCCTTCCTCAAGTCCATTACCCACTTTAAGAGCTCGCGCACCTTCGATGAAGGCCTCCCGGAAGGCGGGGTAGATTGACCTATGGACAAGGAAGCGAATGGGTGAAGCACAGACTTGGCCAGCACCACGGAACTTGGCCGCCACCGCCAATCGCGCCGTGGCGACGGGGTCGGCATCGGCACAAACAATGACCGGGGCGTGACCGCCCAATTCCGCAGTGTAGCGTTTGAGATGACGGGCAGCTTTCTCACCCAACATGCGCCCAACCGCCGTGGACCCGGTGAACGAAACCTTGGCGATTTCCGGGCTTGAAATGAGAAAATCTGAAATCTCTGCCGGGCGTCCGAGGACCATGTTAAGGACGCCGGGCGGAAGTCCCGCATCGACAAATGCGCGGACCAGCTCCATGCACGAGGCCGGCGTCTCCTCGTCGGGTTTGATAACCACGCTGCAACCTGCAGCTAACGCGCCACCCAACTTCCTAGACGGCAGGTTGATCGGAAAATTCCATGGCGTGAATGCAGCAACCGGCCCGACGGGCACGCGCGTTACCGTCTGACTAATCACATTTGAGAGTCGCGGCGGCACACCCCGACTCGCAAGACGCCGAGCCTCTTCCGCTAGGAAGTCGATGATGTCCGCGGAAAGCATGATCTCACGCAGCGACTCGGCAACAGGTTTTCCCTGCTCTTGAGTCAAGATACGGGCTATCTGCGGCGCGCGATCTCGCAACAGAACCGTTGCTTTACCGATAATCCTGTGTCGATCCAGTGGAGTGGTGGCCGACCAGATAGCAAAGCCCCGCTTCGCGGCACTGACAGCTTCACGCAGTTCATTTTCCCCCGCCACCGGGAAATGGCCGAGAATGTTCCCGTCCACTGGGTTGACAATTGGTAACGCGCCGGATGACGTTTTGTCGATCCATCGCCCGTCAATGAAAAGGTGCACTTCCGGATAGCTCATATTGCAATGATCGTCTTAATTTGTTTCGTTGTCAACGTTTTATATATTTGCCGATCGTGACAACCTATTGAAGGTCAAGGTTGGATGACACCCCGTTTCGAGAAGAGCTGCCACGCACCGCTCTCGGTGAGAATTAACGAGGTCAGCGCCACACGGTCTTCGCGCTGAGTTGCCTTGAAGGTGGCCCCCCGATCCGTACTATGGATGACCGCCCCATCCAACCCAACGGCAGTTATGCTGTCACCCTTTACGGCGATATCCGTCAATGAACTCTTTGCGCCACTAGACACCGACTGCCAAGTACTGCCGTAGTCGGTGCTGCGATAGAGGCTGCCTCGCAATCCAGCTACATATACTTCACCTGTAGTAGCCACCGCTCCAGTCCAAAACGAACCTTTGTAGCCTGTTTCGTGATATGTCCAGGAGATGCCGCCGTCCTTTGATCTCAGTACGGTTCCGCGTTCTGCAGCCACATACAAAGTTCCTTGTCGATCGCCGAACACACGAAATAGATTGCGGTCAGTTCTGCCGCCGCCCGGAGGTGCTGGCAACTGAACGGATTTCCATGTCGAGCCGCCATCGGACGTAACCAACACAAGCGACCATAGCCCAACTGCTATTCCGCGTTTGTCGTCTGTGAAATTTACAGAGAACAGCGGTTGATCCCTTACGCCGTCAAAGCGTTGCAAGCTCCAATGCTCTCCGCCGTCATTCGTCGTCAGAATGACTCCGTTATGCCCGACGGCCCATCCCGACTTGGCATTAGCAAAGACAACGGCATTAAGTGCAGAGCGAACAGGCACCTGCTGCGCTTGACGCCAGGATCGCCCATCGTCATCGGACAGCAACACCATTCCCCGAGCTCCGACCGCCACAAGCCTGTCGCCGGCTCTTGCTGAACCCATGATGGGCGTCGACCCGGGGGCCACACTCTTCGGTGCGGGCATCTTTCGCAGCGCTGCAGCATTTGGCACGGACTCCTGCGCTATGGTCGCGGTTGTTGTCGCCGCCATCGATAGCGCAATTGCAATGTATAGGAGTTTCATCACATGTTCCTATTAATGGCCGAGCATTCCAGGCGCTCGCACTGCAGCACGGCGCGGAAACAACCGCTCGAGCCACACCGCCAATGCCGGTAGTGTCGTCATCGCCATGACCAGATTTACGATGAACATGAATGCCAGTAGCTTTCCCATGTCGGCCTGGAACTTGAGCTCAGAGAAAGACCAGGTGGCGACGCCCACAGCGAGCGTGATTGCGGTGAAGATAGTTGCCATACCGACTTCGAGAATGGAGTTCTCCAGCGCCTTGATGATGTCTTCGCCCGCTGCTAGATGCAATTGCAGTCGGTTGTAGATGTAGAACGCATAGTCCACCCCAATTCCGACTGCTAGGACCATGACGGGTAGCGTGGCGACAGTCAAACCGATCTGCAACTCCTTCATGAACCAGTAGCCGATGAAGGTACCGACAGTCAACGGCAGGCAGCACGCTATCACGGCGCGCAGATCTCGATATACCAACAGCACCAGGATGACAATCGCGGCGTAGACATAGCCCATCATTGGCAATTCACTGTGCTCCACCGCCTCGTTTGTAGCTGCGAGAACTCCCGCGTTACCTGACGCAAGCCGGATCGTTACGCCCTCAAGTTTTTCACTTTCGCGAAATCGCTTGACTGCATCGATTACGCCGTTGATCGTTCCCGCCCTATGGTCGGTAAGGAACATGTGAACGGCTGTCATGCTGCAGTCCTTCCGCATGTAACCCCGAATGCGACTGATCTCTACCGCGAGCCCAGCGTAGTTGGCGGGGTCCGCCGGCACGACCGCCATCTTTGGGTTGCCTTCGTTGTACCCTTCGTTATAGACGCGGATGAGGTCGGCGAACGAGGCGACCGACAGTACTCCGGGTACGTGAGTCATCGTTTCGCTGAAGCGGTCCTGATAATCGGCAATTCCGATGTTTTCGCATGACTGCGCGGGGGCCTCGAACATGACGGTAATCCAGTCCAGCCCCGTGTCGTAATTGTTCGCTATCGAGACCGCATCCCGATTGAACCGAGACTCGGAACGCAACTCCGGAGCGCCTGGCAGTAAGGAACCTACAACGCGATCACGACTTTGCCATACTGCCGCGCCGAACAAAAGTGCGGTAAGACCGAGTACCACCAGCGCGTTGCGAGGCGCCGCTACTCGGGCCAGCAACTTCAGCGCGCGTGAGCGCCCCTCGCGTCGTACGGTCGCGCGGCGGGCATACTCTGGACTGAAATTGAACAGCGACGCTGCCAGTGGCAGCATGACCAGATTCGTCACGATTTTGAACGCAATGCCAATCGAGGCCGTAATCGCCAATTCGCGCACCATGGGGATTGGCACAAGGAGCAGCGTAATAAACGAGACGAATGCAGTGACTAGGGCCAGCGTGCCCGGAATAAGCAGACCGCTGAAGCTGGCCCGCGAAGCTTCTTCAGTGTTCTTGCCATGAGATATCTCACGAACAATGTAATTTATCTGTTGCACCCCGTGAGACACACCGATCGCGAATACCAAGAACGGGACAAGCACGGCCAGTGGGTCTAGCCCGAAGCCCAGTAAGTGGAGCGTGCCAAATTGCCAAACCAGCGAGGCGAGCGAACAGACCACGGGCAGGAGGGTCAGAGTAACCGAGTGGCAGTACCAGTAGACCGCCAAGGCCGTCAGAATGAGTGCGATGAGGCAGTACAGAAGCACTCCACGCGCTCCATCGGCAATATCACCTATCTGCTTGGCGAAGCCAATGATTTGGATTTCGAATTGGTCGTCTTCAAACTTGGCGCGCAACTCCTCCAAAACTTTGTTGTAGGCAACATAGTCCAGCGGCTTGCCATCAGTACCCACCTCGTTCAATTCAGCGATCACCATTGCACTGGTCTGATCGCGAGCGACTAAGGTACCGACATACCCCCCTTGACTTGTTGCCCTTGCAATTTTCTCGATCACGTCAGCATCGAGCGATACAGGAACGATGCTGCCGTCGATGATTGGGTCGGCACGGAAGCCTTCCTCGGTGATTTCATTGACAAAGGAGTTGGGCGTCCAAAGCGACTGCACTCCAAGTCGCTCGACGTTAGGAAGAAAGGTGACAGCTTGGGTAACCTCGTAAAGCCTTGTCAGTCCTTCGGGTGTCCAGATCGTGCCTTTCTTTGACTTCACGACGAAATTCAGGCGGTTGGCGCCGAGAACGTCATTCCGGTATTCCGTAAATGCCTTGACATACTCGTGCCCAGTAGGCATTTGCTTCTCGAAGCCCGCCTCCATACGAAGCTTCAATGCGGACCACCCCAAAGCAAGTGTGATTAGTATCAATATAACTAGGATCGGCTTGCGCGCCTGAAAGAGAAATTTCTCAGTATGGTGAATGGCGCGCATCAATATGTCGGCCTTACTCGCGGAGTCGGTCATATGTTTCCAGTCTCAAGCCACAATCGAGTGCGGTAACCCCGTGTGCGCCGTAACGGCGCACACAGCTGTAGCGTCAGAAGTTGCGGGATAGCGCCACGCCGACGAAGTCACGGTCACGGTACGGCTGGTCGAAGACCGACGAGCCGCCGCTGAACCTGGCGTAGTTGACGGTGACTTGCCACTTGGCTGGGTTTTGAATGAAAGTCACGTAAAGGTTCGTCGACTTTGCCCCCTTCATGAACAGAGCCGAGGCATTAGGGGTTCTTCCCGACAGCGCCCGGAAATGATAAATGCCGGGTATCACCTGCCAACCTGGAATTACCGAGCCGTCATAGACCACACTGAAATCGAAGTTAATGCCTGCAGAGGTCTTGGTGCCCATAGGTACTGGCGTTCCGGTAGGATCGGTTTCCTGACCCCAGCCCCAACCTCCAGCAGATATCGGGTCGCCACCATACGTGGGTTTCAGGCCTGGATATCGAATCACGACACCTTCGGCCAATAACGTCGCAGTATCCGCGCCGATCGCCTTAAGGAACCCGCCGCCGGTGCCACCAGGCGTCATGCTGAGGAGGCCCGTCACATGCAATTGAAAGCGCTTTTCATCCACCCAGCAGTTTCCATTTTGCGAAGTACATCCGCTGTTGACGTTCAGAGCAACCGCATCCTTCGGTCTATATGACAATTCCGTGCCAATGGCCCAGTCACCCAATGGAAAATTCGCGCTGACGCCGAACAATTTACGATCCTCTGGATAATCCCAGCCGATTGCACCGCTATTTTTAACATTCAAACTGAACTGCGGCGCCTTGTCGTGATAATTCATCGCATACACGCCGAGGTTAAGTTGTGTACCTGGAGGCTGGTAGCGAAGTGATGCCCCCCACTGCCCGCCATTTCGAGCTTTTGCTTCGGTCAGTCCGTAGGCCGCGTGCCCCTTGCCAAGTCCGTTTACCACGGACCAGTAACTTCCCGTCGGCGGAAAGTAGCTGGCGTTCCAGTTCGTTTGCACATATGCCTCGACGTTGAACCCCTCCCCCAAGCCTGACGCCACGCTAATCATTGGCGCCGGCAGGGCTACCTCCTTTAACTGAGTGCCTGGTTGGGAGAGGCGCATGATATCGAGTGCATTGGTGCTGTTGATGCCGCCCGGCAAAAACAGACTCTCACCCCAGTTAATAACCTGATTTCCCACTCGAACCCGGCCTTGCTGCTCACCCGCCCGAAAACCCTTGCTGATCCAAAAATCCAGTATGCGGGCTTTAAATCTGAGATCGCTACGAGCGTCATCCGCCAGATTTCCATTCAGACCGGGGGGGGTTGCTGCGCTAGTGATGCCGGTAGTCCGAGTGGCTGCAAAGTCGCGTACCCAATTCGCCCGACCGAAGAACGTAACGTCTGAAGGCATCTTCAGCAGAAGCTCGTGACTGCCTTTTAACTGCGATGTAAACGGATCCCCTTTCCCGTAGTTCAGATTGCCTTGATCACCCAGGCCCGACGTAGGTGCAAGGCATCCGGCGGGCGCGCCAGAACCGGTTGCACCTTGCAGAACCAGCCCGCAGGTCGGAGATCCCGTCCGCACGCCGACGCCTAGCGTGATGGTGGAGTCAAAGTTTCCTGAGACATCCTCAGTCTCAAAGGTGAAGGCGTGAGCTGCGGAGGTGACAGTTATTCCCGCAGCAATGGCTACGAGACGCAACGACATGTCGATTGGTTTTTTCATGATCGTAGTTTTCTTTCGAATTCGAGCCGCTCAGCGATCGCTGATAGATCGCAGGTTGTCTGACGTATAGAAGCTGGACTTGTAGCGTGGACCATTGGCAGCGTCCACGACCCACTTCATATCCTTACCTGCGCCGAGCGGCGAAAGATCGAACACCAATCGACCTTCGGTAACGTTGTACTGAGCGAAGGCCGACACATCACACGTTCCGGTTTCGTATACCGGAATCGAATAGCCTTCGCGCACCTTAAACACTTTGCCTTGACTGTCGTAGTCATCGGCGAGGACTGCATTCCAACTGTCCTCGTCGAGGAAGAAAGTCCTTTTCGAAGCAATGTGGCGGGTGCCCGGCTTGACCGTTGCTTCGACAACCCACACGCGATGCAGCTCGTATCGCCTGCTTGACACGATAAGCGCGTCAGGCTTGAGGACATCGTCTAATTTGGCGCCAAAGTCGTAGGCTCCGAACGAGTTATAAGGCACGTATATCTCCTTCTTGCCGACCAGCTTCCAGTCAAAGCGGTCGAGTGTTCCCTGGAATACATACGGCTCGTCTAGCGTGTACTGATTCTCGAACCCCACTTGCGGCGAGTCATAGGAGTAGCTAGGCATCCGACGCACTCGCCGTTGTCCTGGAAAGTAGTAGAAGGTCTCGGAGCTTGGCTGATCCATAAAAATCGTGATGGCTAGCGCGCCACCAGCCAAGGCGGTGGGTGCGCGATAGGCAAAGTACACGTTCTGCTCAACTGGAGGCAATGAGGACAGTTGACGGGATCCCTTGCCCCCCCATGGAAAGAACACGGTCTGTTCGGACTCGGCCTTGATCCACTCTGTGCTGCCCTTCCGCGGCGATACAGCCGTCGTGAGTTGCGGATAGTCAATGGCTACGCCGCGGTATCGCATTTTCATGTTCCACATGGCCTCCGTTCCTGATTTCGGCTGCGCAAACGGAAACCCCGGGACGACTGCCTCCTTCAGGCTCCAACCGTCAGAACCGAGCTTTGCAACCCCGGCGTTCTTTTTGGTGTTGTCCGCTACGAAGTCCGGAATGCCGCAAGTGCGGCGCGACGGATATACATTCATTTTGAAGCCAGGAACCTGCTTGATGGTCGCCACCTGACCGGGAGAGAGCTTATCGGCGTACTTGTCGACGTTGCTCGCATCAATGGTAAAGAGGGGCTTGTCATCCTTGTACTTAAAGGCCTCCTGCCGACTCTTGCCATAAGCCCATCCGCTCGCTGGTGGCGCCGCCTCCCAGGCCGGGATCGTGGCATCTTTGTTGCCACCACGCTCCGCGCCGGATGGAGTAAGGGAAGCGTCTTGGGAAAATGTGGTAGCCGAGAGGCTGGCAAGCGCCACCATCAATACTGCTCGGGTCTTTTTCATCTATGGTCACTCCTATGAGCTGGTTGTTTTGCACCGACCGGTTGTCAGCGGCCCTTTAAGTACGCTCCGGGCTTACTGCGCCGTCTTCACTCGTGAGTCGATAGACCCTGAGCTGGCGCAAGTGTTGGCCAATGTCGTTTCGTTGTCAACAAGTTTAAACCCTATTAGGGTTGTTGACGACAAAACGGATGGCACAATGGACCCTTATCGATTGCGTCACTTGTAGCCCCCCATCCGACAACCGCCTGGCGCCGGCGCGCTGGAGCTAAAAGGAAACTGAATGACACCAAACAAAATGGCGGCCAATGCCCCAAAGGCCAAAAAACGTACGACTGAACCGCCACTTGGCAAGAAGGCGGACGAAATCAAATCGCGGAGATTCACCGTTAAGCGACGCACCTTGGGCCCGATCGGTTCACTCGAGGACTTCATTCCATATAAGCTGGCGGTCGTCGCCAACAGGGTGTCTCAGTCAGTCGGCCATCTGTTCGAGTCAAAATACAATCTGCAGATTCCTGAGTGGCGCATTCTGATGGCGCTATATGCCTACGGGGAACTGGTATTCAATGAGGTAGTAGATCGCACGAGCATGGACAAGGCGCGCGTTTCACGGGCTCAGCGGCGCTTGGTCGACCTGGAAATGATCAAAACGTCAAGCGATCCAACTGATGGGAGGCGCCTTTTCCTCGCATTAACCCCTACCGGAGTCAAGCGTTGCGCAGAAATCCTTCCTGAAGCAGCAGAGCGCGAGGCATGGTTCCTGTCGGCGCTCAATGACGAAGAGCATCAACAACTCGATGTCATTCTTGATAAGCTGATGGCACGCAGTCTTGAACTGAAATGATGCAGTCGGCCAGCGCAGTGATCTAGCGAATGCTCTGATTTACAGGCATAAACCAGTCCAAGTTTTTGTCCGCACCCCCGAAAATATAAATGTATGCGAGAGCATACAAATTGCACTCAATGTCTATCATGGGCGACATTACTCCCTCGGAGGTCCCACCGCCAGCCGCTGCGCGAAGTTTGGAGTGGTCTATCGCATGCCGAACAAAATCAGTACTTGCGCATTTATAGAAGACACCTCGAGCAAAAGCGGAAGATACGCGGTTGGGCTCAGGATTTTAGGGAGACTCACACAATCGGGCACCCTAAAACAGGTCACTTTTCAGGAGGTCCTCCGCCGTCACCGACGGACGTTTCCTCTGCTTAGCCTTAGTAGGCCGAGCTACGTGTGCCTTACTAGAATTTCGCGCCTTCTCTACCTTCTTCGCTGCTGACCTTTCGGCAGGCGTCATCGAAGCGTGAAGCATGGCATCGCTATGCCTACGCTGGTGTGCAACTTCAGAAAGCCTCTTCTGAACTGCGACTAATGAGGCCGGCAGGTCGAAAGGGCATACCAAATCTTCGCTCGATGTATCTATCCCCGCCACAATTGACTGGCACTCCTCTACGGTCTTGCGATCATCCTCATAGCTGATAGACCGGTATGCCTCCCGCAGATCGGTCATGTTGACGGACACTTTCACGCCCTGTTTTTTGGCTCGTATGCGGGCGATCCTGTATCCAGTAACGAGAAGCCTTTTTCCTGAACGCTTCAGCCCAAAGGTCAGCGCGTGAATTCGACTTGGAAGCTCGGGCATGGGAATGTCTCTCGACTCAAGGATATACGGTAATAAGGCGTCGCTTGCGTTTCTCTCTGATCCGAAATATTCGCATATATATTCAGCAGATGAATTGGCATTGATAAACAGATATATCCCAACCACCAGGTTGCTTTCCTCTGAAAGCATCAATTTTTCTCAGGAGCAAAAGGATCGGCTCATTGTGAAACCGGTAGATGGTCAAGGTGGCGTGGGACTAATTTTTGGACAAGACTATTTACCCGATGCTTGGACAGAGAAGATGCAGGAAATTGTGGAGTCAAAAGTTCCACACGTTCTTCAGGAGCGCCTTTATCCAGATCCGGTAGACGCGGTCGGTTGGTCTGTCAAAAATGGAATATGTGATGATCGCTTTAACTTGATATTCGGTGTGTTTGCTATTAATTCACGTTATGCTGGAATCGGCGCGCGTGGAGTTTCGGCAGCTCAAAAAATTGTCAAGTACGGAAATGTCGGCTATATGGCGCCAGCGTTTTTGAAGCGTGGCAGGAGCGCGATCGCATAGCGTTGGTTGTAAAAGGGGGAGCGTAATTCAGTCCGGAGCTTCAAAATCAGTGATGGAGATACTTCGGGCGCGCGGCAGCGGTTGTTGCGCCCGGAAGCCGCACCGGAGTCGCTGCGAGTCACGCCGATGAGGACTTGACGACAGCCATGCAGCAATCGTTGAAGGCGGTCACGGTATTTTCGGCAGTCCCTCGGTCCATCGAGACCTGCGCGAAGCTAGCGTGCTATGCGGCAAGAAGCGTGCTGCCCCGCTTATGCAGACGGCCAAGCTGGGCTCGATACGTGGCTACAACAGACCTCGTTATTCGCCGCCGCTCATTCTTTCCTAGACTTGTAAAGCATCGCGTGCTCCAGTGTATAAGCGGGTAACGGCCCAGCCACAGCATTGGAAGCATCGAATTGAGCTATTGGCTTGAGATAGGCAAATACTGGCATTGCTGGTTTGGATGGGGTGTCCACCGAGACCACTTGGATCAGAGCGCGTCTGTATCCATCAGACTCACTAGTTCGTTCTAACCTGTCCATGTGTTCCAGCGCTTGACGGCTTACAGCGAAGACTTGCCCCGTCACCTGGTGTCCTTCGCCTGGTTGATCGACCAGCCAGGGGGAATGACGCTCACCCATAAGATAGAGGGGATATCTGTGTGCAGTGACGAAATCGCCAGCAAGTCGAATTCCATCATTGATATGAAAATTAGGAAAACCTTCTTTCAAGGTACCAAAGACGAAAACTAGGTTTGGCATCGAAATTCAGACATTGACATAGTTAATTTAGTCGATAGCACCTCTGTCAAGCGCATCTCCAGGATCTCATCTTTCAAATTCTCGCCTATTGAACCTATCCCTTGTGATTCTAATTAAAGTTGACCAATTAGAAGGTATGTGGGTAAAAAGTGCAGTATTGCTCAGCTACCCGCCGGGTATCAAAGCTTTGTGTACCCAACGCTGTCTCGCTCCGCGGTTCAACCTCGCGCAATGACAACCAGTCCGGCCATGATGAGACCTCCACCTATAAGCTTGGCCGTCGTTATCGATAGTTAGCGTTATATCGTGTGAAACGGCTTAGCCGCGAAACGCGGACGCTACAGTGCTATTCAACAGTGCAGGTAGCGCACTATCGGCTTAAGTAACAAAATCGACCTTATGAAAAACACTCGCGTCATGCAGATTCTTGCTTACGGCCCACCCAGCGTCCTTGTGCCTGGTGACATAGCCATGCCCGCTCTTGCACCCACTGAAGTGCGGATCCAGACCATCGCGGCCGCCGTCAATCACACAGACTTGAAGATTCGGGCAGGACTCTGGCCGATAAGAAAGGCGCATCCGTTTCCCTATGTTCCCGGCGTTGAGGTTGTCGGCCGGATCAGCGATATCGGATCGTCGGTTTCCAACTGGTCTCCAGGCCAAACCGTCATGACCCTGATGCAGGGCATGGGCGGCGTTAGCGCGAAGCGTCCAGGAGGCTATGCGGATTTTGTGACTGTTGACGCCGACGCGCTCGCACTGGTCCCGGACACGGTTGATCCGTTGGCGATGGCTTCGTTGGGCCTTGGTGCGGTCACCGCATTCGAAGGAATCCGGCGCATGGGGCCAGTGGACGGCCGCCGGGTGCTTGTGACGGGCGCCGCGGGTGGCGTGGGCTCTGCCGCGGTATCCATTGCCAGGGCCCTGGGCGCATCGGTGACGGGCGTTGTTACGCGCCCTGCGCAAGCACAGTATGTACGCGACCTTGGCGCGGATGAGGTGATCGTTCTCGAGCGTGGCAGCCCACCTTCGCTGGCCGCCGCCAGTGTTGACGCTGTGCTGGACACCGTTGGGGGACCGCTGTTCAGCGCGTGTGTCCAGGCACTGCGCGAGCGCGGGACGCTGGTATTGGTTGGCGCAGTCGGTGGTGGTGAGGTCGCGTTTGATGCCTGGCAACTGATCCGGCCAGTGACCTTGACGGGCTATTCCACTGAAACGCTTGAAGGAAAAGATCTTCGATGGGCGATGGCGCGAATTTCAGATTGGCTGCGTACCCAGTCGATCCGCGTTCCTGACTACCAAGTGTTTCCAATGCAGAGTGCCGCAGAAGCTCATCTGCTGCTGGAGCGTGGGGGTATAAGCGGTCGGGTGCTGTTGGTGCCCTAAGTCGCCCGTCCTGCCGCACCCACCTGTCGCCGCCGAAACTCTCCGGGCGTGCATCCCTCAGCACCGCGAAAGAACTTGACGAAGTTGGTTGCCTGGTCGAAGCCAACCCGTTCGCCGATGACGCCGACCGGCAATTCCGTATGCACCAGCAAACGCTTGGCTTCCAATGTGACGCGCACCGCAATGAACGCCTTGGGCCCAATGCCGGTGGCGTCGAGGCACGCTCGTGCAAGCGTCCGTTCGGAGCATGTCATCGTATGCGCATAGCGCGCGACATGGTGCCACTCGTGAAAGTGTGTATCGACCAGCGATCGGAAGGTGCGAAAGCGCTCCGATACGCGCTGCGACCCATCGGCCGATCGCGGCTGACCATGGAGGAAGAGATGCAGACGCGTCACGATCGCAACCAACTGGCTCTGCAGCAGTTGGTGCAACAGTGGACGCGGGGCGTTAAGTCGACAGTCTGCCAGCATGCGCGCCAGTGCGTCGCCCACAAGGCTCCACGTCTGCCCTTGCAGGACCAAGTGCGTCGGCAGGGTCTCGACCAGGTCGGCAACGAAATGGGCTCCACCGGAGCCGGGGTTCAGGAGTTGGGGACGAAAGAGGAGAATCCACCCGTCCCAACTGCTCTCGGCGTCGAAGCGATGTACCTGGGCAGGCCGCACACTCACCACCGAGCCGGTGCGGCATTCGATCTGGCTGAAATCAATCATTGGCCGACAGTGCCCCTGGTTGACGCAAACCAACATGTGGAAGTCGTAACGGTGGTGGCGTTGCAGATGGGCCGCGCTCACCCTCTTCTTCAGGTCCGACATCATGAAGACTTCCAGGTCTATCTCGGGCCGTGCGTTCGGCCGAAACACAACCTGCTCGATCTCCACTGACTTCGTCCGGTTTTGCATGGGACGATTGTCGGATATTTACCATCAATTCGTCGCGTTTGATCACCCGTTGACGATGCATTCGCGGCAAACTTTAGGGCAATGGCTGGATACCCAGCCTGCCATCAGCATCATTGGAGCGAACCCCATGCAAGATCAACGACAAACAGTCCCTTCGGCGGCGGCAGCTGCATCCCCCGTTCTGCCCGTCGGTGCCTCAACGGCCGATACGAATCGGAAGTTCATGAAGCGATTTGTCGACTTCATCAACACGGCTGACCCCAAGCTGTCCACCGAACTGGTCTCGCCCGACGCGGTATTCCATGTGCCTGGACGGCCCGATCCTGTGCACGGCCCTGCGGGTTACATCGAGATCATCGAGATGATGCGTGGCGGTTTCCCGGACATCCAGTGGACGCTCGAGGAAACCGTGGTCGAGGGCGATGTGATCGCGGCCCGCTTCACAATGCGGGGTACTCACCGCGGCCCGTTCTCTGGCGTGCCTCCGACAGGAAAGAAGATCGAGGTGCAGGCCCTGAACATTTACCGCCTTTCGCAAGGCAAGATCGTCTCCGAGGTCGGCCAACCTGACCTCATGGGGTTGATGATGCAAATCGGTGCCATTCCGCATCCTTGACCTGAATTGTTGAATTCCGCTGCAGTCTGACCCGAGGGGGCGCGGACAAACTTGGATTGTTTATGCCGTAAGTCCAAGTTATTGTCAGCCCCCCTAGTCAGACTTCAGCGGAATTCAACAGAGATACCTCATGTCGGGAGTCGTGGGCGAGCCCGCAAACCAATGACTGCGGCGAGGATCCGCTAATAGGCCAAAAGGCAGAGATTTTGCTAGCCCAAGCAGACAGGAAAATCCTTGTTCATCCGAAAGGTGTCCTGCAAGCAGTTGGGTTAAAGAATGGGACTTCTTTAACCAATATCTGGACATGCAATGACTGATCCCACCAACGCCGATCGTTCCTTCCAAATCCCTTTCACTCGCCGCAGCGTGCTCGCCAACGTAGCCGCCTTGAGTGGGACTTCCATCGGCCTGATGGCCACCCCCTCTCCGGCGCGGTCTGCCTCAGTCCTGGTGGCCAATGAAGGCCGAGTGCCCGGCTTTGTGGCACGCAATGCCGACGTAAACGGTACGCAAATTCACTATCGTGTGGGCGGCAGTGGCCCAGCCGTCGTACTTCTGCACGGCTATGCGGAGACCAGTCACATGTGGAACCCGCTGATGCCGCAACTTGCGAAGACCCATACTGTTATCGTCCCCGACCTTCGCGGTGCTGGTGGATCGGCCAAACCACCAGGTGGGTATGACAAGAAGAACATGGCCGTAGATATCCATGAACTCGTGAAATCGTTAGGCATTAACAACGCCGCTATTGTGGGCCATGACATTGGACTCATGGTGGCTTACGCTTATGCCGCACAGTTCCCGAACGAAACCAGCCGCGTGGTGCTGATGGATGCGTTCTTGCCGGGCATCGGCAACTGGACAAATGTCTGGCTTTTGCGTGATTTGTGGCATTTCCATTTCCACGGTACAACGCCGCTGGCTCTCGTTAAAGGACGTGAACGAATCTACTTCGAACACTTCTGGAACGACTTTGCGGCCAACCCCGCGCGCTCGGTGCCCGAGGGCGACCGGCGCCTTTACGCAAGCGCCTATGGGCAAGAAGGAGGCATGCGCGCGGGCTTCGAGTACTTCAAGAATTTCGAAAAAGATGCCGCCGACTTTGCGGCTCTGGGCAGCGCCAAGCTCACCATGCCCATGCTGGTGCTCTCTGGCGAAAAAGCTGGGGGAACTTTTTTGATTGAGCAGGGCCGACTCGTTGCGAACGATGTCAAAGGTGTAGTCGTGAAGGGCTCCGGTCACTGGCTGATGGAAGAAGCGCCTGACCAGGTGATCCCTGAGCTGCTTCAGTTCCTGAATTAGGCACGGATCGTGCATTCGCACCAGCCAGCCGTGGCTCTGCGGTTGTCGGCCGCGTACTAGATGGTGCACTGAACGGCAGCTTCGGCAACCTGCAGCTGCTGGTCAGTCACTACGATGTGCTGCTCATCGCAGGTGCTGCGCAGCTGAAGGTCATGGTCTCAATCAATAGCTACACGTTATCATGCGACTCCGTTGACCGGTATGAACCGAACTCTCCAATGCCATTGACCTCCAACGCAAGCATCGCCTCATCTCCCGAACGCATTTCCCGCCTGCAAGTGGTCGCATTGCTGGTTTGTGTTGTTGCTTTTGCATTTGATCTGTTCGAAATAGCAATGGGCAGTGTTCTGTCCGCCGTTTTTTCAGCGCCACCTCATCAGATACCCGGTTCGCAACTTGCCTGGCTTCTTTCATCTGTGTATATAGGCGCCATCATCGGTGCACCCACCTGTGGTTGGCTGGCTGACGGATATGGTCGACGGCTTGTGCTGGCAGGCAGCCTGGCATGGCTGTCACTGGCGTCGCTCGGTGCCGCATACAGCGCGGGGGCGTTGCCGCTCGGAATTTTCCGCGGTTTGTCCGGAGTCGCGCTCGGAGCGTTCCCGCCATTGATGGTGGCCTACATGGCTGAAATCATGCCGGGTTCGCGGCGGGGCATGCTGTTGTTTATCGTCTCCGCGCTGGCCTTCCTGGGCCCGCCACTGGGCATCTTTTTGATTCGTGAGATGGCGCCACTTCAGCCTCTAGGAATGGAGTCATGGCGCTGGGCTTTTATCGCCGGCTCGTTGGGGGCGGCGATCACTGCCGTATTTTTCCTGTGGCTACCCGAATCGCCCCAATGGCTGCGGGAAGGTACACAAAGACAGACACCGGGCCAGCGTGCGTATGCAAGCCCGTCGCGCTGGGAAAACTCGCGGACCGTTATCAGGCTTCGTTCCCCCGTGAGCGACAGACCATCAATCCACCAGGCCGCAGATTGGCAAACACCTCGCACCCGGCATGGCGTACGTTTGGTTCTGGTGTATTTGCTCAATTTCCTCAGTCCGTGGTTCAGCGTCGGGTTCGGTCTGGTGTCGGGTGCCTTGCTTGTACAAAAAGGCTTCCAGCTCTCCGATACCTTGCTGTACATCGCCGTTTCCACCATGGGCCCGACAATCGGGACATTGATCGCCTCGGCCGTCGTGGATCACGCGCCGCGGCGATTGGTGTTGGCGGTATGCGCTGCAACCATGCTGGTGTCCGGTGCCATATTCTCCGTTAGCCAAACCCTGTTGCCACTGGCCGCTACCAGCCTGCTTTTCAGTATTTGTTTTGCTTTGTACGTTCCGGCCTTGAACTTGTATGTGGCCGATCTGTTTGCCACCCGCATCAGGGCCTGGGCGATCGCCACCGCGTGGACTTTCAACCGTGTAGGTGCCGCGTTGTTGCCATTTGTGCTGCTGCCGGTCCTGAAAAGCGCAGGACCCGTCGCAATGTTTTCAATCATTGCTGTTGCGCTCGTTGCCACCCTCGCTCTGCTGAAGTTTGACCCAGTCTGAGCCATGGCGCGAGGTGTGACCCTCGGCGCTGAGAACTCAGTTGGAAGCCGATCTTTTTTGCGCCAGTTCCGCCAACAGCAGCGCTGAAGATCGCAGGTCGCTGGTGTCCAGTCCTTCCTGGAACTGCGTGTGAATTGCCAAAAGCGCTTCGTGCGCCTCCTCATACATACCGCTTAAGCCCCACATCCGTGCCAAGCTCGTTGTCGCACGCAGCTCCCAAGCCAGTGCACCTTGCTGCCTTGCCAACCCTTTAGCCTCCATTAGTAGCGACCCTGCAGACGGGAAAGTTGCAACATCACCGGATTGCAGCAATTTCTCTGCTTGACTCCTCAGCGCCTCGGGAGCACACCACCCGACCGATCCGGCACGCACGCGCTTGAGCGTGTCCTGCCCCAGCAAGGCAGGGTTGAAAGTGCACAAGTGGTCGCGCATCTTCGCCCTGGACGGATCAGTGGACTCCACCAGACTTTGAAGCTCGGAAGATACCTCGCCGTCAGAATCAATGGCAAGACTGAAGGCCGTTTCCCACTCCTGCCAGAAACCGAAGTTAAAGCTGCGCGTCACTTTTCGCAAGGAAGCTAGTCGTGTGCGGGCTGCCATCATGTCCCCTCGCCAGATCGCGATGGGAATAGCCGCTAGCGCATAGACCTGTGAAAGCTCTGCCGGATTGTCATCGTGAGTCAGAGCCAGGGCCTGTTGAACAAATTCCTCGGCCTGCTCTGGCATCCCCATGATCCATCGCTCCCGGGCCATGACGATACGGATCGAAACACCTATCGCGACATAAGACCCGAAGTACTTAATCGGAATTCCAAGTGCCTGGTTGGCGTACACATACTGGATCGGCTTTGCCGCTTCGGCGTAGCGCCCCTGAAAATGCAGCGACTGCGCCAACATCCTGGAGCCTATCAGCTTGCATACCGGATCCATTGCAACCGCTGCCACACGAAGCATCTCTTGCGACCAATATTCATTCTCGACATATGCGGCCATCTGAAGCGTGGTGCTGAAATGTACGATGATGGGAGCAGCAGCCAGATCGGGCATGTCGGCAGCGTACGCCATGGCGATAGCCCGGTTCAAACGCTCTGCATACACCGGCTCGTTCTGTGGCAGCTTGTGTGGCAGCATCAATGGAATGGACAACAGGCGTATCACCATCTCCGGATCGGCGTCAGGTATTCGAGGGAGAGCTTCCACCGCTTTGTTGACCCACTCGTCATACTCCGGCAGCAGCGTGGTCTGGGTTGCCAGTGCGACTGCCGACAAGGTCAATTCCAGGCTGAGGCGAATGTCACCCCTAGAGGAAAAGGCCCAATTTGACGCGGCCCGCAAGTCGTCGGCATAGGAGCTGTAGGTTCGTCGCCATTCCTGTTTCGGTAAAGTCATCCACGCCTTCTCGGCATCGCGCAGGACATCGCGCACATACAGTGCATGTTGCCGTGCCACCGCGTCGTGTTCGGCAGTCAGCGCTAATTTTTCCCTTGCGTAAACGCGGGTGGTATCCAGCAATCGAAGCACCGCGTGGCCTCGGGCGTCGCTGCTGGCAAGCAGCGACTTGGCCATTAGGCTCAGTATGGTTTCGGTAATTTCGTCGACGTCGTCTTCTTGGAACGAGACCACCCGACTGGCTGCATCCAGATGGAAGCCCCGTGGAAAGATGGCCAGGCGGCGTAACACTGTCTGCTCCAGCCCGGAAAGCAATCCGTAACTCCAGTCCAACATGCGGGCCAAGGTTCGGTGGCGCTCAGGTCCTTGATGGACGGGGTTGGCAAGGGCCAACAAGTGCATTTGCATCTGGCCCACAAGCGCCTCGGTTCCCAGACTGGGCGCGTAAGCCGCGATCAGCTCGATCGCCAGTGGTATGCCATCCAGTTGCCGGCATACGGCCACCGCAGATGCGACGTTGTCGTCCGTTAATTGGTACTCCGGAGCACTTTGACGCGCGGTCTGGGCGAATAGTTGAATGGCCGGGAAGGTCAGCGCCTCGCTCGCCGACAGGTGGTTCTCGATATCGGGCAAACCCATCGAATCCAGACGGTGCAGACGCTCACCGAGGGACTTCAGCGGCTCTCGACTGGTCGCGAGGACATAGACCTGCGGACACGCCGACAAGATTTTCTCGACCAGATTCGCCACGGGTTCCACGATGTGTTCGCAGCTGTCCAGCACCAGCAACAGATGCTTTCCGCGTATCAGATTGATCAGGACCGATACATCCGAAACCATGTCTACTTCCATGGCCGAGGCGATGGCGCTTACCAGCAGCCGCGGTTCCATGATGGGTGCCAAGTCGACGAAACTCACGCCGTCGGTATAGCCCGTGCTCAACACTTGTGCCGTAGCAATGGCCAAGGTCGTTTTTCCCAGACCCCCCGCCCCCAGGACGGTGACCAAGCGGTGCTGAGACAGCTTGGTGGCAACCTGGTGAATGGCCTCTTCGCGCCCAAATACCGGTGCGCGCCTAGCGGGTAGGCGCGGTGACCGGCGTGGAGCGTTTTCAGGTCCGTCGACGGGGTTTATTCCAGCCGAACCGGGCAACACGAGGCTGAATCCTTGTGCGGGGTGGAACGCGATATAGCCCGAAGCCGGAGACAGCGCTTTCAAACGCCTGTTTAGCCCAGCCACCCGGGACCACAACCGGTTGCTGCTCCCCGCGTCCAAGGCGCCTATGTGTTTGGCCAGCGCAGATCGGCCCACCGCTCCACCGACCTGTTCGACCAGGACAGACATGATTGCTAGATCCCCGCCATCCAACGCCAGCAATTTCCCGTCAAAACGGAGCTCGCTCGCCGCAGCAAACCACTGATAGAGTCCGTAGGCGAGACCGCCGACGGCGGCCTTGCGGCTGTCGATATCGCTTTGGTCAGGCATGTTGTGCAGTGCCGTCCGCCAGTTGCGACTCCAGCTCACGCATCAGCATGCGAGCAGCGATATGGTCGGCGGTCTCTGCTCCTTCCGAAAACTGATTCAGGGTCCGCGCCAGAAGCGCTTGACCTTTGTCCAGCTTCCCCTGAACCCTCCACAACCTGGCCAGACTGTGCGCACAACGCAGTTCCCACGACAACGCGCGCTGCTGTTGTGCCAATTGCAAGGCTCGGTTCAGGATGAGCTCGGCCTCATCGATGGCAGAAGACCCTGCTTGCTTGTATAAGCCCTCAGCCTGCGCGCGCAGGACTTCAGGCGCGCACCAACCAGCCATGTCGTTTTCGGCGCGGAGCACGCTATCCGCAGTGACCAGATCAGCACATAGCGTGACTAGCATGTCCACGCTGACTGGGTTGGACGAATCCTTCAACGCCGATAGCACGTCGTTGGCTCCCATGGGACGCCGATGCATAGCCCAGCCCATGTGCAAAACGCGGTGCCACGCTTGCCAATAGCTCTGCGGATGGCGCACGGCATGCTGTCCCAACGAACTCAGTAACAGTTCTGCCCGGGCGTCACCTCGCCAAATAGCAATTGGCACTGCTGCGAAGGTCATGGCATAAGAATAGGCCGACGGGTGTTCACTAACGCTCAGCTTGACGGCATGCTCAGCCACCACAACGGCTTGGTCTACGAGCCCCTGGATCCAGAGGATGCGCGCCAGCATGATGCGCATGGAAACCTGCGGGGAGATTTGATGGTAATACCGGCTGGAGGGGTGGTCGACAGGATCCTCCAGTACACGCTCAATGATCGCTCGAGCTTGCTGGTTCTCACCAAGATAGTGACAATTGAGCACCATGAAGCGGTCCGACAGCAGCTTGGCAGAGGGGTCGTAAGGATGCTCAGCTATCTGACCAATGCGTTCAGCGATTTCCTTGGATTTTTTGTAGTTTCCAGACCCGAACGAGCAGACGCACATGCTGTAGAGCGCCTCCACGGTATATCGAGGCGAGTTGGTCTCCTCAATCAGCGCGTTGATGCAGGAGAAGATTTTGTCCTCCCCTCCTGGATCACTGACCGCCATGCCGTTGGAAAAGCACAAAGAGGCGAGCAATCGCAATTCAAGGACAGGGGGCGGCGCGGCTACCCTTTCCATGACCTCCATGGCTACTTTTACGCGATGAAGGTGAAGATCGTAATTTCCCAGTTCGTAAGTCAGTTCTAGCGCGGCACATGTCAGCATCACGCCAAGAAGATCATCACCCTCGGGGGAGAATGCCCAGTCAAGACCGGCGCGCACGTCATCTTGGCAAGTGCCGTAAATGGCCATCCATTCCGCACGCGGAATTTCGGTTTTCTGCATGCGGGAGCGGTCGAGGAATGCTTGAAAGTGTTGCGCATGACGGCGTGCAAGTTGCCGAGCTTCACCGCTACCATCAAGCTTTTCCTTTGCATAAATGCGAGTGGTTGACAACAAGCGATACTGGATGACGTTTCCGCTGGTATCCGTGACCACAAGCGACTTTGCTGCCAAGCTGGCAAGACTATCAATGACGTCTGAGGGTCCGACGTGATCGAACGAAACAACGCTGATTGCTGATTCCAGAGCGAACGATGCGCTGAACACAGACAGGCGCCGCAGCACGATACGCTCGAACTCATTGAGCAGGTCGTGACTCCAATCCAGCAGCGCCTGCAGCGTCTGATGACGGGGCAACGCGGTGCGGCGCCCCCGGCGCAGCAGCCTGAACATGTCATCAAGTCTATTGACAAGGCCTCGCAGGCCAAGGCTGTCGATGCGACCGGCTGCAAGCTCAATAGCCAAGGGCATGCCGTCCAATTGCTGGCACAGATGCGCCACCAGCGGATAGTTATCGGGCAACACTGCAAAGCGATCATTGTCAGCGGCGGCACGCTCGATAAAGAGCTGCAGCGCAGGGTACTTGATGGCCTGCTCAAGATTGTCGGAGACTGACGCGTCCGGCAGGCCAAGCGCGGCCAGCCGGTATACCCATTCACCCTCGGATTTAAGCGGCTCTCTGCTTGTCGTGAGCAAATGGATGCCTGGCGCACTTCTGGCGATATGCTCGGCCAGCACCGCTGCACCGTCGATCACATGTTCGCAATTGTCCAGGACGATCAGCATCCGGCGTTCAGCCAGGTAGGTCCGCAATGCGAGCAACGGGTCGCTGGCTGGAAGCGAGACCCCCAAGACGGTCGCCAAGGCGCTCGAAGCCAAGGCGGCGTCGGTGAGAGGCGCGAGATCCACGAACCACACACCGTCGACATAGTTGGCCAGTCGCTCTTCCGCAACCGCAAGCGCCACGGTGGTCTTGCCCATACCCCCGGCCCCTACGATGGAGACGAATCGCTTGGCCTCCAGATGTTTGTGCAGTTCGGATACCGCGTCGGACCTCCCTATGACCTTGGATAGTCGCACCGGTAGGTTATGCGCGACCGCAGGAGCAGCCTTGGGCACAGCTGCTGCTGAGAGCGAAGGCTCGACGGCATGCTTGATGGCCATGACAAAGCTGTATCCACGGCCGGGTACGTTCAAAATGTAGCGTTCACTGACACCGCCATCGCCGAGCGCTTTTCGCAGCGCGGAAATATGCACGCGCAGACTGGTGGCCTCCACCACCGTGCGGGGCCAGACGTAAGACTCCAGTTCCTCTCGACTGACGACATCGCCCGCCCGGTCAACAAGGACGATCAGCAAATCCATGGCTCGGCTTCCCAACCGAACCGGCTTGCCGGCTTCGATCAGCAGCTTACGATGCGGATAAAGCAGGAACGGGCCGAACGACAGTGCTGTATCCGGAGAAGTATCGCGCGCGTCTATCATCGGAATTCCTGAGGCGATAAGGCCTAGAAACTGTACCTTGCGGTTAGCAAGGCGGTCCGTGGAGCGTTATAGAACACCGAATCGACCCCTACCGGAGCAATACGAGTGCGTACGAGAGCATAAGTCTTGTTCAGCAGGTTCTTAATCCTGAGCGACACGCTCCATCGCCCGTTTGGCTCGGTGTAGGTGGCATCCAAATTGACATAGGTCTGCTCCGGCGTCTTCAGGTCGGGCGTGTTGGCCACGTCGGTGAATTGGGGGGCAGTGTATTGCACGCTGCCCGTCAGCGCCAAGGCCCCACCGCCTGATATGGGCTCCACGTGACGCAGGCTGGCACTCAATGACACATGAGCCGCATATGGCAGGTCGTTACCGGTGAAGTTACTTGTAGCGGCCCCGGTGGGGTTTGCAAACTGATCAAATCGCGCCTGCAGAAATTCTGCCGCCAGTGTCCATTGAGTTTGGCGCGCCAGCTGACCAGCCAGTTCCAGATCCAAGCCATAAGTCTTGGCCCTGCCCGCGTTGACCAGCACGGCATCCGTTACCAATACCCCATTGACAGTGCTGTTGGACAGCGATGCCAGGTAGTCCCGGTACTGGTTGTAGAACAACGCGGCGCTGGCTGTGAGCTTGCCGTCAAAAAATCGCCCCTTGCCCCCCAACTCATAGGTGGTGACACGCTCAGGATTGGCAGCTACCTGCGCGGACAGCAATGACTCGGCGGCGCGATTGAAGCCGGCAAATTTTGCGCCTTTGGTGTAGCTGCCGTAGAGGAAGACGTCGGGTGTCCACTGATGCTCAAGACTAATACGAGGCAGCAGGCCGCTTGTCGAGGTAGACAGGTTATTGGCGTCGTACACCTGCGTCGTTCGCACCTGTTGAGCCTGCGTCAGCCAGAACCGATTGAACCCGGTTTCCCGGGTGTGATATGCGCGCAAGCCCATTGTGAGTGCGGTTTGGGCTGAAAGCGCATGCCGGAGCTGGCCATAAAGGCCGACATCGCGTGTCTGCTGATAGGTCTGTGCCTCGGTGTATCTCGAAGCTGGTGCACCGGGTGGTGTCACCGCAAGAAAACGATCGAATGCGAAGTTGTCCGCGATAAACATCAGCCCCACCGTCCACTGGTTTGCGCCGGCGTCGCGCTGCAACTGCAATTCTTGAGACAGCGTGCGCTGTTCCACGGTCTGGGACAATGTGTACCGCTGCACAGCGAGTCCGCCGAAGTCGGCCACCGTCGGGTCATCGCGGTAGCCGCGCAATGCCGTGATGGACTTGAACACGGTGTCCGGGTTAACTTGGCTTGTTATCTTCAGTGACGTACCCCCTGCAATACGTCGGAAGGCGCCAGCGTCCACCGCCGTAAAAGTGACGCGTGGGGCCGCTCTTGGATCATTCAGAGGAAAGTTCGATGTGTTGGTGTCCGATGTGTCTTTCAAGCCGTCAATGGACCACACCACGCTGTTTCCGCTGGATGTTTGCCATCGGAATTTCGCGCGAAATTGCGTGGCGTCGAGCTTGTTAACGTCTTTATTCAAGGTGGCGTTGTAGCCAAATCCATCGTTGCTGCGGCGGGAGAATGCGATGCTGGCGGTTGTAGGCGCGTCGGCCGTTCCGCCTATGGCGCCGGTTGCAAAACCATGAACCTCTCTCGCCCCCTGGCTGCCAAAGCCCGCGGATAACCAAGCCGAGCGTTCAGCGGTAGGATCGGCAGAGATGAGCTTCACCGCGCCGGCCGTTAGATTCTGACCATAAAGAGTTCCTTGAGGCCCGCGTAGCACTTCAATGCGCTCCATGTCGGGCAGGTCCCACAAGGCGTTGGCATAGCCGCGCACAAGCGGCACATCGTCGACGTAGATACCCACAGCCTGGCTCATGGCCGGCAATGAAACGCCGACCCCACGGATGCCTACGGCCTGCGGCTGATTGCTAAAGCCGTTCGGCACTGCTACACCAGGTACCAAAGCCACCAAGTCACTAAGCTGGGCTACGCCCTTGGCCTCGATCTCGGCCTCGCCCACCACGCCCACAGACATCGGCGTTTTGCGCAACACCGTTTCGCGGCGCTCAACGGTCACCACCACTTCCTTGAGAGATGAAGTCGCCCCTGAATCTTCGACCGGCAGGCCTTGCGCACTGACTTCTGTCAACCCTGAGACCATCAGTAACGGCGTAAGCAGTCCCGCTGCCACACCTTTGCACGCCCAATATGTTTTATTTTGCATTCTTGAATTGCCGCCAAGCTAGTCCATTTTCAGCACTCACCCAGAATGATGCAGCGCTGCATTACGTGCGGTGTTAATCGTTGTGAATTTGATTTGGAAACAGCCTAAACGGGGGACGTTTCCGGCGATTTCGAAGCCGTTTTGGTGCGAAAAGGTTGTTAAACAGCAACACCGCTCGCAGCGGCGATGTGCCCGGTACCGCCGAGACCGCTCCATCCAAAAGAGGTAGCCAAAAGGGGTCTCCTGGCCGATAGACCTAGCCGGGCCGCGCGCGAGATAGTTGCCTGGCGCGGATTGCCGAACGCCGCGCAGTTCTCAACGCATTTCATCCACCAATTGTAAAAAGGCCGATATGACACTCAAGCCTCTACTAGTACTGGCGGCTATAGCGCTGCTATCTCAGACAAACGGGACGCTCGCTGGTGAGCGCATCGCTTCTGCCACCAAATTGACTTTTGGCGATGCGAGCACCCTGTTTATTGCGGATTGGAAAAATGCGCGCATCCATGCCGTAACCGTCCCGATCTCTACTGCAAAGGCTGATGGCCCCGCGCCGTTCAATCTGAGCGACATCCAAGGGCCAATCGCCGGTGCGCTGCGCGTGAGGCGAAATTCGCTTCGGTTTGAGGACATGGTGGTACAGCCGGGCACCGGCCTTGCGTACGTTGCAGTGACCATTCAACAGGACAACGCGACAACCAAGCCTGCAGTGGTGACGATTAACTCAGCGGGCAAGGTTCAAAAGATTAATCTGGCGAATGTCGTCCAAAAGTCCACTCCGATTACAGACCTTCCAGACGGAGATGCCACCTTCTGGCGGAGCTTGCCATATCGAAGCCTGACGGTTACCGACATGAAGTTTTATGAGAACAAACTGTATGTCGCGGGGCTGTCTAACCAGGAGTTCGCATCCACTTTGCGTGTTTACGACTACCCATTCACTGGCAAGCCTTCAGCTACGACCATTGAGATTTACCACCCTGTGCATGATCAGATCGAAACGCGGGCGCCTATTCGTGCAATGACCATCATTTCACTGTCGGGCATTCCCACCTTGGTCGCCGCTTATACCTGCACGCCGCTCGTCACAATTCCATTGGCCGATCTGAAGGCCGGTACGCACATTACCGGAAAAACCGTAGGTGAACTTGGTTGGGGCAACGCGCCGACCGGGCTTGTCACGTTCAGCGCTGGGGAGGAAAACTATGCCCTGATCACCAACACCAGCCGCGCTGCAGATCTACTTTCGTTTTCGGCAATTTCGGAAGTCGCTGCCAAGCCAGGCTTGAACACACCCATCAATTGGCCCACGGAACCCTATCGCGGGGTCAAGGCAATCATGGCGCCGATGGCCGCTGTGATGCGGCTGGATAACCTTAACAAGGAGCTTTTTCTGGCGCTCCGGCGCGACGATCCATCGGGGCGGATGCAGCTGGTGTCCATACCCAAAGGGGCCTACTTGCGTGTGAGCGATTTCGTCAACGAATACGATTTCAAAGACTACAAATACCCGCCTAACGACAAGTGGAGCGGCTACCACAAGTATTTTCGCACCATTGAAGGATTTCCTGAGCTGGCTCAGTGAGAAAGAAGCGGGCAGCTTATGAGAGTGGTGTTGACATCGGCACTGGCTATCGTCACCGCAATGGCGGCGGGGGCTGCGAGCAGCGCCCCGAAGATACTGCCTTCGGGCGAAAGCGTGCCCGAAAATCTCCTGCGGATCGAACTCGTGTTGGACAGGCCCCTTAAAGCGGTGTTGGACATTTCCCGCGTTTCGCTGGCGGATGATAGGGGAAATCCAATAGCCGGCGCTTTTTACGACGTCCCGCTGGTCAGCCCAGACGGGAAGCGAATTGCCATACTGATGCATCCCGGCCGCGTTAAAACAGGCGTCGGCCCGAATAGGCAAGCAGGCTTGGCGCTTCGGGACGGTCAACGTGTCACCATGACCATTGCCGATCCTCAGCTTCCTCACCCAATAAAAAAATCGTGGGACGTAGCACCTGCTATTCATGCCCGGATCGATACCCAGGCGTGGCGGCTGCTGCTACCCAAGCCTGGCGGTCGCGAGCCACTACAAATCCAGTTTCCTGCCGCGCTGAATGCGAACGCCAAGGACCTGATTGCGGTGTCAACCTCGGACGGACGGCGCGTGGAAGGGCGCGCGATCTTGTCGCAGGGGGAACGGCATTGGAAATTTCGACCCAAAACGGCTTGGACGTCCGGACACTTCCATATACGAGTGCATGCAAGTCTCGAGGACCCTCAGGGCAATCGCATGTGCGCGGCCTTCGAACAGGCGAGGCAAAGCGCGATCGACTGCGATGAACATGCCCGGATTCCTTTCGAGGTCATCGATGAGACGGCGCGACGGGCACTCCGCAAATTGCGGGAGCTATAAATCTAGACGCCTGCCGGGTCGCTACCGACGCCTCCACTGGCAGAAACTGGCGCGCTCGGCGGCGTGCGACTACCGAACGTTTGCCTGAACATCTAACACGGCATGCGAAACACGGGTGCTTCCATGTCGCCGGCTAGGATGACAGCAAGCCCCGGCGTTCAGCCAACTTTGCGACCTCTGTTCGGCTCCGGGCTCCGAGTTTCTCAAAAATCGTCTTGAGGTGCGACTTGACGGTGCCGATTGCGATGTCGAGCTCACGGGCGATCACCTTGTTGCCACAACCTTCAACAACAAGGCGCAAAACCTCGACTTCCCGATTGGTCAAGGTCGCATGTGCCATGCTGTCAGCCAGACGCCGTGCCGCGGGCGCGCATAGGTGGCGCATCCCGCGGTGCACGGTCCGAACTGCAACCATCAGTTCTGGCAGGTCGCATCCGTGAACTAGGTAGCCTCGCGCGCCTCGCTCCAGGGCTGTCCTGATCTCCCACTCGCTTTCGCGCGCGGTGAGTATCAGTACTTTTTGGCGACAGGGGGAGGCGCTGCCCTCCGCCTTGGCCTCAGCAATAAGCTGCAGGCCCCGCTCGTAATCTGCGACGACGACATCAGCATGGTCTTCGTCCTGCGGCACCCAGGCTAGATCGGGCTCCTCGCCAAATGCCGCCTTAAGCCCGGTGCGCACCAACGGGTCGCTGCAAAGCACCTGCACGCCGATCCTGAGGGAATTAAGCATGGTCTGACTCCACGGTTCCTATCGACGGGCGAAATGCACGCCGGTGGTGTAACCGATGATCATTCCTCTCCGTGTTGATGGGAAGTGAATTGCCGTGAATTCCAGTTAACACCCCATGCGGAAGACCACACTGTGTGAATTTGTGTGAATACAACCCACTGATCGCGCGATTTCCTTGCATCACGTCGGCAGCGCATGCTCACAGTTGTCGAGCACCAGCAGCATCTAGCGATCCTCCACAAAAAGTCGGCCAATGGTGCAATCGAAGTCCGAGAGCCAGGGCGAGATTTTCATACCTCCTTGAGGTGAGGTGCGGCAGCTGAAAGCGTCACAGACTTCGGTGATGGAAATCATGAAAGCTCCTTTGCAGTCCGTCGCCGCAGGCCTGGTCGTGCCGAGGCTCCCGAATACCAAGTGCGGCGACGCTGACACATTGGCTTTCGCCTCGTTATGCGCGGCCTATGGTGCAGAGGGCGGACTCGCCCCGGCAGACAGGCTCGTGTTTGACGGCGGCGGCCGTCTGGCCATCGGCACGGTTGCCCGCTGGATCGTGGAGCGGCAGTTGATAGTGGTTCACTGGAACGGCGATTACTGGCTGCCGCGCTTCCAGTTCGCCCCGACACTGGTACCTCATACGGAAATCGCAGCTCCACTCGCGGAACTTCGTGCCGTGCTTGACGACTGGGACATTGCGGGATGGTTTTCCGAGAGAAACTGTTGGCTGGGCGGTCAAAGGCCGTGTGCGGTGATCCTCCAGGCGCCACGCGAGGTGCATGACGCCGCTCGAGCGCTGCGCTTCCTTATCCGCGCCTAGGTAGTCCGCTCCACCTGCCAGATCCCCGGCAGCTCATCCGGCTTGGCTTCGAAACACATAGTTCCCGCCAGCGAAGAAGGCCCCGGTAATCCTCCAAAAGGAGGAGGTGCGAATCTCCCATTGCGCCGCCTTCGAGGCCTTATTTCCGGGAGATGCGAAGACAAGAACCCGTCCGTAACCTTCACTCAAACCACCAACAATTCCGAAACCGCCGTGACGGGCGACATCTCATGAATAAGCCAAGCACATTAACCTCAAGCTCGCCGATTCAGGTCGGCAAGCGGTCTTCCATGGCCATCTACGCACTGACGATAGGCGCCTTCGGGATTGGCACGACAGAGTTCGTCATCATGGGTTTGCTACTTCAGCTGGCGGCGGACATGCATGTCAGCGTACCTACGGCGGGGTTGCTGATCTCGGGCTATGCATTGGGCGTTTTCGTGGGTGCTCCGGTACTGACGGCGTTGATGAGCCGTGTGCCGCGCAAGAAGGCGCTCCTGATTTTGATGGGGATCTTCACACTCGGGAACGTGGCCTGCGCGCTGGCACCCAACTATGCGGTGCTCATGGTCGCTCGCGTCATCACCTCACTTGCACATGGAACATTTTTTGGCATTGGCGCTGTCGTGGCCACGAGTGTGGTGTCGGCAGACCGTAGGGCGGCGGCGCTGTCAACAATGTTCACTGGACTCACGGTGGCGACCCTCCTGGGTGTGCCGGCTGGCTCGTGGTTCGGGTTGCATTTTGGATGGCGTTCCACGTTTTGGGCAGTATCCGTCATCGGCCTTGTAGCGATAGCCGTCCTCGCCATCTTTGTGTCGGCGAAAGAGGCGGGTTGCGGTAGTCGCGTGTCGCTACGTGAGGAATTCACAGTCCTGGGACGAGCTCATGTGTTGTTGGGACTGGGGGCGACCGTCTTCGGCTTCGCGGGCGTGTTTGCCGTCTTCACGTATGTTCAGCCCTTGCTAACGCAGGTCACCGGGTTCGCTGAGTCTCAGGTTTCCGTGATTTTGCTCATGTTCGGCGTGGGCATGGTTTTTGGGAACGTCATTGGTGGTCGCTTGACAGACCGCGCACCGGTGAGAATGCTGCTTGGATCGCTCGCGGGATTGGCCGTCATCCTCGTGTTGATGGGATTCGCCATGGAAAACCGTGTAACGGCGGTCCTTTTTGTGGGACTGCTTGGTACGGGTGCGTTCTCTACAGTGGCGCCGCTGCAGCTGCGAGTGTTGAACAAGGCGCAGGGTGCCGGGCAAAGCATGGCTTCCAGCCTCAACATCGCCGCGTTCAACCTCGGAAACGCCCTGGGGGCATGGCTAGGTGGTGTGGTCATCACTCAAGGAATCGATCTGGCGCACCTTCCATGGGTGGCCGCAATACTGACGCTGTCCGGCTTGGCCTTGGCCGTCTGCAGTGTTCTAAAGGAGCGGACTTTGGACCTCAAAGGATTGCCTTCGGGTGTAGCAGCCGGATACGCCGTTAAGCGCCGCCGCGCCTAGATCGAACGGCGTCGACATTTTCATCAACCGCGCTGACGAGTCGGCGCATTTTCCAAAGGAGATTCCATGTTCAAATTAATCCAGAGCACTCTTGCAGTCGGCATATTGACCCTCTCGGCCGTGAGCGCAGGGGCTGCCAGCCCCAAGCCGACGATCGTTCTTGTCCATGGCGCTTTTGCCGGCTCGTCCAGTTGGAATGGAGTCGTGGCAGAGTTAACCAGGCAGGGCTACCCCGTCGTTGCGGCAGCCAACCCCTTGCGCGGCGTGGCAAGCGATGGTGCGTACGTGGCGTCGCTGGTGAAGTCAATCGCAGGCCCAGTTGTGCTCGTGGGGCACTCGTACGGCGGCTCGGTCATCTCGGCAGCGGCCACTGGTCTCGACAAAGTCAAAGCACTGGTGTTCGTCGCAGCCTTCGCGCCTGCACAGGGTGAGAGTGCGCTGGCCTTGACCGGAAAATTCCCGGGTTCGACGCTGCCGCCAACCCTGGCTGCACCCGTGCCACTGCCCGACGGCGGTGAAGACCTTTATGTCCAGCAGGACAAGTTCCCGCAGCAGTTCGCAGCGGACGTTCCCCTTCCGGAGGCCAAGGCCATGGCAGCCACGCAGAGGCCGGTCAAGGCCGCGGCCCTGCAAGAAGCGTCCCCTGAGCCGGCGTGGAAGTCAATCCCCAGCTGGGCCATTTACGGTACAGGTGACCTCAATATTCCACCAGAGGCAATGGGCTTTATGGCTGACCGTGCCAAGGCCAAGAAGACCGTGGTGGTCAAAGGCGGATCCCATGCGCTGATGGTTTCGCGTCCAGCTGAGGTGGCTGCACTCATCCAGGAAGCTGCGGGCAACTGACCCGTTTTCAGATCGAATCGGTCGGACGCCAATGCCCAATTCGCCAGACGGATTGGGTATATTTTCGTTTCATTCATATAGGAAATCGACATGGATTTGCAACTCAATGGCAAGTTAGCTCTCATTAGTGGCAGCACGGCCGGCATTGGATACGCAATCGCTCGTACCCTGGCACAGGAGGGCGCTACCGTTATCGTCAACGGTCGGACGCAAGCGGCCGTCGATGAGGCGGCAGACCGCATTCGCTCGGAGACGGGTAGCACGGTGCACGGATATGCCGGAGACCTCAGCAGCCCCGAGGCTGCGAATGAGGTAGTGCGACGTTATTCGGGTATCAGCATCCTCGTCAACAATCTGGGCATCTTCGAGGCGAAACCTTTCGAAGATATTCCCGACGAAGATTGGCAAAAATTCTTTGACGTTAATGTCCTGAGCGGCGTTCGTCTTTCGCGCCTGGTGCTGCCAGGGATGAAAAACGCGAACTGGGGGCGAATCATATTCATCTCCAGCGAGAGCGCCGTACAGATTCCCACGGAGATGATCCACTACGGCATGTCAAAGACTGCACAGCTCGCCGTTTCGCGCGGGCTCGCGGAGTCGGTCGCCGGCACAGGCATCACGGTTAACAGCGTATTGCCTGGCCCGACCAGATCACGTGGGGTTGGTGACTTCGTCGAGGGAATGGCGAAATCGAGCAATAAAAGCGCCGAGCAGGTCGAGGCAGAATTTTTCGAAGAAGTACGCCCAACCTCGCTGATCAAGCGTTTCGGGACTCCGCAGGAGGTGGCTTCGCTTGTAGCCTATGTGGCGAGCCCGCTCGCCTCGGCGACCACTGGCGCGGCGTTGCGCGTGGACGGCGGCGTCGTCAAGAGCGCCTTCTGAGGGGTGTGTGCGACGGGTGAGGCTCATGTTTACGACTTCAGCCTTGCCTGTTGTGAATTTTTAACGCCGCAAACCCGCATGGATTCTAGGCCTATGTTTACGACTTTAATTGCCCAGAATAACTTCGTGCCGTCCCAAATCCGTCACTCTACGGTGACGGACTTGGCCAGGTTTCTCGGTTTGTCCACATCCGTCCCGCGCGCCACAGCCGTGTGATACGCCAGCAGCTGCAGAGGCACCACGTGCAGCAGCGGGCTCAGTGCGCCGTAGTGTTCGGGCATGCGGATCACGTGTAGGCCTTCGCTGCTTTCGATGTGGCTGTCGGCGTCTGCCAGCACATAGAGGACGCCGCCGCGGGCGCGGACTTCCTGCATGTTGCTTTTGAGTTTTTCAAGCAGCGCGTCGTTGGGCGCGACGGTGACGACGGGCATCTCGCTGGTGACCAGGGCCAGGGGGCCGTGTTTGAGTTCACCGGCGGGGTAGGCCTCGGCGTGGATGTAGCTGATTTCCTTGAGCTTGAGCGCGCCTTCCAGCGCGATGGGGTAATGCAGGCCGCGGCCGAGGAAGAGCGCGTTTTCCATCTTGGCGAAGTCTTCGGCCCAGCTGATGACTTGGGGCTCGAGCGCCAGCACGGCCTGCAGGGCGGCGGGCAGGTGGCGCATGGCTTTGAGGTGGCCGGCTTCTTCTTCCTCCGTGAGCTTGCCTTTGCTTTGGGCCAGGGCCAGCGTCAGCAAAAACAGGCCGGCAAGCTGGGTGGTGAAGGCCTTGGTGGAGGCGACACCGATCTCGACGCCGGCGCGCGTGATGTAGGCGAGCTTGCATTCGCGCACCATGGCCGAGGTGGAGACGTTGCAGATGGTGAGGGTCTGCGTCATGCCCAGGCTTTGCGCGTGGCGCAGCGCGGCCAGGGTGTCGGCGGTTTCGCCGCTCTGGGTGATGGTGACGACCAGTGTTTTAGGGTTGGGCACGGAGCTGCGGTAGCGGTACTCGCTGGCGACCTCGACCTGCGTGGGGATGCCGGCAATCGCTTCAAGCCAGTACTTGGCGGCGCAACCGCTGTAGTAGCTGGTGCCGCAGGCCAGGATGAGGACGGAATCGATTTCTTTGAAGACGCGGAAGGCCTGGTCGCCGAACAGCTCTGGGACTATGCCCTCGACGCCTTCTAGCGTGTCGGCGATGGCGCGCGGCTGCTCAAAAATTTCTTTCTGCATGTAGTGGCGGTAGGGGCCGAGTTCGGCGGCGCCGCTGTGGGCCTGTACGGTCTTGACCTCGCGCTGGGCGGGCTTGCCGTCCTTGCCGGCGATCCAGTACTTGCCGAGCTGGATGTCGACCATGTCGCCTTCTTCAAGGTAGACGATCTGGTCGGTCACGCCGGCCAGGGCCATGGCGTCGCTGGCCAGGAAGTTCTCGGTCTTGTCCTTGCCGACGCCCAGGATGAGCGGCGAGCCGGCGCGCGCGCCGACGACGCGGTGCGGTTCGTCCTTGCAGAAGGCGGCGATGGCATACGCGCCGTGCAGCTGCGCGACGGTGGCCTTGAGGGCTTCGAACAGGTCGCCGTCATACAGGCTGTCCATCAGGTGCACGATGACTTCGGTGTCGGTCTGGCTCTCGAAGACGTAGCCTTTGGCCTTCAGGCCGGCGCGCAGCTCTTCGTAGTTCTCGATGATGCCGTTGTGCACCAGTGCCATCTTGCCGGGCTTGGCTTGCGATGTGGTGCCGCTGCCGTGGCTGAAGTGGGGATGGGCGTTGTGCACGACGGGTGCGCCGTGGGTGGCCCAGCGTGTGTGGGCGATGCCGGTGGCGCCTTCGAGCTTGTCGTGGGCGACCTGTTCCTGCAGTTCGGCCACGCGCGAGGTGCTGCGCGCGCGCTTGAGGCCGCCGTTGTACACGGCGACGCCGCAGGAGTCATACCCGCGGTATTCGAGGCGCTGCAAACCCTGCACCAGGATGGGAACGATATTTCGGGTCGAAACGGAAGCAACGATGCCGCACATGGAGGTCTCCTGAAAAACAATGAGTGGATGCTACGTGCTTGTTATTTTGTTATGTGATTGATTTTTCTTGATTTATGGAATTTAATTTCACTATTCTTTAATGATTGAATTTAATTTCATTTAAAGTAGATTTATGGAACAAATATCCCTTGATGAGATCGACCTCAAGCTGCTCGACAGCCTGCAGACCGATGCTTCACTGAGCAACCAGGCACTGGCAGAACACGTCCATATCTCACCGCCGACCTGTTTGCGCCGCGTCAAACGCCTGCGCGATGCGGGGCTGGTGGAACGCGACGTGGCGCTGCTCAATGTCGACAAGCTGGCCGCCATCACGGGCCATGGGCTGACAGCGCTGGTCGAGATCACGCTCGAGCGGCAAGGCGCTGAACAGCAGGAAGCGTTTGAGGTCCGGGTGATCACGGACGAAGCGGTGCAGCAGTGCTACCGCGTGTCGCCGGGGCCGGACTTCATGCTGGTGGTGCACATGGCCGACATGCCGCGCTACCTCGCGCTGGCGCAGCGGCTGTTTACCAGCGATGCCAATGTGCGCAACGTGAAGGCTTTCTTCAGCACGCGGCGCGCGAAGTTTGAGCCTCGGGTGTTGCTGGGCTCTTAAGCGCCCTGCTGCACTGACAACGCCTTGGGGTTCAGCGCGGGCTCGCCGACCTTGATCAGCGTGTTGCGGTCGGTGTGGTCGAAGGGCTGGTCGCGGCCTTCTATCTGCAGCACGGTGGTCTGGAAATAGGACCAGCTGCCGTCGGTATTGAGCGTGACCGCTATGCGCCAGGACAGCGTCGTGAAAGCATGTTCGATAAACGGGTTGGACACGATGCCATTGGTCAGGCTGCCGCGCTCAGAAACCAGCTCGAACTGCGTCGCATCGGCGGCGACCTTGCCACTGGCCATGGCAACCTGGCCGCGCGGGATCGCGAGCGTGTGATAGATGGTGCTGGTGGCCGGCTCCCACAGCCAGTAGCCGACCTGGTCATGGTAGGTCTTGGTGAAGCCGGGCTTGTGGATGAAGGTGTGGTACCGCAAACCGTACAGCGCCTGCGGGCCGTTGGTCTGCGCGTCTATGGGATGCAGCTCGTAACGCTCGATATAAGCCTGAGTCTTGGTGCCGGTGAGCACGGGTTTGACGTCGGCGCCGCGCGCGCCTTCCCAGATGCCGGCCATGGCGCGCAAAGGGCCCAGGTTGGCGAGCGTGTCGGGGTCGACCTCGGGCTCGGTATAGATGTCTTTGGGGAAGGCGTCGGTGCTCATGATGTCATTCCAGCCAATCGAAGGTGAATCAGTCCGCTTTTTTGGTTTGTTTAAGCAGGCCCCATGCCATGCCGGCCAGCGCCAGAACGCCCAACAGCAGGATGCCCCACAACACCAGGCTGCGCGTGGGCAGGCCGTCGCCCTGCGGCGAGCCGGCCACCAGCGGGCCGGCCAGGCCGCCGCCGGTGACGTCGGCTTTGGCCACATCGGCCTGCGCGAGAGGCAGCGCGTTTTCCTGTGAAGCCTGGTAGTTTGGGATCAGGCTGGCCATGGGCAAAAAGGCAGCGGCGGCGCTCGCCTGGCCGGCCGCCAGCGTGAACGGGCCCTGTCCGCTGGCCAGGAACACGAGTTGCGCGGGCTCGAACTGCAGCGCGATCTCGGGCGCAGCGGCAAAGCCCGGTGTCTTGGCGTCGGCTTCTATCTTCACTTCGCGCACCGAAGCGCCCTGCAAGTCGACCGGGCCGCTGGCCTGCTCCTTGCCGGCCGCGCCCAGGCGGTAGACCACCGAGCTGGCCAACAAGGCCCAGGGTTGCTCGCGATGGTTGCGGCCCAGCACGCGGATAGGCACAAGCACGTTGCTGCCTTGCGGCGTGATCTTGAGCGCGGCCACCGGCGTGGCAAACGGCAAGGCAAAACTCAGCTCGTGCGCGCTGGTGAGTGCGGGCGTCGCCATCGCCGCACTGACGCGCTGGCGCACGGCCGTGCTTTGCGAGGTGAGCAGCGTCGCGCCGCGCACGGTGACGGCGGCAGCACCCCAGCTGATGCGCAGGTAATGGTCCTTGAGGTCGGCCATGGACAGGTCAAGCCGCGTGTCGCCCAGGCTGGCCGCCGAGGCCGAAGAGTCCGCGCGGTAGAGCACGGTATCGGCCAGCGGGCGCCAGTTCTTGAGGTCCTTGCTGGCCTGCACGTTGAAGGTGACGGGCTGGCCGACCGGCAGGTCGGCGTCCAGCGTCATACTGGCCACGGGCTCCTTGAGCTTGCGCGCATCGAGCAGCGCGCCCAGCACTTTTTGCGGCGCTGCAGCCGAAGCGGTGGTGCCGCCCGTGTTGAGCTGCACCACACGTTTGCCCTGGCGCTCTTCGATGCGCAGCGACAGGCCCTCGAGCCCCGCCGCCGCGGCGCCCTCCGCGCCCAGGATGGGATAGGCGGGCAGCTTGACGCTGCGCTCCTGCGTGGAGGTCGGCGTGGGAACGCTGGCCAGCGCCATGGGCACGGGCTGGCCGGCGGCGTTAAAAATTCGCAGGTCGGCATAGGCCGGGCTTTGCAGCCGCACCAGCGCCTCGGCCGGCAGCAGCAGGCGCTGCAGCGGCGCGTCGGGCGCGGGCGTGACGGGAACGCGCACGGCATAGGACTTGGCATTGGCCGCGTCCCGCGCATCGGCGGCCAGCAGCGGCAGCGGGGCGGCCAGGCCGGCCGACAGCGCGAGGGTCAGGAACCGGGCGTACTCGAACTTCTTCATGGCAGGGCCTCTTCTTTCAGGTCAGGGGCATTGGGGGCCGCGGCAGTCTGCGCCTTGGGCGGCAGCGGCGCGAAATAGCCGACCACCAGCATCAGCACGCCGACCACGATGAAGGCAATGATGCGTTCGGCGCCACCGGCGTTCGACAGGTCGATGAGCAGCAGCTTGACGACGACCAGGCCCAGCAGGCCCGCGCCCACCAGCCACAGCGGCCGCTGCGCGCGTCGGTGCGCCAGCACCATGAGGCTCAGCGCCAGCAGCGTCCACAAGATCGCGTAGCCGGTCTGCACCACAAAGCTGGCGAACAGCGCCTCGGCATCCCAGCGCACACCGAAGAAATGGTGGGCGATGCGCAGCCAGACGGTGTTGACCGCGATGAACACCAGCAGGGCCAGCGCCACCAGCGCATTGCGGCCGGTGGCCCAGGCCGAGCCGGCAGGCGCCGGTACGGCCGTCACCAGCACACGGCGCCAGAACACCAGCCCACCCAGCGCGAGCGCCAGGGTCAGGTCGGTCGGGTTGAGCAGCGGGATGTAAGGCAGGGGCGCGGTGTGGCCCGAGGAATGGATGGCAGCGGCCAGCGTTCCCCAGAAGACCAGCACCGCCAGCGGCAGGGCCGCCAGCCAGTAGTAGGCCTGCGCATGCGGGTTCAGCGGCCAGGCGAAGGCCTGGCGCTGCGCCTGCCGGTTCGCCTTGCCGGCCCAGGTGGCCAGCAGCATGAGCACGCCAATGGCACTGACCAGCAACACCACGCCGGCCCAGGAGGTGCGCCAGAGCTCGGCCTTGCCAATGCCGGACCACAGGCAGTCGGCCAGCAGCACCGTGACCAGCCAGGCGCCGGCCGCATGCAGGAAGCCGAAGGGGGATACGCGGCCCGCACCGCCCGCCACGACCGGCGCCTGGGCCAGGCGGTCTGTCTGCCGCAGCATCCAGTAGTGCAGCACCAACACCACTGGCCACACGGCCCAGGCCGGTGTGGCCAGCACGCGGTAGCCTTCGCCGGTCTGCGCGAGGTAGCCCAGCGCCAGCACGGCGACGCTGATGCGCGCGGGCCAGGTCGCGACCGGCCACTGCTTCTTCAGGCCCAGCAGCATGGACAGGGCCATGCTGGCGACGACGGCCAGCATCATGAGGAGGCCGGTGGTGCGATCGCTGAAGACATGCCGGGGCATGGCATCGGCTTCCAGCGCCGGCACGCGGCGCGCGATTTCGAGCAGCCAACCCAGGCACCAGAAGGAAAAGCCGTAGAGGTACACGGGAACGGAAAGCCAGGACTCCACGCCCGCATAGGCCTTGGCCCACGAAGACTCGCTGTGCGGCAGGGGCCGGCGCAGCCACCAGGCCAGTTGCAGCGCGGGCAAGGCGATCAGCATCGCGCCTATGAAGGCCGGGTTGCCGAAAGGAATGGCATACACGTGGCTGCCCAGGCCGCCGGTGGCGTTGTCCAGCCCGCCCAGGAAAGCCATGGCCGCGACACCCTGCAGCAGCAGACCGAAGGCGCGCGGCATCCAGCGCGCCTGGCGCATGCCGACCCAGAAAGCGCCCGCGCCTTCGAGCGCCCAGACCGCCGAAGTCCATTGCGCATCGAGCGCCAGCGGCACGGCCAGCGTGGCAAAACCTACACCCACGGCCATAAAGCATTCAATCAGCAGGCGGTAGCTGGCCAGCGCGCGCCGCGCCAGCAGCATGGCCGTGAACAGGTAGAGCGCGGCAAAGCCCAGCGCCGAGAAAGCCGCGCCCAGTTCCATGCCGCGCACCAGCCCGGCCTGCAAGCCGAAGCCCGCGAGCGGCGTGCCGAAGACCAGCATGGTGTCGACCGCATTGCCCAGCCGGGTTGGCGTGTTGCGCGCATACAGGATGGCGGTGAACAGGTAGATCAATACGAAGCCGACGAGGAAAGGCTGGGCGCTCACGTAGTTCTCGGGTACGTACTTGAGAATGCCCCAGGCCGTGGCCACACCGAAGGTGGCGATGAACCCGACCACATTGAGGATGCGGCAGGAACGCTTGTACGCGATGAACAGAATCGCCAGGTTGAGCAGCGTGTAGTAGCTGAAGAGGCCCACGTGGCTGCCCTGCCCTGTCGACAGCAGCAACGGCACCGCAAAGCCGCCGGCGAAGGCCGCCACCGCCAGCGCGCGCGAATTCTGCAGCAGCGCCAGCGCGCAGCTCAGGCCGCAGACGATGATCATCAGCGCGAAGGCCGGCAGCGGATCCAGCAGGCCGTAAAGGCGGAAGGCCGCGAACACCGTGAGGTACATCACCGCGACGCCGGCGCCCTGCAGCGCGAGCGCGAAACCGGGCTTGTCGTTTCGCTTGCGAAAGCCCACGGCCAGCAGCGCGATGGCCGCCGCGCCTATGGCCGCGAGCCGGAACTCGACCGGGAACAGGCCGGCCGACGCGGCATAACGCGCCAGGAAAGACAGGCCGATGAACAGGATGACCAGGCCCACGCGTACGATGGTGTTGCCGCCCAGGAACCAGTTTTTGGCGGCGAGCAGGGCCAATTCCACCGGGTTGGGTTCGGCCGGTTTGTAGGCGGGCCTGGCGGTGGTGGCGGGCCTGGCGGGCGTAGCGGCAACTGCGGCAGGCTGCGCGCGCGGCAGGCCGTTGGGGGCCAGGTCAGGCACTTGCATCGGTGCCGGTGCCGCTTCGTTGTCGGCGGCGCTGGCCGGTGCTGAGGCAACGGGCAGCGGGCTGGTGTTTTCGAAATCCCTGGGTGCGGCGGCGTTTGGCGCACTTGCAGCGACAGGCGCGACCGTCGCCTGGCGAGCGGCGGGCGTCACCGGTTGCGGCGCTTTTTTCCGCATGGCCTCCACTTCGGCCCGCACCGCCCAGCGCAGTGACAGGCCGGCGAAGAGGCCGAGGAAGCCTCCCACAAAAGGACCGGCGTCGCCATGGCCCGGCCACAACCATCCCAGAACGATGCCCCACACAATGCTCCAGACGATCATGGCTTCAGCCCCCCTCTTTTATGAATGGGCTGATAGTACTTGATGGGGTTGGCGACGACGTCCGAGGGAAGAAGGCGGTATGCGCGTGTCAGGCGACGACAGGCACGGCGCGCGGCCTGGCCGGGACCTTGCCGGCCGCCGCGGTTTTTGACCTGCCCTGTTCCCGCGCGGTTTCCCAGAAGGCCCGCGCCAGCGGCGAAAGTTTGGCCACGTCCAGGCAGGCCAGGCCGACGGTGCGCGGCTGCGCGGGCAGCAGCGGCCGGTAGACCACGCCCTCGGGCGCATCGGGCAACGCCAGCCGCGCGGCGACGGAGACCGCCAGGCCACGCTGCACGAACTGCAGGATGGAGATGATTTGCGTGAAGTGGTAGAGCACCTTGGGCCGCGTGATGTTTTTCTGCAGGATGGGCACGATGACCGGGCCGCAGCCGGCCTCGGTCAGCACGAAGTCCAGGCCGCTGAGCGCGCTGATGGGCACGGCGGCGTGCGCGGCCAGCGCATGGCCGGCCGGCAGGATGGCGACGAACTCGTCCTGCACCAGCGGCAGCACTTCAAAGCGCTCGTCGGGCACCACGACGAAACCGAGCTCCACGCGTTTTTGCAGCAGCCAGTCGTCGACGACCTCGTCGCTTTCCTCCTCGATGCGCACCTGCGCGCCGGGATGGCCTTGCTTGAAGGCGGCCAGCAGGGGCGGCAGCAGGTTGACGGTGGAGGTAGGGCCGAAGGAGCCTATGCGCAGCGTGCCGGTCTTCAGTTCCCGGGCGTCGCCGAGTTCCTGCGCCATGGTGGCGGCCAGCGCCGTCATTTCGCGGGCGCGCAGCAGCAGGCGCTCGCCGGCGTCGGTCATGGAAACGCCCGAGGCATCGCGCAGGGCGAGCTTGACGCCGAACTCGGTTTCCAGCGCGCGCAGCGCATGGCTGACGGCCGACTGGGTGGTGCCCAGGCGCATAGCCGCGCGCGAAAAGCTGCGGCATTCGTCCAGGGTGATCAGCACTTCGAGTTGGGCCAGGGTCATGGTGCGTCAATCCTTTTACAGATATTCATGTCATGAGTAAACACTCATTTGATAGTGAGTAATTTAACAACTAATCTCATACACCAATCTACCTTATTTACGGTTTTCTCCCAAAACCCTGCCCCCATGACGACTGCGACCCCATCCGCCTCCGCCGCCCTGGCTTCCGCCGCGCCCCTTTCGCACACACCCAACCCCTCAAGCGGCAAGCTCTGGGGCCTTTACCTGCGCCTGACCTGCGTGCCGGTGCTATGGGGCGGCACCTTCATCGCGGGGCGTGTGATCTCGGCCCATCTGCCGCCGGCCACGGCCGGTTTTATCCGTTTTGTGTTCGCCACGCTGGCGCTGCTGGCGGCCCTGCACTTCACCGAAGGCCTGCGCGCCATCACGCGCATCACGCGGCGCCAGTTGCTGGGCACCATGGCGCTGGGCGCGACCGGCATCTTTGCCTACAACCTGCTGTTCTTCACCGCGCTGTCGGTGCTGCCGGCGGGCCGCACCTCGCTGATCATCGCGCTCAACCCGGTGGTCACGCTGCTGATCGCCGCCGCGCTGCTGGGCGACCGGCTGTCGGCCACACGCTGGCTGGGCGTGGCGCTGGCCCTGCTGGGCGTGTGGGTAGTGGTGACGCGTGGCGACCTCTCGCAGATCATGCAGTCGCTGAGCAAGGGCGAACTCGCGATGTTCGGCGCGGTCTGCGCCTGGGCTGTCTACACGCTGGTGGGCCGCAAGCTGCTGCAAGGCCTGTCGCCGGTGCTGGCCACGCTGTGGGCCGCGATCTGGGGCACGTTGTTTTTAGGTCTGCTGGCGCTGCGCGACATCCCCCACGTGAATGCCGCGTCGTTCACGCCCGAGGTCTGGGCCGGCCTGGTGTTCCTGGGCGTGCTTGGCACCGCCGTGGCCTTTGTCTGGTACTACGAAGGCCTGCGGCAGCTGGGCGCTGCGCGGACCGTGGTGTTCAACAATCTGGTGCCGGTGTTTGGGGTGCTGTTGGGGTGGTTGATTCTGGGTGAGCCTTTGAGCGTCAGCCTCCTGGCCGGCGGGGGGTTGGCGATATTTGGGGTGTTTTTGGTGAATCGCGTTAAATAGGTTTTTTCTTTGTTCCGACGGTGCGCTCTTCTCTTAGTCCTGCTGGCCGGGGGTAGCCCGGCGGCTACTCACTTTTAGCGAAACCCGCAAAGCGGGTTTTCTTTTGTTCGCCAAAAGGCGCGCTACGCGCGCGGGGTTTGCTCACTTCGCGAAGCGAAGTTACGCAAACACCAAAAGTAAGCAAAAGAAAAGGCGACCCTGGTTGCTGCGTCCCTCCGCTTCGCTACGGGCAACCTGCGGTGCTCGGTTCAGGCGGGGTCTCGCTAAACTCGCCTTCGGCTCAAACAACGCGATCCCTGATCCGCCTGAACCTGCGCTCCTCGGCGCATCCACAAGGGGTGGAGAAGGGATGCCAAATCCAAATACCGAATACAGAAGAAACAAGGACTCGCCGTGGCGAGTCCTTGTTTGTCTTGGTTTGTTCTTTGGTATTTGTCTTCTGTCCCCGATCCCGCTCCCGATTGCCCCGTCCTGGCTGGGCCGAGGAGCGCAGGCGTAGGCGGATCAGGGATCGCGCTTGTCTGAGCGAAGCGAGTTTGCGCGAGACCCCGCCGTAGTCGAGCACCGCAGGTTGCCCGTAGCGAAGCGTAGGGACCCAGACTGCGGGTCGCCTTTCTTTTGGGTACTTTTCTTTGGCGAAGCAAAGAAAAGTGCCTCGCCCGCCGGGGCGAGTCCCGGCCAGCAGAACTCAGAAGAAACACCTTGCCGCCGGGCTACCCCCGGCCAGAAACCCTCAGCAGAGGGCCGGCGCACAAGCCAGGGCAACCTCGCGCCAGCTCTACTTAGCGTAAGTCACAGTCTTTTTGCCGAATCCCGCCAAAATTTCAGCGTTGGGACACACGGCTTCTTCGAGCATGAAGGTGTTACCGGCCATATAGCTGATCGGCAACAACGCCTTCGCAAAGTTTCCCGGATTTGGGAATACGCGCAAGCACTTGGTCTCGGCCTGAACAACCGTTGCCTTGAACACAAAGGGTTGGTCAGCCTGCGTCGATCGGACGAAGAATTCATGCGAATCTGGCGTGATCTGCAGCACCGCATAGCTCTTGGTGCCCAGCGCCACCCAGTCTTGCTGGCCCGATCCGAAGACGGCGTCAACGCCACCGGAGTTGAATGCCGACTCGCGGTAGACCAGGAGGGTGGACTGGTTGGTTTCCTGAGGCCTGGACATGGGGACAAGTTTTGCAGGCGCGCACCCGCTCAAGACCAGGATCACTCCCACCGCTGCGCAAATTTTTCTCATGTTTTTCCAGTGTTGTTGTTTCGAAATAGGGCTGACTCCTGAGCCAGCTGGCTCAGGATATCGTCTTCTTGGCCGGGCGCTTCCAGTTCGGCAGGCTGACCTGCTTGCCGCGCGCCACGCTGAGCGCCTCGGGCGGCGTGCTCTTGGTGATGGTGGAGCCGCCGCCCACCGTGCCGCCCGCGCCTATGGTGACGGGCGCGACCAGCACGCAGTTGCTGCCGATGTGCACGTCGGCCTCGATCACCGTGCGGTGCTTGTTGGCGCCGTCGTAATTGGCGGTGATGCTGCCGGCGCCGTAGTTGACGCGCTCACCCACGGTGGCGTCGCCCAGGTAGGCCAGGTGGTTGGCCTTGGCGCCCTTGGCCAGGGTGGAGTTCTTGACCTCGACGAAATTGCCGATGTGCACCTCGGCGCCCAGCTGCGCGCCGGGGCGCAGGCGCGCGAAGGGGCCGATCAGTGCGCCCTCGCCCACTTTCACGCCGAGTTTTTCGCCGTCGATGTGGGTGAAGGGGTGGATGACGGCGCCGGCGGCGATGCTGCAGTTGGCGATGACGCAGTTCGCGCCTATGCGCACGCCCTCGCCCAGGGTGACCGCGCCTTCAAAGACGCAGTTCACGTCGATCTCGACGTCCTGGCCGCAGACTAGCGTGCCGCGCACGTCCAGGCGCGCCGGGTCGGCCAGGCGCACGCCCTGCTCCATCAGTGCGACGGCCAGGCGGCTTTGGTGGACGCGCTCGAGCTCGGCCAGTTGCACCGGGCTGTTGACACCGGCCACCTGGGCGGCGTCGGTGATCTGGTGGGCCACCACGGCCACGCCGTCGGCCACGGCGAACTTCACGATGTCGGTCAGGTAGTACTCACCCTGGGCGTTCTTGTTGTCGAGCCGGGCCAGCCAGGCGCGCAGGAGGCGCGTGGGCACGGCCATGATGCCGCTGTAGATTTCGCGGATCTCGCGCTGGGCGGCGCTGGCGTCCTTGTGCTCGACGATGGCGCGCACCTGCGATGACACTTCGGCACCGGCACGCACGATGCGGCCGTAGCCCGTGGGGTCGGCCATGCTGAGCGTGAGCAGCGCCAGGCGCTGGCCGTCGCACTGGTCAATCAGTGCCTGCAAGGTGGCGGCCTGGGTCAGCGGCACGTCGCCCGAGAGCACCAGCGTGACGCCGTCGTCGGCCAGCAGAGGCAGGGCCTGCTGCACCGCGTGGCCGGTGCCGAGCTGCGGCTCCTGGCGCGCGAAGCGCAGCGCCACCGGGGTTGCTGTAGCGCCCGCGGCCTCGGTAAAACGCTTGCAGGCGGCCTCGACTTCCGCCGCGCCATGGCCGGTAATGACCACTGCCTGGCGCGCCGACACCGAGGCGGCGCATTCGATGACATGCGCCAGCAAAGCTTTCCCGCCCAATCGGTGTAACACTTTAGGCAAACTGCTTTTCATCCGCGTGCCTTTGCCCGCGGCCATGATGACGACATCGATTGGGGTTGCCATGAAATTTCCTCTGGATCTTGGGGTGATGACGCGTTCCCGGGCCGCCGGGGCGGGCACGGGACGCTGCACACGGATTATCGGCGGGCTGGCCGTCCTGCTGCTGGCCGGGCTGCTGCAAAGCTGCAGCCTCATGAAACTCGCCTACAACCAGGCGCCCGAACTGGCCTACTGGCAGCTGGACCGGCACTTCGACTTCACCGACGCGCAAAGTCTGCAGGTCAAGGCCGACCTCGACAAACTGCAGGCCTGGCACCGCCAGACGCAGCTGCCCGGCTACATCGAGGCGCTGCAAAAGCTGCAGCATCAAATGCCTTCGGACACGGACGCCGCGGCGGCCTGCGCGATCTACACCGACGTGCGTGGCAAACTCGTGGCGCTGGCGCGGCAGGCGGAGCCGCCCATGGCGACCCTGGTCGGTTCGCTGCAGGCCGGCCAGCTCAAAACCCTGGAACGCCGCTTCGCCAAAGGCAATGACGAGTACCGCGAGGACTTCCTCGAAGCCTCGCCCAAGGCCCAGCGCGACAAGCGCTACAAGGAGGCGGTCAAGCGCGCCGAAATGCTCTACGGCCGGCTTGAGAAAAAGCAGCTGGCCGTGATTGAGCGGCGCATCGACAGCTCGCATTTCGACGCGCCGCGCAGTTACGCGGAAAAAATCCGGCGCCAGCAGGACGCCCTGCATACGCTGCGCCCGCTGGTGGCAGGCCAGGGCACACCCGAGAAAACCCAGGCCGCGATGCGCGGGCTGTTTGAGCGCACACTCACCTCACCCGATGCGGCTTACCGCGACTACATGGAGAAGCTGACGCAGGACGCTTGCGCCACGCTGGCGGAACTGCACAACAGCACGACGCCGGCGCAGCGCCACAAGGCGGTGGAGACCCTGCACCGCTACGAGCAGGATTTCAGGATTTTGAACGCGCAGAAATCCTGAGGATCACCCGCAAAAAGCCGAGCTATTGGCCTGGCGACTTGGAGTGCGAACGCCCTTCCTCTTCTGCCTTTTTCAGCTCTTCCGCCTGCTGTGGCGATTCGGGCCTGGCGGCCTCGGCGTCGGACTTGACGTCGGCATCCTTCAGGTAGGACTTGATCTTCTCCTGGTATTTTCGCGTGCCTTCGTAGCTGCCCTCGCCCATCTGGCCGGACGGGCCGTCGCCAGGCTGCGATTGGCGCGGCTGGAACTCGCGCGAGCCGCTGCTTTGCTGTTGCTGCTGGTTGGAGAAGCGGGGCGGCTGCTGCTGCAGCCGTGCGCCGGGGGCTTGTGCGTGGTCCATGAGCGTCTCCTGGGTGGTGTCTGGTCTCGCCACATCACGGGCAAGAGAGCTACCTTAGAACCGGGAACGGGGGGCGCGTGTCATCCACCAAGGGGGCTTGCTGTCGGCGCCCGCCTACAGGGCTGAATCAGAGTAACGGAACCTGCGGAGGGGGCGTGTCGTAATAGTCCGCAATGCGCTCCAGCGCCCGGGTGTTGAGCAGGCGCAACTTGCCGTCGAGGATCTCGTGCAGGCCCAGCTGGCGCAGGCGCCTCAAGGTCTTGTTGGTGTGCACCAGCGACAGCCCCAGCGCGTCGGCGATGTGCTGCTGGTTGATCGGAAATTCGATCATGCCGCCGGCGGCCATGCCCACGCGCTCGAGCCGGCGGAATAAATGCATCAGCAGCATGGCCACGCGTTCGGTGGCATTGCGCCGCCCAGCCGTCAGCAAGTGGTCGTCGACCATGCCCTCTTCTCGCGCCGCCAGCCAGGTGATGTCATAGCCCAGGTTGGGGAAATTGCGGAACAGCTCCCACAGACCCTCACGCGGGAACACGCAGAGGCTGGCATCGGTCACGGCCTCGATGCCGTGCATGGCGCCGTCGGCGAATTTCTGCTGCAGGCCGATGAAGTCGCCCGGCAGCAAAAAGTTGAGGATTTGCCGGCGGCCGTCGCTCAAAGTCTTGTAACGAAAGGCCCAGCCCGAGTACAGCGTGAAGAGTTTGCCGTTGGGTTGCTGCTCGGGAAGTATGGTGGCGCCGGCCTTCACCATCGCGGTGCCGGTGCGGAAGGCTTCGAGGAACTTCAATTCTTCGGCATTGACGGGCATGAAAGCCCGGGTCTCACGCAAGCCGCAGGCATTGCAATCTGGCGGGCAGATCGCTGAAGTTGGCGTGGGAATATTCATAAAAGAATCATCTTAGGCGCATTTACCTGTGTCTTTTGACATTGTGCGCCTACGTGTGGGCCGCTACATTGGGCCGCAATGACAAAAACAAGCACCACTCTGTATGAAATCCTTTACGTCAGCACGCTGGCCCCCGAAGCGCCGCTGAGCGTCGTCGCAGACATCGCCGCCAAGGCCCGCCGGGCCAATGCGGAGCGCGACATCACGGGGCTGCTGATTTTTGACGGCATGCGCTTTTGCCAGCAGTTTGAAGGCGGGCAAAAGCAGGTGCTGGCGCTGCAGGAGCGCATACGCCAGGACAGCCGCCATATCAATATGCAGGTCGTGCACCACGGCGAACTGGCCGCCCGCCGGTTCCGGCGCTTCAGCCTGGGCTATTGCCTGGTCGAGGATGAGGACGTGCTGGAACGCATGGAGCGCCTGGACGGCCAGGCCGCGCTCGATGTTTTTGTCGGGCTGCTGTCCAGCCTGGACCTGGATTCCTGACCGCGCCGGGCTTCAGCCCTGCAAAGCCTTCCACATCTCCTGATCGCGTTCCGCAGTCCAGATACGCGGGTTCTTGATGCCGCTGGCTTCGTCAAAGGCACGGCTCACGTCGAACGGCAGGCAGTGCTCATAGATGAACACATGGCCGAAAACCGGGTCCATGCTTTTGCGTGTGTGGTCCATGGCGGCCTTGAGGTCCATGCCGGCTGCTGCCGCTTCCTTGCCGGCTTTGTACAGCGTCTCTACCCAGCGCTTGGTGTAATCCAGTGCCTTGTTGACATTGGCCGCGCCCTTCATGGCCTCGCCGCGGCCCGGCACGATGGCCTCGGCCTTCAGCGCGCGCAAGGCTTCGAGCGTCGCGGGCCATTCCTCGAGCTGGGCGTCGCCGGTGTAGACGCCCGCCTCGTATTCGACCAGGTCGCCCGAGAACAGCACTTTTTCTTCTTCGATCCAGGCAATCGTGTCGCCGCGTGTATGGCCGGGGCCGGGATGCCAGACCTGCACCTTCACTCCGCCCAGGTCCAGCACCAGCTTGCCGGGCTTTTCGCCTTTGACGGGATTGCCGCCGTCTATCACCAGCGTCGGCCAGGTCAGGCCGGGCACGCTTTCGGCATTGCGGAACAGCCGCGGGAAGCGCTCCATCTCGCTTTGCATGTCCTGCGCGCCGCGCTCGACGATGAGCTCATAAGTGCCCTGGCTGGCGATGATCTCGGTCGCGCCCTCGGCCGCGTAGGCGCTGGCGCCCAGCACGCGCACCGCGTGGTAGTGCGTGAGCAGCACGTACTTGATGGGCTTGTCGCTGATGCTGCGTATGCGCGCGATCAGGTCCTGCGCCATCGCCGGGGTGGCCGTGGCGTCGCTGACCATGATGAACTTGTCGCCGATGATGACGCCGGAATTGGGGTCGCCCTCGGCGGTATAGGCCCAGCAGTGCGCGCTGAGCTGCTCGAAGGTGATGGTCTTGTCGGTCAGGTCGGACTGGGAGGCGAAGGCTTTGGACATGGGGTTTCCTGGTGGGGGCGCGGCGGGACAAGGCCGCCGGCTTTGCCGGAATTTTACTTAAACGTAATGCGTTACGAATAGTTGAATCGCAAACCCCAGTCCTCCGCCGCAACGCTCACTCGGGTTCTATACCCGCCGCCTTGATGATTTTTCCCCATTTGAGGGTCTCGTCCGCCTGGAACTTGCGCAGCTCTTCGGGACTGCTGGTGAAGATCTCGATGCCGCTGGACTGGTAAAAGGGCGCGGCCGAGGAACTGCGCGCGGCGCGCGCGAGCATGTCGGCGAGTTTGGCCACCACATCGGCGGGTGTGCCGGCCGGCGCGTAGGCGGCAAACCAGTAGGTCATCTCATAGCCCTTGACGCCGGCTTCGGCGATGGTGGGCACATCCGGCGCCAGCGGCGAGCGCTGCCGCGTGGACACACCCAGCGCCTTGAGCTTGCCGGCCTTGACCTGCGGCAGGCCGGTGGCCATGTCGGTGATCATCATGTCGATCTGGCCGCCGAGCAGGTCGGTCACGGCCGGCGGGTTGCTCTTGTAGGGAATGTTCAGGATGTAGGTGCCCGTCATCTGCTTGAACTGCTCCCCCGCGACACGGCTGGAGGAGCTGCCGCTACCGAAGGACAGCTTGCCCGGCTTGGATTTAGCCAGCTTGATGAAATCGGCGACGCTGTTCACCGGCAGCGCCGGGTTGACGACCATGATCTGGCCGCCGCGCCCCAGGGCGGTGAGCGGCGCGAAGTCCTTGACCGGGTCATAGGGCAGCTTCTTGAACAGGTGCTCGTTGGCCGATTGCGTGGTGTTAGTGGTGATGAAGACGGTATAGCCGTCGGGTTTGGCTTTCGCCGCCGCCTGGGCGCCGATAAAACTGTTGGCGCCGGGCCGGTTGTCGACCAGCACGCTGGCCTTGCTGTCGTTGGTCACGGCCTGGCCCAGGGCGCGCGCCAGCTGGTCGGTGGCGCTGCCGGCGGCAAAGGGCACGATGAAGGTGATGGGCTTGTCGGGAAAGCCCTGGGCCGGCGACAGCCCGGGCGCCAGCGCGCAGAGCGCGGCGGCGGCGGCGAGCATCAGGGGGCGGATGCGCGGGTTTGTGAAGTTCGATAGTGAGGGGGCCATGTTTGTCTCCTTTTTTAATTGAAAAACCAGTCGGTATGCGTCAGTGCCGGGCCCGCGAGCAAGGGAGCCAGGCCGGCGGGAATCTCTATCGGCAAGTCCAGCAGCCAGAAGGACAGGGCCTTGCCGTGGGTGTCGAGGTTCAGCGCATCGTTGACGCCGCCGTCGAGCACTTCGTCGAGCACAAAATTCAGCGCCGCCAGCCCCGGCAGTTCAAAACGCTGCACGCGCGCTGGCCGTCTATGGGCAAAGCGCTGCGCCACCACGGCCTCGGTCAGCTGCGCCAGCAGCACGGGGTAGAGGTCGGGATGCCAGGCGATCACGCTGATGTTGGAGCGGTTGCCTTTGTCGCCGGTGCGGCCGTGGGCGGTGCGGTACAGCGGAACCGTGATGCGGGCTTCGTTCATGCGGCCTCCTGAGGGGCGTCCAGCATGGCGAAGCGCAAAGGCACGGCGTCGCGCGGCACCAGGCAGGACAAGGTATTGAGCCGCGGTGTCAGCGAGGTTCGCACACCGCCGCCGCCGGCCGGGCCGCAGCAATACAGCGCCGTGACTTCGCGCGGCAGGCGCTCGGCCTGGGCGCGGTCGGCGTGGGTGGCGGCGACACGCAGGCGTACGTCTCGCGCATCACCTGCGGGAAGCTCTTCCCGCAAGCGGCCCGCATCGTCACCCATGATGCTGAGCGCGCCTATGAGGTCCACACGCAGCGCCAGGTCCGGCAGGCGCCGGCGCAGCACCTCCGCGGCCAGGCGCGCACGCGCCTCGGCGCGGGGCCCGGCATAAGAGATTTCACCTTCGGCCAGCCAGCCGCCTTCATGGCAGACATTGACCTTGAGGCTGGCCGGCCGCGCATGGCCGCGCACGCCGGTCAGGGCCACACGGTCGGGCCCGATGAGGCTGACTTGCGCGGCGCTGATGTCGGCCACCACGTCGGGTGTCAGGTAGGCGGCCGGGTCGTGGACCTCGTACAGCAGTTGTTCCTTGACGCCGGCCAGGCTGACCACGCCGCCCGTGCCCGCCGCCTTGCCGATGACGCAGTGGCCCTCGCTGTCGATTTCGGCGATGGGGTAGCCCACGTTGTGGAGCTCCGGCACGTCCTTGTAGCCCGGGTCGGCGAAATAGCCGCCGCAGACCTGGGCGCCGCACTCCAGCAGGTGGCCCGCCATGGTCGCGCGCGCCAGCCGGTCCCAGTCGTCGGCGCGCCAGCCGAAATGCGACATCGCCGGCCCAACGGTCAGCGAAGGATCGGCGACGCGCCCGGCCACCACGATCTGCGCGCCGGCGTCCAGCGCGGCGGCGATGGCTTCAGCACCTATATAGGCGTTGGCGCTCACTTTGCGGATGCCGTCCATCGCGGCGCCCAGCTCGGCGCGCAGCAGCGGCTCGTGCTGCGCACCCGAGAGGTCGTCGCCCGCCACCACGGCAATGCGCGGCGCCGGCAGGCCCATGCCGGCGGCCATAGCCTGGATGTGGCGGGCGGCTGCCAGCGGGTTGGCGGCGCCGAAGTTGCTCACGATGCGGATGTTGTGCGCCAGGCAGCGCGCCAGCACCGGCCGCAGCATGTCGTCCAGCAGCGGCTCGAAGCCGGCATCCGGGTCGGCCCGGCGCCGCAATTGCGCCAGCGCCAGCGTGCGTTCGGCCAGGGTTTCAAAAATCAGGAAGGCCGGCCCGCCGCGCGCGACCAGGGTGTCGACCACCGGCCCGGCGGCGTCCACGCGGTCGCCGGAAAAACCGGCGGCGCAGCCGATCAAAAGAGGAGCGGGGGAGGATGGAGTCATGAACGGGCGGTGAGGAGCCCTGAATTTAGGCCCTGGGCATTTATTTGTAAAATCGAAACTTCTTATCCATTGATCTGTATTACAAATAAATGACCCAACCCAACCTTTCCCTGCGGCAGTTGCGCGCCTTCCTGGCCCTGGCTGACCAGCGCAGTTTCACGCAGGCCGCGGCCACCTGCCACCTGTCACAGCCGGCCTTCAGCGCGCTGATCCGCACGCTGGAGGGCGAACTCAACACGCGCCTGTTCGACCGCGACACACGCAGCGTGGAATTGACGGCAGAAGGCCGGCTCTTCGCGGATTCGGCGCGCCGCCTGGTCGGCGATTTCGGCGCGGCCCTCAGCGACCTGAACGACCATGTCGAGCGCCGCAAGGGCCGCGTGCACATCGCCGCCCTGCCCTCGCTGGCGGCCGGCTGGCTGCCCGCGGTGTTCGCCGAATTCAGGAAGGCCCGGCCCGGCATAGAGCTCAACCTCAGCGACCTGCTGTCGGACGCCTGTGTCGACCTGGTGCGCAGCGGCCGCGCCGATTTCGCGCTGGCCTCCACCGGCGTGAGCCACGCGGGCCTGAGCACGCGGCTGGTCTGCACCGACCGCTTTTACCTGGTGTGCCGCAAGGACCACCCGCTGGCGGCCGAGGCCTCGCCCACACTCAAGAAGCTGGCACCCTACCCTTTTATCCACATGTCGCGCAACAGCAGCGTGCGGCAGGCGCTGGAGGCGGCGCTGCACCCGCAGCAGGCCAATACCGTGCTCGAAGTCGACCAGTTGGCCACCGCCGCGGGCATGGTCGAGGCCGGGCTGGGCATCAGCGTGGTGCCCGCGCTGACGCTGTTCCACTTTGAGCGCAAGGCCCTGGTGACGCGGCCGCTGGCTGCGAGCGGCCTGACGCGCAAGATTTACCTGGTGCGGCGGCAGGAGGGCAGCCTGTCGGCGGCCGCGCAGGCCCTGCACGACCTGGTGATGGACACCATGAAGGCCCGCACGCCCTGAGCCAAGGGACGGGCCGGCGGCTCAGCCCGGGCGGCGCGCGCCGGCCAGCCAGTCGACCGCGCTTTGCGCCAGCGATTCCAGCGGCGCATCGCCGGCCAGGGTCAGCACGCCGGGCTCGGCCGAGGGATCCTGCAAGGCCTCGAACTGGCTGGCGACCAGGCTGGGCGGGTAGAAATGGTCGGCCCGCTGGCCCACGCGGCGCAGCGACTCGGCCGGGCTGATGGCCAGGTGCACAAAACGCAGGCCGGTAGCGGCGCCGCGCAGGATGTCCCGGTAGCCAGCCTTGAGGGCCGAACAGGTCAGCACCACACCCTCGGGGTGGCGCGCCAGTTCGGCGCCCAGTTGCCGCAGCCAGCCCTCGCGGTCTTCATCGGCAAGGGCAATTCCCTGCTGCATCTTGCGGATGTTGCCGGGCGGGTGGAAGTCGTCGCCCTCGACCAGCGGCAAGCCCAGCTGCCCGGCCACCAGGTGCCCGACCGCCGATTTGCCGCAACCGGCCACCCCCATCACCACCACGCGCACGGGCGGCGCGCCGGGAAGCGTGCCGGAGGCGGGAAGGGAGCGGATCAGGGATACGGCGGTCATGCGCAAATTATCGCGGCGCACGGCCGCTTGGCGCGCCCATGCGTGACAGCGGACGCAAAAGTGCGCTTGATAGGACCGCCCGCGCTTTGTTATCGTCGCGGCATGGCCACACCCAAAAATGATTTTGCAAACTACTGCTGCGAGCTTTTGTCGGGCGTGGGGCCCTGCGTCGCCAAACGCATGTTCGGCGGCTTCGGCATCAGCACCGGCGGCCTGACCTTCGCGCTGGTGGCCGACCTGGGCGGCGGCGAGATCCTGTGGCTTAAAGCCGATGACAGCACGCGCGGCCTGTTCGAGGCCCAGGGCTGCGGGCGCTTCACTTACGACATGACCCGCAATGGCGTGCGCTCCGCGCACAGCCTCGGCTACTACAGCGCGCCCGAAGAGGCCATGGAGTCGGAAGCCTTGATGCGGCCCTGGGCGCGGCTGGCGCTGGAATGCGCACTCAGGGCGCGCGCGGCCAAACCGGCCAAAAAACCGAAACCGAAACCGAAACCGAAAACAAAAGCTCCCGCCAAGGCCAAAATAAAAACAGCAACGAAAACGAAACCCAAGGCGGCACCGGCCAAAAAAAGCCGCGCATAAAAAAACCCGCAGCCTTGCGGCCGCGGGTTCAAAGCTCCCTTGCGGAAGGAGCCACTGACTAGAACGGTATCAATATCAATCGGAACTAGACGAGGTTGGACATGGCCAGCACGTTGTAGTTGTGCGGGTGCCGGCGCTGGTCGTCCTTGTAGGCGTCAAAGTCGTGGCCGGCCGCCATGGGGCGGGCGCGGGCGGTGAGAAAAACCATGGCCAAAGGGGTCAGCAGGGCTTCGACCGCCGCCGCCGCACCCAGCACCAGGCCGCGGGCCAGGCGCCCCAGGGCGCCGGTGGCCAGGCCGAAGGCGGCGCGCAGGTCGCTCAGCGGCTGCAGCACGCCAACGCGCCAGCCGGCCGGCTCGGCAGCGGGCTGCCTGACGGCGGCGCACGCAACGACGGGCTCCCAGCTGAAATAAGCCGATGCGCCGTGGCCCGAACTAAAGGACTCCATCACCAGCGACTCACCGGCCTTGAGCGTCAGGCTCTCGCCCCGGCTCAGGAAATGGTCGCCGGCGCGCACCTGGGCGTCCTGGCTGGCGGAATCGAAGGTGGCCCAGACCCGGCCATGCGCAATTCGCAACACACCGGCCTGGGCGGCGTGCAAGGTCAGGGCCCGTCCCGCACCCAGCTTCCAGAAGCCCGCCAACCCGTCAACCTGGCCGGTGGTGGCATCGGTAGCCTGTTGCAAAAAGCGGTCGCCTGCGTGAGAAGCTGAGTGTTCCATGGTGTTCTCCAAAAAAGGCACAAAGTGAGTGATGAGGGTTGAATCATCTCGCGGCGGACTTGCGCGGTCCAATGAAATCGCGGTAAGCTATTCATTCCATAATCGCATCAATCAATCAGGCTCAAATTGCCCTGATTACCTGGAACTGTCATGCTGCATTCACAAACACACCTGCGTTCCCGGCCGATTTCCGCCGGCCAGCTGCGGGCCTTCGAGGCGGTGGCCCGCCACCTCAATTTCCGCGCCGCCTCGGAAGAGCTGGCCCTCACCCAGTCGGCCGTGAGCCGGCAGATCCAGGGGCTGGAGGAGGACGTGGGCGTCAGCCTCTTCCACCGCCACACCCGGGCCGTGGAGCTGACCACCGCCGGCGGCATCCTGCTGCGGGCCGTCACGCCCTCGCTGGAGCGCATCGACAACGCGGTGCGGCAGATACGCCAGACAGCTGGGCGCAAGAGCGTGTCGCTGACCACCTTCGCCTCCTTCGCCTCGATGTGGCTGATCCCGCGGCTCGAGGGATTCCAGCGCGACAACCCCGACATCGACATCCGGATTGATGCGTCGGACGTCGCGGTGGACCTGGACATTTCGGACCTGGACCTGGCCCTGCGCTACGCCCCGGCCAGCCACATGCCGCCGAACGCGATACGGCTTTTCGGCGAGCAGATCACGCCCGTCATCAGCCCCTGGCTGCTCAAAAGCGGGCCGCGCCTGAAGAAACCCGACGACCTGGCGCAGTTCACCCTGATCGAGGCGGGCGACGCCCATCAGACCCACCTCGAATGGCTGACCTGGCGGCGCTGGCTGGACGAGCATGCCAGCCCCAAGCTGGAGGCCAAGCGCTGGCTGTACTTCAATTACGCCTACCAGATGGTGCAGGCGACGCTGACGGGCCAGGGCGTGGTGCTGGCACGGCTGCCGCTGATCGCCGAGAGCCTGGCCTCGGGCGACCTGGTCGAGCCCCTGCCGCAGACGCGCATGGAGTCGCCCATGAGCTACTGGCTGATCGTCGGCCCGCGCAACGTGGCCAGGCCCGAGGTGGTGGCTTTTTGCGACTGGCTCAAAACCCAGGCCGCGCTGACGCGCGAGGCGATCGGGGATGTGCCCGATCCAGACACGGTGGATAGTCTTGATTAGCCTCCACGGTCGCTCACTTCGTGTAGCTTCCTGCCCCCCGAGGGGGCCGCTGCGCCTGCGGCCCGGCAAAGCCGGTTCCGCGGCCCCTGCTGGGTTGGGAGCCCCTCTGCAGGTTTGGGCTTAGGCAGCGCCGCGCTTCAACAGCCGCCCTGCCCTCGCCTGCACCTTGGCGTCCGCGGCGTCGACATCACCGGCCACATAGGCCAGCTCGCCGTTCACAAACACTTTCTCGATCCCTTCGGATACCGCGATCGGCTCCTGGTAGGTCGCCACGTCGCGCACGCGGGCCGGGTCCAGCACCACGACGTCGGCGTGCCAGCCGGGCTGCAGCTGGCCGCGATGGTGCAGGCGGAAGTTGCGCGCCGACAGGCCGGTCATCTTGTGGATCGCGGTTTCGAGTGAAAAGAGGTTTTGCTCGCGCCAGTAGCGCGCCAGCACGCGCGGAAAAGCGCCCCAGAGGCGCGGGTGCGGATGCCGGTCGTGCGGCAAGCCGTCGGAGCCGATCATGGTCCGGGGATGCGCGATGACGCGCTTGACGTCGTCCTCGTGCATCTGGAAATAACAGGCGCCGCCCGGCTGCAGGCGGCGGCAGGCGGCCTTCTGGTCAACGCCCCACTCCTCGGCAATCGAGGCCAGCGTACGGCCCATCATTTCGGGGTGGGGAGTAGACCAGCTCAAGAGGACGTCGATCACGCCGTCCACCAGGTCTTCCCGCAGCACGGTCGAGCCGGCCACATAGGGATAGACGTCCATCGCGATGTCCTGGCGCTGCGCCAGGCTGTCGATCAGCGGCAGCGTCTCGCGCGTGCGGCCCCAGTTGGCCGGGCCGGCGCATTTGTGGTGCGAAATCACCAGCGGCACGCCGGCCTCGAAGGCGCAATCGCCGGCCTCGTGCATGGCCTCCAGGATGTCGGCCATCTCCGAGCGCATATGGGTGGCATAGATGCCGCCGTAGCGGGCCACCACCCGCGCCAGCGCGGTCACTTCGGCCGCCGGCGCCGGCATGGCTTCGGCATAGAACAGGCCCGAGGACAGGCCGATCGCGCCCTGGGCCATGCACGCCTCCAGCAGAGCGCACATGGCGGCGACTTCATCGGCGCTGGCCGGCCGGCTGAGATCACCGACGCAGGCATAACGCAGCGTGGTGTGGCCGATCAGCGGCGCCACGTTGACGGCCGGCTGCGCCTCGGCCACCGCCTGCGCATACGCATCCACCGAAGGGTACTTGAACGAATTGCCCAGCAGGGTAAGGGCGCCCTGGGGCTGGTCGACGACGAAGGGCGCGACCGACAGGCCGCAGTTGCCGGTCACCACCGTGGTGATGCCCTGCGACAGCTTGGGGAACATCCCGGGTGCATTCAGCACGATGGCGTCATCGTGCGTGTGCACGTCGATGAAACCGGGCGTGATGGCCAGGCCGGTGCAGTCGTGCACCTGGACGTCGGCGAGGGCCAGGCCGTCCGGCAGGCGGTGGCGAAGGCCCGGGCCGATGGCCGCAATGCGGTCGTCCACCAGCAGCAGGTCGCCGATTTGGGCAGGCGCGCCGGTGCCGTTCACCAGCAGGCCGTTTTCCAGAAGGGTGGCGCGGGTCATCGCGTTTTTCCGATCACTGGCTTGGCGCTTTCGTCCCAGTCCAGCCGGGGATGGTGGTGCATGTCCACACCGCGCGTCTCCAGCGTACGCTGGATGTTCGCCAGCCGGTCCACCGCCTTGTCGCCCAGCCGCTGCGCCACGAGCACGGTGAGGATTTCGATCACCGTCAGGTGCGCCAGGTAGGCCTCCGGGCCCACCGGCATCACCGGGTCGGGCGCGACCTCCACACCCAGCACGATGTCGGCCAGCGCCGCCAGCTGGGAGCCGGGCTGCGTCAGCGCGATGATGGTGGCGCCCTGCGAGCGCGCCACGTCCACCGCCTCCAGCAAGGAGGGCATGCCGCCGACGTGGGTGACGGCGATCACCACGCCGCGCGGGCCTATGGTGGCGGCTGAGATCAGTTGCAGGTGCGGGTCCAGGTAGCTGCTGGCGGACAGGCCCATGCGGAACAAGCGCGCCTGCAAGTCCGAGGCCATGAAGTTGGAGGTAACGCCAACGCCGTAGCAGTCCACCCGGCTGCCGCCAACGATGGCGTCGGCCGCCGCCTGTGTGGCTTCCACACTGAGCTGGGCCTGAACGCTGTTGATCACGATGGCGGCGCCGCGCGTCACCTTCGTGATTATCTGGCGGGTGTCGTCGTCGATGCGCACGCGCCGGTTCAGCGGCGAGCCTCCCACGGCCATTTCCTGCGCCAGCGCGAGCTTGAACTCGCGCAGGCCCGGGTAGCCCAGGTCGCGGCAGGTGCGCATGATGGTGGGCACCGAGCTGCCCGCGCGCTGCGCGAGCCGCTCAAAACTTTCATCCAGCACGCGCTGGGGGTCCTGCAGGATCAACTCCAGCACGCTGCGCCTGGACGTGGGGGCGCTGGCGATGTTGTCGGCGATTTTGGCAAGAACTTGTGAGGTCATGAGGACTTTGGTTGCGGCGCGCGCAATGGTGCGCGGCCCATTACAACAAGGAGGTCGAACAGATTAGAAACAGGTGACGAGTGCATCGCACACCGTGTAATTCTCATCGACAACCGGCATCCAGCGCCATTTGTCGAAGGTCGTGCAGGGATGGGAGATGCCCAGCGCCACCAGGTCGCCGACCTTGAGCGCAGCCAGTTCGGGGCCGCTGCCGCGCAGGTAGGCGTGCTGGTCGTTGAGGGCGGTGACCTTCCAGTCCGCGGGGGCGGCCACGGGCGCGGCGCCGGGCGCGCCGACCGAGGACAGCGGTATCGGCATCTCCAGGTCGTAGGACAGGTCGCGCCGTCCCACGGCCAGGATGGCCAGGCCGGGCTCGGGGCAGGACTGCACCGTGGCCCAGACTTCAATCGCCGGCTTCAGGCCGTCCTTGTCATGCAGCCGCGCATTGACCGAACCGACCAGGCGCTTGTAGTTGCCATGGTCGTGCGTGATGTAGCAGCCCGAACGCAGCAGGCCGCGCACCGGGCGCGAGAGCTTGGGCGTGAGCCAGCCGCTGACCAGGTCGAAGATGGCCGAGCCGCCGGCCGTCATCAGGATTTCGTCGCTGTCGAACAGGCCTTGCTGGTCGCAGGCCAGGGCGATGTCGCAGGTGCGCCGCATCAGCGCATCGGCATAGGCCTTGTCCGCCGCCGAATCGCCGGTGGCGCCCTGCCCTTCGTAGGTTTCGATGCCCACCAGGCGGCAGGCCAGGCTGGTGCGGATGGCGGCGGCCAGGGCCATGGCATCGGCCTCGTTGCGCACGCCGGTGCGCGCGCCCATGACGCCGACTTCCAGCAGCACCTCGAAGGGTGCATCCATCGCGGCGGTATTGGCGCGCGCCCAAGCTTCGATCAGCGCCAGCTGAGCGAGGGAATCCACCAGGAAGACGATGCGCAGGCCGGGGTATTCGCGCAGCATGCCCTGGATGCCGGCCAGGTCGATGGCGTTCACGACCTGGTTGGCGATGATCAGGCGCGTGGCGCCCGCGGTGATGCCCGCGCGCATCTGCGCGACGGTGGCGAAGGTCAGGCCCCAGGCGCCTTCGTCGAGCTGGCGCTTCAGCAGTTGCGGCGACATGGTGGTCTTGCCGTGCGGCGCCATGTCCACGCCCTGGCCTTTGGCAAAACGCTGCATCCAGCCCAGGTTGTGTTTCATGGCCGACTGCTTGACGACGGCCAGCGGCAGCGGCAGGTCGCCCTTGAGCACGTTCCAGCCCTGTTTGCCCATGTCGGAGCGGCGCACCGGCCCGCTGTTGTGGGGGAAGCCCTTGAAGGAGCGGTCGAGTTGCGGGTCGAGGAGGTCTTGCAATGTGCTCATGGAATTTTTCTGGAAGGTCAGGCGGCGGCCAACGCGGGCGCCCCGGCCACGGAGTTTGCCAGGTCGTCGCGTATGCAGGCCTTGAAGCGGCCGTTGCCCATGTCACGCAGCTCGGGGCGGGTGGTGGCGCAAGCCTCAATCGCATGCGGGCAACGCGTGCGGAACACACAGCCCGAGGGCGGGTTGACCGGGCTGGGGATGTCGCCCTTGAGCGCGATGCGTTCGCTTTTGTGCTCGGGGTCGGGCTTGGGCGAGGCGGCCAGCAGGGCCTGGGTATAGGGATGCAGCGGGCGTTCGAACAGCTGGGCCGTGGGCGCGACTTCCATCACGCGGCCCAGGTAAAGCACCACCACGCGGTCGCACAGGTACTCGACCACGTCGAGGTCGTGCGAGATGAACAGCATGGTCAGCGACAGCCGGTCGCGCAGGTCGCACAGCAGGTTGACCACCTGCGCCTGGATGGACACGTCGAGCGCCGACAGCGGCTCGTCGGCCACGATGAACTCAGGCTCGACCGCCAGGGCACGCGCCACGCCTATGCGCTGGCGCTGGCCGCCGGAGAACTCATGCGGGTAGCGGCTGGCATGCTCGGCGCGCAGGCCGACCAGCTCGAGCAGCTCGGCAATGCGTTTGGCCTGTGCTTCTTTACCCTTGGCCAGCCCGTGCACCTGCAAAGCCTCGCCCAGGATGTCTTTCACCCGCATCTTGGGGTTCAGGCTTGCGTACGGGTCCTGGAAAATCATCTGCAGCTTGCTGCGCAGTGCGCGCATGCGGCCGCCGGAGGCCTTGCCCAGGTCTTCGCCGCGGTACAGCACCTGGCCAGAAGTCGCCTCGATCAGGCGCAGCAGCGTACGGCCAATCGTGCTTTTGCCCGAGCCGGATTCGCCGACCAGGCCCAGCGTTTCGCCGGGCTGGATACTGAAGGACACGTCGTCGACCGCGCGCACCGGCTTGGCGGCCGCACCGAAATAACGCTGCAGGTTTTTCACCTCAATCAAAGGGGCGCTCATGCGGCCTCCACCGTGGCTGTGGCTGTTTCTTCCACGCGTATGCAGCGTGCGCTGCGGTTTGGGCCTGCGGCAAGCAGCGCGGGCATGGCGTCGCGGCAGGCCGGGATCGCCAGGTCGCAGCGCGGCTCAAAAGCGCAGCCCGGCGGCGGCGCCAGCGGGCTGGAAACCTGGCCGCGAATCGCGTAAAGGCGGCGCTTGGCGCCGGTCTGGCCAGTGGCGAGTTCGCGCTTGCGCTGTTGCGCGGGCAGGCAGGCCAGCAGGCCTTGTGTGTAAGGGTGGCGCGGCTGCGCAAACAGTTCGCGCACCGGTGCGGCTTCCACAATACGGCCGGCGTACATCACGGCCACGTCGTCGGCATGATGCGCCACCACGCCGAGGTTGTGGGTGATGAAGAGGATGCTCATGCCGGTCTCGGCCTGCAGCCGGCGCATGAGCTCCAGTATCTGCGCCTGTATGGTCACGTCGAGCGCGGTGGTGGGCTCGTCGGCGATCAGCAGCGTCGGGTTGCAGGCCATGGCCAACGCGATCATCACGCGCTGGCGCATGCCGCCCGAAAGCTGGTGCGGGTATTCATGCAGGCGCTGGGCGGCGGCCGGGATCTCGACCAGCTCCAGCATACGCAGCGCGTGTGCCAGTGCGGCCTTGCCGTCCAGGCCCATGTGCAGGCGCACCGATTCGGCGATCTGCTCGCCCACGGTGAAGACCGGGTTCAGGCTGGTCATGGGTTCCTGGAAAATCATCGCGATCTCATTGCCGCGTATGCGCCGCATGTCGGCTTCGGGCAAGGACAGCAAATCCAGCGCCTGGCCGGCGCGGTTGGTGAATATCGCTTCGCCGCTGACCTGGGTGGAGGCGGTGCGCGACAGCAGGCGCATCAGCGTGAGGCTGGTCACCGACTTGCCGGAGCCGGACTCGCCGACCAGCGCGGTGGTCTTGCCGGGGCGTATGCTGAAGCTCACGTCGGCGACCGAGCGGATCAGGCCTTCATCGGTGTCGAAGAAGGTGCTCAGGTGGCGCACATCAAGGCGCGTGCCGGTTGGAAGGGGGGTGGGGGAATTCATGGGGTCGGTTTTGATCGACGGGTTCACATCGATTTCCTCAGGCGCGGATCCAGCAGGTCGCGAATGCCATCGCCCAGCAATTGCAGCGAGAGCGCCGTCAGGATGATGGCCAGCCCGGGGAACAGCACGATCCACAGCGCCTGGTGGGCGTACTGCTGGCTACCGGCCACCATGGTGCCCCAGGTCGGGATTTCGGGTGGAACGCCCACGCCCAGGAAGGACAGCGCGGCCTCGGCCAGGATGGCGTAGGCAAAGATGAAGGAGGCCTGCACCAGGATGGGCGACATCAGGTTGGGCAGGATGTGGCGCAGCAGGATGCGCACGGTGGAGACACCGACGGCGCGCGCGGCCTCCACGAACAGCAGCTCGCGCACCACCAGGGTGGAGGCGCGCACCACGCGGGCCACGCGCGGCGTGTAGACCAGCACCAGGGCCAGCACCACATTCAGCATCGAGGGCCCAAGGATGCCGACCAGCGCGATCGCCAGCAGGATGTCGGGAAAGGACATCATGGCGTCAACCACGCGCATCACCGGCGCGTCGAGCCTGCGAAAGAACCCCGCGACCAGGCCGAACAGCGTGCCGGTCACGACCGAGCCCAGCGCGGTCAGCAATGCGATGGTCAGCGAGTAGCGGCCGCCAAAGGCGATACGGGCAAAGAGGTCGCGCCCCAGTTCGTCGGTGCCGAACAAATGGGAGGGCGAAGGCTGGGACAGCCGCTGGCTCACGGCGGTTTCATTTGGGTCCAGGCCGCTCAGGGGGCCGGCGAAGAGCGACACCAGGACAACCAGCGTCAGAATAATGGCCGCGGCCAGCACGATGCGGCGGCGGAACAGCTTGCGGAGAATCAGCGGCATCTGCATGTCAGTATTTCACCCGTGGGTCGACCACGGTGTAGAGCAGGTCAATGGCGAAGTTGATGACGACATAGATTGCGGCGACCACCAGCAGCGCCCCCTGGATCACCGGGTAGTCGCGCCGTATCACCGCGCTCACCACCAGGTTGCCCACGCCCGGCAAGCCGAACACGGTCTCGGTCACCACCGCGCCGCCTATCATCAGCGCCACCGTCAAGCCGAGGACGGTGACGATGGGCACCAGCGCGTTGCGCAGCGCATGCTTGAGCACCACCACGTTTTCAGACAAGCCTTTGGCCCGCGCGGTGCGCACGTAGTCCTCGCCCAGCACGTCCAGCATGGAGGCGCGCGTGAAACGGATGATGAGCGCGGAGTTCAGCACGCCCAGCACCGCAGCGGGCAGCACCAGGCAGTGGATGCGGGCGGCCAGCGAAGCGCCCGGCTCGCCATAGCCCGATACCGGGAACCAGCCCAGCGAGACCGCGAAGATCTGCATCAGCACCAGGCCGAACCAGAAGCTGGGTATGCTGGCGCCCAGCATGGCAAAGCCGGTAAAGGCCTGGTCGATGGCCTTGCCACGAAATACCGCAGAGACGATGCCGCAGGGCACGCCGATCAGCGCGGCGATCGCGATCGCCATCAGCGAAAGCAAAGCGGTGGGCTCGGCCCGCTCCCAGAGCGCCTGGGTCACGGGGCGCTGCAAAAAGATTGACTCACCCAGGTTGCCGTGGGCCAGTTCGCGGATCCACAGCGCGAACTGCACCGGCAAGGGTTTGTCCAGCCCGTAAACCTTCTGCACCCGGGCGATGTCCTCGGCCGTGGCCTGGTCGCCCAGCAGCACCGCGATCGGGTCGCCCGGGGCGGCGCGCGTGAGGATGAACACCAGCACCGCCACGATGGCCATGACCACCAGCATGCCACCCAGCCGGGACAATAGATACCGTGTCATGACTCTGCTCTATCCATAAAGGGTGAAATCTCTTGATCCATTCGAAACCACTACACCCGGCCAAAACCGAAGCGAACCAAACCAGTCAAGCCACGGAACCGGCTTTGCCGGGCTGCAGGCGGGCGGACCCTATATGTGAGGAAAGGGGCAGCGCGCCGCAGGCTCGCAGTGGGGGAGCGTGGGGACTCAACTCTTCAGGCTGGTGTTCCAGAAGAACGGATAGGTGTAAGGCGTATAGCCCTGCAGCGCCGGTGCGCGCGCCGACAGGCTGGCAAATTTTCCGACCTGGATGTAGGGCACTTCGTCGTAGACCACTTGCTGTACCTTGCCCCACAGCGCACCGCGCTTGGCCGGGTTGGGTTCCTGGTTCAGCGCGGTCAGCGCCTCCAGCTTGGCCGGCGAACTCCACCAGCCCGGCGCGCCGTCGCCCAGCTGCGGCGGCGAGAGCATGGGCTCGGGGAACAGGCCGGAGTGGGTGATGTAGATGTCCCACAGCTTGGGGTCGGCGCGGCGTTGCAGCAGCGTCGCCCATTCCACCACGTTCAGCTCCGCCTTGAAGCCGGCACGCTTGAGCTGCTCGGCCATGATGAGCGCCATGTTGTAGTGAAAGTCGTACTGGCGGCTGGTCAGGATGCGCACCGGCTCGCCCTTGTAACCGGCCTGTTCAGCCTGGCTCTTGGCCTTCTTCGCATCGCGCTCGTTGTAAGCGGCGGTGCCGGCGGTCGAATAGAAAGGCGTGCCCTTGGGGAAATGGTTGCCCTCGGCGATGAAGAAGCGCGTGTCGCCAAAACCCGCCGCCAGCATCTCGCCTTCACCCAACGCGGTCTGCAACGCCTTGCGCACCGGCTGGTGCGCAAGCGAGCCTTCCTTGGTGTTGAACACCAGGTAGGGAAAACCGAAGGAAGGCGTCATGATGGGCACCACCTTGCCGCCGGCTTTTTCCAGCCGCGGCAGGGCCTCGATCGGCAGCAGGTCGGCGTAGTGAAACTGGCCGGCCAGCGCGCCTTCCACCCGCGTGTTGGCATTGGGAACCGGCACAAAGCGCAGCTCTTCCACGACGGCTACCCGCTTGCCGCCGTAGCCGCTGGCAGCTTCCTTGCGCGCAACGTAGCCGTCAAAACGGGTGAGCAGCACGTACTGGTCGGGCTTGCGCTCCTTGAACTTGTAGGGCCCGGTGCCCACGTACTCGCGCAGCGGCTGGGCCAGCGATTCCTTGGCCATGATGGCCGCCATGCCGGAGGCCATGGCCAGCTGCGAGAGCAGCGGCGCGTAGGCGTTCTTCAGCGTGATGTCCACCGTGAGCGGTCCCTTGGCCGTCAGGTCGGCCACTTGCACGGCCACCGACTTGCCGCGCGGCGAGACTTCCATCCAGCGCTTGAGGCTGGCCACCACGTCGTCGGCGTTGAGCTCGCGGCCGCTGTGCAGCATGACGCCTTTTCGCAGCGCGATGGTGTAGAGCTTGCCGTCGGCGGAGATTTTGGGCATGGCCTCGGCCAGCATCGGCACCAGCGCCGCCTTGGCGTCGAAGGTGAACAGCGGCTCGTAAACGTGCTGCATGATGATGCAGACCAGGTCGGCCGGTGTGGACTGGATGTCCAGCGTCGGCGGCTCGGCCACCATGGCCAGGTTCAGGGCCGACTTGCTGCCCTGCGCGGCGGCCGGGCCGAATCCGGCGCCGGCCGCGCCCAGGGCCAGCAGGGAAGACAAGGCGGTGCGGCGGTGCATGCGAATTCCACGGGTCATAAAAAACTCCTGATTGAAGTTAAATTTCACAAACGAAGATTAATTGGTCTATAAATGGTATTTTTCAGGATAAACCCGAATAAAGGGGGAATTTCTGAAAATATTTTTCAATATTACTGTCAATCGAGACTTTGAAAGGAGTTTGTTATGCCTCTGGAGTATTTAGGAAATCCCCCGCTGGCCTCCGACCACCAGCCCCGCCCGTTTTCACCCGCGGTGCGCGCCGGTGACTTCGTTTATGTCTCAGGCCAGGTGCCGGGCGATGAAAAAGGCGAAATCGTGCAGGGCGGCATCGAGGTGCAGACCCGCCAGGTCATGAAAAACATCCAGGCCGCGCTGGCCCTGGCCGGCTGCACGCTGGACGACGTCTGCAAGACGACGGTGTGGCTGCAGGACGCGCGCGACTTCGGCAGCTTCAACCGCGTCTATATGAGCTACTTCACGGGCGGCAAACCGGCCCGCTCCACGACCGAGGCGCGCCTGATGGTGGATGCGCGGGTGGAGATTGATGTGGTGGCTTACAAGCCCAAGGGTTAGGCCTAGTTCTTGGTTCTTGGCTTGTTCCGGCGATGTGCTCTTTGCTGAGGGCGGTTGGCCGGGGGTTGCCCGGCGGCAAGTAACTTTCTTTTGCTTCGCCAAAAGAAAGTCACCAAAGAAAAGGCGACCCGCAGTCTGGGTCCCTACGCTGCGCTTCGGGCAACCTGCGGTGCTCGAGCCAAGCGGGGTCCGGCTAAACTCGCCTTCGGCTCAGACAACGCCGGCCCTGATCCGCTTGTCTCTGCGCTCCTCGGCCCAGCCAGGACGGGGCAGTCCGAAGAC
>NZ_JBFUBN010000011.1:0-165102 GCF_056405735.1 Polaromonas sp. P1_F2 | reverse complement strand
GTTCTTTGTGTTTTGTCCCCGCTCCCGCTTGCCCCGTCCTGGCTGGGCCGAGGAGCGCAGACGTAGGCGGATCAGGGATCGCGCTTGTCTGAGCGAAGCGAGTTTGCGCGAGACCCCGCCGTAGTCGAGCACCGCAGGTTGCCCGTAGCGAAGCGTAGGGACCCAGACTGCGGGTCGCCTTTTCTTTGGTGACTTTCTTTTGGCGAAGCAAAAGAAAGTTACTTGCCGCCGGGCAATCCCCGGCCAACCGCCCTCAGTAAAGAGAACAGGAGAGCGAGCAAGACCCGGCCTTAATCAACCGATCGTTTAAGCCGAATCTCTTCCAGCTTGACGCTGCCAAACGCCACAGTCTTGAGCGAGGGCATCTCCCGCTTGAACCCCGCAGCCTGTTCATAAAACCGAAGCGCACGCTCATTGCGCAACAACACCCACAGCGTGACCTGCGTGCAGCCCTCTTCCTTCAGGCCTTCGCGCGCACCATCCCAGAGGGCCAGGCCCGCGCCTTTGCCCCAATGTTCGGGCAGCACGTACAGGGCCCAGATTTCACCGACGGTGGATTTGGTGCCGGCGTCGCGGGAGCGGTCAAAGCCGACAAAACCGACGATTTGCTCGCCTTCGGTGGCGACCAGCAGTTGCGGCTCGCTGAACTCGATGGCTTCGCGCCAGTAGGCCTGGCGCTTTTCAACAGTGATCTTGGCGAGGTAGTCCTCGGGCATGAGGTCTTTGTAGGCGGCTTGCCAGGTGGCAACATGGATCTCGGCGATGGTTTTGGCATCGCGGGGCGTGGCGGGTCGGACGGAATAGCTGGACATGGAAAATCGGGAGGGTTGTTCTTGGAGTCGGAAAATAATCCGGCGGAGCGGAATTGTCGCCCAGATTGCCTCCCTGCCGCCAATACATTCGCACCAAAGCCGCCGAACGGCGGGCCGGCGCCCGGAAGCGACACGGGCGTCGGGTACATTCGGCGCACCATAACCCTTACAAGCGCGCTCACACCATGGCCCAACGCCTCCAGTTTCCCCTGCAAATGTCCTTCAAGCTCATGGCCTTTGCGCCGCAGTTCCTGGTCAAGGACGCGCATGACCAGCCGGTGGCATATGTCAAGCAAAAACTCTTCAAGCTCAAGGAAGCCATCACGGTTTTCACCAACGAGAAGCAGGACCAGCTGCTGCACCAGATCAAGGCCGACCGGATCATCGATTTTTCGGCGCTGTACAACTTCACCGATCCGCAGGGCGTGGCGCTGGGAGGCATCAAGCGGCGCGGCATGCGGTCCATCTGGAGGGCCGGTTTTGACGTGCTGGACAACGGCGTCACGCATTTCAGCATCAACGAAAAAAGCGTGATGACGCGTTTTCTCGACGGCCTGTTCAGCCAGATTCCCCTGATCGGACTGTTTTCAGGCTATGTGTTCCATCCCGCCTACCAGGTGACGCGGCCTGACGGCACGCTGGTGGCCGAACTCACCAAGCGGCCGGCCCTGTTTGAGGGACTCTTCACCGCCGAACAGATGGCCCCCTTCAGCGAGCGCGAAGAGCAGCAGTTGCTGCTGTCCCTGATGACCGTGCTGCTGCTGGAGCGCGCGCGCGGCTAAGGCGGGCACCCTCGCGAAGACGGACATGGACGACGACACCCAGCCCAGCGGCTCCGCCGCCGCACCCGTGTTCAGGGTCAGGCTGGACGCGGAGGGCGCACATTTCAGCGCCTCGCCGTCCCTGCCCATCCTGCAGTCGGCGTCATTGGCCGGCGTGGTGATGGACAGCTCCTGCCGCAACGGCACTTGCCGCACCTGCATCCGCAAGCTGGCCAGCGGCCAGGTGGCCTACCGCATCGAATGGCCTGGCCTGAGCGCCGAGGAAAAGCAGGCGGGCTACATCCTGCCCTGCGTGGCGTACCCGCTGTCGGACCTGGTGATCGCGGCGGCCGACTGAACGGCCGGCGCCACCGGCAGGTCCCCGGGCGACGAAGCGCCCTCGCCCAGCACGCGCTGCATCAGCACCGTGTCCACCCACTGGCCGAATTTGTAGCCGACGCAGCCCAGCGTGCCGACGTGCGTAAAGCCCTGTACCTCATGCACCCGCAGCGAGCCGGTGTTGGCGCTGTTGCCGACCACGGCCACCATCTGACGGAAGCCGCGCTGCTCGCACTCGTGGATCAAGGCACGCAGCAAGGCGCTGCCGACGCCGGCCTGGCGCATGCCGGGCGCGACATAAATCGAGTCTTCCACCGTATGGCGATAGGCCGGCCGTGAGCGGTAAGCGCTGCCATAGGCATAACCCGCCAGCACCCCGTCGCGGCGAGCCACCAGGTAGGGATAACCGCCGCGCAGGATCTCGACGCGACGCGAGAGCATCTGGGCCGCGCTGGGCGGCTCCAGTTCGAAGGTAGCCAGGTTGGTCGCCACGTAGTGGGCATAGATGGCCTGTATCGCCTCGATGTCGCTCTCGGCGCAAGGGTGGATGGAGAGCGCGCCAGCATCGGGTGCGGGCACCGGCGCAGGGAAAGCCTGGGAAAGATGTTGCATGCCGCCATGGTTGCGCAAGGCCACTCATAAGTAAATATGTTGAAACTTATGGTTTTGATTAGAATTTCTTTGCATGCTCAACCTGGACCACCTGCGCACCTATGCGCTCATCGTCGAAACCGGCAGCTTCTCGGGCGCGGCCGAAAGGCTGGGCCTGTCGCAGCCGGCCGTCAGCCTGCAGATCCGGCAGCTGGAGCAGCGCCTGGGCGTGCGCCTGGTCGAGCGCGTGGCGCGCCGGGCCTCGCCCACGCCGGCGGGGCTGGACCTCCTGGCGCAGATCCGCCACGTGGACGCGGCGGTGGAAGGCGTGCTGACGGCCATGGCCTCGCATTCGGCCGACGTCACCGGCCGCGTGACGCTGGGAACCGGCGCCACGGCCTGCCTTTACCTGCTGCCGCACATCCTGCGTTCACTGAGGGTGCGCTTTCCCAATCTCAGCGTGCTGGTCAGTACCGGCAATACCGCCGACTTCGTCAAGGCGGTTGAGGGCAACACCATGGACATGGCGCTGGTGACCCTGCCCGTCAAGCGCCGCGCCCTAGTCACCACACCGATGCTGAACGACGAATTTGTGGCGGTGATTCCCAGGCGGGAGGCGGGGCTGCCCGCCCGCATCACGCCGGCTTTCCTGGCGAGGCGCGAACTTGTGCTGTTCGAGCCGGCGGCCAATACCCGCGTGATCATCGACCAGTGGTTCCGGGACGCGGGCCACACCCCCAGGCCCGTGATGGAACTGGGCAGCGTGGAGGCCATCAAGGAAATGGTGGCCGCCGGCCTGGGCTGCAGCATCCTGCCGGCCATGGCCGTGACCGGCCCCGGGCAGCATCCCGAACTCGCCGTTCACCCGCTGTACCCGCGGCTGCAAAGAACATTGGCGCTCGTGATGCGCGGCGACAAGCCGGTCAACAAGGCCATGCGCCAGGTGATCTCCGCGATCGAGCAGCGAACAGGGAACTGAGCATTTCAGGCCCCGGCCAACATTCGACACAAAAAACCCGCCGGCCATGTAGCGCGCTGTCAAACAACTGTGCCAGCATGTCAGGATGGAAATCCTGCCGCCGACCGCCGCCGTGGAAAGTCCCCGCAGCCTTCACAGCCCCTATAGCCTCACGCCGGCGCGCGACGCGGCCGCGAGTTTCGCGGAACTCGAGGAGCTCAAGGCAATTTTGCTGGCGGGCAGCGCCCACTTTGAAGTCGACGTCGTGGCCGAGGCGCACACCGCCGGTCCCTCGTTCCCGCTCTACACCGCCAGCATAGGCTCGCGCGACCCGCAGGCGCCCGCCGTCGGTTTCTTCGGCGGCATCCACGGGCTGGAGCGCATCGGCACGCAGCTGATCCTGCACTACCTGCGCGCACTGCTGTTTCGCCTCGAGTGGGACGACCTGCTGCACCGCCAGCTCGAAAAAATCCGGCTGGTCTTCATGCCCATCGTCAATCCCGGCGGAATGTGGGCGCACAAGCGCGCCAACCCGCAGGGCGTGGACCTGATGCGCAACGCGCCGCAGCGCGCCGAGGGCCATGTGCCCTTCCTGGCCGGCGGACAGAGCATCAGCCCCTCGCTGCCCTGGTACTGCGGCCGGCCGGGCATGCCCATGGAGGCCGAAAGCGCCGCGCTGCTGCGCGTGGTGCACGAGCAGCTCGCCAGCCGCCCTTTCAGCCTGGCGCTGGACTGCCACTCGGGCTACGGTTTTGACGACAGCCTGTGGTTTCCCTATGCCAAGACGCGCCGGCTGATGCCGCACCTGCCCGAGATGTTCGCGCTGCGGACCATGCTGGAACAGTCGCACCCGCACCACGCCTACAGCTTTGAGCCGCAGAGCAACCAGTACCTGCTGCACGGCGACCTCTGGGACCACGCCTACGACCACGCGCCGCCGCGCCACGTGTTCCTGCCGATGACGCTGGAGCTGGGCTCCTGGCTGTGGATACGCAAGAACCCGCGCCAGCTGTTTTCGCGGCACGGCATCTTCAACCCCATGAAGGCGCACCGCACCAAACGCGTGCTGCGCCGCCATGCGGATCTGCTGGACTTCCTCACGCGCGCCGCCTTCGCCGCGCCGAACTGGCTGCCCTCGGGTGAGCGGCGCGCGCTGCTCACACAGCTGGCCACGGCGCACTGGCGGCCCAGGCGGGTGCGCTGATATGACCTGGGTACTGCTCAGGGGCCTGACCCGCGAGGCGCGACATTGGGGTGACTTCGCGGAGCGGCTGGCGCGCGCCTTGCCGGGCTCGGCCAGCGCGGCCACACGGGTAGTGGCGCTGGACCTGCCGGGCAACGGCGTGTTCTGCCGTAAAGACTCGCCGGCCACGGTGCGCGCCATGGTGGACTTCGCGCGTGAACAATTGCGGGCCCGCGACCTTGCGCCGCCCTATCGCCTGGTGGCGATGTCCTTGGGCGGCATGGTGGCCGCCGACTGGGCGCTGCGCCATCCGGAGGAGGTGGACGGACTGGTGCTGATCAACACCAGCATGCGGCCGCTGGGCCGCGCCAGCGAACGCCTGCGCCCCACCACCTGGCTGCCGCTGGCGCTGGTGGCCGCGCGCTGGCGCGATGCGGCCCATGCCGAGCGCGTCATCCACCGCATTACCTGCAACCGCAGCACCTCGCTGGAGCAGGACCTCGCCGCGTGGACCCGCATCCGCCAGGACGCGCCCGTCAGCGCCGCCAATGCCTGGCGCCAGCTCAAGGCCGCCGCGGCCTTTACCATGGCCGCGCCGCCCGCCTGCCCGGCTCTTGTGCTTTCGTCGGCGGCCGACCACCTCGTGCATCCGCGCTGCTCGGCCCGGCTGGCGCAGGCCTGGCAGGCCACCCACCACGAGCATCCCTGGGCCGGTCACGACCTGCCGCACGACGACGCCGACTGGGTCTGCCGGCGCATTGCGGACTGGGCCGAGGGCAGCTGATCCACTTTTTTTCGCATCGTGGGCTGTCAAGGGTTTCCTTGGCGCGAAACCGGGTTTTGGCCGGGCGGCCCGGGGCCGCAACCCGACTCAGGCAAAATCATCCCTTGTCTATACAAGACGCCAAGACATGCCGTCCATGAAGAACCCAATCCCCCCCGAATCCCAGCCCGCCGGCCTGCCGGCCAGTGATGGCGGCCAGGCCGCTACACCGGTGCGCAACAAGCGCATGTGGGCACTGGCGCTGGGCACGGCGGCGCTCTGGAACCTGGACCCGGCCTTCGGTGAGATGGCCGAGATGATCGGCATGATCGCCTGCGCCGGCAATAAGACACTGGCCAAGGACGCCATCGCCCAGATGCGCAACAAGGCCGACAGCCTGCGCGCAAAGATCCCACCCCTGCCGGCCAGCGCCCTGACCAAGGTTGTGCGGCGCGCCGAAGCCGCCTGCGGCGCGGTGCTCGACAAGGGCGTGCGCGTCAAGGAAGTCGAGGCCAGCTGGGAGCACTTTGTCGCCTGCGTGCGCGCCTTGCCGGACAAGCACAGGTAGGACACAGGTAGGCTGTTCCCGCCGCCGCTCAGCGCGCGGCGTAGGGAATTTGCCGGTGCGCGAGCGCGCCCAAAGTCTGCATCGCTGCCTCAAAACGCTCGCTCCACGGATGCCCGTAATTGAGCCGCAGGCAGTGCCGGAAATTGCGGCGCGCTGAAAACACCGGCCCCGGCGCAACGCCTATGCCCTGCTCCAGCGCCGCCTGGTGCAGGGCCAGCGCGTCAAAGCCCTCGGCGAACTCCACCCACACAAAATAACCGCCCGCGGGACGCGATACGCGCACGTCCGGCGGGAAATGGCGGGCAATGGCGGCCAGCAGGCTGGAGAGCTGCGACTCCATCGCATGCCGCAGCTTGCGCAAATGCTTATCGTAGCCGCCGTGCTGCAGGTAGTCGGCGATCGCCAGCTGCGCGGGCAGGCTGGCCGACAGCGTGGTCATGAGCCTGAGCCGCTCTATCTGCTGGCCGAAGCGCCCGGGCGACACCCAGCCCACGCGGTAGCCGGGCGCCAGCGTCTTGCTGAAAGAGCTGCAGTGCATCACCAGGCCCTTGCGGTCAAAGGCCTTGGCGGGCAGGTAGCCGCGGTGGCCGAAGTAGAGCTCGGCATACACATCGTCTTCGATCAGCGGGATGTCGCGGGCGGCGAGCAGCGCAACCAGCGCTTTCTTTTTTTCCAGCGACAGGCTGGCGCCCGTGGGATTCTGGAAAGACGTCATGAACCAGCAGGCCTTGACCGGGTGGCGCTGCAGCGCGTCGGCCAGCGCCGCAAGGTCCAGGCCGTCCTGCGGGTGCACCGGGATTTCCAGTGCCTTCATCTTGAGCCGCTCCAGCGCCTGCAGGCTGGCATAAAAACCGGGCGACTCGACCGCAACCAGGTCGCCGGGCTGGGCCACGGCCGTCAGGCACAGGTTGAGCGCCTCCAGCGCGCCGTGCGTGACGATGAGTTCGTCGGCCGGCTGCGCCAACCCCAAGCCAAGGTAGCGCAGCGCGATCTGCCGGCGCAGGCCCTCGTCGCCGCGCGGCAGGCTGGCCACGGTATCCGGCCCCTGGATAGAACGCGAGCTGCGGGCCAGCGACTTGCCCAGCCGCTGCAACGGGAACAGCGCCGGCGCCGGGAAAGCCGAGCCCAGGGGGACGATGGCCGGGTCCTGCGCCGCACCCAGCACGGCGAACACCAGTTCGCTGACGTCCGGCCGCGGCGCCACCCGGGCCGCCTTGCCGGCCCTGCCATCGGCCGCGCCGCGCGCCGGCGCCGCCAGTTGCTGCATGGCCGAGGCCGTGACGTAATAACCCGAGCGCGGCTGCGCACGTACCAGGCCTTTTTCTTCCAGCCGGTAATAGGCCTTGAAGGCGGTGGAGGCGCTCAGGCCGTGCTGCGCCGTGATCGTGCGTATCGACGGCAGGCGTGTGCCGGGCGCCAGGCGCCCGCCGCGGATGTCGGCGGCCAGCAGTTCGACCAGTTGTTCGTAGCGTTTCATGAAGGGGCCATCTGATATTGCAATTTTCCGCTGTTTTTCATCTGATATGCTTTTTTCGACGGCAACTGATGCTTACGCGGACCGCTCATGTGCGGCATGATGGCCGCATGGAACAGACCTGTTTTGGACGCTTTTTGCTGCGCCCCCTACGCCGCCTACGCCTGCTGGCGCTGCCCGCCGCCCTGGCCTGGGCGGCGGCCGGCCCCGCGGCGGCGGCGCCACCTCCCTTTGAAGACAGCATCGCCCAGCGCGCCATGGCCTGCACCGCCTGCCACGGGTCGCAGGGCCGCGCCGCGCCCGACGGCTATTACCCGCGCCTGGCCGGAAAGCCGGCGGGTTATCTCTACAACCAGTTGCTCAACTTTCGCGACGGGCGCCGCCACTACGGCCTCATGACGCAACTGATTGAACCGCTCAGCGACGCCTACCTGATGGAAATCGCCACCTATTTCTCGCAGCTGGAGCTGCCCTACCCGGCCCCCCTGCCCGCCGCCGCCGCGCCCGAGGTGCTGCGCCACGGCCGGCAGCTTGTGCTCGAAGGCGACGCCGCGCGCCGGCTGCCGGCCTGCGTGCAATGCCACGGCCAGGCCATGACCGGCGTGGCGCCCGGCATTCCCGGCCTGCTGGGCCTGCCGCGCGACTACCTCAACGCGCAACTGGGCGCCTGGAAGGCCGGCACGCGCCGCGCGCACGCGCCCGACTGCATGAAGGAGGTGGTGGCTCGCCTCACCCTGGAAGACATCAACGCCGTGGCCAGCTGGGCGGCCGCGCAACCCCTGCCCGCCAGCACCAAGCCGGCTACCAGCCTGCCGGCATTGCCGCCCGGCGCGACCGTCATTACCTGCGGCAGTGCATCCCCGCCTGCTGCATCTGCGCCTCCCGCAAAGGCGCAAAAATGAAAAAACTCTTCAAAACCGTGCTGGCCCTGGTGGTCCTGGCCGTCGGCGCCGGCGCGCTGGTCTGGGCCCTCAATGTGCGCGACGAGATCGACGTGAAGGCGCCGGTGGCCAACGCCGCGCCCAGCGACGACCTGATCGCGCGCGGCGCCTACCTGGCGCGGGCCGGCAACTGCCAGACCTGCCACACCGCGCCGGGCGGACAGGCCTATGCGGGCGGGCGCGGCATCGCCACGCCCTTCGGCACGGTCTTCACCTCCAACCTCACGCCTGATGACAAGACCGGCCTGGGCACCTGGTCGTCGGCCCATTTCTGGCGCGCCATGCACAACGGCCGCTCCAAGAACGGCCGGCTGCTGTACCCCGCCTTTCCCTACACCAGCTACACCCAGGTCACACGCGAGGACTCGGACGCGCTGTTCGCCTACCTGGGCAGCCTGCCCCCCGCGGTGGCGCCCAACCTGCCGCACGCGCTGCGCTTTCCCTACCAGTCGCAGGCGGCGCTGGCGGTGTGGCGCGCGCTCTTCTTCAGCCCCGGCGTCTACGAGGCCGACGCCGCGCGCGGCGCCGAGTGGAACCGCGGCGCCTACCTGGTCAAGGGCCTGGGCCACTGCGCGGCCTGCCACACCGCGCGCAACGCGCTGGGCGCCAGCGACCAGGGCCTGGACCTGGCAGGCGGCCTGATCCCGATGCAGAACTGGTATGCGCCCTCGCTGGCCTCGCCCTATGAGGCGGGCGTCGGCGACTGGGACAAACAGCACATCGTGAGCCTGCTGAGGAACGGCGTCTCGCCGCGCGCTTCGGTCACCGGTCCCATGGCCGAAGTCGTGCAGCGCAGCACCCAGTATTTGAGCGACGCCGACCTGGGCGCGATGGCGCAGTTCCTGAAAGAGCTGCCCGCCTCGCACACCGCGCCACCGGAGCCGGCCGCCATCAGGACCGGAGGTGAGTCGGTGGAACGCGCCGCCAAACTCTATGAGCAACACTGCTCGCAATGCCACGGCGCCAAAGGCGAAGGCATCGCCAACGCCTACCCGGCACTGGCCGGCAACCGCGCCGTGACCATGAGCCAGGCCGTCAACCTCGTGCAGATCGTTCTCAACGGCGGCTACGCGCCCGCCACCGCGGGCAACCCGCGGCCCTTCGGCATGCCGCCTTTTGTACTGGTGCTCAATGACGCCGACATGGCGCTGGTGCTCACGCACATCCGGCAGTCCTGGGGCAACCGGGCCAGCGAGATCACGCCGCTGGAAGTGAACCGGATACGGGCGAGTACGGGGCGCTAGGCGGGCGTGCCGGCCGTCATGTGAACGCAACAGAGGCCGCTGACATACCAGCGCCCGTCCATTTTGAGGAGGCAGTCTGCAGGCTGCACACCTAGAATCACTTGCGAACGTTTTATTGAACCGACAAAGTTGACAAAGGCCGGACATGGACAGCAAGTCTTTTAACAACAGCCGCCGGGCGATGTCGCAGGTCTGGCAATATCCATTGCGCCTAGTTCAAATGCACACCGCATCCGTTTGCCTGCTGCTGGTCACGGCCCTGGCGTGCACCGGGGTTGCTTCGAACCCCGCAGAGAACGCGAAGTCCGTCCCACAGGACGTTCGCCAATTTGTTGCCGACTTTTACCCTTTTTCTGAAATTGTTGGAGCGGAGGCCGGAGACCTCAACGGTGATGGCGTTGACGAACATGTGCTTCTCTTGAATGCCGATGAAAACATGCAACGGCTGCTCATCGTCGGCACAAAACCCAATGGCGGTATTGAGCCTGTTTCCGTGTCCAAGCCTATCTCTCACTGCCACCATGGCCGCGAGATCTGGATACAAAAGAAATCGCTGTATGTGCATTGCTTCCACAGCGTGGACCGGTCAATGTCTTCGAACTGGACCTACCAGTTTGCCGTGCGCGATGGCCGAATAAGGTTGATCGGTTCGGAGTCGTGGTGGGCGGCAACGTCGGACGACCCGGCCAATCCCGAACATTCGACCAGCACGAACTACCTGACGGGCAATGTCATCGAGAGCAAGACAGTCAAAAGGCGGGTTGTGCTTCAGAAGAAGTCGCTGCTACCCACGGCCGAGCGTAAACCCCAATTTTTTGACGAGATGCACATTCAGTGATTCATAGGCCGGGAACTCGCCCAGAGTGAACCGACTCGGCCGCAGGCCTGACCCACCCACATCAATCATCAGGAATAGAAAGAACACATGCCGGCAGTGGTCGAAGCCTGGTTTGGTGATGCATTCACGCAACTGCACCCGTTGCTACAGGAACTTCATCGGTCTGGAGGCACGCTCTCGGGCACAGTCGACGTTCGCCTGGGCACGGGGCTGGCGGGTTGGGCAGGGCGGCGGTTCGCACGGCAACTGGGCGTTCCGCCTCACGATGGGAGCGCTTCAATGAGCGTCTCCATTTACAGCACCGAAGCCGGGCTTCACTGGGATCGCACTTTCAATGAGACCTCCGTGTTCGCCTCAACCTTCACGCCGACAGGCCGCTATCCGTCGGGTTACTGGTGGGAATCATCAGGCCTGTTTCGCCTCAAGCTGGCGGTTTCCATCGTCGACAGAGGCTGGGTCTGGCGGCCCATTGGAGGCCGGCTGTGGGGTATTGCATTCCCCGTTTGGCTGCTGCCCCGTACGGTCGCGTCGAAGGGCATCGACAATGGGCGGTATCAGTTCAAGGTCGAGGTCGACCTGCCCTTGCTCGGCACCGTGCTCTCCTACAGCGGAAAGCTAGCGCCCCAGCCCCTCTCAAACCAAACTCTAGTTGTCACAGAAAAACCGTCATGAAAATCAATTCACTCGCCGCATTTGTGATGGGCATCGCCCTGTCGTCCGGTGCATCGTCACAAGAGTTCACCCGCACAAAGCTGCCGGAGCAACATCCGCTTGTTGGCACCTGGCGAATAGAACTGCCACAGCTCAAGTGCTTTGAGGAATACGAAATTCGCCCTGACGGGACCAAGTCGTCTGTGTCGAGCGCAGAGCGCAACGAATCCGAGTTCGCGATCTCGCCGGCGCCAGGCGCGACAGGCCTCTACAAGTGGACGGACAAGATCACCAAAACCAACGGCAAACCCGATTGCTCGGGAGCCATCGCCAAGCGAGGCCATGTGGCGGTGAACTATGTCCGGCTTCAGCCCAACGGACAGAAATTCCTTCTTTGCCAGGCAGAAGACATGAAGTCCTGCTTTGCCGAGGTTCTGCGCAAAGCTAAATAACCCCCCGTCCAGGCTCACTTCGTGTAGCCCGTTCCCCCTCCAGGGGGTGGTGCCTGCGGCCCGGCAAAGCCGGTTCCGCGGCACCCGCTGGTGAAATGCACACCCACTGGTACGGCACTGAACTCTCAAATCCAGCTGAGCCTCGCGACCCTGGGGTTACTAACTGACCATCTTGTCGCGCCGCGACAGCGACGGGAACATCCTGAACCACGCCGCGGCCACCAGCAAGGTACCCACACCGCCAGCCACCACGGAGCCCACAGGTCCCAGCAGCGCAGCAGTGGCACCCGACTCGAACTCGCCGAGCTGGTTGGAAGCACCTATGAACACCGAGTTGACGGCGCTGACGCGGCCGCGCATCTCGTTGGGCGTCTCGATCTGCACCAGGGTCTGGCGCACCACCACGCTGACCATGTCGGCTCCGCCTGAAACGGCGAGCACCAGCAGCGACAACACAAAGCTGGTCGACAGGCCGAACACCACCATGCAGACGCCATAGAGCGCCACCGCCGACAGCATGGTCGGCCCGACGCGGCGCTCCAGCGGCCAGCGCGTGAGCAAAGCGGACATCAGCAAGGCACCCGCGGCCGGCGCGCCGCGCAGCAGGCCCAGGCCCCAGGGCCCGACGTGCAGGATGTCTTTGGCGAACATGGGTAGCAGCGCCGTGGCGCCGCCCAGCAGCACGGCAAACAGGTCCAGCGACACGGCGCCCAGCAAGGCCTTGCGCTGCCAGACGAATTCCACGCCGGCCAGCAGCGTGCGCAAGGTCACCGGTTCGCGCGGCGGCGGTGCATGGTCGTAGCGCAGCACCGCGATCAGCACACAACCGGTGGCAAAAAGAAAAGCGCAGGTGGCGTAAACCGCCGTGGCGCCGGCCACAAAAATCACGCCGCCCAAGGCCGGCCCGCCAATGACCGCCGCCTGCATGCCGGCCGAGCTGAAGGCCATGGCACGCGGCAGCATGGCGGGCGGCACCAGCACCGGGGTGAGCGCCTGCTGCGCCGGCATCTGGAAGGCGCGGGCCACGCCCAGCAACACCGACACCGCGAGCAGCAGTTCGCGCGAAACCCAGCTGTGATGGGCGCCCCAGCCCTGCGTGGCGGACACCAGGATCATCGCCACCGTGGCCTGCGTGACCAGGCAGCCCGCGATGATGCGGCCGCGGTGAACGCGGTCGGCCACATGCCCGGCCACCAGCGTCAGCAGCAGCGCCGGCATGAACTGGTAGAGGCCCACCAGGCCCAGGTCCCAGGCGCTGCCGGTCAGCTCGTACATCTGCCAGCCCACCGCCACCATCAGCATCTGGTTGCCCGTGGTGCCGAAAATCCGCGCGAACCACATGCGCATATAGGCGCGCTGGCGGGTCAGTTCCTTGAAAGTGTGTGTCGGCATGCGGGCGTGAAGCTTAACAGCGCCATGTCAACGCGGCGCCTCTGGGGGTATTGGCGCGGACGACTCATGAGGGCGCATCGCCCGACAGTTAACATGGAGGCAAAACTACAGCAAACCCCAGGAGTTTTATGCACCGCATCGTCATCGTTGGAGGAGGCGCCGGAGGGCTGGCGCTGGCTACGCAGCTGGGCAAGCGCCTGGGCAAAAAAGGCCTGGCCGAGATCACCCTGGTGGACGCCGCCCGCACCCATGTCTGGAAACCGCTGCTGCACCAGCTGGCCGCCGGCAGCTATGACACGCATGCCGAAGAAATCGAATACCTGGCGCAGGCCCGCTGGAACCACTTCAAGTTCCGCCTGGGCAGCCTGACCGGCGTGGACCGCCAGAACAAGACTGTTCAGTTGGCCGCCAGCCACGACGAGGCCGGACGAGAGATCACGCCGGCCCAGCAGTTGGGCTACGACACTCTGGTGGTCGCCGTGGGCAGCCAGACCAACGATTTCGGCACGCCGGGCGCGGCCGAGCACACCATCAAGCTGGACAGCCCGCAGGCGGCCAAGCGCTTTAACGACAGGCTGATCAACGCCTGCATACGCGCGCAGACGGTGCCGCGCATGGCCGGCAGCGGGCGCCTGACAGTGGCCATCGTGGGCGGCGGCGCCACCGGTGTGGAGCTGGCCGCAGAGCTGCACGCCGCGGCGCGCGTGTTGGCCAACTACGGCTTCGACCACATCCACCCCGAAAAAGACCTGCAGATCGTATTGGTGGAGGCCGCGCCACGCCTGTTGGCCCAGTTGCCCGAGCGTCTCAGCGAATCGGCCATGCGCGAGCTGCGCAAACTGGCCATCGAGGTGCACACCAATGAAAAAGTGGTCGAAGTCACCGCCGACGGCCTGAAGATGGCCAGCGGCAAGGTGGTCTCCTCCAGCATCACGGTGTGGGCCGCCGGCGTGAAGGCGGCGGACTTCCTGCGCACCCTGGGCGGCACGCCCGAAGGCGGCGAGGCGCTGGAGACCAGCAAGCTCAACCAGCTGGTGGTCAACGGCAACCTGCAGACCACGCGCGACGCGAGCATCTACGCCTTTGGCGACTGCGCCGCCTGCCAGCAGCCCGACGGCACCTGGGTGCCGCCGCGCGCGCAGGCCGCCTACCAGCAGGCCATGTACCTGGCGCGTTCGTTGTCCGACCTGATCGCCGGCAAGCCGGTCGCGCCTTTTGTGTTCAAGGACCAGGGTTCGCTGGTCTCGCTGTCCGAATATTCCTCGGTCGGCAGCCTGATGGGCAGCCTCACCAAGGGCAGCTTCTTCATCGAGGGCCAGTTGGCCAAGATCATGTACTGGGCCCTGCACAAGCAGCACCAGCTGGCGCTGGGCGGCTTCAAGAAAACCGCGCTGATCACCTTGTCTGAAATGCTGGACCGGACCTATCGCCCGCGCATCAAGTTGCACTGATAATCAGGCATCCCCTTTATCAATCCACCGGAGAAAACCATGGCAAAAGGACAGCAGAACAACAACAAGATGGTCAAGAAACCCAAGAAGGACACCTCGCCGCCCAAGACGGTGTCGCCCGACGCGGTGCGCCCGACCATCGTGACCCAGGTGCCGCTGCGCGGCAAGCTGAAGAACAAATAAGCCTTGATGGCCGGCACTGGCGACTCGCCTGCAAACCTGCCCGTGGACATCCCGGCTGCTGCTCCAGCACAGCCGGGCAACCCCTTGCACGGCGTCAAGCTGGAGGCGATCGTGACCGCGCTGTCAGACCACTACGGCTGGGAGGAGCTGGGGCAGCGCATCAATATCCGCTGCTTCACCAGCGAACCCAGCGTGGCGTCCAGCCTGAAGTTTTTGCGCAAGACACCCTGGGCGCGCGAGAAGGTCGAAAGCCTTTACCTCTTCATGCTGCGGGAGGTCAAACGCAGCAGCCCGCCGGTTCACAATTTTCCGCCGCCCAAGCCAAAGGCCTGACCCCGCTCCAAAGAGCTGCTCAAAGCGGGTTGGCGAACAAGAGCATCATGGCGATACCAACACCGATCAGGAAGTTGGCGTCAATCAGCCCGGCCAGCAAAAACATCTTGACCTGCAGCGGCTCCATCAGTTCGGGCTGGCGCACTGCCCCCTCCAGGAAGCGCCCGCCCATCGCGCCTATGCCCAGGCAGGCGCCTATGGCACCCAGGCCTATGATCAATCCACATGCAATGGCAATGGCACCTGCGTCAGTCATGATTTTTCTCCTTGGTTAAAAACTTTGTCGATGACTGAATCATGAAGGCCGGCCCGTTGCAGAACAATGACCTGGCAGGTAATGGCGCCGCGGCCACCGGTTTCGGGCTGCTTCATGCCGATGACAGCTTGCTGGTGCTGGACAAGCCCGCAGGCCTGCTTGCGGTGCCCGGGCGCGGCGAAGGCAAGCAGGACTGCCTGAGCGCGCGTGTGCAGGCGATTTACCCCGATGCGCTGGTCGTGCACCGGTTGGACCAGGCCACCTCGGGCCTGATGCTGATGGCGCGCGGAGCGGCCATGCAGCGCGCGCTGAGCCGGGCTTTTGAAAACCGCGAAGTCGGCAAGCGCTATGTGGCTATGGTGGAGGGTCGCCTGCCCTCGCCGACCGATGCGCAGGTCTGGGGCCTCATCGACCTGCCCATCATCGTGGACTGGCCACGCCGCCCGCTGCGCATCATCGACGCCGAACGCGGCAAACCGAGCCAGACCCGCTGGCGCGTGCTGGCCTTCGACGCGGCCACCAACACCACGCGCGTGGAGCTCGAACCGGTCACCGGCCGATCGCACCAGCTGCGTGTACACCTGCAGGCGCTGGGCCACCCCATCCTGGGCGATACCCTGTATGCCCCTGCCGAAGTGCAGTCCAAGGCGCCGCGCCTGCTGCTGCATGCCGCGGCGCTGCAGTTCACGCATCCGGCCAGCAGCCTGGCCTTGTCGTTTGAAAGCAGTCCCGGCTTTTAGGGCTCAGCGGCGGCGCAAGCGGCCCGGGCGTCCCGGCGCTAACATCGAGCCATGAAACACCTCACCCTCCTCACAGGCGCCTCGCGCGGCATGGGCCTTTCCATGGCGCGCCAGCTGCTCAGCGCCGGCCACACGGTGCTTTGCATCTCCCGCACTTCGGTGCCCGATCTCGACGCGCATGCCAGGCATGTAGGCGCCACGGTGCTGCAGTGGGAGCATGACCTGGCCGACAGCGGCTCCCTCAACGGCAAGCTGGAAAGCTGGCTCAAGGATTCGCAGGCTGAAGGCCCCTGGGCCAGTGCCACCCTGATCAACAACGCGGGAGTGATCCCGCAGATCGCCCCCTTGAGTGATATCGACGCCGGCGACCTGGCCCGCGCGCTGCGCGTCGGGCTGGAGGCGCCCATGCAGGTCACCGCCGCCTTCCTGCGCGCCACCGGCGACTGGAAAGCGCCGCGCAAAGTCCTCAATATTTCATCGGGCCTCGGACGCAGGGCCATGGCCTCTCAGGCCGCCTACTGTGCCGCCAAGGCCGGCATGGACCATTTCACGCGCAGCCTGGCATTGGAGGAGGCCCTGAAGCCGCATGGCGCCAAGGTCTGCTCACTCGCGCCGGGCGTGATAGACACCGGCATGCAGGAGCAACTGCGCGCGGCGCCGGCCGAGGCATTTCCCGACCGGGCCTCGTTTGTGGGCCTGAAGACGGGCGGCTCGTTGACCTCGCCAGACGATGCGGCGGCGCGCATCATTGCCTTCCTCGACCGCCCCGACTTCGGCACCAACCCGGTGGCCGACGTCAGGGACCCGGCTTAGTAAATCTCAGGCACCACGATGTCCTGTGGAACCGGATTGCGCACGTAGTCCTCGTGGCGCACGCGATCCGGCAGCACGATGGCCGGGTGTTCGGTTTCCTGGTAGGGCATCTGCTGCAGCAGGTGGTGTATGCAATTGAGGCGCGCCTTCTTCTTGTCGACGGCCTGCACCACCCACCACGGGGCTTCGGGAATATGGGTGCGCTCCAGCATGATTTCCTTGGCCTTGGTGTATTCCTCCCAGCGCCGGCGCGATTCGAGGTCCATGGGGCTGAGCTTCCATTGCTTGAGCGGGTCGTGGATACGGCCCAGGAAACGCAGGTGCTGCTCTTCGTCGGAGATGGAGAACCAGTACTTGATCAGCTGTATGCCTGAGCGGCCCAGCATTTTTTCAAATTCAGGCACGGTACGGAAAAATTCCTCGTACTGCTCGTCGGTGCAAAAGCCCATGACGCGCTCCACGCCGGCGCGGTTGTACCAGCTGCGGTCGAACAGCACGATCTCGCCGGCCGCCGGCAGGTGCGACACGTAGCGCTGGAAGTACCACTGCGTGCGTTCGCGGTCATTGGGGGCCGGCAACGCCGCCACACGGCAGACGCGCGGGTTGAGCCGCTGGGTGATGCGTTTGATGACGCCGCCCTTGCCGGCGGCGTCGCGGCCTTCAAACAGGATGACGACCTTGTGGCCGGTGGCGACCACCCAGTCCTGAAGCTTCACCAGCTCGGCCTGCAGGCGGAACAGCTCGCGGAAATACTGGCGGCGGTATTCCTTGTCCTTGGCCAGTTCCTGCGGGCTGCGGCTTTTGTCCTCGCCTATCAGTTCGGCCACCGTGCGGTCTTCGATTTCCATCTCCAGCTCTTCGTCGAAGCTGTCGATCAGGTCATTGCGGATACGCCGCATCAGGTCTTCGTCACTTGAATTCAAGGGTTTCTCCCAAAAACCGAAAGCCGGTCGCACCCCAGCGTACCGGACCTCCATGGCAGTTTGATGAAAAAGCCCGGCGGATCGGGTCAGGATTTTTTGAGTATTTCGTAGATCTCGTCCTTGACCTTGAGCCGCCTTTTCTTGAGGTCTTCCAGCCCCTCGTCGGTGATGGCGCCCACGCCCTGCTCGTAGCGCGTGATGGCGTGGTTGTCGCTGTCGTACTGGGTGAAGAGGCTGGCAAAGTGCGGGTCGGACACCTTGAGGCTGCGCATTTTCTGCAGGTATTCCGGAAACTCGTGTGCCAGGTCGTGATTCAGCAAGTCCATTGGGAAGCTCCTTGTATGGCCGGTGATCGCCGGGGGAATCTCTCGGGGAAGGGTCAGCTTAGTCCCTGACCACCAGCACCGGCAAGTGGGCATGTGAGAGCACCTGGGCGGTGACGCTGCCCAGCACCAGCTTTTCAAGCCCGCGCCGGCCGTGCGAGCCCATCACGATGAGGTCGGCGCCGACCGTTTCGGCGGTGTCCAGGATGCCGCGGTAAACCGCATGGCCTTCAACGATGGAACCGGTCACGGCGATGCCCACGCCGTCAAAAGCCTGCTTGGCGGCCTTGATGGCCTCGTTGGCCTCGGCGGTGGCCGCGCTCAGGTACTCGGCCTGGCCGTAGGCGAAGTCGGTGCCGACTCCGGTGAAGGCATAAGGGTCTATGACGTAGATGACCGTCACCTCGGTCTTGAACGCCTGCGCGACGGCCAGCGCATTGCCTATGGCCTTTTGCGAGGTTGCCGAGCCATCCACGGGAACCAGAATGTGCTTGTACATGATGCGCTCCTTGAAAACCCTGGACAGATTCTCAGGCACCAGCCCCTCCCGGGTCAATGCCGGCCCCGGCCGGCCCGCGGAAGGAGCGGCCTTGCATCATTTATAGATCAGGGCGCCCCGGGGGCGCCGTCAGACAAGACGCCGAAAACGGCGGCCTTGCCTGTTTCGGCTTTTGCTTACTCAGCCTTGATGTTGGCTGATTTCGCCAACTGCGCGTAGCGCGCGAGGTCGGCCTTGATGAGCTTGGACAGTGCGGCGCCATTGCCGGACAGCGGCTCGACACCGGCGCCCGAAAGGTTTTCTTTCACGGCGGGTTCGGCCAGCACTTTTTGCACGTCGGCATAGATTTTGGCCACCACTTCAGGCTTCATCTTGGCCGGGCCCATGAGCGCGTACCAGATGGAGAAATCCAGCGGCTTAAGGCCCTGCTCTTCAAACGTCGGCACCTGCGGCATCAGCTGGTAGCGCACGGCGGTCGACACGCCGATGGCGTTGAGCTTGCCGGTCTTGAGGTGGGGCGCGGCGAGGTTGGCGCTCAGGATGGCCAGTTGCACCTGGCCCCCCACCACGTCGGTGAGCGCCGGGGCACAGCCCTTGTAGCCCACGTTGGTGGCGGCGACGCCGGACTTCTGCTTGACCAGCTCCATCACGAAATGCTGGGGCGTGCCGACACCGCAGGAGCCGTAGTTCAGCGCCGTCGGGTTGGCCTTGGAATAGGCGATCAGTTCCTGGAGGCTCTTGATATTGGTGCTCTGGTGCGACACCAGCGCGATCGGCGTGAGGCCCAGCAGCATGATGGGCGTCAGGTCTTTTTCCGGGTCGTAGTTGAGCTTGCCGTTGACGGCCGGGTTGACCACCATGGTGCTGTTCTGCAGCAGCAGCGTGTAACCGTCCGGCGGTGCATGCACCACGGCCTCGGTGCCGATGTTGCCCGAGGCGCCGGCGCGGTTGTCCACCGCGACGCCCTGGCCCCAGATGGCCTGCAGGCGCGCGCCTATCTGGCGCGCCAGGATGTCGGAGCCGCCGCCCGTGCCATACGGCACGATGACGCGCACGGCGCGCGAGGGGTAGTCCTGCGCCAGCGCGGAGGTCGCGCCCAGGCAGCTCAGGGACATCACGGCGGCCAGCGCCAGCAGTCTGGGGAATTTCATGGTTTGCCTTTTCGCTTTCGTGTGGTGTTGCGAGTGGTGAAGAAATTACTCAACGGCCCCGATCGCCCGGCTCCACAACTCCCAGGGCCGCATGACCTGGCCCTCGTTGGTGTTCATGGCTTTGTCGGCTTCTTCGGGCGTCAGGAATTCGATGGGGCCCAGCGCGCTGGCGGTGAGTTGCAGCTTGGCGTTTTCCTCGGCGTACACGGCGCGGTAGACCGCGCGTTCCAGCGAGGGTGCCACCACGGTGGAGCCGTGGCCGCGCATCAGCACGCAGGTGTGCTGGCCCAGCGCCTTGGCCAGGTCCTTGCCGAGGCCCATGTCGCGGATCAGCAGGTCGGTGTTGCCGTTGGATTCGCGGATTTCATACAGCGACGAGCCGCTGCCCAGGAAACCGCTCATGTGGAAGATGGGGCGCAGGCGCTGGCCGGTCACGCCGAAGGGAATCACGCTGGGCGAATGGCTGTGCACCACGGCCATGACATCGGGCCGCGCGCGGTAGATCTCGCCGTGGATGAAACGCTCGAGGTAGGAACGCAGCGTCGACTCGCCCACCAGGTCGCCGTTCAGGTCGTAGGTCAGGATGTCGGCTTTTTTGACCAGGCCGGGCGCCCGGTTGCAGGACAGCAGGAAATGGTCGGGTGACTTGTCATGGCGCACGCTCACATGGCCGAAGCCGTCCACCACACCCTGGGCATAGAGGATGCGGTTGGCCATCACGAGTTTTTCGACGAGTGCGGGATCGGGTGCGGGAAGCGTCATGGAGTCTCCTTATTAACAACGATCGGGAGGACGTTTTTAATAAGTATACATATTACATTCGGAGTTTTCCAGGCAAATGGCGGAAAACAAAGGGTAAACCCGTCCTCTTCAATGAATCGCCGACCCGCGGCTTGTGGCCGCGCCAGCGCTCCCGTATCAAGGCTCGATCTTGACGCCCTTCCAGAAGGCAATGTGGCCCTTGATGTTGTCGGCCTCGGGCTTGGGATCGGGGTAGTACCAGGCGGCGTCGGTGTTCATTTCGCCGTTGACCAGCAGCGAGTAATAACTGGCCTGCCCTTTCCAGGAGCACATGGTGTGATGGTTGCTGAAGGTGACGTAGTCGCGGTTGAGCGAACTCTCGGGGAAGTAGTGGTTGCCTTCCACCACCACGGTCTCGTCGCTTTGCGCAATCACTGCGCCGTTCCAGATGGCTTTCATGGGGATTTCTTTCTGCGGATGCTGATAGCGGTGAACAGGGGCCAATGCTACGCCCCCGGCAGGAGGCCCTGCGGACCAGGGGTTTATTCTCGCCGCCCGCGCGCAATCCGGCTGGAAGGCGGCCAAAAAAATGCCGGTGACGGGCACCGGCATTTACGCGGGGGAGCAGGCGTGAAGGGCCCGGCCGTCAGTCGTGGCCCTTGCCGTGCTTCTCACCACGGCCGTGGTCATCGCCGTGTCCCTTGTGCTTGTGCTTCTTGTGCTTGCCGCGCTCGTAGTCCTCATCGCCCTGGACTTTCACGAAGTACACCGGCTGGCCACAGGCGTTGTACTTTGCGCAATGCTTGGACCATTTTTTGGCATGGCCGGGAGGCACGTGCAGGTACATCGGCGGCTGCTGCACCACCACCGCCGGGCGTTGGATGATGACAGGCTGCGCATAGACCAGCGGCGGGGGCGGCGCGTTGCCGATTTCAATGCGGCCGTAAACACCGGGCGACAGCGCGCCTTCGACGGTGGCAGTGGCATAAGGGCCAGCGGCCATGGCCGCGCCGCCCGACAGAGTCAGGGCCGCGAAAAAACCGGCCAGCAGAAATGGTTTGGGTGCTTTCATGGGGTGTCTTCTTTCTTTTCTAGGAGCAGTTCGTGCGCGACGATGCTCTTTCATCAAGCAGGGGCCGCGGAACCGGCTTGCCGAGCCACAGGCGCAGCGCTCCGAGGGAACCCCCTCTTCACCAGCAGGGGCCGCGGGACTGGCTTTGCCAGACCGCAGGCGCAGCGCCCCCCCGGGGGGCAGAGAGCTACACGAAGTGAGCGAACGTGGGGGCTCTATTTAGGCCAGGCGGAGATTCTTGCCCTCGACGATCACCTTGGCACCCACGGCCACGGCGCTGGACAGTTCCATGTTGCGCACCGTGCCGTCGTCCATGCGCACGCGCACTTCATAGACGGTGACCTTCTTCATGTTCTTTTCGATCTGGTTGCCGGCAAAGGCGCCGCCGGCGACACCCAGGACGGTCATGGCGGTCTTGCCGTTGCCGCCGCCTACCTGGTTGCCCAGCAGGCCACCGACAACGCCGCCAGCGACGGTGCCCAGGCCAATGGTGGTGTTGCCGACATCCACGCCATTGACCTTGCCCTGGCGCTGCACCGGCGTCACGGCTTCGACCGTGCCGCAGGCTGCGCAGACATTGGCGCGCGGTTGGGCTTGCGCCACCACGGTCGGGGTGGTGTGCGGCTTGGCGGCTTGCGGTTTGGGCGTGTCCGCCAGTTTGGCGACCTTGGCGGGTTCATTGGCGGGGGCGTAATCCGATACACCCGGCTGCGCGTCGGAGCGGTTGACGACCAGCGCGGCGGCCAGCGCCATGACGGTCACGCCGAGCACCGCGATGATGGCGACAAGAGCCTTGCTGTGCTGCAGGCGCTGGGCAAAACCCGGCTGGCCCGGTTGGGAAGCGGGGGCATTAACGACTTGGTTGTTGGTATCCATGATGGACTCCTTCTGTGTGAGCCCCAGTTGTAACCAAGCCGTTTGATACATCCTGTAGGACGAGGTGACATTCGTAAGGAAAGCTTTCCGCGTCTTGCCAAAACCGTGCAATTTTCCGCATATCAACGCGGCTTTATGGCTGCCTCACCAGCGCTTGACCGGCGCTTTACACGCCGCCATGGGGGTGTGTCGGGTCCACCCAGAGCACGGTATCGGGTTTTTCGACCGGTTCGATGTCGAGGTTGACGGCCACCGCTTCGCCGTCGCTGCGGCACAGCACGCACTCCAGCACCTCGGTCGGGCTGGCGTTGATTTCCTGGTGCGGCACATAGGGCGGCACATAAATGAAATCGCCCGGCCCCGCCTCGGCGGTGAACTCCAGGCGCTCGCCCCAGCGCATGCGGGCTTTTCCGCGAATCACATAGATCACGCTTTCCAGGTGACCGTGGTGGTGGGCGCCGGTCTTGGCGTCAGCATGGATGGTGACGGTGCCGGCCCACAGTTTTTGCGCGCCTACCCGGGCAAAGTTGATCGCGGCGCGCCTGTCCATGCCCGGTGTCTGCGCGGTGTTGCCGTCGAGCTGGTTGCCCGCAATCACACGCACGCCGTCATGTTTCCACGGCGGGTCGGCCTGGCCCTGGGCATGGGGATGGGTGTGCCCGGGGCCGTGGGAGTGGTCGTGGTCGTGCGGGTGATGCGGAAGCGTGGGGTCGTTGCTCATGCCGCCAGCGTACACCAGCCGCGCGCATTCAGTCCAGGACCACCACATGCCCTTGCTGCGGGTCCATGCGCCCGCCGTGCATGTCCTCAATCAAGGCTTGCGCCGCTTCAAAACCATGATGCTCACGCAGTTGCATCCAGGGCCGGTCCGCATCGCTGACGCGGCGGATAAACGCCAGCTGCGCCTCGTTAAAACGCTGGTTGACCACGGCATGGCCCCAGTCGGCGTTGCGCTTTCGGATCTGCACCGGCGCGAAATAAAACTTCGGTTCCGGCCCCGGCATGTCCAGCGGTCGCAGGAACTGCGTGTTCTGCGCCGAACCCGCATAGCAGTCATAGACCAGCGATTCGCCGAAATGCGTGTGCACCGCGATGCGCAGGCTCTCGTCGCCCGAAAAATCCACATACAGCGTGGGCGTGCCGCGGTCCAGCTTCGGCAACTCTTCATAACTCGCCACTTCGCCGTAACAGCCCAAGGCTTCGACAAAGCCCTTGTTGCGCGCCGAGGTCAGCGCGATCCGCTTGATCTGCGGAAAGGCCCTCAGGCAAAAAGCCGTGCCATAGCCGGTCTTGCTCGAAGCGCTGGAGAACACGAGCTGTTCCGCGCCAAAAAATGCGTTGTCCTGCAAAAAATCCGCCAGCATGAACGACGTGATGAACAGCGGGCGCACCAGCATCTGGTAGTTCTCGTCTTCCGGACGGTAAGCCGCGTCGGCGCTGCAGCGCATGTACTGGTTGTAGGCCGAAGTCAGGGTTTTGCGGTGCGCGGCGCCATCGTAAAAGCCGCGCTCCGTCACACGCTCGGGTCGCACACGCAAGTGGCTGGCGATGGGGAAGTAGCCGTAAAAGCGCTCACCCACCTCTACACCCGGCACGCTGGAGCTTTCCACGTCAGCAAAGCCCCACACCGGCATATGGCCCCAGTCCGCCTCGCCGGTCGGGAAAAAATCCCAGTACTGCATTGCGTCGCCAAAGGCCGCGTAAGTGATGTTGTTGGTGGTGACGGCCACGCGCCGGATTTTCAGGACGGCCTCGCCCGGCGTGTCGCCTGCGGGATGCTGCTGGTCCACCCGCGTGTGATTCAATGCATTTTTGCGCGTGAGCAGCCGCGTCAGCAGGGCCGGATTGTTCATGGTGTCTTCTTTCCTTCTTTGGCAAATTGATCGGTCAGTGACAACCAATGTATAGCCGCCAACCGCCTCCCGGGTTCGGAAAACCACCGGCCGCCAAGCCCCTCAAACGCCCCACGCAAGCCAGGGCGGTGTTCACCGTGCAGGCGATTTACGACGCCTTTGTTCGGATTTGGCGGCGGGACGGATGGGACGGCGTAAGCACGCGCGCGGTGGCGCTGGAAACCGGCGTGGCTATCGGCACCCTGTATGACTATTTCCCCAACAAGGCCGCGCTGCTGTCGGGTTATGTGCGGCATTGCATGGAGCAGTTGCTGCTGGCGATTGAACAGCAGGCGGTCACGCCGCCCGGGCTCACGGCCGAGCAGCGGCTGCGCACGCTGGTGCGCCTGGCCTGCGGCGCCGACACACCCGAGCTGCCCTGGTTTGACGCCGGCATGCTGGCGCTCGAAACCGGCATTGCCGAGGGCAAGCACCACAGGCGCGTGCACGAGGAATTGCTGGCCGCGTGGACGAGGGTGTTCGATGCCTGCACCGACCTGCCGCGGCGGCCTTCGCCCGAAACCATCCAGGCTATGCACCTGGCGGTGTGGGGCGGGCGCCGTTACGGCTTGCTGATCGGTCTCAGCGAGGCCGAAAGCCTTGAATGGGCACGCCAGATGGAACGGTTGTGCCTGGCCCTGCTCAATGCCGAATAAGGCTTACTTGTAGCGCTCGCGTGCCAGCGCCGCGCCCTGCGCCAGCGCCTGCAGTTTCTTGAGCGCCACTTCCCGGTCCATGGGCGCCAGGCCGCAGTTGGTGCAAGGCAGCAAACGGTTCTTGGGCACGTACTGCAGCGCCTTGCCTATGGTGTCGGCCACCTGTTCTGGAGTTTCAATCTCGTCGCTGGCCACGTCGATCACGCCGACCATCACGTCCTTGCCGTCGAGCAGCGCCATCAGGTGCGGCGGCACGTGCGAGTGGTAGCACTCCAGGCTCACCTGCCGGATGGTGCTTTTGGCCAGCGCCGGAAACACGGTTTCGTATTGGCGCCATTCCTCGCCCAGCGAGGCCTTCCAGTCGGTGTTGGCCTTGATGCCGTAGCCGTAGCAGATGTGCACGGCCGTCGTGCAGGTGAGGTCTTGCGCCGCGCGCTCCAGTGCCTTCACGCCCCAGTCGGCGGCTTCCTTCATGTAGACGTTGAAGGCCGGCTCGTCGAACTGGATGATGTCCACGCCATCGGCCTGCAGGGCCAGCGCTTCCTGGTTCAGCAGCTCGGCAAAAGCCATGGCCATCTTGACCTTGTCGCCGTAGAACTGGTCAGCCACGGTGTCGACGATGGTCATGGGCCCGGGCAGGGTGAACTTGATTTTTTTATCGGTGTGCGCGCGCAGCAAGCGCGCTTCGGCCGCATGCACGCGCCCCTTGAGCTTGAGCGCGGCCACCACCTGCGGCACCATGGCGTCGTAGCGGTTGTTGCGTATGCCCATCTTGACCTTGTGCTCGAAGTCGATGCCTTCGATCTGCTCGAGAAAGCCGTGCACAAAATGCTGGCGCGACTGCTCGCCGTCGCCGATCACGTCCAGGCCCGCGTCTTCTTGCGCCTTGATCCACAACAAGGTGGCGTCGGCCTTGGCCTGCTTGAGTTCATCGCCTTCGGCCTTCCATTGCGGCCAGAGCTTGTTGGTTTCGGAGAGCCAGGCGGGTTTGGGCAGGCTGCCGGCGATGGTGGCGCTGAAAAGCGGCCGTGCGGAAGGCGTTGTCATGGGATTCTTTCCTTGTCTCAATCATTGTGGGTCGCCGCCCGGGGTCTCAGAAAAACTCGCGGGCCAGCAGTTCGTAAGAGCGGCGGCGGGCGGCGGGGTCGTGCGCCCAGGTGATCACCACCAGCTCTTCAACCTCCAGTGTATTAGCCAAGGCCCGCAATTTGGCGGCGACCTGCGGGCCGCTGCCGACCAGCGCATTCGCCCTGAGTCTGTCGACCTCTGGCTGCTCGGCCGGTGTGTAGGGCCGCAACGCCACCTCTTCGGGCGAAGGCAGGGCCGCCAGCGCGCCGCGGTTGCGGTCTATCTTCCAGCGCTCGCGGCCTGAAAAATGGTGCCAGGCCTCCGCCTCGGTGTCGGCCGCCAGCGCCCAGACGCAGAGCACGGCTTGCTGCGTGGGGTGGCGCGGGCTGGGGCGGTAATTGGCGCGGTAGAGCTCCAGCGCCTGTTCGGCACCCTGCCCGTCGGTGATGAAGTAAGCGAACGCATAAGGCAGGCCGTAGTGGGCGGCCAGCTGTGCGCCGTAATCGGAGCTGCCGAGCATCCACATCTCGGGTGTGCTCGGCCCCATGGGGTTGGCCGTCACGCCGCGGCCCGGGTGGCCTTCAGGCAAATCAATACCAGCCAGCCAGGCCTGCAGCTCGCGCACCTGGATGGGAAAGTTCTCGGCCGACTGGCGCGGGTCGCTGCTGAGCAGCCGCGCCGTGCGCATGTCCGATCCCGGCGCGCGGCCCACGCCCAAGTCGATGCGGCCCGGCGCAATCGCTTCCAGCACGCGGAACTGCTCGGCCACCTTGAGCGCCGCGTAGTGCGGCAGCATGACGCCGGCGCTGCCCACGCGGATGCGACTGGTCGTGGCGGCAATCGCGGCCATCAGCACCTCGGGCGCCGAGCCCACGATGCTCGGGTGGCTGTGGTGTTCGCTGACCCAGAAGCGGCGGTAGCCCAGCGCTTCGCAGTGGCGCGCCAGCTGCAGGGTTTCACGGATGGAGGCGTCTTCCGTGCGGCCGGTGACGGCGACGGACTGGTCTAGGACGGAGAGGCTAATCATGGTCGGGCCACTATAGCCAGCAGCGATAAACCGCGCTTGGCGGGGGTTTCGCCGGCGGCACTGCGGGCTCTGTTCCAATAGAGGGTTAGTTCCCGTCCAGACCCGAGATAAAGAAGTACATCCTTATGGCACTCAAAGCCACTATCTATAAAGCTCAGTTAGCCCTGTCCGACATGGATCGCAACATCTACGCCGACCACAGCGTGACGATTGCGCGCCACCCCTCGGAAGCCGACGAGCGCATGATGATCCGCCTGCTGGCCTTCGCGCTCAATGTGCCGGCCGATGACAAGAAAGGCAACCTCGAATTCGCCAAGGATTTGTGGGACGTGGACGAAGCCGCGCTCTGGCACAAGGACTACACCGAGCAGATCCTGCACTGGATCGACGTCGGCCAGCCCGACGACAAGCGCCTCATGAAAGCCGCCGGCCGCGCAGAGCGCGTCAGCGTCTACAGCTTCGCCAGCAGCACGCCGGTCTGGTGGAAAAACATCGAGACCAAACTCACACGCGCTTCCAACCTGGTCGTCTGGCAAATCGATGCGGCCGAAAGCCAGGCGCTGGCCAAGCTCGCAGAGCGCAGCATGCAGCTGCAGGTGACGGTGCAGGACGGCACGGTGTGGATGAGCACCGCGCTCGGATCGGTGGAGATCACGCCGCGGCGGCTGACGGCCGGCGAATAGAAAACCTAGGAAGCCTGGGGCGGCCGGGCTTTCGCATCCTGGTGCTGGCCTTGATGCTGGTAAGGCGGCAGCTTCGCGCCGCAATGAAAGCAGAAGTCCGCCTCGGGCAGGTGGCCTTCGGTCAGGCATTCATGGCAGGTGCGCGTGGTGGGCAGGGCCAGGTGCTGCAGGCGCCGCTCGGCCGCCATTTCGGCCGTCACGATGCCGGTGGGCACGGCCAGGATGCCCCAGCCCAGCAGCATCATGAAAGACGAGATCAGCCGGCCCAGGTCGGTCTTGGGCGTGATGTCGCCAAAGCCCACGGTGGTGACGGTGCTGATGGCCCAGTAGACCGAGGTCGGGATGCTGGTGAAGCCGTTGGACGGCCCTTCAACCACATACATCACCGTCCCCATGACCAGCACCATCATCACCACGGCTGACAAGAAGACCAGGATCTTGCGGCCGCTGGCGGCTAAAGCCCGGCCCAGGGACTGGTACTCGGCAACATAGGCCGCGAGCTTGAAGATGCGGAACACGCGCAGCAGCCGCAGCACACGCACATCGATGAGGGCGTGCAGTTCGGGAAAGAACAGCGCCAGGTAGGTCGGCAGCACCGCGACCAGGTCGATGATGCCGAAAAAGCTGGTCGCGTATTGCAGCGGCTTGCGCACGCAGACCAGGCGGGCGATGTACTCGGCGGTGAACAGCAGCGTGAAGATCCATTCGACCACCGCGAAAGCGCGTCCGTGCGAGGCATGGATGGCCTGCACGCTGTCGGCCATGACCACGGCGATGCTGACCAGGATCAGGGCGATCAGCGCCTTGTCGAACCAGCGCCCCGCGCGGGTGTCGGCCTCAAAGATGATGGTGTACAGGCGCAGCCGCCAACCGGACAGCGGCTTGTCTTCCGGGTCTTGCGCGGGGGCCGGAGCGGGTGAGGTTTTGGCCATGGTGCTACGCGCCAATCGTGATTTTCAAACGGGCTCTCCGGAAACAGGGCACGGCGGCCGGGAGGTTCAGGGCTTCTCGGCTTCCTGCAGCGCGCGCCACATGACCTTGCCCGAGCCGCTTTTGGGCAGCGCATCGACAAACTGCACCACGCGCGGATATTTATAAGCCGCCATGTTATCCCGGCACCAGCTGATGATGTCTTCCTCGCTCGTTTTCCCCTTCGCAGCGGGGCGCAGCACCACCACGGCCTTGACGGTTTCGCCGCGGTAGGCATCGCGAGTCGAGATCACGCAGGCTTCCTGGATAGCCGGGTGCTTGAACATCAAGGCCTCGACCTCGGCCGGCCAGACCTTGAAGCCCGAAGCGTTGATCATGCGCTTGAGCCGGTCGGTGATAAAGAAATAGCCCTGCTCGTCCACGCGGCCCAGGTCGCCGGAGCGGAAGAAGCGCTTGCCGTCGAGTTCGACAAAAGCCTGCTCCGTCGCGTCGGGGCGCTTCCAGTAGCCCTGGAACACCTGCGGCCCGCTCATGACGATTTCACCCTGCTCGCCCTGCGGCACTTCCTTGAGCGTGAGCGGGTCGATCACGCGTGCGTCGCAGCTCACGAAGGGCACGCCCAGGCATTGCTGCTTGGTGGCGTCATAGGGGTTGCTGTGCGAGGGCGCGGCGGTTTCCGTGAGGCCGTAGCCTTCGGCAAAACGCAGGCCGTATTGCTCCCAGAGGCGCTGCGCCACCGCTTGCGGCATGGCCGCGCCGCCGCCGCCTATGTAGACCAGGCTGCTGAGGTCGAAGTCGGCAAAGTTGGGACTGGCCAGCAGGTCTATCACCATGGTCGGGATGTTGGTCCAGTGCGTCACGCGCCATCGCGAGATCAGGCGCCCGGCCAGTTCGCGGTCCCAGCGCGGCATGATGACCAGCGTCGCGCTGCCGTAAATGGACGCATGCATCACCGACACCATGCCGGTGATATGGAACATGGGCACCACGGACAGCGTCACGTTCTCAAACGTGCTGCCGCCCCACAGGCAACTGGCCACCGCGTTGTGCATGATGCTGGCATGGGTGTGCATGCAGCCCTTGGGCAGGCCGGTGGTGCCGCTGGTGTAGGGCAGCACGGCCAGGTCTTGCGGCGTGGCGGTGTGTGGGGGCAGGTCTCCTGTACCCGCAATCGCCTCGGCCCAGTCCATCACGCTGCCGCCCTCCAGCGCCGGCAGTGCATGGCGCGTGCGCAGCCAGTCACGCCAGGCCGGCGGCATGGCCGCGTCGCCCTCGCCTCCCCCGGCGATGTCGAAGGCGTCGCTGTAGTGCGTGACCACCATGTGCGCCAGCCGCTCGCCGGGTTCCAGCTGCGCGTTGGCTTTCGCCAGCTCGGCCGCCAGGTCGGCCGACGTGATGGCGACTTTCGCGTCGGGGTCGGTGATGTAGTGCTTGAGTTCCTCTGCCCGGTTCATCGGGTTGACCGGCACCACCACGGCGTTGGCGCGCAGGATCGCAAAGTGCGCGATCACCCACTGCGGGCAGTTCTGCATATTGAGCACCACGCGATCGCCGCTGCGCACACCCAGGCTGTGCAGCGTGGCGGCCAGGCGTTCGGCTTGCCGCATCACTTCGGCATAGCTGAGTACGCGGTTAAAGAACACCAGCGCGGGCTTGTCAGGGAAACGCAGCGCGCTGACCGCGAGGTTGTGCCACAGCGAAGTGGCCGGCGGCGTGATGCTGTGCGGCAGGCGTTTGGGCCAGACCTGGTGGTGCAGCGTGTGCGGGTTCGCGGCGAGAACGGCCTGGCCGGTATCGGAATCAAGGGTCAAGAAAGGGCTCCAGGCAAGTGCTGACGTGGGGCCCCAGCCTACCGCGAGTCCGCGCCGCCCACATCCGGGAAGCTCCGTATAAATCACTGTCACTTGAGTGACCGGCGCTCACTATGATGAAGCTGCACCGCGTGGGCTTTCGCTGGAGGCCGCGGGCCTTCCGCCGTTTTCTCGCCTTCACCACGGACCCGTGCCGCTTACACGCGGAAACAAGACAACTGGAGACTTCATGAATCGCTTCTTCGCCCTGCCCCGCAAAGTCCTCACGGCACTGGCCGCGGCCGCCCTGGCTTCCTCCGCGTCCATGGCGGCCTTTCCCGACAAGCCCATCCGCGTCGTCATCGGCTTCCCGGCCGGCGGCCCGCTGGACCAGCATGCGCGTTTGCTGACCGAACGCCTGCAGGCGGTGCTGGGCCAGCCCATCGTGATCGACTACAAGTCGGGCGCCGGCGGCACCGTGGGCGCGCAGGACGTGATGAAGGCCGCTCCCGACGGCTACACCCTGATGCTGGCCAATACCGGCGTGATGGTGATCAACCCGGCGCTGTACAGCAAGCTGCCCTATGCCACGCTGAAGGACTTCACGCCGATCGCGCGCACCGCCATGCAGCCGCTGGCTCTGCTGGTCAACCCCAAACTGCCGGTGAACAACCTGCAGGAGTTCGTCGCCTATGCCAAGGCCAGGCCGGGCCAGGTCAACTACGGCTCGGCCGGCAACGGTGGCATCAGCCATCTTGTCCCCGAGATGTTCAAGAACGCCACCGGGCTGTTCATGGTGCACATTCCCTACCGGGGCAGCGCGCCGGCCTTTACCGACCTGATGGCCGGCCAGGTGCAGTTCATGGCTGAATCGATCCCGCAGGCCGCCAATTACCACAAGCAAGGCAAGGTGCGCGCGCTGGCCGTGACCAGCAAAGAGCGCAACCCGGCCCTGCCGGATATCCCGACCGTCATTGAATCGGGCATCAAAGGCTTTGAGGTGGTGGGCTTCTACGGTTTCCTCGCACCCGCAGGCCTGCCCAAGGACGTGACCGCCAGACTCAGCGATGCTTTCAAGCAGGTGATGAGCAACCCCGAGATCCGCAACCGCATGGTGACCCAGGGCGCCGACCCGGCCTTTATGGGCAGCGAGGAGTTTGCGCAGTTCCTGGCCACGGAAATGCCGCGCTGGGCGCAAGCCGTCAAGGCTTCCGGCGCCAAGATGGACTGAGGGCCCGCGCCGGCCAATCCCCGTTCTGGTGCACCCGCCCGCCCAAAAGCCACAAGCCGGTGCGCCGGCACGCCAGTCAGGTGCGCAAAACTTGTATACCAGTTAGTTAAACCAGCCAAACGAGCTGGCACGGGATATGCACTGCCCTGTGCATGGCCACCGCCCCCGACATCAGCAATCGCATCATCGAAGCCGTGATGGCGCAAAAGCTTGCGCCCGGCTCGCGACTGGGCGAGCAGCAGCTGGCGTTGCTGTTTGACTGCAGCCGCACCATCGTCCGTGAAGCCCTGACCCGGCTGGCGGTGCGTGGCATCGTCACCGTCAGCAGCCGCCGCGGCTGGTATGTGATCGAGCCCTCCCAGGAAGAAGCGCGCGAGGCCTTTGAGGCGCGCCGCGTGATCGAGATGGGCCTGATCCGCTGCACCACCGACGTCAGCAAGGCCGCCATCAAGCAGCTCAAAAGCCACCTGACCCGCGAAAAAGCCGCCATCAAGGGCGATGACGTGGGCCTGCGCAGCTTTTTGCTGGGCGACTTTCATGTCTGCCTGGCCGAATGCCTGGGCAACAGCTTGCTGGCCGACACCCTGCGCGACTTCACCGCGCGCACCACCCTGATCGCCATGCTTTACCAGTCCTCGCACGACGCGGCGCAGTCCTGCGAAGAGCATGTGCTCATCGTGCAGGCGCTGGAAAAAGGCGACCTGGCGAAAGCCGAAAAACTCATGCAGGCGCACATCGGCAGCGTGCAGGCCGCGCTCAAGCTGCAGGCGGGCGGCGGCGATCCGCTGGCACAACTGCGCAGCGCACTGAGCCCTCTGGCCGCGCAAGCCCCGGCCGACAAATCGGCGTCTTCCTCGCCTTCCCGTGTTCGCAAGCCCGGCCGTGCCTCGGCCAAAACCACAGACGATTCCTCAACCTACCTTGGAGCCCTGCTATGAAGTCCAGCAAACGCGTTTTCTCTTTCGCCCTCGCCGCAGCCGCCGTGCTGGCCGCCTCCGGCGCCCATGCGCAAACCGCGCTGGACGACATCATGAAGGCCAAGGAAATCAAGATCGCCATCCCGACCGACTTCCCGCCTTACGGCATGGTCGGCACCGACCTCAAGCCCCAGGGCCTGGACGTGGAGATGGCCGGCTACATCGCGCAAAAACTCGGCGTCAAGATTGAACTCGTGCCCGTGACCAGCGCCAACCGCATCGCCTACCTGCAAACCAAGAAGGCCGACCTGGTGATCTCCACGCTGGGCAAAACCCCGGAGCGCGAAAAAGTCATCGACTTCACCGCCGCCTACACCCCTTTCTTCCAGGCTGTGTTCGGCCCCAAGAACATCAGCATCAAATCGTTTGCCGACCTCAACGGCAAGACCATCAGCGTGACCCGCGCCGCCCTGGAAGACCAGGAATTGAGCAAGGTCGCGCCCGCCGGCACGGACATCAAGCGCTTTGAAGACAACAACACCACCGTGTCGGCCTACACCGCCGGCCAGGTGCAGCTGATCGCTACCGGCGCGTCGGTCGCAGGCAACATGATGGCCAAGAACCCGCACCTCAACACCGAATACAAGCTGTTGCTGAAAGACTCGCCCAACTTCATCGGGGTCGGCAAGGGTGAAGACAAGCTGCGCCTGAAAGTCAACGAAATCATCGCCGAGGGCAAGAAATCGGGCGACCTCGACAAGCTGGCCATGAAGTGGCTCGGCCGTCCTGCCGGCGATTTGCCGCAGTAAGTTGTACACCCCCGTTGCGGTTCGCTTCGCGTAACCGCCCCCCCCTTGCAGGGGGCGCCGCTGGTGGCCCGGCTAAGCCGGTTCCACTGCGGCCGCTGGCCTGCAGGCAGCCCCTCTCAACAGGAAGTGAATCAGATGCGTGTCGAGCTTGATTTCATGGCCGTATTAAGCCAATGGCCGCTGCTGGCCATCGGCGTCGCGTGGACGCTGGGCCTGACGGCGATCTCGTCGGTGCTGGGCGTATTCATGGGCATGGGCTTTGCCTGGGCGCGTGCCAGCGGGCCGACCTGGCTGCGCTGGGTGGTGGGCGCTTACGTCGAGCTGATACGCAACACGCCTTTTATCGTTCAGCTGTTTTTTATCTTCTTCGGCCTGCCGGCCGCGGGCTTCAAGCTCTCGCCTGAAACCGCCTCGGTGCTGGCCATGGTGATCAACCTGTCGGCCTACGCCACCGAGATCATCCGCGCCGGTGTCGAAGCCACGCCGCGCGGGCAGGTCGAGGCGGCCGAAAGCCTGGCGCTCAACCGGGTGCAGATCTACACCCGCGTGGTGCTGCCGCCGGCGCTCAAGAAAGTCTGGCCGGCCATGGTGAGCCAGATCATCATCGTGATGCTGGGTTCGGCCGTCTGCGGGCAGATTTCCACGCAGGAACTGTCTTACGCCGCCAACCTGATCCAGGGCCGCAACTTCCGGGCCTTTGAGGCTTTCATCATTGCCACCTTGATTTATTTGGTTCTGTCGGTAGCCGTGCGCAAGCTGCTCAACTGGATGGGCCCGAAGTTCCTTTTTGGTCGCTAACTGGAAAGGCCGGGCAACACCATGATCGAATTCACCGTCTGGGACATCTTCCGCAACCTGCTGCTGGCGGCGCGCTGGACCATCGTTCTCTCGCTGGTCGCCTTCATCGGCGGCGGTATCGTCGGCGCGCTGTTACTGGTGGGCCGGCTGTCGGCCACGCGCGCTGTGCCGGGCGCGCAGAAGGCAGCGCGCATCGCACGCCGCGCACTTGACGGCTATGTGCTGCTGTTCCAGGGCACGCCGCTGCTGATGCAGCTCTTCCTGGCCTACTTCGGCTTGGCGCTCTTCGGCATCAACGTGCCGGCCTGGGTGGCGGCCGCGGTGGCGCTCACGCTGTACACCAGCGCCTACCTGGCCGAGATCTGGCGCGGCTGCGTCGACGCGATTCCCAAGGGCCAGTGGGAGGCCGCGCAAAGCCTGGCGCTCAACTTCGGCGAGCAGCTGCGCTACATCGTGCTGCCGCAGGCCGTGCGCATCGCCGTGCCTCCCACTGTCGGCTTCCTGGTGCAAGTGGTCAAAGGCACGGCGCTGGCCTCGGTGATCGGTTTCATCGAGCTGACCAAGGCCGGCACCATGATCACCAACGCCACCTTCAAACCTTTTGTGGTGTACAGCTGCGTCGCGCTGATGTACTTCGCGCTGTGTTTCCCCATATCCCTGTATGCCCGCACGCTTGAGAGGAAAGCCAGAAATGGACGCTAACCCTAACGCCACAGCCATCCCATCCCCCGCCACGGCCGACAGGACTTTGGTTGAAATCAACCAGCTGCGCAAAAGCTTCGGGACCAATGAGGTCTTGAAAGGCATAGACCTGGAAGTCAAGGCCGGCGAAGTGATCGCCATCATCGGCAAAAGCGGTTCGGGCAAAAGCACGCTGCTGCGATGCATCAACGGGCTGGAAGTCTTCCAGAGCGGCACGCTGCGCGTGGACGGCAAACACCTGCTGCACGACAACCCGCAGGTCATGCGCGAGCTGCGCCAGCGCGTGGGCATGATCTTCCAGAGCTTCAACCTGTTCCCGCACCTGACCGTCGGCAAAAACATCATGCTGGCGCCCACGCTGGTCAAGAAGACGGCCGGCGCGCCCGCGGCCGAGCACGCGCGCGCGCTGCTGCAGCGCGTGGGCCTGGCCGAAAAATTCGATTCCTGGCCCGACCAGCTTTCGGGCGGGCAGCAGCAGCGCGTGGCGATCGCGCGCGCGCTGGCGATGCAGCCTTCGGTGCTGCTGTGCGACGAGATCACCTCGGCGCTGGACCCGGAACTCGTGGGCGAGGTGCTGCAGGTGGTGGAAAGCCTGGCCGCCGAGGGCATGACGCTGTTGATGGTGACGCACGAGATGAATTTCGCCCGCAAGGTCTGCGACCGCGTGGTCTTTATGCACCAGGGGCGCGTGCACGAGATCGGCCCGCCCGACGAGGTCTTCTCCAACCCGCAGACCGCCGAGCTCAAGCAGTTCCTCGGCATGATCCAGTAAGCACGGGCGACCAGCTCGCCCCGGCCGGCTTCGGGATTCTTAAAAACGCACCAAAGCTGCGCGTCAAGAGGCCATGGCTTGCCCATGCCTGGCTTTTTTTGGCGTCAACTGGCCCCCGGCCCTGCAGGGTCGGGCCGCTTCCCGCACAATGGCGGGGACAGACTGACCCCGCTCCTGATTTGACCGCTGCTAGCGCCCGCCACCCCTGGGCGACTTGCGCTGTCCCGCCGACCCGACGCCGCCTTTCATGAACACCATGCCCCCCATCCTGTATTTTTTCGCCCTGTGCAACCTGGTCATAGGCAGCGGCGCCTTTGTGCTGGGCGGCATCCTGCAGCCCATGAGCCTCTCGCTGGGCATCAGCGTGGCGGCTGCCGGCCAGGCCATGACGGCCTATGCCGTGGCCACCGCCGTGCTGGCGCCGCTGCTCATCATCCTCACCGCCCGCTGGCCGCGCAAACGCGCCGTGCAACTGGCGCTGGCGCTGTTCACCGCGGGCTGCCTGGTGTGCGCCCTGGCGCCCAACCTGCCATTGCTGCTGCTGGGCCGCGTGCTGATGGGTGCGGGCGCCATGTTCACCGCCGCCGCTTCGGCGCTGGCCGTCAGCATGGTGGTGCCCGCGCTGCGCGGCCGGGCGCTGTCCATCACCTTCCTGGGCATGAGCATCAGCTACGCCGTGGGCCTGCCCATAGGCGCCTGGCTGGGTTTTGAGTTCGGCTGGCGCGTGCCGGTGTGGCTGTCGGCGGCGGCAAGCCTCACGGCGCTGGTCGCGGCCAGCTGGCTGATTCCCGCCAACATGGCCAGCGCCGGCACCAGCTTCGCGGGCTTCCAGGCCGCCGCGCGCCAGGGCGCGGTGCTGCGCGTGTGGGGCCGCACCCTGCTGTACTTCATCGCCATCTTCAGCGTGTTTGCCTATGTCGGGCCGGTGCTGCAGGCGCTCAACCCCATGAACTCGGCGCAACTCTCGGCCACGCTGGCGGTCTTCGGCCTGGCCGGTGTCGGCGGCACGCTGATGGGCGGCTGGGCGACGGATCGCTTCGGCGCGCTGCGCACCCTGCGCGTGCAACTGGCCGTGCTGGTCGCGATGATGTGCCTGCTGCCGCTCACGCGCGGCAATGCGCCGGCCACCATGGCCGTGCTGGTGGCCTGGGGCATCGCGGGCTTCGGCCTGATGGCGCCGCAGCAAAGCCGGCTGGCCAGCCTCTCGCCGGCGCAGGCGCCGCTGCTGCTGAGCCTCAACGGCTCCATGCTCTACGTGGGCACGGCGCTGGGCGCGGTGATCAGCGGCGCGCTGCTGGATCAAGTGGGCTTTGCGCAGCTGGGCTGGGTGGGCGTGCCCTTCGGCCTGCTGGCCATGCTGACCCTGGTGTTTGACCGCATGCCGTCGCGCGTGACGGCTTCGGCTGCCGCTTGACGATTGACACTGGCGCCATGACAGCTCAAGACCAGCTCGACGCCTTGCAAACCGCCTTGCAGCAATTGCGCGACGACACCCTGGGCGTGGCCGATTTTTCACAACGCGCGATGCAGCAGGCAATCCTGGCGGCGGCCTTGCCCGAGCGTTTCGGTGAGGTGCTGTCGCAGTTGCTGAACCGGCTTGAGTCCAGCGCGCTGTTCACCGAAGAGAGCTGCTCCTTCAGCCAGAAGGACTTGCTGGACAGCCTGCAGCTGTGGCTCGACAAGGCCCGGCTGCAGCTTCAAAAAACCTGAGGCCGCCGGGCGATCCAGCTCCGTTGGTCAACGGCCGCCATCATGGCCGTGGCGATGATGGACGTCCGGGTAGTGGGCATGGCTGTGGGTCACGGGCTCATGCCTGTGGGGATGCGAATGCGTTCCCGAAACCGCGGGCGCATGTTCGTGCGTATGGTGCTTGTCGTGCGTGTGCGCGTGTTCATGCTCCAGGACTTCATGCGTATGCACATGCGCGTGGTGCTCGGTCAGGTGCAGCCAGATACCGTACGCCATCAGCGCGGCGGCCGCCAGCAATTTCCAGGTGACGGGCTCCGCAAGAAACACCACTGAAAACAGCGCCCCGACAAACGGCGCCGTCGAAAAGTAAGCCCCGGCCCGCGCAGTCCCCAGATGCCGCAAGCCGACGACAAAAAGCGCCAGGCTCACACCGTAGGCCAGCAGTCCGACCCCCATGGCGATGGCTGTTTTTCCCGGGCCCGGCAGCGCCGCCCCCACCAGAACAGCGAGCAAGAGATTCGTGACGCCTGCGGCCAGCCCTTTCACACAGGCAATCCATGACGCATCCGTCAACGACACCTTTCGCGTGAAGTTGTTGTCCAGGGCCCAGAAAAAACACGCCAGCAGCACCGCGGATGCCGGCCACAGCAAGGTAAATGTGGACGTTGATGGATCAGATGGATCCGACTGGGGCCAGCTGAGCAGCAGCGCGCCCGCCACGATGGCGGCCATGCCCAGCGCGATCCGCCTGTCGACGTTCTCCTTGAACACCATCCATGCCAGCACCGCCGTCAACACCGCTTCGGCATTGAGCAGCAAGGCGGCGTGACTGGAAGGCATGGCCGACAGCCCGTACATCAACAGCACCGGCGCGATGCCGCCGCCGCACAGCACCGCGGCGGCCAGCCAGCGCATCTCGCCAGGGGCCAGGCGCGGGCGGGCGGCGCGCCGCATCCGGCGATACACGAACAGGCCCAGGCCGGATCCCAGGTACAAAAGCCCGGCCAGCATCCAGGGGCTCATCTCGCCGAGCAGCCATTTGGCCAGCGGCGTCCCCGCGCCGAACAGCAAGGCCGATGCCAGCGCGGCCGTGACACCGGGTTTCAAAAGTGTGATCCTGAGTTTCAAGTATCCACCTCTTGCGAGTCATCAAAGGAGAATTTATTCTCGGACGACCTCCATTCTTCCAGGATAGGGCCATATGGAAGTTTCCAGGAGTGCGCCGCTGGGAATCCAATCAATTGACTGTCACCAAGGATTGCTTCGTCCATAAGACTAACCGGAGTCAGATACGGCCGCATCGAGAGCTACTTGGCAGGCAGTTTTTCAAGCCGGTATGGTTGCCACCCCTGTTGAACAACGACGCATCCCCTCTCGTAATCGGCTTGCGTCTGCAGCCAACGGCCGTTCAACTTGTTCGATTCGGCAAAAACCATCTCAATAGGTACCCACCCCACATTCAGCCCTGGACAGGCATATCGCGCCACAACTGTCGTTTTTAGCAGGACCTCTCCTCTAAATTTATCCCCCTCCAGCTTTCCGCGTATCACGGCCTCGCCGATTGAGAATCCATAGTTTTTTTGCTCGGGACTTACCTGAACGTATCGACCGATCCATCCTGAACCAAACTTTTCGAAGCGCATCACACTGGACGCTGGAAAGTTATCTGTTTCGAACCAAAGGCCTTCCAGGCTCGGCTCACCAGCAAAGGCGGCGGAAGAAATGAAAAGCGATAGCGCAAAGGCCAGTAGCGTACGAATGCGTAAGGTGATCGTAAATTGGCTAGGCATTTGAATCATCATCTGGAATTTCTTCTGGTTAAAAGCCATCAACGCAGGCACCGACAAGCACATCTTATCTCTGCGGAACTCCAGGCCACCGTGATCCACAGCCCTCGACAATTGGCCTCTGATCCATAAGCAAGCGAGGCAATTGCAGAAATCTGCGCGGAACTTATCCGGTCCTCATCTATCATTCACCCATGCGCCATTTGCTCTTCGCCGTCCTGATCGCCCTGCTGCTCTTGCGCGGCTGGGTGGGCGACGCGATGGCCACGCAGATGGCGGCCGGCCAGCTTCAGCATCAAGCGACGCAAGTAGCCGCCGAGGCCGGCCACCTTCATGGAGACGTGGAGATGGCCCATACCGGCCACGCGACAGAGACGCCGGCCCTGCACGACTGCGCGGAACAACCCACGGATGGCGGCAACAGCCATCCAGCCGACGGCCATTGCGAAACCTGCGCCGCCTGCCAGGCCTGCCACACGGTGGCGCTGTCGCCCGCGGCGCCTGGCGCCATGCCTCATTTCAGCGCTCCCACCCTGCCCCGTCCGGCGGCAGACTCCTTCGCCAGCGCCGACGCCTCGCTGCGCCAAAAACCGCCCATTTCCTGATCTCCAGGCCCGTAGTGGGTCTGCACTTGCCATCCAGCACAGTCCTTTGCGGCTGAACGTGCTGGGCCTTGCGATGCCCGCCATCGCACCCGCTTGTATTTCAGGAGATTTTTGTGAACACCCGTGTCATTTCAAACCCGCACGCCTGGGTGCTGGCTTTGCTGCTGTCCGCAGCATCCGCCGCCAACGCGCAGGCCCCAACCCCCTACCCGCGGCTGGATCCCCGGCCCACCGAACAGGCGGCCGACCCGGCCTCACCTGTCCCGGCTGTCTTCTACGCATCGGCCTTTGCGAGCCTGCCCACCGGCGTGGAACTCGCCGCCGATGACTGGAAAAAAGCCAATGCCGCCGTGGGCCAGTTCCCGCGAGGCCATGCCGACCTGCTGAAGTGGGAACAGGCCCGGGAAGCCAAGCCCGCGGCGCCCGCGGCCAAACAACCATGAGGCCGGCCATGAACAGTTTCTTTCTTCATCACCGAACCCGCTTGCGGCCACTGGGCACGCTGGCCTTGCTGCTTCTCACACTCACGGCTCGCGCGGCCGTGCCATTCGACGGCGGCGTCAGCGGCCTGGAGGCGCTGGCCCGGGGCCAGGCGTCCACCCCTGTCGCCATCGCGCGGCCGGGCACGGATTCCGGCGCGGCCATCGCGCCCTTGCTGGCGGCAGGCCCGCTTAGCGCCGACACGGCGGTGCGCATTGCCCTGCTCAACAATCCTGGCCTGCAGGTCTCGCTGGCCGCGCAAGGCGTGAATGTCTCGGATGCCGCCCTGGCCGCCAGCCCGGCCAGGCGCCAGGCTGGCCAGGACATCGCCCTGCTGTCGGCCCAGGTGCGACAAGCCTGGACACGCGCCGTCGCGGCCGCGCAGATCGCGCGCCTGATGGCCGACGCCAAAGACAGCGCCGAAGCCGGCGGCGAGCTGGCCCGCCGCATGGCGCGCGCCGGTAACTGGAGCAAGCTGCAGCAGGCGCGCGAACAGCTGCTGCTGGCCGATGCGGCGGCGCAACTCGCGCGCGCCCGGCAAGCGGCTTTCAGCGAACGCGAAAAGCTGATCGTGGTGCTGGGCCTGTGGGGTGCGCAAACCGGCTTTGAACTGCCGGACCGCCTGCCCCAACTGCCGGCACGGCCGCAGGAATTGCCCGACGTGGAAAACCGCGTTCTGCGGCAGCGGCTGGACCTGCAGGTGGCGGCGGCGCAGTGGGCGCGGCAACGCGCAAGCCGGCGCGAGCCCGGCGCCGACGCGCTGTGGGACGGAATGGGCAATGCGGCCCGCGTGCGCGAGCTGGCGGTCAAAGCCCGCAGTGAAGCGCGCGAGGCCTACCACGGCTACCGCACGGCCTGGGACCTGGCCAGCCACTACGAGAAGGAAGTCCTTCCCTTGTCGCGCTTCGTCAACGAGGAAACCCTGCTGCGCTACAACGGCATGCTGGCCAGCGTCTTTGAGCTGCTGGCCGAAGCGCGCGCGCAAGCACAGGCCGCGGGCGAAGCGGTCCAGGCCCAGCGCGACTTCTGGCTGGCCGACATCGCGCTGCGCACCGTGTTGGCCGGTGCGCCTTACGACGCGCTTTCCGGCGCATCCGCGGAACGCCCCTCCAACGCCGCGGGCGCAGCCGCTCCCTGAGGCCAGGCCCGCATCACAAATAAACAGGACATTTCATGAATCGACGACATTTCTTCAACCGCGCCGCCACGGCAGGCATGAGCGCCGTGGCCGCCGCCTCCGTCAGCAAGGTGGCCATGGCCGCCCTGCCCGAGCCGGCCGCCATGACGCATGCCAACACGGCCGCGCCGCTCACCCCGCCCAACGGCCGGCCCTACAACCCCGTGGTCACGCTCAATGGCTGGACCCTGCCCTGGCGCATGAACAACGGCGTCAAGGAGTTCCACCTGGTGGCCGAACCCGTGGTGCGCGAGATGGCGCCCGGCTTCAGGGCCCATATGTGGGGCTACAACGGGCAGAGCCCCGGCCCGACCATCGAGGTGGTGGAAGGCGACCGTGTGCGTATCTTCATCACCAACAAGCTGCCTGAGCACACCAGCGTCCATTGGCACGGACAGCGCCTGCCGAATGGCATGGACGGTGTGGCCGGCCTGAACCAGCCGGCGATTCCCGTAGGCAAGACCTTTGTCTACGAGTTCATCGCACGGCGCCCGGGCACGTTCATGTACCACCCGCATGCCGACGAGATGACGCAGATGGCCATGGGCATGATGGGCTTCTGGGTGACCCACCCCAAAGAAAAGCATCCACTCATCGAGACCGTGGACCGCGACTTCGTGTTCCTGCTCAACGCCTACGACATCGAGCCCGGCAGCATGACGCCCAAAATCATGACCATGCTGGACTTCAACCTGTGGAGCTGGAACAGCCGCATCTTCCCCGGCATAGACCCGCTGGTGGTGCGCAGGAACGACAAGGTGCGTATCCGCGTGGGCAACCTCACCATGACCAACCACCCGATCCACCTGCACGGCCATGAATTCACGGTGACCGGCACCGACGGCGGGCCCACGCCGAAACCGGCCCGCTGGCCCGAAGTGACCACCGACGTGGCCGTGGGCCAGATGCGGCAGCTGGAGTTTCTCGCCGACGAGGAAGGCGACTGGGCTTTTCACTGCCACAAGAGCCACCACACCATGAACGCCATGGGCCACAACGTGCCCACCATGCTGGGCGTGGACCACCGCGGCCTGGTCCGGAAAATCCAGAAAGCCGCGCCCGACTACATGGTGATGGGCGAGCGCGGCATGGCCGACATGGGCAGCATGGAAATGCCGATCCCCGACAACACCGCGCCCATGATGACCGGCAAGGGGCCTTATGGCGGCGTGGAGATGGGCGGCATGTTCAGCATGCTCAAGGTGCGCGCCGGCCAGAAACCCGGCGACTACAAGGACCCGGGCTGGTACCGCCAGCCGCCCGGCACGCAGGCTTTTGAGTGGAAGGGCGCGCTCCCCGAAGCGACACGCGACAGGGCCGGCAGCGCAGCCGCCGTACCTTCCACCGAAGTCCAGATCCGCAAGCCCGCGGGCCATGGCAGCCATTGACGCTCCGCCATTGACGCGCCTCCTCCATTCAACACAATTCAAGGAACATCATGAAATTTCAATCCATGCTTCAATCCATCGCCGTTTGCGCCATCGTCGTAGGGGCTTCGGCCGCATTCGCCCACGGCAACGAAGACCATGCGGGCAAGCCGCCTGCCGCCGCCAGAAAAGAACAAAAGGACTGGGGCATTGCCGGTGACGCCAGATCGGTCACCCGCACCGTGACGCTGTCCATGAGCGACAGCATGCGCTTCACACCCGACAAGCTGGCCTTCAAGCAAGGCGAGACCGTGCGCTTTGTGATCAGCAACCAGGGGAAACTCCTGCACGAACTGGTGATCGGCACCAAACCGGAGCTCGATGCGCATGCCGCGATGATGGTGAAATTCCCCGGCATGGAACATGACGAACCCTATATGGCGCATGTGCCCGCCAGCAAGTCGGGCGAGCTGGTCTGGACCTTCAACCGCACCGGCGAATTCGACTTCGCCTGCCTGATCGCCGGCCACTACCAGGCCGGCATGGTCGGCAAGATCAGCGTGACGCGCTGAGTCGGGTTCACCGCTTTTTAATCCGACACAAGGAGCACACGATGCAAAGACGACAACTGATTCAGGCCATGGCTGTGATCGCCGGCCCCGCTATCGCGCCGGCACTGCTGGCGCAGACCCTGCCCCAGGTCGAGGTCGAGGTCTGGAAAGACCCCGATTGCGGCTGCTGCAAGGACTGGGTAGCGCACCTGGAAACAAACGGTTTTCAGGTCCGCATACACGACAGCGGCAACACGGCCGCGCGCAAACGCCTGGGCATGCCCGACAAGCTCGGCTCTTGCCATACGGCGGAAGTCAGCATGAAGGACAAGCGCTACGCCTTGGAAGGCCATGTGCCGGCCCGTGAAGTGCACCGCCTGCTCAAGGAAGCGCCCAAAGCCATCGGCCTGGCGGTACCCGGCATGCCGGTGGGTTCGCCGGGCATGGATGCGCCGCTGTACGGCGGGCGCAAGGACCCTTATGACGTGCTGCTGGTCCTCCAGGACGGCAGCAACCGTGTTTACCAAAGCTATCACCGCGTTTGACAAGGATTCCCAATGAAACATCTGAAACAAACCCTGTTCACACTGCTCGCCGCGCTGGCCGCTTCGGCAGCCCTGGCCCAAGCCGCCGCGCCGCTGACCGAAGGCGAAATCCGCAAAGTTGACAAGGAGAACGGCAAGCTCACCATCAAGCACGGTGAGATCAAGAACCTGGAGATGCCGCCCATGACCATGGTGTTCCGCGCCAGTGACCCCAAGCTGCTGGAATCGCTCAACGCGGGCGACCAGGTTGGCTTCCACGCCGAGAAGGTGGACGGCCAGTTCACGGTGACCGCGATTGAAAAGAAGGCGAAATAGGGAAAGCTGAAATAGCGGCGCCGGCAGCGTGCTAAGGTTGACGGATGCCCAAAACCATACGCTACACCCTGCTGTCACTGCGCGATCTGTGGGTCTCCGCCGGGCCTTTCATCCTGCTGGCCGTCGCCTTGCTGGCGCTGGCCTACTGGTGGCTGGACCCGAACCCGCCCAAGCGCGTGACGCTGGCCACCGGCCCGGCGCAAAGCGCGTATGAGGAATTCGGCAAACGCTACGCCAGGGCCCTGGCGGCCGAAGGCATCCAGGTGGTCCTGCAGCCCTCGGAGGGCTCGGCCGCCAACCTGCAGCTGCTGCGCGAAGGCAAGGTCGACGTGGGTTTTGTCCAGGGCGGCACCAGCGACTACACCGAGCAGGACGAGGAAGACCTGGCTTCGCTCGGCAGCCTGTTTGTGGAGCCGCTCTGGCTGTTCTACCGCGAGGACGCCGCGCGCAAAGTCGCCGCCGCGGCGCGGGCCGCCAAAAACCCGGGCGGCCGCGCGGCTGCCAAGGCCGACCCGATGGAGGACGCCAGCCTGGCGTCGCTCACGCAGTTGCAAGGCCTGCGCGTCAACGTGGGGACGCCCGGCAGCGGCGTTCCCAGCCTGATGGCCAAACTGCTGGACAGCAACCGCATTGACGCCGCGACGCTGAAACTGTCCCGGCTCGAACAGACGCCCGCCACCGTGGCCTTCCTGGGCGGCGAGCTGGACGCCATCGTGTTCGCGTCCGCGCCCGAGTCGCTGATGGTGCAGATGCTGCTGCAGACGCCCGGCGTGAAGCTGATGAACTTCGCCCAGAGCGAGGCCTATTCCCGGCGTTTCGCCTTCCTGACGCCCACACGCCTGCCGCGCGGCGTGGTGGACCTGGCCGGCAACATCCCGCCCGACGACGTGCGGCTGGTGGCGTCCACCACCTCGCTGATCACGCGCACCAGCACCCACCCCGCCCTGCAGCAACTGCTGGCCCAGGCGGGCAACGAGATCCACGGCGGGGCCGGCTGGTTCAAGAACGCCCGCGAATACCCCAACCGCGACAACAGCGAGCTGCCCATTTCCAAGGAGGCCGAGCGCGCCATCAAGAACGGCACGCCGGTGCTGCAGCGCTACCTCCCCTTCTGGGTGGCCAACCTGGTCGAGCGCATGTGGCTGGTGATGGGCATCATCATCGCCATCATGCTGCCGCTGTCGCGCATCATTCCGCCGCTTTACGCCTTTCGTGTGCGTTCGCGCATCTTCCGCTGGTACGGCCGGCTGCGCGACATCGAAAACCGGGTGGACGGCAGCGGCGACAGCGACCGCAACAGCGCCAAAAACCAGGCCCTGCTGGAAGAACTCAACGACCTGGACCGCCGGGCCGAAAAGATCACGGTGCCGCTGTCCTATGCCGACGAGCTCTATGCGCTGCGCGCCAATATCCACTTGGTGCGAAAAAAGCTGCAACGGCTTTAGAGCCAATCGCGCCGCAAAGAGGCGCGCGGCACCTTAAAAGGGCAGTGAAAAGCCCGATTCGGGGCAAGTGCCGGGCCTACGCGGTTTCTTTAACCCTAAAGTAAACCCCTGTGTCGGCATAGCAATTGCTCTGCTAGTATCGCCCGATACTTTTTCTTTGGCCGATGCTTGCTTTTATTCTGCGCCGCCTGATCCAGGCCGTGATCGTGATGGTCGTGGTCGCCCTGATCGCCTTCATGCTGTTCCAGTATGTCGGCGATCCGGTGGTGTTCCTGCTGGGGCAGGATGCCTCCCCCGCCCAGATCACCCAACTGCGCGCCGACCTCGGCCTGGACCGGCCCTTCGTCGTGCAGTTCTGGCATTTCCTCGTGAATGCCGCGCAGGGCGAATTCGGCCTGAGCCTGCGCCAGGGCGCCAAGGTCTCGCGCCTGATCGCCGAGCGCTTTCCCGCAACGCTGGAGCTGGCCCTGGTGGCGGCCCTCATGGCGCTGCTGATCGGGATCCCCATGGGCGTGTATTCGGCGCTGCGCCGCGGCAGCTTCCTGAGCCAGGTATTCATGACGATTTCGCTGCTGGGTGTGTCGCTGCCGACCTTCCTGATCGGCATTCTGCTGATCCTGGTGTTCGCCGTGGGCCTGGGCTGGTTCCCGAGTTTCGGCCGCGGCGAGACCGTGCAGATCGGCTGGTGGAGCACCGGCCTCTTCAAGGCCGACGGCTGGCACCACATCGTGCTGCCGGCTGTGACGCTGGCGGTGTTCCAGCTGACGCTGATCATGCGGCTGGTGCGCGCGGAAATGCTGGAAGTGCTGCGCACCGACTACATCAAGTTCGCGCGCGCCCGCGGCCTGCCCGACCGCGTGATCCACTTCGGCCACGCGCTCCGCAACACACTGGTACCGGTGATGACCATCACCGGGCTGCAGCTTGGCGGCCTGATCGCCTTCGCCATCATCACCGAGACCGTGTTCCAGTGGCCCGGCATGGGCCTGCTGTTCATCCAGGCGGTGACCTTCGCCGACATCCCGGTGATGGCGGCCTACCTGTGCCTGATCGCACTGATTTTTGTCATCATCAACCTGGTCGTCGACCTGCTGTACTTCGCGGTGGACCCCAGGCTGCGCGTCGGCAACGCGGCGGGCCACTGACACCACAGTCCGCACCCTTTTCCTCCGCTTTTTTCCGTTTTTACCCCGCAAGCCCTCATCCCTTCCACCAGGAGTTCCCGATGAAATTCAAGTCCAAACTGCTCTCGGCCAGCCTGCTGTGCGCCTTCGCGGCCACCAGCTTTGTCGCATCCGCGCAGACCCTGAGGGTCGCCAACCAGGGCGATTCGCTGTCCATGGACCCGCACTCGCTCAACGAGTCGCTGCAGCTCAGCGTGACCGGCAATGCCTATGAGGGCTTGGTCATCCGCAACAAGGACCTGAGCCTGGCCCCGGGCCTGGCCACCTCGTGGAAGCAGACCTCGCCGACCGTCTGGCGCTTCGAACTGCGCAAGGGCGTGCAATTCCATGACGGCACGCCGTTCACGGCCGACGACGTGGTGTTCAGCTTCAACCGCACCCAGGCCGAGGGCTCGGACATGAAAAGCTACACCAACGATTTCAAGGAAGTGCGCAAGATCAACGACCATGTGGTCGAGATCGAAACCAAGACGCCCTTCCCCATCCTGCCGGACGTGATTTCGCTGGTCTACATGATGAGCAAGAAGTGGTGCGAGACCAACCAGGCGACCCGGCCGGTGGACCGCCGCAAAGGCATTGAAAACGCGGCATCCTTCCGCGCCAATGGCACCGGCCCTTACCGCGTGCGCGAGCGCCAGCCCAATGTGCGCACCACCTTTGTCCGCAACGGCACTTACTGGGGCAAGATCGAGGGCAACGTCCAGGAAGTAATCTACACCCCCATCGGCAACGATGCGACCCGCGTGGCCGCCCTGCTGTCGGGCGAGGTCGACGTGATGGAACCGGTGCCGGTGCAGGACATCGACCGCGTCAACAGCAATGCCGGCACCAAGGTGCTGGTCGGCCCCGAGCTGCGCACCATCTTCCTGGGCATGGACCAGAAACGCGACGAGTTGTTGTACTCGAACATCAAGGGCAAGAACCCCTTCAAGGACAAGCGCGTACGCCAGGCCTTCTACCAGGCCATCGACATCGACGGCATCAAGAAAACCGTGATGCGCGGCGCCTCGGGACCAACGGCCCTGCTGATAGGCCCCGGCATCAACGGCTTCCAGCAGGAACAGAACAAGCGCCTGCCTTATGACCCGGAAGCTGCGAAGAAACTGATGGTTGAAGCCGGCTACCCCAACGGTTTCGAAGTGGCCATGAACTGCCCGAACGACCGGTATGTGAACGACAGCCGCATCTGTCAGGCCGTGGCGGCCAACCTGTCGCGCATCAACGTGAAGATCAACCTGCAGGCCGAGACCAAGGGCACTTACTTCCCCAAGATCTTGCGCCGCGACACCAGCTTTTACATGCTGGGCTGGACACCGGCCACCTATGACGCCCACAACGCACTCAATGCGCTGATCGCCTGCGTGGACGACAAGGGCGCCGGCCAGTTCAACCTGGGCGCGTATTGCAACCCCAAGGTTGACGAGCTGACGAAGAAGATCCAGTCCGAAACCGACAAGACCAAGCGCAACGCCCTGATCAAGGAAGCCTTCGACATCCACGGCGCCGACATCGGCACCCTTCCGCTGCATCAGCAGTCGCTGGCGTGGGGCACGAGCAAAAAAGTCGACGTGGTTCAGCTTGCCGACAACTTCATGTTCTTCAAGTGGGTGACGATAAAAAAATAAGCACCCCCTTTTGCCTTTTCGCTTCGCGTAGCAGCCTCTCTCCCCTCAAGGAGACAACAGCTGCGGCCCGGCCAAACCGGTTCCGCGCTGTTGCTGGCTGGCACGGGTTTCGCTTCGCTCACTTTTGATAACACTGACTGCAGCACTCTCTCCGATGAAAAAAACCCTTGCGCGCTGGCTTGACAGTGATGTGGGCCACAGCTTTCGCACTTCGCCGGTTGCGATGGTGGCGGCGGTCATTGCGCTGGTCTGCATTTTTTGCTCGGTGTTCGCCGGCTGGGTGGCGCCGCACGACCCTTTCAACCTGAGCACGCTGGAGCTCAGCGATGCCCGCCTGCCGCCGGCCTGGAGCGCGCTGGGCAGTTCCAAATACCTGCTGGGCACCGACGACCAGGGGCGCGACATTTTGTCTGCGCTGATGTATGGCGCGCGCATCTCGCTGGTGGTGGGCTTCGCCTCCGTCATCCTGTCCATGCTGGCCGGTGTCTCTCTGGGCCTGCTTGCGGGTTTTCGCGGCGGCTGGATTGACTCGGCCCTGATGCGGGTCTGCGACGTGATGTCCTCGTTTCCGCCCATTCTGGTCGCGCTGCTGATCGCCGGCGTGGGCCGCGCGGTGTTTCCCGACGCCAGCCAGCTGCTGGCCATGGGCGTGCTGATTTTGTCGATCTCCATGGGCCAGTCGGGCTGGGTCCAGTACGCGCGCACGGTGCGCGGCTCGACCATGGTGGAGCGCGGCAAGGAATACGTGCAGGCCGCCCGCGTCACCGGTGTGGCGCCGCTGCGCATCATGCGCCGCCATGTGCTGCCCAATGTGATGGGGCCGGTGCTGGTGCTGGCGACCATCCAGGTGGCGACCGCCATCATCACCGAGGCCACCCTCTCCTTCCTGGGCGTGGGCGCGCCGCCCACCTCGCCCTCGCTGGGAACGCTGATCCGCGTGGGCAATGATTACCTGTTCTCGGGCGAGTGGTGGATCACCGTGTTCCCGGGCCTGATGCTGGTGCTGATCGCGCTGAGCGTGAACCTGCTGGGCGACTGGCTGCGCGATGCCCTGAATCCACGCCTCCAGTGAAACCGAATTCCACTATGAGTCTTCTGCAAATCAAGAACCTGGTGGTCGAGTTCCCCGGCCGGCGCGGCACACTGCGCGCGCTGGACGACATCTCGTTCGACATCGCGCCCGGTGAAATCCTCGGCGTGGTGGGTGAATCGGGCGCGGGCAAATCGCTGACCGGCGCCGCCATCATCGGCCTGCTGGAGCCGCCCGGGCGCGTGGCCGGCGGCCAGGTGTTGCTCGAAGGCGAGCGCATCGACAACTTGCCCCATGAGCGCATGCGCCACATCCGCGGGCGCAAGATAGGCGCGATCTTCCAGGACCCGCTGACCTCGCTGAACCCGCTCTACACCATAGGCCGGCAGCTGGTGGAAACCATCCAGGCCCACCTGCCGGTGACGGCGCGGGAAGCCAGGGCGCGTGCCATCGAGCTGCTCAACGACACCGGCATCCCGGCGGCCGCGCAGCGCATAGACCACTATCCGCACCAGTTCTCGGGCGGCATGCGCCAGCGCGTGGTGATCGCCCTCGCCCTGGCGGCCGAACCCAAGCTGATCGTGGCCGACGAGCCGACCACCGCGCTCGACGTGTCCATCCAGGCGCAGATCATCACCTTGCTCAAAGACATCTGCAGGCAGCGCGGCGCCGCCGTGATGCTGATCACCCATGACATGGGCGTGATCGCCGAGACCTGCGACCGCGTGGCCGTGATGTATGCCGGGCGCATCGCCGAGATCGGCCCGGTGCACCAGGTGATCAACCACCCGTCGCATCCCTATACCGCAGGCCTGATGGCCGCGATTCCCGACATCGCGGTGGAGCGCGAGCGCCTCTACCAGATCGACGGCGCCATGCCGCGCCTGAACGCCATCCCGCAGGGCTGTGCCTTCAATCCGCGCTGCCCCAAGGCTTTTGACCGCTGCCGACAGGACAGGCCGGACTTGATGCCGGCCGGCGCCACGCGGGCGGCCTGCTGGCTGCACGATGCGCATGCGGGGGTAGCGGCATGAGTGAAATCCTGAATATCGAAACATTGCAAAGCGCAACGAGCGCGGGGCCCCCGCTGGTCCAGGCGCATGACCTGGCCAAGACCTTCGATGTATCACCGCCCTGGCTGAACCGCGTACTGGAACGCAAGCCCCGCCTGCTGCTCAAGGCCGTCGATGGGGTGAGCTTCGAGATTGAAAAAGGCAAGACGCTGGCGCTGGTCGGTGAATCGGGCTGCGGCAAGAGCACCGTGGCACGCCTGCTGGTGGGCCTGTATGAACCCACGCGCGGCGGCCTGACCTTCGACGGCCAGGACGCCCATGCGGTCTTCAAGACACCGGCCGGGCAACAACTGCGCAGCCGTATCCAGATGATCTTCCAGGACCCGTACGCCAGCCTGAACCCGCGCTGGACGATCGAGGACATCATCGCCGAGCCACTGCGCGAGCACGGCATCCTGGAGGCCGGCGCCGCGCTCAAGGAGCGCGTGGGCGAGCTGCTCAAGTCGGTCGGCCTGTCGCCGCTGGACATGCCCAAGTACCCGCACCAGTTCTCGGGCGGGCAGCGCCAGCGAATCTCCATCGCGCGCGCGCTGGCCACCGAGCCCGAATTCCTGGTCTGCGATGAGCCGACTTCGGCGCTCGACGTGAGCGTGCAGGCGCAGGTGCTCAACATCATGAAGGACCTGCAGCGCACGCGCGGCCTGACCTACCTCTTCATCTCGCACAATCTCGCAGTGGTGCGCCATGTCAGCGACCAGGTCGGCGTGATGTACCTGGGCCGCCTCGTGGAACTGGCCGACAAGCACAGCCTGTTCGACAGGCCGCGCCATCCCTACACACGCATGTTGCTGGACGCCATCCCAAAGATGCACGACACCGGCCGCGCCCGCACCCCGGTGTCGGGCGAAGTGCCCAATCCGCTGGACCCGCCCGGCGGCTGCACCTTCCACCCGCGCTGCCCGCACGCCAACGAGCGCTGCCGCAGCGAAAGGCCGGAATTCCTGCCACTCGAAGGCGTTCGTGTGGCCTGCCATGCGGTTGAAGAGGGCCGGATTTAGGCATTAATGCCAGGAACCCAGGCACGGTCATGCAAAGCGGAACCGGCTTGGGTAATATGTACTCTTAGGGGACATCGTCATGAAAATCATTGAATCCATCCTGGCCGGGGCGGCCGACATAGCCGCTGTGCGCCGCGACATCCACGCCCATCCCGAACTCTGCTTTAAGGAAGTGCGCACCGCCGACGTTGTGGCGCAAAAGCTCGAATCCTGGGGCATCCCGGTTCACCGCGGCATGGGCACCACCGGCGTGGTCGGCATCGTGCACGGCCGCGACGGCGGCGCCTGCGGCCGGGCCGTGGGCCTGCGCGCCGACATGGACGCCCTGCCCATGCAGGAGTTCAACAAATTCCCCCATGCCAGCACGCAGCCGGGCAAGATGCACGCCTGCGGCCATGACGGCCACACTGCCATGCTGCTGGCTGCGGCACGCCACTTCTCGCAGAACCGCGACTTTGACGGCACGGTTTACTTGATCTTCCAGCCGGCCGAAGAAGGCGGCGGCGGCGCGCGCGAGATGATCAAGGACGGCCTCTTTGAAAAATTCCCCGTCGAAGCGGTCTTCGGCATGCACAACTGGCCGGGCGCGCCTGTCGGCACTTTCGCGGTCAGCGCTGGGCCGGTGATGGCGTCGAGCAACGAATTCAAGATCACGATACGCGGCAAGGGCGGCCACGCTGCCTTGCCGCACACCGGCACTGACCCGGTGCCGATAGCCTGCCAGATGGTGCAGGGCTTCCAGAACATCATCAGCCGCAACAAGAAACCCGTGGATGCGGGCGTCATCTCGGTGACCATGATCCACGCCGGCGAGGCCACCAATGTGATCCCCGACTTCTGCGAATTGCAGGGCACGGTGCGCACCTTCAGCATCGAGGTGCTGGACCTGATCGAAAGACGCATGAAGGAAGTCGCCGAGCACACCTGCGCCGCCTTCGAGGCGCGCTGCGAGTTCAGCTTCACGCGCAACTACCCGCCCACCGTCAACAGCGCCGCCGAAGCCGATTTCGCGCGCCGGGTGATGAGCGACATCGTGGGGCCGGCCAACGTGCTGGCACAGGAGCCCACCATGGGCGCTGAAGACTTCGCCTACATGCTGCAGGCCAAACCCGGCGCCTACTGTTTCATTTCCAACGGCGACGGCGCGCACCGCGAGATGGGCCACGGCGAAGGGCCCTGCACGCTGCACAACCCGAGCTACGACTTCAACGACGACCTGATCCCCCTGGGCGGCACCTACTGGGTCCAACTGGCCACACGCTGGCTGGGCACGGCTGCCAAGGCCTGAATCCTGACCTCCAACAACACACCATGAACACACATGCGGCTTTTTCGGCCAGCTATGCGGCTGCGCGCGCGAAATTCCTTGAGGCGGCGACCTCCGCCGGCATGGCGCTTCGCGCCTACGAACACCCGCTCAAGGGCCGCGAGGGCGAAACCCTGGCCATGGACGTCGCCCTGGACGGCTCGCCCGACGCGGCGAAGCTCTTCATCGTCAGCAGCGCCTGCCACGGCGTGGAAGGCTACTGCGGCTCGGGCGTGCAGGTGTACGCCGCGCACGACGCCGAATGGCGCGCCAGGGCCCGCGCGGGCGGCGTGGCGGTGCTATACATCCATGCGCTCAACCCGCACGGCTTTTCGTACGCGCGGCGCACCACGCATGAAAACGTGGACCTGAACCGCAACTTCCATGACTTCAGCGAGCCCCTGCCCGTGAACGAAGCCTACCGCGAAGTCCACGACCTGCTGCTGCCCGAGCAATGGCCGCCCACGGCCGCGAATGAGGCCGCCATCGCGGCCTATATAGACACCCACGGCGTGACGCGCTACCAGGCGGCGGTGTCGCAGGGGCAGCATGAATACGCCGACGGCATGTTCTTCGGCGGCACCGTGCCGACCTGGAACAACCGCACCCTGCGCGAAGTGCTGCAAACCTTCGCGCAACAAGCCACACGCATCGCCTGGATGGACCTGCACACGGGCCTGGGGCCCAGCGGCATGGGCGAGCGCATCTTTGCCGGCAACGACGACGCTAAATCCCTGGCGCGCGCACGCGCCTGGTGGGACGGCGGCGGCGCCACGCCCGTGACCTCTTTCTACGACGGCTCCTCGACCTCGGCCAAACTCACGGGCCTGATGTCGTACGCCGTGCACGACGAGTGCCCGCGGGCCGAATACACCGCCATGGCCATGGAATACGGCACGCTGCCCATCCTCGAAATGATAGGCGCGCTGCGCGCCGACCACTGGCTGCACAAGCACCCCGAAGCGCCGCCCGAGGTGCACGCGGCGATCAAGCGCCAGATGATGGACGCGTTCTACGTCGACACCGACGAATGGCGCACGCAGATCGTGGCGCAGGCGCGCGAGACCATGTTCCAGACGGTGGACGGACTGGCCGCACCCTGATGGCAACACGGCGGACATCTCCTCCACCCGAGTACGATAGCCGCACCATGCCCCCTGACGCCGACCTGCAACTCCAGCTCAAGCAGTTACGGCAGCAACACCAGACGCTGCAGGCCGACTACCGCGAACTGCAGCTTGAAAAGCAGAAGCAGGAGACCTCGGCCACGCTGTGGCTGGAGCAACGCACGCGTGAACTGCAGGCCGAGGCGCTGGAGCAGAAAAAAGCCGAAACCTTGCAGCGGGTGTTCTACCGCATCGCCGAGCGCGCCGCGGCCGACCTTTCCTTTTATGACTTCCTGCAATCAGTGCACGGCCTGCTGGGCGAACTGCTGTATGCGAAGAACTGTTACGTCTGCCTCTACGACGCGCAAAAACAACGCAAGAATTTCGCCTACTACGTGGACGAGCGCGACGGCGACACCCTGCAGTTGAGCGACGTGCCCTACCGGCGCGGTCTGACCGAGTTCGTGCTGAGCACCGGCCGGCCGCAGATCATCGATGCCGCGCGGCTCAAGCTGCTCGAAGCCGGCGGCCAGGTGACGGAAGGCAGCGGCGACATGACCTTCAGCTCCTGGCTGGGCGTTCCCATGCACATACGCGGCAGCATAGGCGGCGTGCTCGCGGTGCAGGGCTATGAACCGGGCGTAGCCTACAGTGATTCGGACGCGGACATCCTCTCCTTCGTGGCCAATCACGTCAGCAGCGCTATCGAGCGCTACCAGGCGCTCGACGAGTTGCGCAAATCGGAAGAGCGCTACCGCACGGTGATTGAAAACGTCGGCGTCGGCGTCGTGGTGGTGCAGGACGGCCGCATGGTGTTCGCCAACCCCAGCCTGGAACGCATCGTGGGCCATCCGCGGGAATACCTGCTGTCCCAGCCCTACACGGCGACCGTCCACCCCGACGACCTGCCGGTGATGCGCGAGCGCCACGAACGCCGCCTGCGGGGCGACGAGGTCGACTCGATGTACGGTTTTCGGGTGATCACCCAGGCCGGCGAGGTGCGCTCGCTGGAGCTCTCCGCCGTGCAGATCGAATGGGGCAAGCGCGAGGCAACCCTGATTTTCGTGGTGGACGCCACCGCCCGCCTGCAGGCCGAGCTGACGCAGCGCCAGACGCTGCAGCGGCAGACCGAACTCAACGACATGAAGTCGCGCTTCATCTCGGTGGCTTCGCATGAATTCCGCACGCCGCTGGCCTTCATCCTGTCGTCCGCGGAGCTGCTCAAGCACTACGGCGACCGCCTGCCCGAACCCGAAAAAGCCGAAGTCATCGCCACCATAGAAACCGGCGTGCAGCGCATGACCCAGATGCTGGACCGCGTGCTGCTGCTGGGCAAGGTGGAGGCTCAGATGCTGGAGTTCCAGCCGGCCGAGCTCAACCTGCAAACGCTGTGCCAGGACCTGGTCGAAGATGCCCGCATCCAGCATTCGGAAGGGGGCTGCGAGCTGGCCCTGGAATTCGAGGCCAGTCCGGCGGTCGGGCTCTTCGATGAAAAGCTGCTGCGGCATATTTTCGGCAACCTGTTGTCCAACGCCATCAAATATTCGCCGCAGGGCGGGAAAGTCCTGTTTCGCGTCTTTTCTTCAGAGGGACGGGTGGCCTTTGAGGTCTCGGACCAGGGCATAGGGGTTCCGGCCGAAGAACTTCCCCACCTGTTTGAATGGTTTCACCGGGCCAGCAACGTCGGCGAAATCCAGGGCACGGGCCTGGGCCTGGCCATCGTCAAGAATTCCGTCGACCTGCACGGCGGCCGCATCGAAGTTGCCAGCACCGTGGGACAGGGCACGCGCTTTACCGTCACGATTTGAACATTCAAGCCCGGCAACGCTATAAGATGGGCCACCAGACCGGCGCTGCGGCGTATCCCGCCGGCTGGCGGCACAGGGAATATCCGCCCCCTCCAAACAACGACAGCGGGGCCTTCAACGCGAAAGAAAAATGGCGCGCATCCTGGTGATTGAAGACGAGTCCCATATACGGGACAACCTGCTGCGCTTCGTCCGGCTGGAGGGCCATGAAGGCGTCGCGGCGGCGGATGGCAGCGCCGGCCTGCAGGCGGCCAGGGCGCAGCTACCGGACCTGATTTTTTGCGACGTGATGATGCCGCAGATGAACGGCATGGAAGTGTTGGCCGCGCTTCAGGCCGAACCCGCGCTCAGGCAGGTGCCCTTTGTGTTCCTGTCGGCCAGCGCGGAGTCGGAGCGGCTCGAGGAAGCCCTGCGCCTGGGCGCCAGCGGCTATGTGACCAAGCCATTTAACTTCGCCCAGCTTCAGGCGGTGCTCAAACAGTATTTGCCCAAATAGGAGCGCCGCGGCTCTACAGGCCCAGCGCTTTCCAGCCCGTGTGGCCGAGTTTTTCGAGCGTCGCGATGTTCTGCTCGAAGATGGCCTCGGCCTCGGGGAATGCCTCCACGGCCCTTTCGACGCTCTCCTCGCGCAGCAAATGCAGGATGGCGAAGGGGGCGCGGTTGGTGTAGTTGCCGATGTCGTCAGGCTCGGTGCCGTCAAACTGGAACTGCGGGTGAAAGCTGGCCAGCTGGATCACGCCTTCCAGGCCGTGTTCATCCACCACGCCTTCGGCGATTTCCAGGAAGTCATTGAAATCCAGGAAGTCCTCGAACAAGGTGGGATGGATCAGCAGCGTGGTGTCGACCTCTTCGGCCGGCGTCGCCGCCAGCAAGTCCAGTTCGCGGTCAAGTTCCTCGAGCAGGTCGTCCGCATGCCGGGCACGGCTCACCACCAGACGCACCTGGTTCTTCACGTAGACCGCCTTGGCGAACGGGCACAGGTTGAGCCCGATCACGGCTTTTTCGAGCCATAAACGGGTTTTATCCAGGACCTCCTGGTCTGTCATGACAGTTCCCAAGCCTAGTGCAGGGCTTTGAAACGGACGCGTTTTGGCTTGGCACCCTCTTCACCCAAACGCTTCTTCTTGTCGGCTTCGTACTCCTGGTAGTTGCCGTTGAAGAAGGTCCACTGGCTGTCGCCTTCGGCGGCCAGGATGTGGGTGGCGATGCGGTCCAGGAACCAGCGGTCATGGCTGATCACCAGCACCGAGCCGGCGAATTCCAGCAGCGCGTCTTCGAGCGCGCGCAGGGTTTCCACGTCCAGGTCGTTCGAGGGTTCATCGAGCATCAGCACGTTGCCGCCCGCGATCAGGGTCTTGGCCAGGTGCAGGCGCCCGCGCTCACCGCCCGACAGCATGCCGACGCGCTTTTGCTGGTCGGCGCCGTTGAAGTTGAAGCGGCCGGCATAGGCGCGGCTGGGCATGGTGAACTTGCCGACGGTCAGCATGTCCAGGCCGCCGGAGATATCTTCCCAGACGGTCTTTTCATTGGCCAGGTCGTCGCGGTGCTGGTCGACAAAGGCCATGCGCGCGGTCTTGCCGATGGCGACCTCGCCGCTGTCGGGCTGCTCCTTGCCGGCGATCAGCTTGAACAGCGTGGATTTACCCGCGCCGTTGGGGCCGATGATGCCGACGATGGCACCCGCTGGCACCTGGAAGCTCAGGTTGTCGATCAGCAGGCGGTCGCCGAAGGACTTGCTGACGTTCTTGAACTCGATGACCTCATTGCCCAGGCGCTCGGCCACGGGGATGAAGATTTCCTGGGTTTCGTTTCGCTGCTGGTATTCGAAATCGGAGAGCTCCTCGAAGCGGGCCAGGCGCGACTTGCTCTTGGCCTGGCGCGCCTTGGGGTTCTGGCGCGACCATTCAAGTTCCTTCTTCAGGGCCTTGGCGCGGGCTTCCTCGCCCTTTTGCTCCTGCGCCAGGCGCTCGCCCTTCTGGTCCAGCCAGCTGCTGTAGTTGCCCTTCCAGGGGATGCCGTGTCCGCGGTCCAGCTCCAGGATCCACTCGGCGGCGTTGTCCAGGAAGTAGCGATCATGGGTGATGGCCACCACGGTGCCCGAGAAACGCTGCAGGAACTGCTCCAGCCAGTCCACCGATTCGGCGTCCAGGTGGTTGGTGGGTTCGTCGAGCAGCAACATGTCGGGCCGGGACAGCAGCAGGCTGCACAGGGCCACGCGGCGTTTTTCGCCGCCCGACAGCACGCCGATCTTGGCGTCCCAGGGCGGCAGGCGCAGCGCGTCGGCGGCGATTTCAAGCTGGTGCTCGGAGTCGGTGCCTGCCGTGGCGATGATGGCCTCCAGGCGGGCCTGCTCCGCGGCCAGTGCGTCGAAATCGGCGTCGGGCTCGCCGTAGGCCGTGTACACGGCTTCGAGCTGGGCCTTGGCGGCGAACACCGCGCCCATGCCGGCTTCCACGCTTTCACGCACCGTGTGCTCGGGGTCCAGCTTGGGTTCCTGCGGCAGGTAGCCGATGTTCAGGCCCGGCATGGGGGTGGCTTCACCCTCGATTTCCGTGTCCAGGCCGGCCATGATCTTGAGCAAGGTCGACTTGCCGGAGCCGTTGGTGCCCAGCACGCCGATCTTGGCGCCCGGGAAGAAACTGAGCGACACCTCTTTGAGGATATGGCGCTTGGGCGGCACGATCTTGCCGACCTTGTTCATAGTAAATACGTACTGAGCCATCAGGATTAACTTTGGTAAAAATGAAAAACAATGCCAGAAAACGGGCTGCTTGCCGCCTGTAAAGGCTATCTCTACAGGCTGTCAGCAGGCTTTCTTGCGGGCTGGAACGACACGCTGCGCCTGGGCGCAAACGCCTTTTGGCAAGGCGTGATTTATGCGTGAATGCCCCCATTATCGTTGCTGTGCGACAATACAGGGGTTGCTGGCTCCAGTTGCCTACAACATTTGGGCACATCCGGGTACCGCTTCAAGTGGCTGCTTACGATGTTTTCGGCCCACTTTCTGACCCCATCTGCCTTTGACTGGCGGGTTGCCTTTCAGCAAGGCGCCCAACAGGCCGATCTAAAGCGCCACACGGCGCAACATCATGACATTTGAAGAATTGAACCTGGCCCCGGCCATTCTGAAGGCTGTGCTCGAGCAGGGCTACGACACCCCCACCCCCATCCAGGCCCAAGCCATCCCCGCCGTGCTCAAGGGTGTGGACCTGCTGGGCGGCGCCCAGACCGGCACCGGCAAGACCGCTGCCTTCACCCTCCCCCTGCTGCAGCGCCTGTCCACCGAAGCGCGCCTGACCAACCGCCGCGGCGTCAATGCCGTGCGGGCCCTGATCATGACCCCGACCCGCGAACTCGCGGCCCAGGTCGAAGAAAGCGTGCGCACCTACGGCAAATACACCGACCTCACCTCCATGGTGATGTTCGGCGGCGTCGGCATGGGCGCCCAGATTGAAAAACTGCGCCGCGGCGTCGACATCCTGGTCGCCACCCCCGGCCGCCTGCTGGACCACGCGAGCCAGGGCACGCTGGACCTGAGCCAGGTGCAGATCCTGGTGCTCGACGAAGCCGACCGTATGCTGGACATGGGCTTCATCCACGACATCAAGAAGGTGCTCGCCCTGGTGCCCAAGCAGAAGCAGTCGCTGCTGTTCAGCGCGACCTTCAGCGACGAGATCCGCGAGCTGGCCAACGGCCTGCTCAAGAACCCCGAATCCATCCAGGTCACGCCGCGCAACACCACGGTGCAGCGCATCACGCAGACCATCCATCCCGTCGGCCGCAGCAAGAAAAAAGCGCTGCTGACTCACATCATCAACGAGCACAACTGGAGCCAGGTGCTGGTGTTCACCCGCACCAAGTTCGGCGCCAACAACGTGGCCGAGCACCTGACCAAAAACGGCATCCCCGCGATGGCGCTGCACGGCAACAAGAGCCAGACCGCCCGCACCCAGGCCCTGGCCGATTTCAAGAGCGGCACGATCCGCGCCCTGGTGGCCACCGACATCGCCGCCCGCGGCATCGACATCGACGAATTGCCGCACGTGGTGAACTACGAAATCCCCAACGTCAGCGAAGACTACGTTCACCGCATCGGCCGCACCGGCCGCGCCGGCAACAGCGGCGAAGCCGTCAGCCTGGTGTGCCTCGATGAAGAAGGCTTCATGCAGGACATCGAGCGCTTCACCAAGCAGAACATCGAAAAAGTCCTGGTCCCCGGCTTTGAAGCCGAGCCCGGCGAACGCGCCGAGCCGCTGGCCATGGGCCGCCAGACCATCTGGGGCGGCCTGGGCAAGCCGCCAAGCCGTGACGTGATGCAGGCAGCGGCCAAGGCCGCCCGCACCGAGATGATGCAGCGCATCCGCGACACCAAGGGTGCACAGCCCGCGCGTGGCGCAGGCGGCGGCAACGGTGGCGGCAATGGCAATGGCGGCGCGCGCGGACGCGGCCCCGCCGGCGGCGGCAACGGGGGTGGCGGCAATGGCGGCGGCAGCGGCCGCGGTCCCCGCACGCCCAATCCCGGCCAGCCACGCCAGGCTTCGGGCTACTCACAGAACGGCCAGCCGCCACGCCAGCAGGCGCAGCGCCCGCCGCGCGACGACCAGCAGCCGCGTGCGCCCCGCAATGAGTCAAGGGAGCCACGCAATGACTTCGACAACCAGCAACCCGCCAGCCACGCCTCCTCAGGCTTCCCATCCTCCGGCCAGCCCACGGGCGGCAACCGCGGCAACTACCGGGGGGGCGGCAACCGCTCCGGCGGTGGCGGCGGCTCGGGTGGCGCTGGTGGCCGGGGCAACGGGCCTCGTCGGCCGGGCGGTCCTGGCTCGTTTACTGGCCGATAAGCACTATTCGGCGGTCCACTGCGTGGGCCGTCGCGCACCAGCCCAGCGCGACCTCAAGCTGGCCGTGCACCTGGCGGACTCTTTCGCCGGATTCACCGCACCGCCGGTGGACGACGTCTTCATCGCCCTGGGCACCACCATCAAGACAGCAGGCAGCCGCGCGGCTTTCAGGGGGGTGGATTTTGATGCCGTGCTGGCCGTAGCCCGAGCCGCCCGCATTGCCGGCGCCACGCGGCTGGGTGTGGTCAGCGCCATGGGCGCAGACTCCCATTCCGTCCTCTTCTACACCCGTGTTAAAGGCGAAGCCGAAGAAGCGCTCTCGCAGCTCGGTTTTTCCACGCTGGTGGTGGTGCGGCCGTCCTTTCTGGCGGGCGACCGGGAATCCCTGGGTCAGCCCACGCGCGGCGGTGAAAAGCTGGCAATGGGCCTCTCAAAATTTCTCAACCGCGTGATACCGCTCAACTACCAGTCCATTTCGGCGGAACGCGTCGCGCGCACGCTGGTCGAGGAAGTGGCTACTCGCCAGGGCCACCACGTGATCCTGTCTGGCGAGATGCAGCAGCGCTAAGAGCGGCTCACAAAACCCGGCGAAGCGGTCCTGGCTAGGCGTGACGCCGCAGACAGTGCACCAGCATGGCAAGGCGGCCACAACAACGCCAGGAGGGTTTTGTGAGCCGCTCAAGCCGCCTTGAGCTGCTTGGCCGGGTTGCTCAGCTTGGGCAAACGGCGTCGCGAGCCGAGCACCAGCTCGATGTCCTCGTGCGCGCCGTCAATCAGTACCAGAATCGCTTTTTCGGCCTTGGCCGGGTTGCGGGCGATCACCGCGTCGAGCACCGCCCGGTGCAGCGGCAGCGAGCGCTTGGGCCCGTCCTTGCGGACGGTGGAAATTTCAAAACTGGTGCGCAGCAAGGCGCTGAGCGCCTTGCTCATCTGGACCAGCATGCGGTTGTGCGCGGCACGCAGCAGCCCCTGATGAAAGCGCAGGTCGTAGGTAACGTAGTCGCCGCCGCCTTCCACGGCACGCTTCATGCCCGCATAAGCGTCCTCGATCCCGGCGATTTCCTCCGCGCTGGCGCGCTCGGCGGCCATGCGCACGGCGGCCGGTTCGACCAGGCGCCGCAGTTCCAGCAGGTCGCGTAAAAATTCAGGCGTGATGCCGGCCTTGGCCTTCCAGGCGATGACGTCAGGGTCAAACCAGTTCCAGTGCTCCTCGGTCAGCACGCGAGTGCCCACTTTGGGCCCGGTGGTGACCAGGCCCTTGGCGATCAGCGACTTGACCGCTTCGCGCACCACCGTGCGGCTCACGCCCAGTTCCTCGCAGAGCACCGGCTCCGGCGGCATGGACATGCCGGCGGTATAACGCCCCGCGACGATGGCTTCCCCGATATGGTCAACCGTGTTGCCGTGGACGTTTTTCATGGTGGCCATGGTGTCGCCTTAACCCCGCAAGAACAACGTGACCAGCGGGTCCGGCCCTACCTGGCGGCTCCAATGGCCGTGCAGTGCCGGGTCAAAAGTGGCGCCGGCCGGCAGCACGTCGGCGGAATAGAAATGCTGGCCCGGCTTGAACACGCGTGAGACGCCGCCCTGCAACCCGATTTCCATCTCGCCGCCCAGGATGAACACCCACTGCGGGTTCGGCGTGCAATGGAACTGGCTGCGAAAACCCAGCGGGCTGTGGCGTAGCTGGTAGCCGCCCGAGGCGAACAATTCGGACAGCATTGCCTGAGGCGAGCCTTCGCCCAGCGGTATGGCCTCCTCCCGGAATTTGGCCCGGCCGTCGGTATCGGTGTAGAGAATGACTTTGGAGAAAACGGTCACAAGGGACTCCGGTGAATGGCTATAAAAAGAAAAAGCAGACGCCCCATCAGGTTTCGCCGCCAAAGGCGATTTGTACTTTCATGGATTGGCGTTTGTCGCCGGCGAGTGTAAAGGCATGCATGGCCTGGTCGAAGGCGACGATGTCGGTGATCACGGGCCGCCCGTCAATGAGCCGCTGGTTCAGGAAGGCCACCGCGACGGCGAATTCCGGATGGAAGCGGAAGGTGCCGCGCAACTCCAGCTCCTTGGCGACCAGGGTGTTGAGCGGCAGGGAGACGTTGCCGCCCAGGCCCACCGTCACGATGACGCCGCGCGGCGCCACCACATCCAGGCCCGCGACCAGGGCTTTCTCATTGCCCGAGGCCTCGAACATCACGTCGAACTGGCCTTTGCCGGCGGCAAAGGCCGCCAGGCCGTCGGGCTCCTGGGCCAGGTTGAGGGTCTGGTCCGCGCCCATTTTTTTGGCGCAGGCCAGGGGAAGCTCGGCGATGTCAGCCGCAACGATGCGGGCCGCGCCCGCGCGGCGCAGGCCGGCGATCAGCAGGGCGCCTATCGGGCCGCAACCGGTCACCAGCACCTGCTTGCCGAAGACCGAGCCGGCCCGCGAAATGGCGTGCAGGCCTACCGACAGGGGCTCGGCCAGCGCGGCCTCGGACAAAGGCAGGTCGTCGGCCACGGGATGCGCCTGGGCAGCCTCGATGACCAGGGTTTCGCGGAAAGCGCCCTGGATGTGCGGAAAACGCATCGCGCTGCCGTAAAAGCGCATGTCCATGCAGTGGTTGTGCAGGCCTTGCTGGCAGAAGCGGCAGGCGCCGCAGGGCCGCGAGGGCGAAATCGCGATGCGCTGGCCGGCGCGCAGGCCGCTGACCTCGCTGCCCACGGCCTCGATAACGCCAGACACCTCGTGGCCCAGCACCATGGGTTCCTTGATACGCACGGTGCCGAAACCGCCGTGCTGGAAGTAGTGCAGGTCGGAACCGCAAATCCCGCCGAAAGCCACCCGCACACGCAGCTGCTGCGGACCGAGGTGTTCGGCATCCAGTGCGTCAAGGCGCAGGTCTAGGGGCGCATGACAGACAAGTCCACGCATGATGTTTCTCCCTGGTTGCGCGGGCCGGCGGCGGCTTCACAGCGTCGCCGTCACCCCGCCGTCGACATATAAAACATGGCCGTTGACAAAACTGGAGGCATCGCTGGCCAGGAACACGGCAGCGCCGGCCAGCTCGGCCACCTCACCCCAGCGCCTGCTGGGCGTGCGCCCCGTGAGCCAGGCGCTGAACTGTTCGTCGGCCACCAGTTTTTCGGTGAGTTCGGTCTTGAAGTAGCCCGGGCCCAGCCCGTTGACCTGGATGCCGTAAGGACCCCAGTCGATCGCCATGCCCTTGGTCAGCATCTTCACCGCGCCCTTGCTGGCCATATAGGGCGCGATGTTGGGACGCCCCAGCTCGCTCTGCACCGAGCAGATGTTGATGATCTTGCCCTTGCCGCGCCCTATCATTTTCCGGGCGACCGCCTGGCCGACAAAAAAGACGCTGTCGACATTGGTGCGCATCAGCTCATGCCAGTCCTGGGCCGGGAAATCCTGCAGGGCCATGCGCTTTTGCATGCCGGCGTTGTTGACGAGGATGTCGATGCCGCCCAGGGTCGCCTCAATGTCGTCCACGGCCGCCAGCACCGCGCCGGCCTGGGTCACGTCGAAGCCGCTGGTGTGGACCTCCAGGCCTTCGTCGCGCAGCACAGCGGCGGCCTGCGCCAGCCTGGCGCTGTCGCGGCCGTTGAGCACAAGGCGGGCACCGGCCTGCCCCAGGCCGCGCGCGAGCGCCAGGCCGATGCCGGCCGAAGAGCCGGTGACCAGCGCCAGGCGCCCATCAAGCCTGAAAGTGTTCACGACCATGGGCTGCCTCAGTCCAGCCGGGCGCCGCTGGCGTCGTCAAACACGTGGGTTTTGCCGGCCGCGATTTCGAGGTGCACGATCTCGTCGGGGCGCACGGCCGTGCGGCCGTGCATCACCAGAATGACCTTGGCGCCGTTCACGTCGAGCAGCAGTTCGGTCTCGGCGCCGGTGGGCTCCACCACGATGACCTTGGCCGGGATGCCCTGGCCGGTGGCGGACAGCGACAGGTCGCCGGGGCGCACGCCGTAGTGCACCGGTTGCCCGTCCTGCGCCTGCGCGATCGCGCCTATGGGCCACTGGTGGCCCTGGGCTTCGACCCAGGCCCGGCCGCCGTCCTTGCGCAGAACGCCCTTGAAGACGTTCATGGCGGGCGAGCCGATGAATTGCGCGACGAACAGGTTGCCGGGCCGGTCGAACAGCTCCAGCGGCGTGCCGATCTGCTCGATGATGCCGTCGTGCATCACCACGATGCGGTCGGCCATGGTCATGGCTTCGATCTGGTCGTGCGTGACGTAAACCGTGGTGGTCTTCAGGCGCTGGTGCAGGGCCTTGATTTCGGCGCGCATGGCCACGCGCAGCTTGGCGTCCAGGTTGGACAGCGGCTCGTCGAACAGGAAGACCTTGGGGTCGCGCACGATGGCCCGCCCCATGGCCACGCGCTGGCGTTGCCCGCCCGAGAGCTCGCGCGGGAAGCGGTCCAGCAGCGGGTCCAGGTTCAGGATGCGGGCGGCGTCGCCGACGCGCTTGTTGGTGAGTTCGGCATCGGCCTTGCGCAGCTTCAGGCTGAAAGCCATGTTGTCGCGCACCGTCATGTGCGGGTACAGGGCGTAGCTCTGGAACACCATGGCGATGTCGCGGTCCTTGGAGTCGAGCTCGTTGATGACCTTGCCGTCAATCGACATTTCGCCGCCGCTGATTTCCTCCAGGCCGGCGAGCATGCGCAGCAGCGTGGATTTGCCGCAGCCCGACGGCCCCACCAGCACGACGAATTCGCCGTCGGAGATGTCGAAGCTGATGCCGTGAATGATCTTGACCTTGCCGAAGGCCTTTTCAATATTGCGAAACGATACAGAAGCCATGTTTGGTATTTCCCGGGGATCAGCTTTTCACGGCGCCGGCAGTCAGGCCTGACACCATGTAGCGCTTGAATGTGTAATAGATAGCCGCCGGAGGCAGCGCGTAAATCAGGCCCGTGGCCATCAGCAGTTCCCACGGCGAGTCGTCGGCGGCGAGGAAATTACCCAGGGCCACCGCCAGCGTCACGCTGGTGTCCCTGGACAGCAGCAGGAAAGCGTAGAGGTATTCATTCCAGGCCAGCAGCAGCGCATAAGTTCCGACCGCCACCAGCGAGGGCACCATGAGCGGCAGGTAGACCAGCCGGAACAGCTGCATGGCCGTGGCGCCGTCCATCTTGGCCGCCTCGTCGAGTTCGTAAGGCAGTTTGTCGGAGGCCTGCTTGAGCACCCAGATGCAGTACGGCGAGGCGATGGTCACCATGGCCAGGATCAGCGACCACTGGTGGTTCAGCAAGCCGTAGTTGCCCATGGTTTTGTACATGGGAACGGCCAGGAAGGCCGCGGGGATGAAGTAGGTGAAGAGCGCCATGTTCATCACCGTGCGGCCGCCGCGCACCTTGAGGCGGCTGATGGCAAAGGCCGCGGTGGTGGAGATCACCAGCGTCAGCACACCCACCGAAATCGCGATCACCAGCGAGTTGCCAAGTTGTTCCCAGAAATGGTCGAGGTAAAAATGCTTTTGCCAGAACACCGTCTCGAAGTTGTCCAGCGTGGGCTTTTTGGGCCAGAGCCGCCCGGTCGTGGCTTCGTTGCGCGGCGAGATCGCGAACAGCACCATGTGGTAGATCGGGATCAGCGTCCACAGCAGGACCGGGATGCCGATCAGCAGCAGCCTGGCCTCCCGGCTTACGGTACGCAGTGTGACGCGGCTCATTTGGACAACCTTTTCATCATGAAATACACCAGCGGCAGCACCAGGGGCAGGGCCACGACGATGGAGGCCAGGGACAAATCGACCTGGTCCAGCCGCAGGTAACGGATGCCCAGCGTGGCCAGCACGTGCGTGAGGTCGGCCGGTCCACCGCCCGTGAGCAGGTAGACGCTGTTGAAGTCGCCCAGCGTCCAGATCATCGACAGGATGGTCGAGGTCAGGTAGAGCGAGCGCATCGACGGCCAGGTGATGAAGCGGAACTTCTGCCAGATCGTGGCGCCGTCCACCGACGCGGCCTCGTATTGCTCGGCCGGTATGGCCATGCGGCCGGCCAGCAGGATCAGCGTCCAGAACGGCAGGGACTTCCAGATGTGGGCCAGCATGGAGAAGGACAGGGCCAGCGTCGGGTCATTGAGCCAGTTCGGCCCGTCTATGCCCGTCAACTTGAAAATCAGGGTGTTGATGACGCCCCACTCGGGGTTGAGCATGAAGCGCATCGACAAAATGGTCGGGATGGAGGGCACGGCCCAGGGCAGGATGAAAATCACCGACAGCGCCTTGATCCACCAGCGCGTGTTCAGGAAAAATCCCGACAGGAACAAGGCCACCGCCATCTTGATGTTCACCGCCACGACGATGAACACCACCGTGTTGACCAATGAGCGGAAAAAAATCGGGTCGGCGAACAGCCTGACATAACTATCCGGATGGCGTGCCAGCCACAGGCCGTAGCCCACCGGGTAGATGACAAAAACCAGGAAGATCAGCAGGTAGGGAACGACCAGCGCGAGCCCCCACTTCTCCCACGAAGTCATGGCGGCGCGTTCGGCGCGCACGGAAGGGGCGGCCTGTTGAATGGTTGCAGTGCTCATGCTTTGCTTTGTTGACGCGCGCCGCCTGCCCGGGATCCCGGGCGGGCGGCGCGGCTTTCTTCAGTCGATACCGTTTAGTTCGCCACGGTCTTGATGCGGGCGATCATTTCGTCAACGGCCTTGTCCACCGGCACCTTTTCATTGATCACGCGGTTGGCCGCCTTGGCCCAGACGTTCTCGTTGTTCAGGATGGTGAACTTGTAGTTCTTGGTGAACTCGAAGTTGACGGTTCCGGCGGTGAACTGGTTGTAGACCGACAGGCGGTGCGCATCGGCCTTCCAGAACGGACGCTGCTGCGCCGTCTTGGTCACCGGGAACCATCGGCCCAGCGAGCCTTCCACATAAGGCGTGAGGTTTTCTTCCTGCATCAGGAAGGACACGAACTCCTTGGCGCGGGCCTTGTTCTTGGCCTGGTTGAACACCACACCCACCTTGACGGCGGCGCGGTAGACCATCTTGCTGCCGTCGGGCTTGTTCGGGAAGCCCGCCGTGCGGATGCGCTCGGTGTAGTTCTTCTTCGCGGTCTCGCGCTCTTCCGGCTTGAGCGAGGCGTTGTTCATGTCGTCCAGCCATTTCGCGGCGATCGAAATCGTGGCGTTATGGGTCAGGATGGTGGTCTTGTTATGGAAGGCGACATTGTTGTCCGGGTCCTTCCAGCTGGTGGACGACGGCGGCGTGCAGCCCTTGGCATAAGGCTGGGTGTAATCCGTCAGCGCACCGATCAGGCCGGCGCGGACCTTGGGATCGTCGACCAGCAGCTTGCCGCTGTCGCTGACCAGGTTCACGTTGTAGGCGTCCATGAAGGTCAGGAAGGAATAGAACGAGTCGCTCGAATCCACGCCCAGCGGCTGGCCTATGCCGAAAGTGCGGTTGCCGGTTTTCTGGCGATGGGCGGGCTGCACCTTGTCGCACCAGAAAGACCAGTAGTCTTTCCAGGCCGTGGGAATGTCGGATTCCTTGAAGCCGGCCTCATTGAGCATGTCCACCCAGTACTCGATGTGCATGGTCTGCTGCTTCATCGGGAAGGCGTAATAGGCCCGCGTCTTGGTGACGTCGTTGTAGAGGAAGGCGGTCTCCACCGTGTTGGGCGCGAAACGCGCGCGCATGGGATTGATCACGCTGCTGATGTCTTCAAGCTTGCCGTCGAAGGCCCACTTGCCGGCGACCTGGAAGTCGTAGACGTCGGCATAGGCCACGTCGGGCGGGCTGCCGGAGTCGAGGGCCGCGACGGTTTTCGGGATCATGTCCTGCACGGGGTACTGCGAGAGCTCGACCTTCACGCCCTTGTGTTTTTCCTCGTACTTCTTGATCGCGGCGAACAGCGCGTCGTCCTCGGCTTTATAAAAGCCCTTGACCCACCAGACGGTGAGCTTTTCCTGGGCGGCGGCCTGCCCCGCCGTGATGAGGCCGGCCGCGACCATCGCGGCGGCCAGAATTGTCTTGAGTCTCATTGGATTTGTCTCCTCTGCGGGTGGGTTGTTGAACGGCAAAAAACTCGGAAGGGTTCGTTGACGCATTGTTATCATATGATGATTAAACCCCGAGTCTTCTATGGAAAACCCGAAGCATTCCGCCCCTGATTCAATGCCATTCCGGCACCGGGGTAAAGAGGGCTTGCCCGGCAAAATGGGCGCGCAGGTTGTCGACGGCCAGCTTCGCCATGGCGTGGCGTGTCTGCACCGTGGCGCTCGCCATGTGCGGCGTCAGCACCACGTTGTCCATGGACCAGAGCGCCTCCGTGGGGTGCGGTTCTTTCTCGAACACATCGAGCGCCGCGCCGGCGATCACGCCTTGCTGCAGCGCGTCAACCAGGGCCGCCTCATCGACCACCGAACCGCGCGCCACGTTGATCAGGTAACCCTCGGGACCCAGGGCTTTGAGCACTTCGCCATTGATCATGTGGCGCGTTCCGGCGCCGCCGGGCGTGATCACGATCAGGAAATCCACCTGCGCGGCCAGCGCCTGTGCCGTGGGGTAAAAGGTGTAAGCGAGTTCCGGTTTGGCGCCGCGCCCGGTATAGGCAATCGACATGCCGAAGGCTTCGGCCCGGCTGGCGATGGCCTGGCCTATGCGGCCCAGGCCGACGATGCCCAGGCGCGCGCCCGAGACCTTGCGCGCCAGGGGCATGGCCCCCTCTTTGGCCCAGCGGCCGGCGCGCACATAACGGTCGGCCAGCGGAATGCGGCGCGCCACCGACAGCATGAGGCCTATGGCCAGGTCCGCCACCTCGTCGTTGAGCACACCGGGCGTGTGCGTGACCGGGATGCGTTTTTCCAGCGCGGCGGCGACGTCCACGCCGTCGTAACCCACGCCCATGATGGAAACCATCTCCAGCGCGGGCAGTTGTTCCATCAGGGAACGCGGCACCTTGGACTCCCCGCCCCCTGCAACCGCGCGGATCAGCGGCGCCACCCTGGCGAAAGCCGCCGGGTCGCTCTCATGCAGCCTGTCATGGACTTCATAGGCCGCCTGCAGCGGATCCATCAGGAAGGGCGGAAGCTTGGCGACGGCGAGGATGTGCGGGCGGTTGGACGGGGCGGACAAAGGGCGGACTCCTGCGGTCATGGTTTTCACTAAGATAGCGAGGTCAATGGTATGACGATAATATGTTTGACGAATTAAGGACTTTCCCGCATGAGCACACCACCCAAGAAAAAACCCGCCCACGAACTCCGTAGCCAGCAATGGTTCGGCCGCCAGGACCGCGACGGCTTTGCCTACCGCAGCTGGGTCAAGGGCAAGGGCGTCCCGCACGACCAGTTCGACGGCCGGCCGGTCATCGGCATCTGCAATACCTTCAGCGAGCTGACGCCCTGCAACTCGCATTTCCGCACGATCGCCGAGCAGGTCAAGATCGGCGTCTATGAGGCCGGCGGCTTTCCGCTCGAATTCCCGGTGATGTCGCTGGGCGAAACCCTGCTGCGCCCCACCGCCATGCTGTACCGCAACCTGGCCAGCATGGACGTTGAAGAAAGCATACGCGGCAACCCCATCGACGGCGTGGTGCTGCTGATGGGCTGCGACAAAACCACACCCTCGCTGGTGATGGGCGCCGCCAGCGTCGACCTGCCCACGGTGGGCGTGAGCGGCGGGCCCATGCTGAGCGGCAAATGGCGCGGCCAGGAGCTCGGTTCGGGCACCGGCGTCTGGAGCATGAGCGAGCAGGTGCGCGCCGGCACCTTGAAACTCCAGGACTTTTTCGAAGCCGAGAGCTGCATGCACCGTAGCCACGGCCACTGCATGACCATGGGCACGGCTTCGACCATGGCCAGCATGGTCGAAGCGCTGGGCATTGGCCTGCCCGGCAACGCCGCCTACCCCGCAGTGGACGGCAGGCGCAACGTGCTGGCCCGCATGGCCGGCCGCCGCGCCGTCGAGATGGTGCACGAAGACCTCACGCTGTCGAAAATCCTCACGCGCGAAGCGTTCGAGAACGCCATCAAGACACTGGCCGCGATAGGCGGCTCAACCAATGCCGTCATCCACCTGATTGCGATGGCCGGCCGGATCGGCGTGAAGCTCACCGTCGACGACTTCGATCGGCTGGCCAGCGAACTGCCGTGCCTGGTCAACCTGCAGCCCTCGGGCAAATACCTGATGGAAGATTTCTGCTACGCCGGCGGCCTGCCGGTGGTGATGAAGGAGATCGCACAACACCTGCACACCGGCGCCATTACCGCCAACGGCAAAACCATAGGCGAAAACATCGCCGACGCGGAGAACTACAACACCGACGTGATCAAGCCGCTGTCCGCGCCCTTCAAGGACAAGGCCGGCATCGCCGTGCTGCGCGGCAACCTCTCGCCGCGCGGCGCCGTCATCAAACCCAGCGCCGCCACGCCGGCCCTCATGGTGCACAAGGGCCGTGCCGTGGTGTTTGAAACCATTGAAGACTTCCACGCGCGCATCGACGACGAGAACCTGGACATCGACGAGAACTGCGTGATGGTGCTGAAGAACTGCGGGCCCAAGGGCTACCCCGGCATGGCCGAGGTCGGCAACATGCCGCTGCCGCCCAAGGTGCTGCGCAAGGGCATCACCGACATGGTGCGCATCAGCGATGCGCGCATGAGCGGCACGGCCTACGGCACCGTGGTGCTGCACACCGCGCCCGAAGCCGCCGCCGGCGGCCCGCTGGCCCTGGTGCAGAACGGCGACATCATCGAACTCGACGTGCCGAATCGCCGCCTGCACCTGCATGTGAGCGACGAGGAACTGGCCAGGCGCATGGCCGGCTGGAAGGCGCCCGAGCCCCCGCTATCCTCGGGCTACTGGAAGCTTTACATCGACCACGTGCTGCAAGCCGACGAAGGCGTGGACCTGGATTTCCTGGTGGGCAAACGCGGCTCCTTTGTGCCGCGCGACAACCACTGAGCAGGGTACAGCGCGGGTACGGGGCGGCACCCGGCCCGCGGGTACCATTGGGGGTTTTGAGGCGCGGCGTGCTTTTTCCGGTTTTTCTCCCCTGAAAAAAGCCCGCGCCGGGATGCCGCAAGAAGCCAGGAAACCCAATGCAAGCCAGAAAATTCGATGTCGTCGCGCTTGGCGAAGCCATGGTGGAATTCAACCAGACCACCGCCGGCCAGCCCAACTATCTGCAGGGCTTTGGCGGCGACACCAGCAATGCCGTGATCGCCGCCGCGCGCGCCGGCGCCAGCACCGCCTACCTGACCCGCCTGGGCGGCGACACCTTCGGCCAGTCGCTGATGGCCTTATGGGCCGCCGAGAACGTCTCCACGGCCGCCGTCCAGCAGGACAGCGAAGCCAGCACCGGCCTGTACTTCGTCACCCACGGCCCCAAGGGGCACGAGTTCAGCTACCTGCGCGCGGGCTCAGCAGCCAGCCGCATGACGCCGGCCTGGCTGCAACAGGCCGGCGCGGCCGATGCCGTGCGCCAGGCCAAAGTCCTGCACGTGTCGGGCATCTCGCTGGCGATTTCCGCGAGCGCCTGCGACACGGCCTTTGCCGCGATGAAGCTGGCCAAGGAGTCCGGCACGCTGGTGTCCTTTGATTCCAACCTTCGGCTCAAGCTCTGGCCGCTGGACCGCGCGCTGGCCTGCACACGCCATGCGGTATCGCTGTGCGACATCTTCCTGCCCAGCCTGGAAGACATCACCGCCCTCAACGGCATGACAGCTCCCGATGAAGTGGTCGACTGGGGCCATGCCCTGGGCGCCAAAACCGTGGTGCTCAAGCTGGGCGGCGACGGCGCGCTGGTCAGCGACGGCACGCGGCGCGAACGCGTGCCGGTGCACCGCGTGAAGCTGGTGGACGCCACCGGCGCGGGCGATTGCTTCTGCGGCAACCTGCTGGCGCGCATCGCCCAGGGCGACACGGTGTTCGACGCCACGCGCTACGCCAATGCGGCCGCGGCCCTCACGGTGCAGGGTTATGGCGCCGTGGCGCCGCTGCCGCGGCCCGAACAGGTCAGGGCCTTGCTGTGAGCCGCCTGCTCGCGGTCGACTGGGGCAGCTCGTCGCTGCGCGGCGCGCTGCTCGACGCCGATGGCGCCGCACTCGAAGAACGCGCCTTCCCGCGCGGCATCCTGACGGTAGACGCCGGCGGCTTTCCCGATGTTTTTGAAAGCTGCTTCGGCGACTGGATGACACCCGGCACGCTGTGCCTGATCTCCGGCATGGCCGGCAGCAAACAAGGCTGGCGCGAGGCGCCCTACTGCGCCTGCCCCGCCGGCTTTGGCGCGATTGCCGCCGCGCTCGAATGGGTGGAGCCAGGGCGCATCGCTATCGTGCCCGGGCTGAGCATCGACAAAAACGGCGTGCCCGACGTGATGCGCGGCGAGGAAACGCAAATCTTCGGCGCGTTGCAACTGCTCGGCCTGGAGCATGCCCGCCTGGTACTGCCCGGCACGCACAGCAAGTGGGCCACCGTGAGCGATCGCAAGGTGACGGATTTCTCCACCTGGATGACCGGCGAGTTCTATGCGCTGCTGCGCCGCCACTCCATCCTGGCGCGCATGCTGCCCGAGGACGAACCCGCGCTGGACGCCGCCGCCTTCGACCAGGGCGTGGCCCATGCGCTGGCCGGCCCCGGCCTGCTGAACACCGCTTTCAGCACACGCACGCTGTCGCTGTTCAACCGGATGAAGACTGAGGCACTGCCAAGCTATCTGTCGGGCCTGGTCATAGGCGAAGAACTCAAGGCTCAAACGCTGCCGCGCGGCGAGCCCGTGGTGGTCATGGGCGCGGAGGCGCTCACGGCCCGCTACGAACAGGCGCTGGCCCAGCTCGGCGTGCCGGTCCAGCGCGTAGGCGCGGGCGCCACCTGGCGCGGCCTGCGCGCCATTGCCGACACGCTTGGCTGAGCGCGCCACCCCATCGATAGAACACCATGAACAACGCACACCCAAAATTTTCCAAAGCACTCACGACACTCCCCCTGGTCGCCATCCTTCGCGGGCTCACACCGGCCGAGGCTCTGCCGGTCGGCCAGGCACTGGTCTCCACGGGCTGGACGCTGATCGAGATTCCCCTCAATTCACCGCAGCCACTGGACAGCATCGCCGCGATGGCAAGCGCCTACCCCGAGGCCTTGATAGGCGCGGGCACCGTGCTCACGCCTGAAGACGTACGCAATGTGCAGGCCGCGGGCGGCCAGCTCATCGTCTCGCCCAACTTCAACCCGGCCGTGGTGCGCGAGGCCGTGCGCCTCGGCATGGTCTGCCTGCCCGGCGTGATGACCGCCAGCGAGGCCTTTGGCGCGCTGGAAGCCGGCGCCACGGGTCTCAAGATTTTTCCGGCCGAGATGATCACGCCGGCGGTGGTGAAAGCCCTGCGCGCCGTGCTGCCGAAGCAGACTCCAGTGATGCCGGTGGGCGGCGTCACGCCGGACAACATGGGCGCTTACCTCGCGGCCGGCGCCAACGGCTTCGGCATAGGCTCGGCGCTGTACAAACCCGGCATGACGGCGGCCCAGGTGGCCGACAGCGCGAAGAACTTCATCGCCGCCTACACGGGTACCATGCGGGCATGAACACTTTCCCGGCGCCAGCGCCCACTATCTCCTTCGGCCTGGCCGGCCGCGTCTGCATCGTCACCGGCGGGGCGCAAGGCATAGGTGAGGCCTGCGCGCGCCGCTTCGCGCGCGAGCAGGCCATCGTGGTGATCGCCGACGTCGCCGACGCGCCCGGCGCGGCATTGGCCAAGGAACTGGGCGGCCTGTATGTGCACTGCGACGTGGGTGACAAGGCCCAGGTCGACGCGCTGGTCGCGCAAACCGTGGCCGGGCACGGCCGCATCGACGTGCTGGTCAACAACGCCGGCATCTTCAGGGCCGCCGAGTTCCTCGACGTGACCGAAGCCGACTTCGACGCCGTGCTGCGCATCAATCTCAAAGGTTCCTTCCTGGTGGGCCAGGCCGTGGCGCGCGTCATGGCGGCCGCCGGCAAGGGCAGCATCGTCAACATGAGCTCGGTCAACGGCGTGCTCGCCATTCCCACAATCGCCAGCTACAACGTCAGCAAGGGCGGCATCAACCAGCTCACGCGCGTGATGGCGCTGTCGCTGGCCGGCCAGGGCGTGCGCGTCAACGCGGTGGCGCCCGGCACCATCGCGACCGAACTGGCCGCCAAGGCCGTGCTCACCAGTGACGAAGCCAAAGCCAAAATCATGAGTCGCACGCCCATGAAACGGCTCGGCGAGCCTTCGGAAATTGCCGACACCGTGGCCTACCTGGCCAGCGATGCGGCCAGCTACATCACCGGCGAGATTGTGGTGGTGGATGGCGGGCGCATGACACTCAATTACACAGTCCCGGTTTAATCGGGCTGACTTTGGCCGCTTTGACTGCTAGCCTGTAGTGGCAAGGCGCCACCCCGGCGCCGCCAGACTGGAGGCACCATGGCCACGATCTACAAGGAATTCACCGTCGACGCGAGCATAGACAGCGTCTGGGATGCGCTGCGCGATTTCAATGCGGTGCACCGGCGCCTGGCGCCGGGCTTTGTGGTCGACTGCAAGCCCGGCGAAGGCGGCCGCACCGTGACCTTTGCCAACGGCGCGGTCGCGCACGAAGTGCTGGTCGGCATCCATGAAGCGGCGCATCGCCTCAGCTATACCGTGGTCGGCGGCAAGGCCAGCCATCACATGGCCTCGGCGCAGCTGTTTGCCGAGGGGGACAAGCGCACGCGTTTTGTCTGGATTACCGATGTGCTTCCCGATGCTTTGGAGGAATACATTGACGCGATGATGAGTCAGGGGGCGGTGGTGATGCAGCGGGCGCTTGGCGGCCCTCCGGAAGAGCCCGCGGGCTAAGCCTTTGTTTATTTCATACGCTGATGTTGGGTTTGGTTCCGGGGCCGGGGGTAGCCCGGCAGCTACTCACTTTTCTTTTGCTTCGCCAAAAGAAAAGTAAGCAAAAGAAAAGGCGACCCTGGTTGCTGCGTCCCTCCGCTGCGCTACGGGCGACCTGCGGTGCTCAGTCCAGACGGGGTCTCGCTAAACTCGCTTCGCTCAAACAACGCGATCCCTGATCCGTCTGGACCTCCGCTCCTCGGCGCATCCACAAGGGGTGGGGAAGGAATACCAATACCTGAGAAACAAGGACTCGCCTTGGCGAGTCCTTGTTTGTCTTGATTGGTTCTTTGTATTTCTGTCTTCTGTTCCCGCTTCCGCTCCCGCTTGCCCCGTCCTGGCTGGGCCGAGGAGCGCAGAGACAAGCGGATCAGGGCCGGCGTTGTCTGAGCCGAAGGCGAGTTTAGCCGGACCCCGCTTGGCTCGAGCACCGCAGGTTGCCCCGTAGCGCAGCGTAGGGGACCCAGACTGCGGGTCGCCTTTTCTTTGGTGACTTTCTTTTGGCGAAGCAAAAGAAAGTTACTTGCCGCCGGGCAACCCCGGCCAGCAAATCTCAGCAGCGAGCGCGCAAGCCGGAGCAAGACCCGGCGTCAGGCCGGCCGCCGAGCCAACAAAGCCCAAACCCCAGCCATAGACAACAACGCCCCACCCGCAAAATTAAACCGCCGCTGCGCACGCGGCGAAGCCAGCAAGCTGCGGGCCGAGGCGGCAAACACCGCATAAAGCGTGGCGTTCAAACTGGCCATCACCACAAAGGTCGTAGCAAGCACCCACAGCTGGCGAGTGACGTCGGCAGCCGGGTTGATGAACTGCGGCAGGAAGGCCACAAAAAACACAATCCCTTTGGGGTTGAGCGCGGTGACCAGATAAGTGTTGCCGAACAGCTTCCACAAGGAGCCCGGGGCTTCGGGCGCCGCGGCCTGCATGGGTGAAATGCCGGCACGCAAGAGCTTGATGCCCAGATAGAGCAGGTACAGGCCGCCGGCCCACTTGACCACCGTGAACCAGAAGGCCGACGCCGCCAGCAGCGCGCCCAGGCCGAACAGCGACACGACCAGCGCCGTCGAGTCGCCCAGCGCCACGGCGGTAACCAGTGGAATATTCGCGCGCCTGCCATGCGCCATCGAATAGCTGATGACGGTGAGGATGGTCGGGCCGGGAATGATCAGCAGGACGGCGGTTGCGGCGACAAAAGCGAGCCAGAGCTGGAGGGACATGGTGCGTGTTCCGAAGTTGCGGGGCTGAGGGGCTGCGGGGGATTCGGTTTCATGATAACGCCGGCCGCCCGCATCTGCCTAAAATCGCCCATGCCTTCCGCCACCCCACCCAAGCCCCCCGCAACAGCCGCATCGCCTGCCGCGGGCCTTTTTACCGACGACAGCCGTACCACGCGTTGCGCCTGGTGCCAGGCCACGCCGGTTTACCGCAACTACCACGACAGCGAATGGGGCTTCCCGGTCGACGACGAACGCCGGCTGTTCGAGAAGATCTGCCTCGAAGGTTTCCAGGCCGGCCTGAGCTGGTTGACGATTTTGAACAAGCGCGAATCCTTTCGCAGCGCCTTCGCCAACTTCGACGCCGAGCAGGTGGCGCGCTTCGACGCGCGCGACATCAAGCGACTCGTCAACGACGCCGGCATCGTTCGCCACGCGGGCAAGATCGCCTCGACGATCAACAACGCACAGCGTGTGATTGAGCTGCGCAAAGAGTTCGGCTCGCTGGGCGCTTTTGTCTGGCGGCTGGAGCCCGAGGCCAAAAGCCGGCCAGCGCGCATCACGCACGAGGCCGTCAAGGCTATGCCGACTTCGCCGGCATCCATCGCGCTGTCCAAAGACCTGAAAAAACGCGGCTGGACTTTTGTGGGACCGACCACGATGTATGCCTTCATGCAGGCCATGGGCCTGGTCAACGACCACATCGAAGGTTGCGCGAGCCGCAAAGCAGCATTGGCCGCGCGCAAGGCCTTCACCCCGCCCAAGCTGCCGTAAGTTATAGCCAGCGCGCGCGCCTGAAGCGCCAGTACAGCAACGAGCACGCCACCACAATCATGCTGATCGCCATGAGGTAGCCGTAGCGCCATTTAAGTTCGGGCATGGCCTCAAAGTTCATGCCCCAGATACCGGCAAACGCCGTGCAGACCGCAAAAATACTGGCCCAGGCCGCGAGCTTCTTGGTCACTTCGCTTTCCTCGATGGTCACCATCGCCAGGTTCACCTGGATGGCCGTGCCAATCGTGTCGCGCATGTTCTCGATCAGCGCATTGATGCGCGTCAAATGATCGACGACGTCGCGGAAATAATCCTGCACGCCGGCGCAGATCTGCGGCACGCGGCCGCCGTAAAGCTTGCTGGCGCCTTCGAGCAGCGGCGCGACCGCATGCTTGAGCACCATCACGCTGCCCTTGAGTTCGTAGAGCCGTTCAATGTTCTTGCGCGCGGCGCCGGGCGTGAAGATTTCCTTCTCAATCAGTTCAAGTTCGGTTTCGAGTTCGTCAAGAACGGGAAAGTAGCGGTCCACCACGGCATCCATCAAGGCGTACAGCACAAAACCCGAGCCGTGGCGCAGCAGCTCGGGCTCGCGCTCGCAGCGTTCGCGCACGCCCAGGAAGCCTTTGTTGCTGCGGTTGCGCACCGAGAGCACATAGTTCTTGCCGGTGAACACGTCGACCTCGCCGACATGAAGCTCACCCGGCTTGTCGGTGGAAGGCTCTACCAGGTGCAGCACCGAAAACAGCGAAGCGCCGTATTCCTCGATCTTGGGCCGCTGGTGGCCGTGCCGGGCGTCTTCGACCGCGAGTTCATGCAGGCCGAACTCGTGCTGCATTTCCTCGAGTTCTTCCGGCGTGGCGTCTTGCAGCGCCACCCAGACAAAAGCATCGGGCCGGCAGATGTAGTCGCTGATCTCGCTGACCGGGATGTCGGCGAGTTTGGTGCCGTTCTGGTAAACCACGCAATTGATAAGCATCTGTGAATCCCAAGTTGGCCTCTTGCGTGGATTCTGGCACAGCGGCCACCGGGCACAAGCCCAGGCTCAGACAGCTTTACGCGGCACCACCAGCTTGTAGGTCGACTGCTGCAGCACGTCGCCGTGCTGGTTGAGTGTCCGGCTGCGCACCACCACCCGGCCCCGGTCGGGCCGCGACGCCGAGGGGGTCACGCTGACCACCTCGGTTTCCACATGCAGCACGTCGCCGGGGCGTGTCGGTTTGGGCCAGCTGATTTCACCACCGGCGCCTATGATGCCGCCGGCCAGCGGCAGGCCGCCGCCCACCAGCAATCGCATGGTGACGGCCGCCGTGTGCCAGCCGCTGGCGGCCAGGCCGCCAAAGAGAGTGGCTTTGGCGGCTTCGTGGTCCAGATGAAAAGGCTGGGGATCAAACTGTGCTGCGAACGAGGTGATTTGCGCCTCGTCCAGCGCGTACTCACCGCTCACAAAACGGTCGCCCACCCTCAGGTCATCGAGGTAGTGCAGCGTGGCCGCGCCGGGCGTTTGCGTCATGGTATTCATGGGCTGTCCTTGATGCGAGATCGCCGATTCACGCTGCGGCCTTGGCGGCCATCTGCCTCGGCAGCAAGGCCTCGCGTATCGGCAGGTTCACCAGCGCGGCGCCAACAGCCAGCACGATATCGATGTACCAGACCCAGTCGTAGCTGCCCGTGGCCTGGAACACATAGCCGCCCAGGAAAGCGCCCAGGAAGCCGCCCACCTGGTGCGACAGCATGACCACGCCGAACAGCATGGCCATGTTGGCCGTGCCGAACATCTTCGCGACCAGGCCCACCGTGGGGGGAACGGTCGACAGGAAGGTCACGCCCATGACGGCGGCAAAAATCAGCATCACGGCCGGTGTCTTGGGCGCCAGCAGGAAGATGAGCACGGCCAGTCCACGCGTCGCGTACAGCAGGGCCAGCAGGGACTTCATGCGCCACCGCCCCACGGCCCAGCCCATGGACAGGCTGCCGACGATATTGAACAGGCCAATCATCGCGAGCGACCAGCCGCCGATTTCAGGCGGCAGGCCGCAGGCCGCCACCACGCCGGGCAGGTGGGTGGCCAGGAACGCCACGTGAAAACCGCAGACCAGAAAACCCGCGGCAAGGTAGCGGTAGCTGGGTGTGGCGATCGCCTGGCTGATGGCCCGGCGCGCACTGAGCGCTTTGGTGCCTGAGGCCGCGGCAGCCTGCGCCGCCAGCGCTTTCGAGTTGCCCTTGAGCACCAGCACCGCCGGCACAGCCAGCAGCACCAGCGCGCCCAGCCACTGCATCGCGCTGGCCCAGCCGACCGCGGCGGTGAGGCCGATGGCAATCGGCGCCATCGCGAACTGGCCGAAAGAGCCGCCCGCGTTGACGATGCCCGTGGCCAGGCCGCGCTTTTCCGGCGCCACCAGGCGTGTGCTCGCGGCCATCAGCACCGAGGGCCCGGCCATGCCGGCGCCTCCCGCGGCCAGCACGCCGATGGCAAAGATCAGCCCGGCCGTGCTGGTCATCAGCGGCGTGATGATGGTGCCCACGGCCACCAGCAGCACACCGAAAAAAATCACGCGGCCGGTGCCTATGCGGTCGGCCACCGCGCCGGCAAAGGGCTGCGTCAGCCCCCACCAGAGCTGGCCGAAGGCGAAGGCCAGGCTGATACTGCCTATGCCCAGCGCGGTCGAGGTATTGAGCGCCGAGAGAAACAGGCCCATGGTCTGGCGCACGCCCATGGTCAGGGCAAAGGTGCCGCCGGCCGCCAGCAGCACCAGCCACATGGCGATATGGCGCGCGGCGGGGGGTGAAGCCGCGGCGGCGGAACTGGAAGTTGGGGGTTTATTCATCGTCGGCTCCTGATTCGATGGGGGATAAAAGTTCCAGGGATTCATTGATCAGCGTGTGCAGCGCCAGCACCCTTTCGATGCCCAACAGCGCGTTGAGCTGCTCTTGCGCCACCCTCCACCGCGAGCGGGCTTCTTCGCGTTTGGCGCGGCCCGCGTCGGTGAGCACCACGGTACGGCTGCGCGCGTCACTGCCCGCGGTGAGTTCTATCCAGCCGGCGTCTATCAACGGCTTGAGGTTGCGCGTCAAGGTGGAGGCGCTCATCTTCATGCCGCGCGCCAGCTCGCCCGGTCGCATGGGGCCCAGCTTGAGTACATAAGTCAACAGCGAGTACTGCGTGGTCTTCAAGCCCGCCTTGGTCATTTCAAGGTCGTAGTGGTGCGCGACGCGGCGCATCAGCTGCCGCAGCTTGACATTGGTGCAGCCCTGCACCTTGAGTTCAGCCTGGGTTGACAGGCGGATTTTCTCGTTCATAATTTGATTGTAGCTACAACTATTGCATATGCAACACTTATGAATGCCATGACCCTACAAGACACATTGACTCAGTGGATGGAACAGAGCGCCGCGGTGCGCGACCGCATGGAAAAAGGCGGCGGCCGGCCGGGCCTGGCGCGGCCGGAAGACGTGGCCGGCAAAACCGGCATGGAAGTGATGACCGCCATGCTGGCCGGCAAACTGCCCTACCCCCACATCGCCGACACCCTGGACTTCGCGCTGATCGAGGTCGAGCCCGGCAAGGCCGTGTTCCAGGGCACGCCGCAGCTCAAGCACTACAACCCGCTGGGCACGGTGCACGGCGGCTGGTACGCCACGCTGCTCGATTCCGCCGTGGGCTGCGCCGTGCACACCATGATGCCCGCGGGCCGGGCCTACACCACGGCCGAACTGAGCATCAACATCGTGCGTGCCGCCTCGCACAAGACTGGGCCGCTGCGCGCCATAGGCACCGTGATCCACTGCGGCCGCCAGCTGGCCACCGCTGAAGGCCGCATCGTCGGGCCGGACGGCAAGCTGTATGCGCATGCGACCACGACTTGCCTGGTGTTTGAGGTGCCGGGGCAGAAGTAGCATCGGCAAGGCGTGCAACGGCGTCCAGGAACAACAGGGCATCCGCCCTTGCAGGTCTAGAATCCGGCCTGCCCATTCCTTCAGAGCCGCCATGGATGCATCTACATTGAACGCCGTAATCTATGTTCGTCGCCCGGTCCTCGCCGACGAGCGCGTGTTTCTTTCCGCGGCGCGCGCCAGCCGCAAGCTGCATCACCCATGGACGACCGCGCCGGACACACCGGCCCTGTTTCGCGCCTACATCGAACGCATGGGCTTGCCCACCAACAGCGCTTTCCTCATTTGCCGCCGCGACACCCACGCTCTGGTGGGTGTCGTCAACATCACAAATATCGTCCTGGGCCTGTTTCGCAGCGGCTACCTTGGCTATTACGCTTTCGCGGGGCATGAGCGGCAAGGCCTCATGCGCCAGGGCCTGCGGGCCGCCGTGGGGCAGGCCTTCAAGTCACTCAAGCTGCACCGCCTGGAAGCGAATATCCAGCCGGCGAACGCGGCTTCTATTGCACTGGTTGCTTCCTGCGGGTTTACACAAGAAGGGTATTCACCGCGATACCTGAAGATCGGCGGCCGCTGGCGAGACCACGAACGCTGGGCCATCCTGGCCTCGTAGCGCAATGCCCCGGATGAGGCTTCCGTTCTCCGTCCAGGTGTTTCTGGTTGCCAGGCACGAAACCGCCTGGTCTGTTCTACTGCTTCAACGTAACGCGCGGCCGGAACTCGGCTTGCCGGACTTCTGGCAAGGCGTTTCCGGCGCACTGGAACCGGGAGAGTCCTACGAGGCGGCGGCGATTCGCGAAGTGTATGAAGAGACTGCCGTGCGCCTCACGTCCGCAAACGATACCGGTTTCGAGCAGGTTTTTCCCATCAGGCCGGAATGGCGTGAAACCTACGGACCAGAACCCGCGCAGGTGCTGGAAAAAGTTTTCTATGCGGTAGTTCCGGGGGAAGTACGACCCAAGCTCTCGCACGAACACAAGGCATTTCTTTGGTGCAGCGAGGCGGAATCTCTTGCGTTACTCACCTTTGCCAACAATGCACGGTGTATTGAGGCCGTCTTTCGGGCACTCGTGACATAGAGGCTTGCCCCCTTCAATCAGCCAAGCCATCCTCCCTGCTATCGGCGAAGACGATGGCGAATTCGTCTATAAGGCATTGATGAAAATCGTGATCATCGGGAACAGCGGAAGTGGAAAAACATGGCTTGCCACACGGCTTGCCGCACTTGCGTCGGTCCCTATCATTCATCTAGACGAATTATTCTGGTTGCCTGGCGGCTTCGACGAAAGGCGGTCCGACGGGGAAATTGCATCTCTGACAGCACAAAGCAGGGTCATGCCGGGGTGGGTTGTAGAAGGCGTTTTTGGTGAGCTGGCCGCGTCCTTTCTCGAGGATGCGCAAGCGCTCATCTGGCTCAATATTGAGTGGCCGGTTTGTCGGCAACGCTTATTGGCTAGAGGATCAGATAGCAAGGCTCATATGGGAAGAGCCCAATCCGAGGCTGGGCTTGCCAGGCTCCTTGAATGGGCGTCGGCTTATCCCTCACGTGGCGACACTCGGTCTTATGAAGGACACCTTTCGCTGTTTCAACGCTTTCCCATGCACCGGCTCTATTTGCAGAGCGAGGAAGAGGCCGCCGACTTGACGAACTTCGCAACGCAAGCCGGTGTAGCAGAGGCGCTTCAGCGCGCCGCGGTAGGCGCTGTTAAATGCCCGTCACCTAAATCCTGATGATCGCGGACCGTTGAACGGATTTTCCGCAGCCCCTTCTGTAGCTGAGAAAGCCTGGCTGCGTGTTTCCTTTTTCGTCCATCACCGTGCTGCAAATGGTGCACGCGTTGGCATCCGAGAACGCGCTGAATCCGTACGCCTGCAATTGCCACCCTATCAAGGACGGGAGATCCAGTTTCCGATGGGCAGGTTCAATTATGTGCCTGGGCAAGGGAAATCCGGCGGCAAATCTTTCGATCAATTCCGCAGACACTTCATAACAACAAGGGCGCGCGCCTGGCCCAAGTGCCGCGACCCAGTTTTTGGGGTGATCCCCGTTCCTTGATATCAGGTCTGCGGCCTCCTTCACGATTCCACCCAAGGCCCCTCGCCAGCCCACATGAATTGCCATGACGGCCGAGCCATCCGAGCGCGCCAGCAAAACCGGAAAGCAATCCGCGTTGGCAAGCGTCAGAAGCAAGCTGGCCGTTGCCGTAAAAAGCCCGTCGGCTTCCCCAACCTCGCTTTTCTTTTCGTGGACGCAGCAGATCCGCACGCCATGGACTTGCGTCTTGACAGGACGGTCATCCCAGTACGGAGTGGCAAATGGCGGCAATGGCTCGGCCAGGTTGCCGAAGCCATGACGGATGTTCGGGATTTCCGACAATAAAGGACTGATCAGCAATTTGGCGCTCCAATCTGGAAGTACATAACATCCTGCAATCGCAGCATTCACGGTTTTCGATGACTGATGAATTGGATCCGAGCCACGAGCCAGTAGCTATTGGAGTTACTGTATCAATACGGGGCCCGCGAGGAAAAGCCAAGGACCACTGGCTATCCCCACTAGGGGAGTTTGTCCCAACAAACCACCATGACGATGTGGGCCGGACGCTTCTGCACGAACCGATGCCATCTCGCTCTGGTATCAGCCGAAAAAAAGCGCGCCAACGCATCGATGAGGAACTAGGCAACTCCCAACGCATTGACTGGAATCTTGAGGTAACTCACGCCGTTGTCCTCAGCCGCCGGCAGGCTGCCCGCGCGGATATTGACCTGGATGGAAGGAAGCATCAGCGTGGGCATTTCGAGCACGGCGTCCCTGGCCGCGCGCATGGCGACAAAGGCCTCTTCGGAGATGCCATCATGCACATGGATGTTGGCCTTGCGCTGCTCGTCCACCGTCGTTTCCCATTGAGGCGCGCGTTCGCCAGGCGGATAGTCGTGGCAGACGAAGACCCGGGTCTGCGCCGGCAATCGCAGCAGCTTGCCGATGGAGCGGTAGAGCTGGCGAGCGTCGCCGCCTGGGAAATCCGCGCGCGCGGTCCCCACGTCGGGCATGAAGAGCGTATCGCCCACAAACACCGCGTCACCCGCCAGGTAGGCCATGTCCGCGGGCGTGTGGCCGGGCACATGCAGCGCGGTCATCTCCACGTCGCCTATCGCGAATGTCTCGCCGTCCTTGAACAGGTGGTCGAACTGGCTGCCGTCTGGCGCGAATGAATGCTCCAGGTTAAAAATCGATTTGAAGGTGGCTTGCACGGCGCGTATATGTTCGCCAATGGCGATCCTGCCGCCGGCCCGCGCCTTCAGGTAGTGCGCGCCCGAGAGGTGGTCGGCGTGCGCGTGGGTTTCCAGGATCCACTCGACCTGAAGACCCTGCCGCGCCACATGGACCAGCACTTGGTCGGCCAGTTCCGTGCTGGTGCATCCCGATTTGAAGTCGTAGCCCAGCACCGGGTCGATGATGGCCGCCTGCCTCGTGCCGCGATCCGCCACGACATAGGTGACAGTCCCGGTCGCGGTATCAAAAAAAGCCTGGGGATCGAGCGGGATTTGCATGGACCGGGTTCCTTCATTCAAGGCGTGTGTCACTACATTATATATTTACATATAATATCAAGCAGTCCCATCAAGCAATCCCCAGCGCATAGCCATGACTTCATCCTCTCCAGTTTTAGACACCGGGCAACTTCGCAAGGCTGCCGCGCAAGCCGTGGGCGCACTGAAGGCACTGGCCAATGAAGACCGCCTGCTGCTGCTCTGCCAGCTCTCGCAGGGCGAGCGCTGCGTGAGCGAGCTTGAGCAGGACCTGGGCATACGCCAACCCACGCTCTCGCAGCAGCTCGGTGTGCTGCGCAATGAAGGCGTGATCACCCCGCGCCGGGACGGCAAGAACATTTATTACCGCGTGGCCGAACCCGGGACGCTGGAAATCCTGGCGCTGCTCTACCGCCTGTACTGCCCCGAAGGAGGCCAACGATGACCCTGGACTGGAGCGCCTTCACACCCTGGCCCGCACTGGCGGGCGGCCTGCTCATAGGCCTGGCCGCCGCGATGTTCGTGCTGCTCAACGGGCGCATCGCCGGCATCAGCGGGATTCTGGGCGGACTGCTCAGACCGATGCGCGGCGACATAGGTTGGCGCGTGGCCTTTATCGCCGGCCTGATGGGTGCGCCGCTGGCCTATGGCATGTTCTCGGCCTTGCCTCGCGTGCAGGTGGACGCCGCTCACGGCATGCTGGTCGCCGCCGGTTTGCTGGTAGGTGTCGGCACGCGCTATGGCGCGGGCTGTACCAGCGGCCATGGTGTGTGCGGGCTTTCAAGGCTGTCGCCGCGTTCGCTGGTGGCCACGGCGACCTTCATGGGGGCCGGTTTTGCCGTAGTGTTCCTGGCGCGCCACCTGTTCAAGCTTTAGGAGAAGGACCATGTTGATACTGTCCTCCCTGCTGGCCGGCCTGGTGTTCGGCCTGGGCCTGATCGTCTCGGGCATGGCCAATCCCGCCAAGGTTCTCGGCTTCCTGGACCTTGCCGGCCCATGGGATCCGTCGCTGGCCTTTGTCATGGCCGGCGCCATTGCCGTGGGCTTCTTCGCTTTCCTGCTGGCTAAAAAAAGGCGCTGTTCCCTGTTGGGCGCCGATATGAAACTGCCGGCCGCAGGCCCTGTGGATCGCAGGCTGCTGGCCGGTAGCGTTCTTTTCGGCGTGGGATGGGGGCTTGCCGGTTTCTGCCCCGGCCCGGGGCTGGTGGCGCTTGGCATGGGTGAACCCAAAGCCGCCGTGTTTGTGCTTGCCATGCTGGCCGGCATGGCGGTCTTCGAGCTGCTCGAAAGGCGGCGGACCTAAACGGCACGTAGCCCAGGGCCATGGGAAGCGGCCCGTGCACGTTCGCGCGCAGCGCAGGATAATCGCCCGATGCGACTCCTACACACCATGCTGCGCGTTGGCAATCTCCAGCGCTCCATCGACTTCTACACCCAGGTGCTGGGCATGAAACTGCTGCGCACCTCGGAGAACCCCGAGTACAAATACAGCCTGGCCTTTGTCGGCTACGGCAACAACCCCGAGCATGCCGAGATCGAGCTGACCTACAACTGGGGCACCGAAAGCTACGACATGGGCACGGCCTTTGGCCACATCGCACTGGGTGTACCGGATGCGTACGCGGCTTGCGAAAAGATCAAGGCCGCGGGCGGCAATGTCACGCGTGAGGCCGGCCCGGTCAAGGGCGGCACCACCGTGATCGCTTTTGTGACGGACCCGGACGGCTACAAGATCGAGTTGATACAGCGCGCCGAGAACGCTGCAGGCGCGGGCCTGCGTTAAGCGCTAGGCGTCGCGCTGCAGCCGGCAGGCCTGCTGCGCCAGCGCCGTCACCTGCGTCCAGTCACCGCGCGCCAGCACATCGGATGGCGTGAGCCAGGAGCCGCCCACGCAAATCACATTCGGCAGGCTTAAAAATTCCGCGGCGTTGGCCGTGGAGACGCCGCCCGTGGGGCAAAAGCGCACATCTCCGAAGGGACCGCTCCAGGCCTTGAGCATGGCCGGGCCGCCGGCCTGCATGGCGGGGAAAAATTTCAGTTCGGTCAGGCCGTCTTCCTGGGCCATCATGATTTCGCTCCCGGTGGCGACGCCGGGCAACAGCGGCAGGCCGGCATCGCGGCAGGCCTGGCCCACGGCATGGGTGTAGCCCGGGCTCACGGCGAAACGCGCGCCGGCCATGGCGCAGGCCTGGGCGTCGGCGGCGCTGCGCACTGTCCCCGCGCCCACCACGGCCTCGGGCACGTCGCGCGCGATGGCTTCGATGCAGGCCAGCGCCTGCGGCGTGCGCAGCGTGACCTCGAGCATGCGGATGCCGCCGGCCACCAGCGCGCGCGCCAGCAGCACGGCCTGCTTGGCGTCGCTGAGCACGATGACGGGAATTACCGGCGCATCCTGCATCACCTGCAGGGCGGTCAGCTTGCCGCTGAGATTGATGGTCACATCCACGATAAAGCTCCTTCTTCAGCCGTCAGCGCGTGGCGGCGCATGCCGGTAAACAGTTCACGGCCCATGCCGACGGCATTGCTTGCGCGCAAGCCGGTGGGCATGGTTTCGACAGGCCGAGCGGCCCATTCCGCCTCGGCCACCAAAACATTGAGTTCGCCGGTGACGGCGTCCACGCGCACCAGGTCGCCGTCGCGGACCCTGGCCAGCGGGCCGCCGGCGGCCGCTTCGGGCGACACATGGATGGCGGCCGGCACCTTGCCGGAGGCGCCGCTCATGCGGCCGTCGGTGACCAGCGCGACCTTGAAGCCCTTGCCCTGCAGCACCGCCAGCGGCGGCGTGAGTTTGTGCAGCTCGGGCATGCCGTTGGCCTGCGGGCCCTGCCAGCGCACCACGCAGACCACGTCGCGATCGAGTTCGCCGGCGTTAAAGGCCAGGTGCAGGGCTTCCTGCGAATCAAACACACGGGCCGGCGCTTCGATGACATGCCGGTCGTCGGGCACGGCGGAAACCTTGATCACGCTGCGGCCCAGGTTGCCCTGCAGCAGCTTGAGCCCGCCGGTGGGGCTGAAAGGTTTGGCGACTGGACGAACGATGGACTCATCCTTGGACGCACCCAGTTCGTGCCAGGCGAGTGCGGCACCGGCCATCGCCGGCTCGCGTGTGTACTCGCGTATGCCGCCTTCGCGCACCGTGAGCACGTCTTCATGCATGAAGCCCGCGTCCAGCAGTTCACGGATGATGAGCCCGGGGCCGCCGGCTGCCTGGAACTGGTTCACATCAGCGCTGCCGTTGGGGTAGACGTGGGCCAGCGTGGGCACGACGTCCGAGAGATCGGAAAAATCATTCCAGTCGATCACGATGCCGGCCGAATGCGCCACGGCCACCCAATGGATCAAATGGTTGGTGGAGCCACCAGTGGCCAGCAAGGCGACCATCGCATTCACGATGGCTTTCTCATCAACGACCAGACCAATGGGCGCGAAACGTTTCGCCTTGACGATGCCCAGCACGGTGCGCGCCGATTCGCGCGTGAGTTCCTCGCGCAGGGCATTGCCGGGGTTCACAAAGGCGGTGCCGGGCACATGCAGGCCCATGGCCTCGAGCAGCAGCTGGTTGCTGTTGGCCGTGCCGTAGAAGGTGCAGGTGCCGGGACTGTGGTAGCTCTTGAGTTCGGCGTCGAGCAAGCCTTCGCGCCCCACCAGGCCTTGCGCGGCCTGCTCACGCACGTGGGCTTTTTCCTTGTTGGACAGCCCCGAGGGCATGGGCCCCGCCGGTACAAACACGGTGGGCAGATGGCCGAACTGCAGCGCGCCTATCAGCAGGCCGGGCACGATCTTGTCGCACACGCCCAGCATCAGCGCCGCGTCGAACATGTCATGGGACAGCGCCACGGCGGTGGCCATGGCGATCACGTCGCGGCTGAACAGGCTGAGCTCCATGCCGCTGGTGCCCTGGGTCACGCCGTCGCACATGGCCGGCACGCCGCCGGCCACCTGGGCCGTTGCGCCCTGCTTGCGCGCCTCGTCCTTGATCAGCGCCGGGTAGCCCTGCAGCGGCACGTGCGCCGACAGCATGTCGTTGTAGGCGGTGACGACGGCGATGTTGGGCGCGCGCTGCGTCACGACCTTGAAGCGGTCGTCCAGCGGGATGCCGGCCACCGCATGCGCGATGTTGGCGCAGCCCATGCGGTCCATGCCGGGGTCGCGTGTCGAAGCCGCGTGCAATTGCGCGAGATAGGCCTCGCGCGTGGGACGGCTGCGCGCCGCGATGCGGGCCGTGATGTCTGAGACTTTGGGATGAAGTGCCATGGTGGAGCTTTAGGTCTGGGTGGCGGGGGCTGCCGGAGGGGCAATGTAACTTTATTACTGACTCTATGGTAACGGGTTACCGCCCCCTTTGAGGCCAATGTGGTTACGGTACGGTTACCAAACACAGTCTGCCGCCAGGGCCGCCGGCCCAACGTCGGTTCCCTGCCCTTGCCCTTGTCAGCGATGCACTACGCCGCCGGGCGCCTGGCTTTTACTGCAGCGAGATTTCGACGCGGCGCGCCTCGGCATCGCTGCTCCCGGTCAGTTGCTCGGGCTTCTTCAGTTCGATCTGCCGTTCGGGAACACCCGCGGCCTTGAGCGCATCGCGCACCGCCACGGCCCGCTGTTTTGCCAGGGCCGCATTTTTGGCGGCGTCGCCCGTCGCGTCATGAAAGCCCGAGATCACCAGCGTACGGCCGCCCGCTTTGGCGGCCTTGACCAGGTCGGCCATCGCATCTACCGCGCCGGCGGCCAAGTCGGCATTGCCGGAGGCAAAATAAAAGCGCACCACGCTCTGCTCGACCTTGACGCTGGCGGCATCGGCCGCGGCTTGCGAGGCTTGGGAAGCCTGGATGGCCTGGGCGACGTCGGGAAGGATGGCGGAGGCAGCAGCGGCAGGCGCCGAGGCCACAGTTGCGGGGGCCGTCGCGGCGACCGCGATTGCGGGAACAGGCGGAGCGCCCGAAGGCTTGGCGCGATGCAACCGGTGCAGGCTGATGCCTATGACCAGCGTCATGACAAAAACAATCAGGCCAAGAACGACCGCCAACACCAGGCCCTGCTGGCCTTCATCGTCCTGAGAAAACATTGCCCGACTCCCGTCACAAAAACTCGGCCCATTGTAAAGTGCGTCTGTGGAAAACTCAGCAAAGCAACTGGCCGGTCCCGGTCTTTCCGTTCCCCGCAACCCCGACCATATGCTGGAGACCGTCATGCGCGAGTGGGGCGGCAAGCACGACCTGTGGATCTTCGCCTACGCCTCGCTGATCTGGCGCCCGGAGTTCGAGCATGCGGAAGAGCGCTTTGCCACCATCCACGGCTACCACCGCGCGCTGAAAATGTGGAGCCGCGTGAACCGCGGCACGCCGGAATGCCCGGGCCTGGTCTTCGGCCTGCTGCCCGGCGGCAGTTGCAAGGGAATGGCCTTTCGCATCCCGCGAGCTCAGGTGGCGGGCGCCCTGCCCGCCTTGTGGGCGCGCGAGATGCCCAACGGCGTCTACGACCCCAAATGGCTGCGCTGCCAGACCACGCAGGGCGACCTGCGAGCACTGGCCTTCACGCTGTCCAAGCGCAGCCCCAGCCACACCGGCGTGCTCAGCGAGGACGTCTACCGGCGGATTTTTTCAGACTCCTGCGGACGCTACGGCACCACGCGCGAATACGCGCAGCTCACCTACGACAAGCTGAAGACCCTGGGCATTCACGACCATGCACTGGGCAAACTGTTGGCGCTGGTTAATGGCTAGGCACCGTTTGCGTCTTGCCAGCGCGGGCCATGCGGCCTACAGTGGGCCTTTGATTTTTTCATGTCCCCACCAACTCTTCAGGAGACCGCATCATGATCTACCGTCTGGCGCCACTCGCCGCCGCCCTTGTGCTCAGCGCCTGCGCATCCACCACGAGCGGCCCGCGCGCCGTGGCCCAGCTGCAAAGCACCACCGGCAACAGCGCGGCCGGCACCGTGAACTTCACCCAGAGCGGTGACAAGGTATTGGTCTCGGGCGAGATTCGCGGCCTCAAGCCGAACGCCGAGCACGGCTTTCATGTGCATGAAAAAGGCGATTGCTCCAGCGGCGACGGCATGAGCACCGGCGGCCACTTCAACCCCGGCGGCCAGCCCCACGGCAGCCATTCGGACATGGCTCACCATACCGGCGACTTGCCCAGCCTCAAGGCCGACGCGTCCGGTGTCGCGAAATTCAGCTTTGAATCGAAAACCATTGCCGTCGGCAACGGCATGAACAACATTGTGGGCAAGGGCCTCATCGTGCACCGCGATCCTGACGACTTCAAAACCCAGCCCACCGGAAACTCCGGCCCGCGGCTGGCCTGCGCAGTGATCGCGCTAAGCTAGAAAACTCAGCGCCGCGCGAGCAGCGCTTCGGCGCGCTGCAAATCTTCCAGCGTATCGATGTCGGTGACGATGCCTTCATCGGCCAGGTCGAGCAACTCTACGGACTGGAGCGCGGCCTGCGCTTGGACCACCGGGGACGCGCCCCGGTTTCCGGTCAATGCCAGCAGCGCCTCGCGGCACGCGGCCGAAAAACCCACCGGGTGGCCGCGTACCCCCTTGAACATCGGCACCACCACCGCATGCCGCGCCAGCGCATCGGCCACCGTCCGCAGCGTGGCGGCCTGCACCAGCGGCAGATCACCCGGCAAGACCAGCCATCCCGAGGCTTCAGGTGTGGCCCGCACGGCAGCCGCGATGCAATCGCCCATGCCGGGATGGCCCGCATCCTCCAGGTGCCAGGGCAGGCCGCTGGCGGCCACGGCGTCCAGGGTGTGGCGCAGCACCGGTTTGCCGGCCAGCAAGGCCTGCAGCTTGTGCGTACCGCCGCCCGACGCGGCAAAGCGCTCCCCCCGGCCCGAGGCCAGCACCAGCACCGTGGGGTCGCCCCTCGCCACGCCTTTGTCCATCACGCCAGTTTAAAAGGCAGCTCGCGCGGCGCGGGCTTGCCCGTGAGTTTGGCGATCGCATTGGCAAAGGCCGGAGCCAGCGGCGGCAGGCCGGGTTCGCCCAGGCCGGTGGGCGCATCGGCGCTGGGCACGATGAACACCGCCACCGTGGGCATGTCGGTGATGCGCGGCACCGGGAAGTCGCCGAAGTTGCTCTGTTCCACCACGCCGTCTTTCAGCGTGATGGCGGCGCCTGGAAGGCACATCGACAAGCCCATCAGCGCCGCGCCCTGGATCTGCGCTTCGATGCTGGTCGGGTTGATCGCGAGGTTGCAGTGCACGCCCGCGGTGATGCCATGCAGCACCGGCGTGTTGTCCTTGACCGAGGCTTCGACCACATAGGCCACCACGGTATTGAAGGATTCGTGCACCGCCACGCCCCAGGCGCGGCCAGCGGCCAGCGTGCGTTTGCCGTAGGCGGATTTGTCGACCGCCACTTGCAGCGCGGCGGCGTGGCGCGGGTGCTTGCTGCCGAACTGCTTCATGCGGTAGGCCACCGGGTCCTGCCCCGAGCTGCGCGCGACCTCATCGATCAGCGTTTCCATCACGTAGGCCGTGTGGGTGGAGCCCACGCTGCGCCACCAGAGCACCGGCACATTGAGCTTGGGGTGGTGCACCGACAGCCGCATCGGGATCTCGTAAGGCTCTTTCATGCCTTCGACCATGGTGCCGTCCACGCCGTCCTTGACCATGAAGGCTTCAAACGGCGTGCCGCCGACGATGGACTGGCCGACGATGACATGGTCCCAACCCAGGATCTCGCCCTTTTCGTCAAAGCCGATCTCGGCGCGGTGCACATGCATGGGACGGTAGTAGCCGCCCTTGATGTCGTCCTCGCGGCTCCACAGCGTGCGCACCGCGGCCGTCAGCCCGGCGCCGCGCGCGGCCCTGGCGACATTGCAGGCCTCCACGACGTAGTCGCTGGTGGCAATCGCGCGGCGGCCAAAACCGCCGCCGGCCATCTGCACATTCATCTTGACGTTCTGCGGCGCCACGCCCAGGGCCTTGGACGCGGCCAGCGTGTCCAGGCCCGGCATCTGCGTGCCCAGCCAGAGTTCGGCTTTGGCATCCGCGCCCTGGCCGCTGAGCTGCACCGTGCAGTTGAGCGGCTCCATAGGCGCGTGGGCCAGGTAGGGGAAGACAAACTCGGCGCTGATCTTTTTGGGAGCCGTTGCCAGCTTGCCGATGTTGTCGTTGTACTTGAGCGCACCGGTCTTTTGAGCCAGCGCGCGGTAGCTCGCGAGCTGTTGCGCGCTGTCAACCTTTTCGACGCCGCTGGTATCCCATTCCACCTTGAGTGCATCGCGGCCCTGCTTGGCGGCCCAGTAGCCATCGGCCACCACCGCCACGCCCTCACCGCCGCGGTCCAGCGGCACGCGCAGCACGGCTTTCACGCCGGGAACGGCTTTGGCGGCGCTGTCGTCCAGCGACTTGAGCTTGCCGGCGAACACCGGCGGATGCGCCACCACGGCCGTCAGCATGCCGGGCAGGCGCACGTCAATGCCGTAACTTTGGTTGCCGGTGGATTTGGCGCGCGCATCGAGCCGGCCCGTGGGTTTTCCGATGATGCGGAACTGCTTCGGGTCCTTGAGCGTGACCGCCTCGGGCACCGGCAGCTTCATGGCCGCCTCGGCGAGCTCGCCATAGGTGAGGCGCTTGCCACCGGGGCCGATGACAACACCCTGCTGGGTGCGCAGGCTGCCGGCATCGACGCCCCATTGCGCCGCCGCGGCGGACACCAGCATGGCGCGGGTGCGCGCGCCGAGTTCGCGGTACTGCGTGTAGGAGTTCTTGATCGAACCCGAACCGCCCGTGAGGTGCATGCCGAAAGCCGGGTCCACATAAGCGGGGTCGGCATTGCCGTGCTGGCTTTTGACCAGAGCCCAGTCGGCGTCAAGCTCTTCGGCCAGGATCATGGGCAGGCCGGTCTGCACACCCTGCCCGAAGTCGAGCCGGTTGATGGTGACGGTCACCGTGCCGTCCTTGTCGATGCGCACAAAGGCCGAGGGTTGCTGGGTCGGCTTGAGGCTGGATGCGGCGGGTGTCCCCGCCGTCGCCATGGTTTGCGCTTGCGTGAGCAGCGGAAACGCCCCGAGCGCAAAGCCGCCGGCAGTTGCGACCTTGAGGAAGCTGCGGCGCGGCAGCTCGGCATCCGCTATGGTTTTGGTAGCCGCTTGCGCTTTTTGCATGAGGGCCTGCAGGCCTTTTGGCAATTGCGAGGCGATGTCGAAGGTGTCTGTGGAATTGGAATACATGGTGTTCTCCTTCAAGCCAGGGTTTGGGCGGCGTCTTTGATGGCCGCGCGAATGCGCACATAGGTGCCGCAGCGGCAGATGTTGCCGGCCATGGCGCCGTCGATGTCGGCGTCGCTGGGCTTGGCGTTGGCCTTGAGCAAGGCCGTGGCGCTCATCACCTGGCCGCTCTGGCAGTAGCCGCATTGCGCCACGTCATGCTTGACCCAGGCGTCCTGCACCGCTTTGCCCACGCGGTCGGTGGCCACGGCTTCAATGGTGGTGATTTTCTGGCCGGCGGCGGCCGAGATCGGCGTGATGCATGAACGTATGGCCGTGCCGTTGAGGTGCACGGTGCAGGCGCCGCACAGCGCGGCGCCGCAGCCGAACTTGGTGCCCGTCATGCCCAGCGTATCGCGCAGGGCCCAGAGTATGGGGGTGGATCCATCGGCGTTGACGGCGGTGTCCTTGCCGTTGATGTTGAGGGTGGGCATCGTGGAACTCCTTGCAGTTGTTGTTAGGGGAAGCGGGAAAACGGGGGGAAACGGGTCAGCGGAGAAATCTGGAAGCGACTTGTCGAATTTATATTCGCTTAAAGCACGGTTTTTATCAAAATAACTTGGCCCGCGGATATCAGGGGGTATTCACTTTCGGGAGGCTATCCAGGCGATCAGGCCTTGATGGCGTCCCAGCACAGCCCGAAGGCCGCCTGCCGCACGGCCTCGTCATCGGGCAGTACCTGTGTGCGTATCAGGTTGGCGGTTTCCCGCACCGAGCCCACCACGCTGGCCGTCAGCAGGGGCAGCGGCACGGGCTTGAAGATTTCCTGCTGCTGGCCTTCTTCCATCAGCGCCAGGAAGCTCGCCGCCAGCCGGGCCGACAGCTCGCGGTTGCCCTGCGTGAACCAGGGGGAGTTGTAGTACTGCTCCTGGAACACCACCTCGGCGTGGCGCTCCAGCCGGTGCCGCAGCAGGTTGCACCAGATGCGCCGCACCCGGCTACGAAGGGGTGCGCCGGGGAGCACGCCGTCCATCAGCCGCTGCATGGTCGCGGTCTTGGCTTCTTCGTAGAGCTGGCTGATGAGCTCGTCCTTGGATGGGTAATAGACGTAAAGCGTGCTGGTGGCGATGCCGGCCGTGCGGGCGATGTCGGCCATGGTCAGGCCGCTCAGGCCGGTCTGGGCCACCAGGTTGAAGGTGGCCTCGGCAATCGCGCGCTGCTTTTCGTCGTCTTTGGGCTTCATGGGGAAGCTCAGAATATAAGCGAATATTAATTCGTTATCAAGCCCCTCCTCAAGCCTCGCAAAAAGGCAAGCCATAAGGTGCGGACCAAGGCCGGCTGCGCGCAGGGGCATGAGCCGAGCGGGCACAATCATGGGCATGAGCCAGCCCACCCTCTCCATTGCCGACCTGCGCAAAAGCTACGAACGCGCCGAACTCAACGAAGATGCCTCGCAGGCCGACCCGCTCAGGCAGTTCGAGCAATGGCTGCAGGAAGCCATCGCGGCCGAGGTGCCCGAGCCCAATGCCATGACCTTGGCCACCGTGGCCAGCGACCTGCGCCCCTCCACCCGCATCGTGCTGATCAAGGGCTATGACGAGCGCGGCATCACCTGGTTCACCAATTACGACAGCCGCAAGGGCCGGGAACTGGCCGGCAACCCTTACGCGGCGCTGCAGTTCCATTGGGTGGAACTGGAGCGCGTGGTACGCATCGAGGGTGTGGTCGAAAAGGTTTCCGCCGAGGAAAGCGACGCCTACTTCAACACCCGGCCGCTGGATTCCCGCATAGGCGCCTGGGCCAGCCCACAAAGCGAGGTGATCGCCGGGCGCGGCGTGCTCGTGGCCAATGCGGCCAAGTACGGCGCGAAATTTTTGCTGCAGCCCCCGCGCCCTCCGCATTGGGGCGGCTACCGCCTCAAGCCCGACAACTGGCAGTTCTGGCAGGGCCGCAAGAGCCGGCTGCATGACCGGTTGCGCTACACGCTGCAGGGTGATGGCGGCTGGCTGCGCGAGCGGCTGGCGCCTTAGTCGACACTCGCTTCACGGAGCTGTTGAACGTCAGTTGCCATTGTGGTGTGGCGGCTCCTGGCAAGCCCGAGCCTCCACAGCCCGGCAAACGAATGGATGACCTTGATTGCGAGCCGCCTCGGTGACAGCCGCTGCAATGGCCTCTGCCCTGTCCAATCCGGCTGTCGGCACCAAAGCGCCACCATTCTTGTGGATCTCCAACATCAAGATGATCGCTTTTTCCCGGTCAAGCTGCAGTTGCTGCATGAGGGTCGTGACGACGAATTCCATCGGTGTCTTGCTGTCATTCAGTATTTCGACACCCGTGGTAAAGCCAGGTGTCGAAAAATCGTCCAACGACAACAAGCTTGTTTCCGCGGGAAAGACACGCGTTGCCGCAATAGGATCCGGGAACGGATGAGGCGTGCCTCTTGTGGCATGCAGGATCACCTTCCAAATGATATTCCCATCGGTCGAAAGGCCGCTAAAAGTTTTGCCGGGAATCAGATTCAGCACAAACAGGAAAGCGTTGTAAGCGGTAAACGTAAAGGCCACGCACTTGCCAAACGCGCTCGTGGGCCAACCAAAAATTGCGATGTACAGCAATGTCAGCAGAAACAAGGCGCACTGAGCCAGCAGGCCCGCTGAGAACACAAGCAGGGTGTCTCGAACTCCGCGTGGGGCCTGGACATTGCATTGACCGCCCAAGCCGGAAATATCAACAGAGAACACTTTGAGACCAAGCAATCGCGCGGCGGCAAAATGACCTAGCTCGTGAATTGAAATGAGAGCCAAAAATGCGAGGCAGTAGTAGAGCCACTCTGTCAGACTGAACCCTGAAAAGATGGAGAGCATCAAACCACCGGCCGGCAAGGACCAATGAATCCGTAACGGGGCACCTTGCACTGTTGCAACCTTGAGGGACCAGGAATTCACGCCTGCAACGCCCGATGGTGCCGCGTTGTTCACACCCCAGGTACCACGCATTGTTCGCATGCCGATCACCGTGGAAACCAGACCCAGAAGTACCACGAACACCGCCCAGACAAGGCCTTCATACCGTTTCCCGGAAACCAGCACGAACGCCAGCCATGCGCCTGCAACAATCAAGAGAGTTGCGATCACCCACCACGCAACGGGATGCAGCAATGATTGGTACTTGTTAGGCCGATTGAGCAGCAGGCGCCAACCGACAGACAGCAGGAATGCTGCGATCAGCCCTGGTACAGCCAGCATCGCCAGGACAAAAACAGGCTGCTCGGCAAAAACCCTTGAGTTCAATTTGATCGCAGCAAAACCAACCAAGGCTACGAACGGCATGCCTGCCACCAGTGCAAGCGCGCCAATGCCGCGCAGCACCCATGGGTCCACTCCGCGTTTAAGCGAATCGTTGATTGAATCTGCCATAGCGGGTGAACCGTGAATCCGTTGAGTGCGCTACAGGCCTGAAAGCCTCTCGATGCGCTGCTGCACCACGGCCGCCAGCTGCGCGGCACTGACCAGCCCAGGCTCGATTTCCGCCAGCGGCACCAACACAAAAGCGCGTTGCCACATACGCGGATGGGGCACCGTCAGGTGGGGCGACTCAATGTGCCCGCTGCCGTACATCAGCAAGTCAAGATCCAGCGTTCGCGGGGCGTGCAGGTAGGGCCGCTCGCGGCCTGCAGACAATTCGATCCGGAGCAGATGCTGCAGCAAAACCGGCGCCGGCAGGCTGGTTTCGATTCTGAGAACAGCATTGAGGTAATCCTCTCCCGATGTCTGGACTTGCGCGCCATCGGCAGTGGTGATGGGCGCAGTCCGGTAAAGGCTGGATCGGGCGATCAGTGCGGTGCCCGGCAGGCTGGCCACATCCTTCGTAGCCTGTGCGAGCGCGGCGGCCGCATCACCGAGGTTGGCGCCCAGGCCGATGTAGGCGTCAACCATGCCCGTGCTCTGCGCGCCTCGTGGCTTACTCGCCGTCGTTGCCTGCGGGAGCAGGAGCCGCAGCAGCGTCGCCACCCGCACCACCGCGATTGGCCGGCTTGCGGCGGCGCCGGCGTTTTTTGGCGGGTGCGGCGTCGCCCTGCTCGCCGGACGCATCCGCATCGGGCGTGCCGCGTTCGGCGCGGTCTGCCTGGCCGGCGCCCGCTTCGGCATCAGGGCGCTTGACGCGAACCCGAGGCGCCTGCGGTTTATGTTGCTGCGCTTGGCGCGCCTCTTCGATCATCGCGTGGCGTTCGTCGTCGTAGGCGGTGCTGAATTTCTCCCACCACTCGGCCAGTTCCATGTCAATCTCGCCGGTCTGCGCGCGCAGGCGCAGGAAATCGAAGCCGGCGCGAAAGCGCGGCTGCTCGAGCAATGAATAGGGCGCGCTGCCGCTGCGTTTTTCAAAGCGCGGCTGCATGGTCCAGATCTCGCGCATGTCGGTACCCAGCTTGCCGCGGCCCGACACGTCGCCGATCTTGGCGTTGAAGGCATCGTCGATCGCGTCCTGCAGCGCGGGCATGAGGTGCTCGCCGCGCTTCTTGCGCTGCTCCCAACCTTCGCGCACGTCGGCCCACAGCACGCAGGACAGCAAAAAGCTGGGTGCCACCGGCTTGCCTTCGCCGACACGGCGGTCGGTGTCCTGCAGGGCCAGCTTGAGGAAGGGTTCGTCGGCGTTTTCAACCACCACGTCGAGCAGCGGGTAGATGCCGGTGCCCAGGCCCAGGAACTTGAGCTGGGCGATGCTGGCCAGCGCATGGCCGGTCTGCAGCAGCTTGAGCATTTCGTCGAAGAGGCGCGACTGCGGCACGTCGGCCAGCAGGCCCTTCATCTCGCGAAGCGGCGCCACCGTCTTGTCTTCAAACTTGAAACCCAGCGCGCTGAGCTTGGCCGCGAAACGCACGGCGCGGATGATGCGCACCGGGTCTTCGCGGTAGCGCACGGCCGGGCTGCCGATCATGCGGATGATTCGTTTTTTGGCGTCCTTGATGCCGTTGTGGTAGTCGACCACCACCTGCGTTTCAGGGTCGTAGTACATCGCGTTGATGGTGAAATCGCGGCGCGCGGCATCCTGCTCGATGGGGCCCCAGACGTTGTCGCGCAGCACCCGGCCGGAGGCGTCGACGGCGTGTTTCATGCCGGCCAGTTCGCTCTTACTGGTGCGCTCGTTGCCGCCGACCTGCTCGGCCAGGCTGCTGTCGAGGTGGGCACGGAAGGTCGAGACCTCGATGACCTCATGCTCGCGGCCACGGCCGTAGATGACGTGCACGATGCGAAAGCGCCTGCCGATGATGAAAGCGCGGCGGAACAGGGACTTGACCTGCTCGGGCGTGGCGTCGGTGGCGACGTCGAAGTCCTTGGGCCGCAGGCCCACCAGCAGGTCGCGCACCGCGCCGCCGACGATGTAGGCCTCATAACCGGCGTCCTGGAGCGTGTGCACCACGTCCATGGCGCGGTCGTCCACCAGCTTGACGTCGATGCCGTGTTCCTTGACGCCTACGTCCTGGCGCTGCCCGAAGGGGGATTTTTTGGCCCGCTTGGCACCGGGCTCCGTGCTGTCGGACTTGCCGAACAGCTTGTCGATGAATTTTTTGATCATGAAATACTAGGTAAACAGCTCAAGTATGCGCCATCCGCGCTCTACCGCCAGCGCCCGCAGGCGCTCGTCGGGGTTGGTGGCGACGGGGTGGGCCGCCTTCTCCATCAAGGCCAGGTCGTTCAGGGAATCGGTGTAGAACGTGGTTTCCACGTCGTCCCAGGACAGCCGGCGGGAGGCCAGCCATTGTTCCATGCGCGTGACCTTGCCTTCACGGGCCGAGGGCGTGCCCCGGATTTCCCCGGTCACCCAGCCCTGGGCGTCGCGTTCGAGCTCCACCGCTATCAGCTCCTTGACGCCGAAAGCGTCGGCGATGGGGCGCGTGACGAATTCATTGGTGGCGGTGACGATGACCAGTTCGTCGCCCGCCGCGCGGTGGCCATCCACCAGGGCCAGGGCCTGGGGTGTGATGGCTTTTTGCACGACCTCCCGCATGAAACGGGCATGAGCGGCGGCCGAACTGGCGGCGCCCTGCTCGCGGATGGCCTGGGTGGCGAAACGCACGTAGTCGTGGATGTCCAGCGTGCCGGCGCGGTAATGCTCGAAGAATTCGGCATTGCGACGTTTGAACTCGGTGCTATCGCACCAGCCCAGCGCAATCGTGAACTCGCCCCATTCGTAATCGGAATCGATGGGGATCAGCGTGTGATCCAGGTCGAACAATGCAATCTTTTTCTTGCCCGTCATTCACTCTCCAGCATGGACTTGATCAGGGGGATGGTGATGGCGCGCTTGGTTTGCAGGGCGTAGCCGTCGAGCTGGTCGAGCAGCTGCATCAGGCTGCCGAGGTCGCGCGAAAAGCGGGTCAGCATGAAATCCATGGCCTCGTCGCTCAGGAACACGCCGCGCGCGTCGGCCTCGCGCCGCAAGACGGCGCGCCGCTCGGGCTCGGTCAGGGCCTGCAGCGCGAACACATGGCCCCAGCCCAGGCGGGTGCGCAAATCCTCGCGCAGCGCCAGGTCGGCGGGCGGCACGTTGCCGGCGGCCAGCACCCAGCGCGGCCGGCCGTCAGAGGCGCTGAGCGCGTTGACGAACCAGTTGAAGGCCGCCTGCTGCTGCACCGCGGTGTAGAGGTGGCAGTCGTCCAGGATGACGGCGGCCCAGGCGTCGTTGAATTCGGGCGGCTCCAGCAGCGAGGCGTCCATCCAGCCGCTGGCGGCGCCCTGCTCGCGCAGCGCCTCGCGCACGGCCTTGAGCAGATGGGTCTTGCCGCTGGCGGTTTCACCCCAGAGGTAGGTGGGCACGGGTGAACGCAGCGTATTGCCGGCCCACAGTTCGAGGTGCTTGAGCGCGGCTTCGTTCGGCCCGCCAAAAAAATTGGCGAACGAGGGAGCCGAGGCCAGCCCGATGTCCAGCGCAATCTGTTTCATGCCCGCCATGTGTCTATTCCAGCCCCATTGCTGTCACCCAGCCTTGTAAAGCCGACTGGCCATATAGCTGGCCTTGACGCGGCGTATGCCCACCAGCAGCACGGCGCTGGCCGGCAGGGCCACCAGCACACCGACAAAGCCGAACACCTGGCCGAAAGCCAGCAAGGCAAAAATCACCGCCAGCGGGTGCAGGCCTATGCGCTCGCCCACCAGGCGCGGCGTGAAATACAGGCTTTCCACCACTTGCCCGATGCCGTAGACCACGGCCACCATGACCAGCGCCTTGAGCGAGGCGAATTCCAGCAGGCCGGCCAGCACCGCCAGCATCAGGCCCAGGCCGAAGCCGAGGTAGGGGATGAACATCGCCAGGCCCGTGAAAACGCCGATCGGCACGGCCAGGTCCAGGCCGAACAGGGCCAGGCCCACGGCATAGAACACCGCCATGATCAACATGACCAGCAACTGGCCGCGCAGGTACTGGCCCAGCACCGCGTCGGCTTCCGCCGTGAAGCTGTCGAAGCCGCCGCGCAGGTGGGGCGGCACCAGCTCCAGCACGCGGGCGACGAACTTTTCCCAGTCCATCAGCAGGTAGAACAGCGCCACCGGAATCAGCACGGCGTTGCCGATGATGGCCAGCGCCACGCTGCCGCCCAGCTTGAGCGAGGACATCAGGGAGGTGAACAGGTCCTCGAAATTGGCATTGAGGTACTTCACCACAAAGGCCTTGATGCTGCCCACGTCCAGCGACACATGGATGCCGAACTGCGCCAGCCACGGGGCCAGACTGGTGTTGAGCCTGTCGGCCAGCAGCGGCACCTGCTCGCGCAGCACCGGCAGTTCCTTGGCCATGATGGGCACGATCAGCAGGAACAGGCTCAGCAGCACAACGATGAAGAGGAATTCGACCACTATCACCGCCACCACGCGCGGCAGGCGGCCCTTGCCCGTGGAATCCAGCCGGTTGACCAGCGGCGTCAGCGCATAGGCCAGCACCGCTGCGACCACAAAGGGCGTGAGCACCGGCCCCAGCAGCCACAGCGCGAGAACGACCAGGGCGGCGATCAGGCACCAGGCGGCGGCGCGTTTTTGAGCGGTGGTGAATTGCATAAAGCCTTGGGTTGAGCGGGCCGGAACAGGCCGCATAAGGGCCTGAAAGCGGCCGGATGGGTAGCCTTTAGAATCTCAGGCTGAATTCTATCGGGCTTGCAGGCCCCTCCAGCGCCGCAAACCCGCCTTCCAGCCCCCTCATCCGCCCTACCGTCCCTCTACCGCCCCAACCCGTAGCAAAGCCGACACCATGACCACCTCTTCTTCTTCCCCCCTGAGCTACAAAGACGCGGGCGTCGACATCGACGCGGGCGACGCGCTGGTCGAGCGCATCAAGCCCCTGGCCAAAAAAACCATGCGTGAAGGCGTGCTGGCCGGCATTGGCGGCTTCGGCGCGCTGTTTGAAGTGCCCAAACGCTACAAGGAACCCGTGCTGGTCAGCGGCACCGACGGCGTGGGCACCAAGCTCAAGCTGGCCTTTGAATGGCAGATGCACGACACCGTGGGCATAGACCTGGTGGCCATGAGCGTCAACGACGTGCTGGTGCAGGGCGCCGAACCGCTGTTTTTCCTCGATTACTTCGCCTGCGGCAAGCTGGACGTGGACACGGCCGCGGCCGTGGTCGGCGGCATCGCCAGGGGCTGCGAACTGAGCGGCTGCGCCCTGATTGGCGGCGAAACCGCCGAAATGCCCGGCATGTACCCGGCCGGCGAATACGACCTGGCCGGTTTTGCCGTGGGCGCGGTCGAAAAATCCAAGATTTTGACCGGCAAGGACGTCAAGCCCGGCGACGTGGTGCTGGGCCTGGCCAGCAGCGGCGTGCATTCCAATGGTTTCAGCCTGGTGCGCAAGTGCATAGAGCGCGCGGCCGGCAACGCCCCCGCCACACTGGACGGCAAACCCTTCAAGCAGGCCCTGATGGAACCCACCCGCCTTTACGTCAAGAACGTGCTGGCCGCGCTGGCCGCCCACCCCATCAAGGCACTGGCCCACATCACCGGCGGCGGTTTGCTTGAAAATATCCCGCGCGTGCTGCCCGAAGGCACGGCCGCCCAGCTCAAAAAAGGCAGCTGGCCGCAAACCGAGCTGTTCGCCTGGCTGCAAAAAACCGCCGGCATCGACGACTTCGAGATGAACCGCACCTTCAACAACGGCATCGGTATGGTCGTGGTGGTGGATGCCGCCAACGCCCAGGCCACGGCCAAGACCCTGCGCGACGCGGGTGAGCAGGTCTATGAGATCGGCGTGATCGCCGCCAAGGGCGAAGGCGCCGCAGTCACGGTCGGCTGAACACCCCGGCGCGGCAAGCCAACACCCCATGCCGCAATCCACCCCTCCTTCCCCCACCCCGCCCCGCCGCCTTCCGGCGGCCATCTGGGCGCTGGGCTTTGTCAGCCTGCTGATGGACATCTCGTCCGAGATGATCCACAGCCTGCTGCCCGTCTTCATGGTCACGGTGCTGGGCACCAGCCTCTGGGCTGTGGGCCTGATCGAAGGCCTGGCCGAAGCCACGGCCCTCATCGTCAAGGTGTTCTCGGGCGTGCTCAGCGACTACTGGGGCAAACGCAAGCCGCTGGCGCTGCTGGGCTATGGCCTGGGCGCGGCCTCCAAACCGCTGTTCGCGCTGGCCGCGACGACGGGGATGGTGCTCACCGCCCGCCTGGCGGACCGCGTGGGCAAAGGCCTGCGCGGCGCGCCGCGCGACGCCATGGTGGCCGACCTGGCCCCGGCCGGCATGCGCGGCGCGGCCTTCGGGCTGCGCCAGTCGCTGGACACGGTGGGCGCCTTTGTCGGGCCGCTGCTGGCCATGGGCCTGATGCTGCTCTGGGCCAACGACTTCCGCGCGGTGTTTTGGGTCGCCGTCATCCCCGGTTTTCTGGCCGTGGCGCTGCTGCTGTTCGGCGTGCGCGAGCCCGATCGCGAGCAGGTGCCGGGCGCCCCGCGGCTCAACCCCATCACGCGCGCCAACCTGAAACGCCTGGGCGCGCCTTACTGGCGCGTGGCGGTGCTGGGCGCGGTATTCATGCTGGCGCGCTTCAGCGAAGCGTTTTTGCTGCTGCGCGCCATGCAGGGCGGCCTGCCGGTGGCTTACACGCCGCTGGTGCTGGTGGCCATGAACGTCGTCTATTCCCTGGGCGCCTACCCTTTCGGCAAGCTGGCCGACCGTGTCAGCCACAGCGCCTTGCTGGCCTGGGGCCTGGCGGTGCTCGCGGCGGCCGACCTGCTGCTGGCCGCCGCCAGCCACTGGGGCACGATGGCGACGGGCATCGCGCTGTGGGGCCTGCACATGGCCATGACCCAGGGCCTGCTCGCCACCATGGTGGCCGACACGGCGCCGGTGGACCTGCGCGGAACGGCTTTCGGCTTCTTCAACCTCGTGAGCGGCCTGGCGCTGCTGCTGGCCAGCACGCTGGCCGGGGTGCTCTGGGACCAGTGGGGCGCGCCGGCCAGCTTTGCCTCAGGCGCCATTTTCAGCGTGGCGGCGCTAGGGTTGTTGTGGGTCTGGCGCAACTCCCTGCGGCCGCAGGCGAGTACCCCCATCACCACCGCCTGAGCAGCTCATGCCAGCGCCAGCCCCGCCACACCCAGCAACATCAGCGCCGCGCCCAACACCTGCGAGGGCTTGAGCGATTCCTTGAGCAGCCGGGCGCCCACCAGCGTGCCTATCAACATCGACATCTCGCGCACCGGGGCCACATAGCTGAGCGGCGCGGACTGCACGGCGAACAACACCAGGCAGTAGGCCAGCGGCGAGAGCACACCGACCAGCAGAATCGCCGCGCGGTGCTTCCGCCACTGCCCGCACAGCGCGCCGCGCTGGTGCAAGGCCCAAGGCGCGAGCAGCACCGTGCGAAACGCCAGGCTCGTGGCGTAGAACAGCACAGGCGCCATGCCCAGCGACTTCACCGCCCAGCCATCAATCACGGTATAGCCGGCGATGCAGACGCCGGTCAGCGCGCCCCAGAGCACGCCGCGCCGGCGCCGCTGCACATCACCGCTGGCGGCACCCGTGGCGCCACCCGCCGTCATGAAAACACCGGCCAGCACCAGAGCCACGCCGAGCCAGCCCAGCACGCTGGGCAGTTCGCCGAGCAACACCACAGCCCCCAGCACCGCGAGCAGCGGCCCGGTGCCCCTGGCCATGGGATAGACCACGGCGAAGTCGCCCGCCCGGTAGCCTTTTTGCAGCACCAGCAAATACACCACGTGCACCAGCGCACTGGCCAGCACGGCCAGCCACATCCAGCGGTCAAAGGCCTGCGGATGCAGATGCCAGGCCACCAGGGCGACCGGCGCTGCAGCCGCCACGCTGACGCAGCCGAACAGCCAGACGAAGAGCGTACCGCCGGCCGCGCGCTTGGCCACGATGTTCCAGAGCGCATGGCAGACCGCCCCCGCGAGCACCAGTGCCAGCGTGTGGGCATTCATGCCGGCGCGCCGGGCTCGGGCAGGCGGAAACGGCTGTCCAGCAAGACCTTGACGCGCCCGGCCACGGCTTCGCACTCTTCCGGGCCGAGCGGCACGAACCCCGATGCCCAGGCCGCCATGTCCGCCCAGCGCGGGAATTTGGGCGACTCGCCCCAGCGCCAGTCGGGATTCAGCGCCTGCCGGTTGCGCCCCAGCACATGCAGATGCACGCGGCGATGCGCCTGGACGTCCTTGGGCCCGGCGGGCGGGGCCTGGTCGTTGAGCGCCCAGTTGCCGGCCTCCCAGTAATTAAGGCAGCCGTCGTGAAGGGCCGGCAGCACGTCCAGCATGGCGCGGCCGGTGGCGGCCACCAGGCAGGACCAGCGCGCCAGTTCCAGCGGCGCCAGTTCGCTGCGCTCCCAGACCGGCCGCGGCGGGTTGACGACCAGGTGGCCGCCGTCGCGGCGGTCGCACAAAAGGGCATCGGGGAGGAGCAGGGTGCCGCCGGGGCAGCTATGCAAAACAAGGGGCATGAGGAAAAGCCTTTGACAGTGAATGATGAGCAGGAATCATCAAGCGATGTTCTGGTTGACCGCCATAATCGATGAATTTCCTGGAAATAACACCATCACCCATCAATAAAGCAGCTTCCAATGATGAGTAAATCAGATGACTCCAATCACCAAGCGCTGCCGTTGAATGCCGTGCGGGTGTTCGTGGAAGCCGCCCGCCAGCTCAATTTCAGCCGCGCCGGCCGCGTGCTGGGCATGAGCCAGGGTGGTGTCAGCCGCCATGTCGCCACGCTGGAGAGCTACTTCGGCCAGCCTCTGTTCGCGCGCAGCGGCACGTCGGTGCGCCTGACCGATGCCGGGCGCCTGTATTTCGACACGGTACAGGAAGCCCTGTCGACCATAGAGCTGGCCACCCGCCAGTTGGCGCAAAGCCAGGCCGGCGCCCGCCTCATCGTGCGCACCTCGCTGCCCACCTTTGCGATGACGACGCTGATCCCCGCCCTGCCCGGCTTCCAGCCCGCGGCCCCGGTGGCGGTGGACCTGGTCACCTCGCTGTCGCCGCCGGGCCCGGCCGACAACTATGACGTGCTGATCACACGCGACCTGGCCGTCGCCGGCGCCGAGCACTGGCTGCTGGCCGCCGAAAACCTGGTGTGCGTGGCGTCCCCGGCGCGTTGCCGCGAGTTCGCGAACAAGCCCGTCAGCCAGTGGCAGTTTCTCGCGGCGCAGTCGCGGCCCGACGTACTGGCCGCCTGGTCTGCGCAGGTGGGCCTGCAGGCGGCCGGCATCCAGGTCAGCGCCAGTTTCGACCACTACTTCCTGGCGATCGCGGCGGCGACAGGCGGCATGGGCCACCTGGTGGTGCCTGAACTGCTGGTGGCCGAGCCCTTGCGCCGGGGCCACCTGCTGCGGGCCGCGCCTGACGCGGTTCGCGGCGACGCCAGCTATTCGGCCTATATCAACCCGCGCAGCACTGTCCCCGAAACAGGCCGGGCGTTTTGCCGCTGGCTCAAGGGATGGCTCAGGGAGGCGGCGGAAGGCGAGTCGCCTGCGCTACAAAAACACTAGCTGCGGGGACCGATGCCGACTGGCTTGCGCTGGACTTTTTGTTATTTCTGTATCAAACTGTTCCTCTGATCCGTCTTTGGAGCACGCATGCCGGTCATCGCAGTCGTCAACCGCAAGGGAGGCAGTGGCAAAAGCACACTGGCCGCGCACATCGCCGCCTGGTGCGCGCGCAATGGCAGCTCTGTCATGCTGGGCGACGTGGACCGCCAGCAGTCGGCGCGCAGCTGGCTCAAGCGCCGCGACGCCGGGCTGCCGGCCATCGCCCCCTGGGCCGTGGACCAGAAAAACATGCTGCGCGTGCCCACCGGCATCACGCATGTGGTGCTCGACACGCCGGGCGGCATGCACGGCTTTGAACTCGCGCGGGTCGTGATGTTCGCCGACGCCATCATCATGCCGGTGTGCAATTCCATGTTCGACCGCGAGTCCGCCGCGCAATGCCACGCCGACCTGATGGCGCTGCCGCGCGTGGCCAGCGGCCGCTGCCGCCTCGCCACCGTGGGCATGCGCATCGACGGGCGCACCAGCGCCGCGAAAGTCCTCGAGGAATGGTCGGAAACCCTGGGCATGCCCTTTCTGGGCGCGCTGCGCGAAACCCAGCTGTATGTGCGCAGCCTGGAACGCGGCATGACGATGTTCGATTTGCCGGCCAGCGCCGCAGCACCCGACCTCGCTCAATGGCAACCCATTCTCAACTGGCTCAGGCCCACGCTGTACCCGCCACAGGCGGCCAACGATGCCCCCGAGCACACGCAAGCCAGGACCGTGGCCAAGGTCCCGACGCAGATGGTCGCGCCCCGGCCTTCGGTCGCCGCGACACTGGGCGCCAGGCCGCTCAACCCGGCGCCCGCGCAAAAAACAGCCACGTCGCGCCCGGGCAGCTCCCTGCCCGGCAGCCTGATGCCCGCGCAGGAATCGCTGATACACGGCGCGCGCATGTCCGCCCAGAGCACAGCCCGCGCGGTGGGCCGGCCGGTGCAGGTCAGCAGCGCGCCTGTCATGTCACGCAACGTGAATTCGCCCGACGGCATGCAGATTCCGCAGTTCCTCAAGCGCGGCACCTGACGCGCCGGACTGGCTTCAGGCCGCGAGTTCTTCGCGGACCTCGCGCGCAGCCTGCACCATATTGCCCAGCGCCGCCTCGGTCTCGGGCCAGCCCCGGGTTTTCAGGCCGCAGTCGGGATTGATCCAGAGGTTTTCTGCCGGAATCACCGCCGCCGCCTTGCGCAGCAGCCGCACCATCTCGTCCACCGTGGGCACACGCGGTGAATGGATGTCGTAGACGCCCGGGCCTATCTCGTTGGGGTACTTGAAGTCGCCGAAGCCGCGCAGCAGTTCCATGTCGGAGCGGCTGGTTTCAATCGTGATCACGTCGGCATCCATGGCCGCGATTTCCGGCAGGATATCGTTGAACTCCGAATAGCACATGTGGGTGTGGATCTGCGTTTCATCCGCCACGCCGCTGGCGCTGATGCGGAAGGCGCGCGTAGCCCATTCCAGGTAGGGCTTCCAGCCGGCGCGGCGCAGCGGCAGGCCTTCGCGTATCGCCGGCTCGTCGATCTGGATGATGCCTATGCCCGCGCCCTCCAGATCCACCACCTCGTCGCGTATCGCCCAGGCGATCTGCCCGGCGGTCAGGCTGCGCGGTTGGTCGTCGCGCACAAACGACCATTGCAATATGGTGATGGGACCGGTCAGCATGCCCTTCATGGGTCGTTTCGTGAGGCTTTGCGCGTACACCGTCCAGGCCACCGTCATGGCCGCGGGGCGCGCCACGTCGCCGTAGATCACCGGCGGCTTGACGCAGCGCGAACCGTAGGACTGCACCCAGCCGTTGGCGCTGAAGGCAAAACCGTCGAGCTGCTCGCCGAAATATTCGACCATGTCGTTGCGCTCTGCCTCGCCGTGCACCAACACGTCCAGGCCCAGCGCTTCCTGCTTGCGCACCGCCAGCCGGATTTCGGCCTGCATTTTTTCGGCGTACTGCGATTTGCCGATCTCGCCGCGCTTGAAGGCCGCGCGCGCGGCGCGTATCTCGGCGGTCTGCGGAAACGAGCCTATCGAGGTGGTCGGGAACAAGGGCAAGGCAAAGCGCGCGCGCTGCAGCTGCTGGCGCCGGCTGAAAGGCGACGGCCGCTGGTCGCCGCCCGCGGCGGCCTGGGCCAGCCGCGCCGCCACGGTGGCGCGGTGCACACGCGGGCTGTTGCGGCGCGCCTGGGCCGCCAGGCAGGCGGCGGCCAGTTCGGATTCCACGGAGTTTTCGCGGCCCTCGAGCACGGCCTTCAGCATGCGCAGTTCAAACAGTTTCTCGACCGCGAAGGCCAGCCAGGACTTGAGTTCGGTGTCCAGCCTGTCCTCGGCTTCCAGGCTGTAAGGCACGTGCAGCAGCGAGCAGGACGGCGCCAGCCAGAGCTCGCCCTGGTGCTTCTCAGCGACAGGCCTCAGCCTGGCCAGGGCGGCATCAGGGTCGGTGCGCCAGATGTTGCGGCCGTCGACGATGCCGACCGACAGCACCTTGTGGCTGGGCAGCCAGTCGGCCACGCCGACCAGTTCTTCGGGTGCACGCACCGCATCCACATGCAGGCCCGCGACCGGCAACTGGCAGGCCATGCGCAGGTTCTCCTGCAGCGGCGAAAAGTAGGTCGCCAGCAGTAGCTTGACGCCGCCGCGCGAGAGCTGCCAGTAGCTCGATTCAAAAGCCTGGCTCCAGGCCGCCGGCAGGTCCAGGCCCAGGATGGGCTCGTCCATCTGCACCCATTTCACGCCCTGGGCCTTGAGGCGGGCCAGGATTTTTTCGTACACCGGCAGCAACTTGCCCAGCAGGCTGAAGCGGTCGAAGCCGGGCGTCTTTTCCTTGCCCAGCCAGAGGAAACTCAGCGGCCCCAGCAGCACCGCCTTGACGACATGGCCGGCCAGTTGGGCCTGCGCGACTTCGTCAAACAGGCGTTCGGAGGCCAGGCTGAATTCGGTGCCCGGGCCGAACTCCGGCACCAGGTAGTGGTAATTGGTGTCGAACCATTTGGTCATCTCGAGCGCGAATGTTCCGCTCTCAGCCTGATCTTTTTCTTTGCTATTGCCGCAGCCGCAACCGCAGTCCAGGCAGTGGGTCTGGCCGCCCTCGGCAATCACGCCGCGCGCCATCGCGAAGTAGCGGCTCAGTGCCGGCTCCTGCCCAGTGAAGCCGAAGCGCGCCGGCTCGCAGCCCAGCATCTGGATGTGGTTGGCCACGTGGTCGTAAAAAGCGAAGTCGCCCACTGTCACGAAGTCCAGTCCGGCTTCTTTCTGCACGGCCCAATGGCGCTCACGCAGTTCGGCGCCGGCGGCTTCCAAGGCGGCCAGGCCGATCTCGCCGCGCCAGTGTTTTTCAAGCGCGAATTTCAGTTCCCGGTGCGCGCCCATGCGCGGAAAACCCAGGGTGTGTGTGTAGACCATGCCGCTTATCTCCCAATTGCAAATCAAACAAAGAACGCATGGTCGTGCAGATTCAACTATTATTCAAACGAAAGATATTGCCTTTCAACATGAAAATTATTGATTCATCCACACACCCGTCATGACGCTTTCGATCCTTGAACTGCGCCACCTGCGCACCCTGACCGCCCTGCGCGACAGCGGCAGCCTGGTGCGCGCGGCGCAGTTGCTCAATCTCACGCAGTCGGCACTGTCGCATCAGGTCAAATTGCTTGAAGAGCGCTATTCCGCGCCGCTGTTCGAGCGCAAATCCGTGCCGCCGCAGTTCAGCACCACCGGCCTGCGCCTGCTGGCGCTGGCCGACACGGTGCTGCCGCAGGTCGAGGAAGCCGAGCGCGACGTGGCGCGCCTGGCCACCGGGCGCTCCGGCCAGTTGCGAATCGCGGTCGAGTGCCACACCTGTTTTGACTGGCTGATGCCGGCCATGGACGCCTTCCGCACCCGCTGGCCCGAGGTGGAGCTGGATATCGTCTCGGGCTTTCACCCCGACCCGATCGCGCTGGTGCTGCAGGACCGCGCCGACATCGCCATCGTGTCGGAGGCCGACGCCGATGAAACGGTGGACTTCCATCCGCTGTTCCGTTTTGAAATCATGGCGCTGCTGGCCAACCACCACGCGCTGGTCGCCAAGACACACCTGACGGCCAAAGACTTCGCCGATGAAACCCTGATCACCTACCCGGTTCCCGACGAAATGCTGGACGTGGTGCGCCAGGTGCTGGAGCCGGCAGGCGTGAAGCCCGCGCGCCGCACCACCGAGTTGACGATTGCGATGCTGCAGCTGGTCGCCAGCGGCCGTGGCGTCGCCGCGCTGCCCAAGTGGGCGGTGCAGAGCTACCTGGACCGCGGTTATGTGAGCGCCAGGCCCATAGGCAAAAAAGGGCTGACCGGTCGTCTCTATGTAGCTTGCACCGAAAACACCTCAGGCCGGCCCTGGCTGGCCGACTTTGTGGCGATCACGCGCGAGAGCTGTTTTCTCACGCTCAGCGAGATCGAGCTGCTGTAAGAGCCGCGGCGCTCAGTGCCGGCCCTGGCGCAGCTGCGCCAGGCGCTCGGACATGGCGTCGATGTCGAGCGCATCCTCGGCGTTGGCCAGGTAGGTTTCCAGGTCGGCCATCGCGCGTTCGGGTTCGCCATGAGCGGCCCAGGCCAGGCCGCGGTCGCGGTATTCCGTCCAGGCTTCGGGTTGCAGCACGATGAGGCGATCCTGCACCGGGATCAGGCGCTGCCAGTCTTCCTGGGTCTTGTGGATTTCCTTGAGGTTGCGCAGCATGCGGCTGATGATCTCGCGCGGCGGCGCCGACTGCAGGTACAGGCCCATGGGCACTTCGAACTCGTCGCCCGGGCTGCCGCCGTGCTGCCGGAAGGGCTCGAGCCGCTCGGACAGCTCCTCGCGGCTCAGCGACTGGCCGCTGAACGGGTCTATCACCACCTGGCCCTTGGGCAGGTTGACCTTGACCATGAAGTGCCCCGGAAAGGCCACGCCGCGCGCGTTAAGGCCCAGGCCCAGCGCCAGCTCCAGCCACAGCACCGCCAGCGTGATCGGAATGCCGCGGCGCGTGCGCAACACGGCGTTCAGGTAGCTGTTGTCGGGGTCGTAGTAGTCGTTGACATTGCCGCCGAAATTCAGGTCGTGGAAAAAGAACTGGTTCAGCGCACGCAGCCGCTGCAGCGCCGGTGCGTCTGCCGGCAGGCGCCGCTTGAGGCGGGCCAGCAGCTGGTCGACGTCGCCCAGCACCTGCTGCACGTCCAGGTCGGGATATTCGTCCTGCGCCAGACTGATGGCGGCTTCCAGGAGGGGGAAATGCTCGTCGCTTTCCACCAGGCTGGAGAAATATTGCAATGGTGACGGTACAGCCAGATTTAATTGCATGACCCCTACTTTCTCATAATCCGGCGCAAAAAGGCATCCGGAAAATGCCGCTCGGTACCTGGAGCGCGCCGCCCGTCAATGTCTCAGCAGCTTTGTTACCTTGAGGCCGGACAGCCACAGCGCCGCGAAATACAGCAGCGCCGACGCCAGCAATACCAGCGCCAGCCAGCCGATGCGTTCCATGGAGTGGCCTTTCAGGGCGACCCATCTCACCGCCCCGGCGGCCCACAACAAAAAGGCCGCCAGCAAGGCGCTGGCGCCCCCCACCTGCAGTGCAAACTTGCCCCAGCCGGGCACCGGTTTGTAACTTCCTCGTTTCAAAAGCCCCAGCAAAAGCCACAAGGCGTTGACCAGGGCGCCGATGGCGATCGACAGCGTCAGGGCCGCATGCTGCAGCACCGGCACCAGAAAATAATTCAACACCTGCGTGAACACCAGCACGCAGACGGCGATACGCATCGGCGTGCGCATGTCGTGCCTGGCATAAAAGCCCGGGGCCAGCACCTTGACGGCTACGATGCCCATCAGCCCCACGCCGTAGTTGCTGAGCGCCGCCGTCGTGCGCTGCACGTCGAGGTCGCTGAAGGCGCCATAGTGGTACAGCACGGCGACCAGCGGCTGCGAGAACACCAGCAGGGCCACCGCGCAGGGCACCGACAGCAGGACCACCAGGCGCAGGCCCCAGTCGAGCATGGCCGAGTAGCGTTCCTCATCCTGGCTGCCGCGCGCCGCAGCCAGTTGCGGCATCAGCACGACCCCCAGGGCGACACCCAGCATGGCGGTGGGAAATTCCATGAGGCGGTCGGCATAGGTGATCCAGCTCACGCTGCCGGTGGCCAGGTGCGAGGCGATCTGGGTGTTGATGAGCAGCGAAATCTGCGCGACGCTCACGCCCAGCAGGGCCGGCAGCATCAGGCTCAGCACCTTGCGTGTGCCCGGGTCATTCCAGGACTGGCGCAAGGCCGTGAAACTGGCGCCTATCCGCGGCAGCAAGCCCAAACTCCGCAGCGCGGGCAGTTGCAAGCCCAGTTGCAGCAGGCCGCCGACCATCACCCCCACGCATTGGGCGTAGATCGGCTCGATGCCATGCCTGGCAAACCAGGGAGCACCCAGGGTGATGGAGCCTATCAGCGCCACATTCAGCAATACGGGCGAGGCGGCGGGCACGGCAAACCGGCGCCAGGTGTTGAGGATGCCGCCGGCCAGCGCGACCAGCGACATGAAACCGATATAAGGAAACATCCAGCGCGTCATCACCACGGCAGCGTTGTAGCCCTGCGGCTTCAAGCCGCTCGCCATGGCCCACACCATCAGCGGCGCGGCCAGAACGCCGGCCACGCACAGCAGCACCAGCGTCCAGGTCAGCAGGGTCGCGACGTGGTCAATCAGCTGCTTTGCGCCCTCTTCACCCTTTTCAGCCTTGCAGGCCGCCAGCACCGGCACAAAAGCCTGGCTGAAAGCACCCTCGCCGAGTACCCGGCGAAACAGGTTGGGTATCCGGAAAGCGACGTTGAAGGCGTCGGTCATGGCGCTGACGCCAAACACCGAGGCCATCAGCAGGTCCCGGACAAGGCCCGTGACACGCGAGGCCAGGGTCAGCAGGGAAACGGTGGAGGCGGCTTTGAATAATGACACCGCTGGAGTTTAGCCTTCACGACAGGGGCGACCTGCAGTTCCCTGCGGCCGTATTTGGGGCTCTTTACCAGCAGGGGCCGCGGAACCGGCTTTGCCGGGCCGCAGGCGCAGCGGTCCCCGAGGGGCTGGAGCCCGCGGCTCCAAGCCTGCCTGCGCAGGCTTGGACGGGCGACAGAGGCGAAGCGTCTCGCGAGCCGCGGCCTGCAAGGCCTCGGGAGCTACACGCAGTGAGCGACCGTGGGGGTATATAATCGTGGGCTTTGCTGCAACATCCACAGACTCCTCCCCAGGATTAAAGGAATTTATATATGGCCACCGCCAAACCCAAGAAAAAGAACCCGCGCCTTGCGTCGGGCCGCAAACGCGTCCGCCAGGACGTCAAACTCAACGCCGCGAACACCTCGCTGCGCTCCAAATACCGCACCGCTGTGAAAAACGTCGAAAAAGCCGTTGCAGCCGGTGACAAAGACAAAGCCAAGGACCTGTTCGCCAAGGCCCAGAGCATTGTGGACACGGTTGCCGACAAGGGCATCTTCCACAAGAACAAGGCAGCGCGCGACAAGAGCCGCCTGTCCGCCAAGGTGAAGGCCCTGGCACTGGCCCCCGCAAAGGCCGCCTAAGTAATTAGGCAAATCGCCCGGACGGCATTCTTCTCACGAAAATACCGTCCGCCGTTTTGTAGGGTGCGCTGCAGCAAAGCAAAAAAGCCGTCGAAAGACGGCTTTTTTGTTGGGCGCTTCACTTAGACTCGGGCGCAGATGGGGCGAAAAGGGACAAACCGCCCTCTTCCACTGTTGTTACTCAACAAGAAAAGGCGGCCCATGCGCGCACTCGTTCTGCCGGCCCTCATCGCGGCCAGTCTGGGCACTGCCCATGCCGCCGACGACGAAATCTTCGACTTCAACGAGTTGCTCAATCCCGGCACCATCAGCCAGGCGGAGTGCAACGCCAAGCAGGATGCCGTCTGGGTGGAAACGCAGTGGCGCGAACAGGGTGCCGCCGAACGCACCGCAAAAGGCTGCATTCGCTACTTTCCCAGCGCCAATGCGCTCGGCGCAGAAACCGCCGTGTTCTTCATGCATGGCGACGTCCTGAGCGGCGGCATGGCGCAGGCCAGGGAGGCCTATGTCAAGTCCGCCAGCCGGAGCCTGCAGATCGCGCGGTCCGAACGCTCGGCCAAAGAAATCGGCCTGCCGGTGATCCGCATAGGCCGTCCGGGCGCTTACGGCAGCACTGGCGCGAGCCATTTGCGCGAGCGCCGCATGCCGGTCGAAGCCCATCTGACAAACGCGGCGATCGACGCCATCAAGAAAAAATACGGTTACCAGCGCATCCAGGTGACGGGCCTGAGCGGCGGCGGCGGGCTGGTGGGTGCGGCACTGACGCTGGGCCGCACGGACATCGATTGCGCAGTGGTCGCCAGCGGCGCGGTAAGCATGAAGACGCGGGCCCGCCTGCTCGGCAGCAAGGAAGCCCAGCGCGGGCTGGACCAGACGGGACAGCCGCTGTCGGCCGTGTACGACCCGATAGACCACATCGGCGGCGTCAAGCCTGACGGCCGGCGCCGTGTATTTGTATTAGGCGACCCGCAGGACTCGGCCGTGGCCTTTGAGTCGCAGCAGGAGTTCCAGCAAAAGCTGGTGGCGGCCGGAACGCCCGCCACCTTGCTGACCGCCCCGGCCGCCGATGCCAAGCATCACCAACTGGGGTCTGAAGCGCTGCTCGTGGCCGCATGGTGCAAATCCGGCGTGGCGGATGCCCAGATACAGGCCTGGCTGACCGAAGGAAAAAAGAAATAAGCCGGTGAAGCCGGCCTGCCCTCAGCGAACGGGCGGCTCGGGAATCAGGCAGGCTTCAGCCACCTGCAAATCGTTGTCTTTGGCGAAATTGATGGCGAAATCCCAGGCCATGGGCTCGGCCTCGCGCAGTTCAGAATTAACGACCACACATTTCACGCCGTTGATGACGGTAGGCACGCACCAGGGGGAATAGGTCAGGTGGCTGCCGGGCTGGGGGCCGCCCGGGCGGAAATGGCTCATCACACCGCACAGCCTGTCGGCCCAGTCGCTGGGCCGGAAGGTTTTGCCGTCGCGGGTAATACCCTGGATGAAGACTTCTTTGGCGGTATTGGAGACCATCGGGTGGAGGGTTTTTTGCGCCGCCCGGCATGGGAAAAGGATGGGATTCACCCCATGCTGCAGCGCACAACAATTCTAGCTTAACTCGGACTCTTATATAAGACTTGGCAGACAAATTTTCAATGGAGGCCAAGGCGGGGGAGCGCCGGGCGCCGGCATTGCAGCAATGCGGAAACGTCACAAAAGCCCGCAAAGTCTGCGCCTAAAATCAGTCCAGGCCCGCATCAAACACTGCGGGCCTCGGATTTTCCGCACTGTTACAGCCCTTGTTCCGGAGTTTTCCATGACCGCAGCCCTGCCCAAGCACATCGAAGCCGCCTCTCCCCACGTGATGAACACCTACGGCCGCCTGCCCATCGCGCTGGACCACGGCCAGGGCTGCCGCGTCTGGGACGTCAACGGCAAGGCTTACCTCGACGCACTGGGCGGCATTGCCGTCAACACCCTGGGCCACAACCACCCCAAGCTGGTTCCGGCCCTGCAGGAGCAGATCACCAAACTGATCCACACCTCCAACTACTACCATGTGCCGCTGCAGGAAGCCCTGGCCGCCAAACTGGTGGAGTTGTCTGGCCTGGAAAACGTGTTTTTCTGCTCCACCGGCCTGGAAGCCAATGAGGCCGCGCTCAAGCTGGCGCGCAAGTTCGGCCACGACAAGGGCATTGAGCGCCCGGAAATCGTGGTCTATGAAAAAGCCTTCCACGGCCGCAGCATCGCCACGCTGAGCGCCACCGGCAACCCCAAAGTGCAGGCCGGTTTCGGCCCGCTGGTCGAGGGTTTTATCCGCGTGCCGCTCAACAACATCGACGCACTGAAAGCCGCCACCGCCAACAACCCCAATGTGGTCGCCGTGTTCTTTGAGGCCATCCAGGGCGAAGGCGGCATCAACAGCATGAAGGACGAGTACCTGCGCGAAGTGCGGGCACTGTGCGACGAGCGCGACTGGCTGCTGATGATCGACGAGGTGCAGTGCGGCATGGGCCGCACCGGCAAGTGGTTTGCCCACCAGTGGGCCGGTATCAAGCCCGACGTGATGCCGCTGGCCAAGGGCCTGGGCTCTGGCGTGCCGGTCGGCGCCGTCGTGGCCGGCCCCAAGGCCGCCCGCATCTTCGGCCCCGGCAACCACGGCAGCACCTTCGGCGGCAATCCGCTGGCCATGCGGGCCGGCGTGGAAACCCTGCGCATCATGGAAGAAGAAGGCCTGCTGGCCAACGCCGTGAAGGTCGGCGACCACCTGCGCGCGGCGCTGGCGAGCGGCCTGGCCGGCGAGAAAGGCCTGAAAGAAATCCGCGGCCGCGGCCTGATGCTGGGCATTGAACTGACGGTGCCCTGCGGTGAGCTGCTGGGCCGCGCCGCCGAGAACGGCCTGCTGCTGAGCGTGACCGCCGACACCGTGATCCGCTTGGTGCCTTCGCTCACCATGACCACGGCCGAGGCCGACGAGGCGGTGGCCATCCTGGTGCCGCTGATCAAGCAATTGCTGAAAGAGAAAAACGCGTGACCACTGCGATCCCCTCTACCCCCGCCCCCGTGCGGCACTACCTGCAGTTCAGTGACCTGAATGCGGCTGAATACGCCTACCTGTTCGAACGCGCCGCCATCATCAAGAAGAAATTCAAGACCTACGAAAAACACCAACCGCTGGTCGACCGCACGCTGGCCATGATCTTCGAAAAAGCCTCAACACGCACCCGCGTGAGCTTCGAGGCCGGCATGTACCAGCTGGGCGGCAGCGTGGTGCACCTGACCACCGGCGACAGCCAGCTGGGCCGCGCCGAGCCCATCGAGGACAGCGCCAAGGTCATCAGCCGCATGGTCGACCTGGTGATGATCCGCACCTTCGAGCAGACCAAGATAGACCGCTTCGCCGAGCATTCGCGCGTGCCCGTCATCAACGGCCTGACCAACGAATTCCATCCCTGCCAGATCCTGGCCGACATCTTCACCTACATCGAGCATCGCGGCTCCATCAAGGGCAAGACGGTGGCCTGGGTGGGCGACGGCAACAACATGGCCAATACCTGGCTGCAAGCCAGCGAAATCCTGGGTTTCAAGGTGCACCTGAGCACGCCGGGCGGCTACGAGGTGGACCAGTCCATCGCCGGCATACGCTCGGCCGACAGCTACAAGGTCTTCAAGGACCCGATGCAGGCCTGCGCCGGTGCCGACCTGGTCACCACCGACGTCTGGACCAGCATGGGCTATGAAGCCGAGAACGAAGCGCGCAAAAAGGCCTTTGCCGATTGGTGCGTGGACACCGAAATGATGCGCGCGGCCAAGCCCGACGCACTGTTCATGCACTGCCTGCCCGCGCACCGCGGCGAGGAAGTCGAGGCCGAGGTCATCGACGGCCCGCAATCGGTCGTCTGGGACGAGGCAGAGAATCGCATGCACGCGCAAAAGGCACTCATGGAGTTCCTTTTGCTCGGGCAGCTCGCGTAACACGCGAGCTGGCGGCGCGCAGCGCCGTCGTTAAGAACCGGGCCCTTAGCCCCGCCCCACAAACGGCATCTTCGTGGCCATGATGGTCATGAACTGCACATTGGTCGACAGCGGCAGTGACGCCATATGCACCACCGCCTCGGCCACTTCCTTCGCATCCATCATGGGTTCGATGGCGATCTCGCCGTTGGCTTGGGGCACGCCCTTGGCCATGCGGGCCGCGAGCTCGGTCATGGCGTTGCCGATGTCGATCTGGCCGCAGGCGATGTTGTACTTGCGCCCGTCCAGCGAGATGGACTTCGTCAGGCCCGTGATCGCATGCTTGGTGGAGGTGTAAGGCGCCGAATTGGGCCGCGGCGCGTGGGCGGAAATCGAGCCGTTGTTGATGATGCGGCCGCCCTGGGGCAACTGGTCTTTCATCAGCCTGATGGCGGCTTGCGCGCAGAGGAAGGAGCCCGTGAGGTTGATGTTGACTACGTTGGTCCATTGCTCGAAGGTGATGTCCTCGAGGTTCACGGGCGGCGCGCCCACGCCGGCGTTGTTGAACAGCAGGTCGAGGCGGCCGAACTTTTCCTTGACCTTGGCAAACGCCGCCGCCACCGACTCGGGCTTGCTCACGTCGGTCGGCAGCGCAAGCGCGCGATCGGTGCCGCCCTCTTTGGCGACTTCATTGAGCGGCTCCACGCGCCGCCCGACCAATGCCACGCTATAGCCTTCACGCAGCAGGGCCAGCGCCACGGCCTTGCCGATACCGGTGCCCGCGCCGGTGACGAGTGCGACTTTGCCGTTGGACTTGTTGTCGGGATTCATGATGTGCCTTTGTCTCTCTTGAAGGGGTTGCAGGAGGGGGTTGGTAAATCGATGCAGCAGCGAGCGCCGCAGGTCTGGATTGTGCCCCAGCCCGCGCAATTGCACAGGCCGCGCCTGAGGCCCGCCGCAGGCCGTCGCCGCTCAATACTTTAGGTTTCAACTATTTTTGGAATTGTTGGAAATAACCGACACCACGGCTTTTTTGCCGGTGCTACCTTTGCACCCATGACAGCCCGCACACACGACCCAAGCGCATTACCACCGCTCAAAATCTGGGACATCTCGCCATCGGTCGATGAAAACGCCGCGGTATTCCCCGGTGACACGGCTTACTCCCAAACACTGCATTTTTCGCTGGCACCGAACTGCCCGGTCAACGTCAACAGCATCACGCTGTCGCCGCACACCGGCGCGCATGCCGATGCGCCACTGCACTATGCGAATGGCGAAGCCAGCGTCGGCGAACTGGACCTCACCCCCTACCTCGGGCCCTGCCGCGTGATCCATTGCCTGGACTGCGGCCCGCTGGTCCTGCCCGGGCACATCGCCCACGCGCTGCAAGACCTGCCGGCGCGCGTGCTGCTGCGCACCGCACGCAGCGCCAGCCAGGCTTGGGACGCCTTCACCGCCATCGCCCCCGAAACGCTGGCCTTGCTGGCAAGCAAACACATCACCCTGATCGGCATAGACACACCCAGCGTAGACCCCTCCACCAGCCAGGACCTGCCCAGCCACCACCAGTTGCTGGCGCACGGCCTGCGCGTGCTGGAAAACCTGGTGCTCGATGAAGTCGCTGAAGGCGATTACGAACTGATTGCCCTGCCGCTTAAGCTCACCAAGGCCGATGCCTCCCCCGTGCGCGCCATCCTGCGCGAACTCCCCTGATATGAAATTCACCATGACAACTCTGCAAGACTGCCGCGCCCTCGATGCGCAAGACCCGCTGTGCGAATTGCGCAAGCAATTCACGCTGCCCGAAGGCGTGATCTACCTCGATGGCAACTCGCTGGGCGTGTTGCCGAACACCGCGGCCGCCCGCGTCGCCGAAGCGGTGACGGCCGAATGGGGCCAGGGCCTGATCCGTTCCTGGAACAGCGCCGGCTGGTTCGAGCTACCGCAGCGCCTGGGCAACAAGATCGCGCGGCTGATAGGCGCGGCCCCCGGCGAGGTGGTTGCCACCGACAGCACCTCCATCAACCTCTACAAGGTGCTGAGCGCCGCGCTGCACATCGCGGCGCAGGACGCGCCCACGCGTAAAGTGATCGTCAGCGAGCGCAGCAACTTCCCGACCGATCTCTACATCGCCGAAGCGCTGTGCCGCGAGCGCGGTTTTCGCCTGCAGCTGGTGGAGCCTGAAGAGATCGGCGCAGCGCTCACCGCTGAAGTCGCCGTGCTGATGCTGACCCATGTGAACTACCGCACCGGCGCCATGCATGACATGGCCGGCCTCACCGCGGCAGCGCATGCTGCCGGCGTGCTCACCGTCTGGGACCTCGCGCACAGCGCGGGCGCCGTGCCAGTCGACCTCAACGCTGCGAAGGCCGACTTCTCCATAGGCTGCGGCTACAAATACCTCAACGGCGGCCCAGGCGCACCGGCCTTTGTCTGGGTCAACCCCAAGCACGCCGACCGCTTCTGGCAACCGCTGGCCGGCTGGTGGGGCCACGCCGCACCCTTCGAGTTCACGCCCGACTACCGACCTGCCGCAGGTATCTCACGCTACCTCTGCGGCACCCAACCCATCCTGAGCATGACCGCGCTGGAGTGTGGGCTGGACACCGTGCTGGCAGCCGAGCCGCTGGGCGGCATGCAGGCCCTGCGCAAAAAGTCGCTGGCACTCACTGACTTGTTTATCCAACTGGTCGAAGAACGCTGCGCGGGCCACGGCCTGGGTCTGGCCACACCGCGCGGACATGTGCATCGCGGCTCGCAGGTCTGCCTCACCAGAACCGAAGGCGCTTACGCCATCGTGCAGGCGCTGATCGCGCGCGGCGTCATCGGTGACTTCCGCGCCGGTGACGGCGAAACCGGCAAGCACCTCGACATCCTGCGCTTCGGCTTCACACCGCTCTACATCGGCTTTGAAGACGTCTGGAACGCCGTCGAGCATTTGAAGCAGGTCCTCGAAAGCGCCGAATGGCGAAAAGCCGAATTCAACCAGAAACACGCCGTCACATGATGACATGGCCCCCACGGTCGTCCACTGCGTGTGCTCCCTGCCCCCCAGGGGGGCCGCTGCGCCTGCGGCCCGGCAAAGCCGGTTCCGCGGCCCCTGCTTGTTTCAATACCCAGATCGCTTTTCCGTGAAAGATCATCCATGAACACACAACGGCCGGCAGACATCGTGCGCGACGAAAAAGCGCAGCTCGACTTCAGCAAATCCATGAGCTACGGCGACTACCTGCAGCTCGACGCGATCCTGGGTGCGCAAAAGCCGCTCTCGCCCGACCACAATGAAATGCTGTTCATCATCCAGCACCAGACCAGCGAACTCTGGATGAAGCTGATGCTGCACGAGCTGCGCGCGGCGATCGCCAACGTCGCGAACGACGAGCTGGGCGGCGCCTTCAAGATGCTGGCCCGCGTGAGCCGCATCATGGAGCAGTTGGTACATGCCTGGGATGTGCTCGCCACCATGACGCCGCCCGAGTACAGCGCGATACGACCCTACCTTGCCAATTCCAGCGGTTTCCAGAGCGCGCAGTACCGCTGCATCGAATTCGCGCTCGGCAACAAGAACGCCGCCATGCTCAAGCCCCACGCGCATCGGCCCGACCTGCTGGCGCAGGTGCAGGCTGCCTATGAAGCCCCGTCACTGTATGACGAAGCCCTGCGCCTGTTGGCTCGCCGCGGCCTGGCCGTGCCTGCCAGCCACACGACACGCGACTGGACCCAGGGCTACGTCGAGAGCGACGCCGTCGAACAGGCCTGGCTGGTGGTTTATCGCGACCCCAAGAAATACTGGGACCTGTACCAGCTTGGCGAAGAACTGACCGACCTCGAGGACGCGTTCCGGCTCTGGCGATTCCGGCATGTGACTACCGTGGAACGGGTGATTGGGTTCAAGCGGGGCACCGGCGGGACCGGTGGGGTGAGTTACCTGCGCAAGATGCTGGATGTGGTGTTGTTTCCGGAGATCTGGAAGCTGCGAACGGATCTATAAGAATTCATAAAACTAGCCACGGCCCTTCCCCAAAAAAACACAAACCGCTATCCCTCTCCGGTTCATCAACTTGCTTGGCAGAATCCTGCGTTGTTGTATCAGCCAAAATCGTCAGCGATACTCCGACTATCCGGCTCCGTTCTTGACTGCACTTCATGGGCCAACCCTTCAGTCAGCACATATTGTTCGCCTGTTGCTCATCAGCCACTCATCTAACATGAATTTTCCGCCCCTATCCAAGACCAAAAAAGCTTTAGTCGCGCTTGCATTGATTGTGTTTGCGCTTGTTTGTTTCTTTGCCAGGAATGGTTTTGAATACGTCAAATACTACGTCTACGACCTCACGCACGAAAGTGACAGGGATAGATCTGCCGCGTTAGCGGAAACGACAGGAGACGCGGTGGCACATGCTGTCGCCGCATCAAAAACGGTCGCTATCTTCACCGGTGATACAGGTCATATCACCAAGGGCAAACTCCTGGATGCAAGCTACAAAAAAGAGTACGACCAACTCCCTGAAAAACTCTACGCCCTCGGTTTTGGTGAAACCATTTATTGCGTTACCTGCAAAGACGACAAGGGCGACAAGAGTGATAAGGGCGAAAAGCAGCGCGGGTACTCCGTGATCGAAACGAATTCGCCCCAGGACCTGGAAAAGTATCAACCGAGGGTCGGCCAGGAAAACTGGAAAGCTTATTTAAAGCTCGCGATGAAGGGTGCCGTTGAATACCCCACCCTGCTGCCAGCCCTGCTTAACGACAACTACCTGGTTTCAGCAGAAGACTTCAGCAGAAAATACGGCCACGACTTCGATGCGTTTTATCTCAAGGAATTGCCGTATGGCGTCAAAGAGAAGCTCATCGATTTTTATGCATCCGACGAAGGAACGGCCTACCGATTCATGAACTCCGGAAACCTCAAATACTCAAGCCTGTTAAGGGAAGGGGATTTCAGCGGCGAGGACAAGAAAGAAATCGCCATTCTGCTCAAGGACACGCGGGAAGGACTGAACGATGCCTACCTCCTCCTGGTACTCCTCAGAAAGAACGACACCTCCCTTCATCCGGAGTACTACATCGCATTTAACGAAGTTTTCCCAGGCAAGGTCATCATCGAAACTGTTTATAAAGACCCGGAAGAGCGCTGGGATCACAAGGTTTTTTTGAACACTGAAGAGAAAGTGGAAACCAGGTACAACAGCTTGAGAATTCTCCGGCCCGAACAGAGGGACACCGTGCTGGTTTACGATGAAAAATTCGACCGGATGAGGAAGTACATACAAGTTCCAAAGTCCGAGAAAAACAAAATCCGTGACTGAATAGTGGGCGCACCGCGCACCTGCAAACGTCTCTAAGGGCGTGCGCAAACAGCTATTGGTTTACGCCGGTGCAATGCCCATCAAGATATGTTCAGCTTGCACCATACAGCCAAGGCATATCCAGCAGTTTCTCGCCCAGCAGTTTGAGCGAGGCATCGCGGCCCCAACGCAGCAGGCCATCGGCGTGAAATATTTTCCCGTTGCGCAAAGCCCTCGCCTGAACCCGCGCATTGCGTTGCCAGCGGTTGAGCGCATAGCGCTGCAGCATGGTCGGCACACCAAGCGCCGGGTCCAGCGCCTGGGCCAGGGCGTGGCCCAGTTCGGCTGCGTCTTCAATTGCCATGCCGGCGCCTTGCGCCAGGTAGGGGCGCATGGGATGGGCGGCGTCGCCCAGCAAGGCGACGCGGCCCACGGCGTGCTGATGAGCGCCCTGCATGGGCGCGCGGTCGTGCAACACCCACAGGCGCCAACCCTCAATGGCGTCCATCACCTCGCGCAGCGCGGCGCAACAGCCGGCTGTCGCTGAGGCCAGGTCGGCGGCGTTGGCGCTGTGGTCCCAAAGGTCGGCTTCGGCCGCAACTTCGCCGTGCACGATGGCCACCACGTTGAGAAATTCACCGCCGCGCACGGGGTACTGCACCACATGCATGCGCGGCCCCAGCCAGGCGGTGACCTGGTGGCTCCTGAGCAGTTCAGGCAGATCGGATTGCCGCATCAGGGCGCGGTAAGCCAGGTGGCCGGTGCGGCGCGGCAGGCCGTCCCCCAGCAGTTCCTGGCGCACCGTGCTCCAGATGCCGTCGGCGCCTATGAGGGCGTCACATTCAATACCGGGGCCGTCGTCGGCCCGCACGGTGACTGCTTGTGCGGTCTGGCTGAAGGATTGCAATGGCCGGCTCAGGTGCAGCTTCACATCGGCATGCTGCTGTACGGCCTGCAGCAACACATCGTGGAGGTCAGCGCGATGAATGGTGAGGTAAGGCGCGCCATAGCGCTCGACCATGGCGGCGCCCAGAGGCAACTCGCCCAGCAGCTGGCCCGACACGGCACTACGCACCTGCAGACGTTCGGGAACCGCGGCCACGGCCTGCAGCGCGTCGACCAGCCCCCAGCCGTGCAGCACCTTGACCACATTGGGGCCGAGCTGGATGCCGGCGCCGACTTCGCTGAAGGCGTTGGCGCGTTCAAACAGCCGCACGTCCCAGCCCGCGCGCGTTGCTGCCAACGCAGCGGCGAGCCCACCGATGCCGCCACCGGCAATCAGAGCCTGCCGGAGCATCAAGCGAGCAACTGTCGCAGCACGAACGGCAAGATTCCGCCGTTGCGGTAGTAGTCGACCTCGATGGGCGTATCCACGCGCAGGATCACGGTGACTTCCTCGCGCGAACCGTCGGCGCGCGTGATGACCAGCTTGGCTTCACTTTGCGGCTTGAGTTCGGGGTGCGGAATCACGTCGATGACTTCTGTGCCAGTGAGCTTGAGCGTCTGCCACGAGTCGCCCGGCTTGAACTGCAGGGGCAGCACACCCATGCCGACCAGGTTGCTGCGGTGTATGCGCTCGAAGCTGCGCGCCACCACGGCCTTGATGCCCAGCAGCTGCGTTCCCTTGGCGGCCCAGTCGCGCGACGAACCCGTGCCGTATTCCTCGCCGGCAAAAATCACCGTGGGCGTACCCTGCTCCATGTATTTCATGGCGGCGTCGTAGATGAACATCTTCTCGCCGCCGGGTTGGAACAGCGTCACGCCGCCCTCTTCGCGCGAACCCTCGGCGTCGGGCGGGATCATCAGGTTCTTGATGCGCACGTTGGCAAACGTCCCGCGCATCATGACGTCGTGGTTGCCGCGCCGCGCGCCGTAGCTGTTGAAGTCGGCCTTCTGCACGCCGTTGGCCTGCAGCCACAAGCCTGCGGGCGAGCTGGCCTTGATGGAGCCGGCCGGCGAGATATGGTCGGTGGTGATGGAGTCGGCGAACAGCGCCATGATGYGCGCGCCCTTGACCGACACACTGCCGGCCTCGCCCGCTTTCATGGTGAAGTCCTTGAAGAAAGGCGGCTCGGCGATGTAGGTGCTGGCGGGCCAGGTGTACGACGTGCCTTTGACGCCCTTGATGTTTTCCCAGAGCTTTCCGGGTTCGGTCTTGACCTTGGCGTAATTGGCGCGGAAAGCCTTGCCGTTCATCGCGTACTTCATGAGCTTGTAGATCTCATCGCTGGTCGGCCAGATGTCGCCCAGGTACACGTCCTTGCCGCCCTTGCCCTTGCCGACGGGCTCGGTCATCAGGTCGCGCATCACCGTGCCGGCGATCGCGTAGGCCACCACCAGCGGCGGGCTGGCCAGGAAGTTGGCCTTGAGGTTGGGATGGATGCGCGCCTCGAAGTTGCGGTTGCCCGAAAGCACGGCCGCGCACACCAGGTCGCTTTTGCTGATGGCTTCGTTGAGCTCGGGCGTCAGGTCGCCTGCGTTGCCGATGCAGGTGGTGCAGCCGTAGCCGGCCAGCGCGAAGCCCAGCTTTTCAAGGTAAGGCAGCAGGCCTGTCTCGGTCAGGTACTCGGTCACGATGCGCGAACCGGGCGCCAGCGAGGTCTTGATGTGCGGCTGCACCTTGAGGCCCGCTTCCACCGCCTTCTTGGCCAGCAACCCCGCGGCCAGCAGCACGCTGGGGTTGGAGGTGTTGGTGCAGCTGGTGATGGCGGCGATCAGCACGTCGCCGTTGCCCACCGTGATGCCGGGCGGCGAATGCACAACCTCGGTCTGCGCGGTGGCGGGTGAATCGGTGGTGTTGCTGGCACGCGCATGGGCCAAGGTGGGCCTGTTGCCCTCCATCTCCATCACGGGGCGCGCGGCACCCGCCGGGGTGGGCGGCGCGGAGGGCAAGGTGTCCAGCCGCCCTTCGTCGGTGCGGCGCACCAGATGGCGCGTGTTGAGCATGGCCGGCGGCTGGTTGAAGCCGTTCTCGGCGATCGGTTTGCTGAAGAGCGACTTGAACTGGCCGGCGACGTTGCCGAGCTCGATGCGGTCCTGCGGGCGCTTGGGGCCGGCCAGGCTGGGCGTGACGTCGCCCAGGTCAAGCTTGACCACATGCGAATAATCAATCTGCCCGGCTTGTGCCACACCGAACAACCCTTGCGCCTTGAAGTAGGCCTCGAAGGCTTCGATCTCCTCCTTGGTGCGGCCCGTGCCCTTGAAGTAGTCAATGGTTTTTTCGTCCACCGGGAAGAAACCCATGGTGGCACCGTATTCGGGCGCCATGTTGCCGATGGTGGCGCGGTCGGGCAGGGCCAGCGTGCGCGTGCCTTCGCCGAAGAACTCGACGAACTTGCCCACCACCTTCTCTTTACGCAATTGCTCGGTCACGCGCAGCACCAGGTCGGTGGCGGTGACGCCTTCGCGCAGGCGGCCGGTCAGCTCGAAGCCCACCACGTCGGGCGTGAGAAAGTACACCGGCTGGCCCAGCATGGCGGCTTCGGCCTCGATGCCGCCGCAGCCCCAGGCCACCACACCGATGCCGTTGATCATGGTGGTGTGGCTGTCGGTGCCCACCAGCGAGTCGGGGTAGTACACGTTGTCCTTGGTCTTGTGCACGCCGCGCGACAGGTATTCAAGGTTGACCTGGTGGACGATGCCGAAGCCCGGGGGCACGACGCCGAAGGTGTCGAAGGCCTGCATGCCCCACTTCATGAACTCGTAGCGCTCGCGGTTGCGCTGGAACTCCAGCTTCATGTTGAGGTCCAGCGAATTCTTCTTGCCGTAGTAGTCGACCATGATGGAGTGGTCGACTACCAGGTCGACCGGCACCAGGGGCTCGATGGCCTTGGGGTTCTTGCCCAGCTTGAGCGCCACGCTGCGCATGGCGGCCAGGTCGGCCAGCAGCGGCACGCCGGTGAAGTCCTGAAGCACCACGCGCGAAACCACAAAGGGGATTTCCTCGCTGCGCTCGGCCTGGGGCAGCCAGTTGGCCAGTTGGGCCACGTGTTCGGCCGTGACTTTTTTGCCGTCGCAGTTGCGCAGCACCGACTCGAGCACGATGCGCATGGACACCGGCAGGCGGGCGACTTTGGGGAATTGTTTGGCGAGTTCCGGCAGCGAGTAGAACTTGCCGGCTTTACCGGAGGCGGTCTTGAAGCTTTTGAGCGTGGACGAAAAAGCGTGGGGAGGCGGTTTGGCCATGGCGGACTCCTTTTTATTGACGGCAGCCCCCATTCTGGCAGGCACTGCGGCCCCGTGGGGGCCCGCGCCCGCATACCCTGCCCGCCTACCCAGGCTTGTGCCGGTCTTGCGCGCTTCTGGTGCGTTCTTACCAGGCCGGCTGTGGCGCCGCACGGCGCATGCCGAAGTACTGCAACTCCGCCAGCACCGCCACCGTCAGCGCTTGCATCACCACATAAGCCACGCCCAGCATAGAGGGCGACACGCGGCCGCTGACCAGCAGCAGCACGCAGGCCAGCGCCCAACCGACATTGCCTGCCACCAAGGCCCAGATGACGCCGCGCGGCAAAGGATTACGCGTTGAAACAAAAGCAACGGCCGCCGCATAGGCCAGCAGGAACTCGCCGGTATAGGCGATGAGGCCCTCGGGCAGGTTCAAGAGGCGCGCCATCGCGGCCGGAAAGGCGACTTGCAGCACGCCGCAGGCAATGCACGACAGCGCGTCCACACGCAGCACATTGCGCAGAAAGTTGGGGGAAGACAGGATGGAATTCGAAGACATGGCAAAACTCCTGAAAGTAGCAGCCGGTGATGTTGGTCAACGCGCCGGGCCGCCGGATCGGTGCGCATGGAGGTCATCATTCCCGTGCGGCAGCGGCCCGTCGATAACCTGGCAGGTAATGGAAACCTGCCCGCATGGCTTTACGATGGCGCCATGACCGCCAGCACCCACCACCCCAGCCGCCCCGCGCCGCGAAATGCGCCCCAGCCTTTTGGCGACCACCTGCGCCACTGGCGCCAGCACCGGCGCCTGAGCCAGCTGGACCTGGCCCATGAGGCCGACATTTCGACGCGCCACCTGAGTTTTGTGGAAACCGGGCGCTCGGTACCCAGCCGCGAGATGGTGCTGCGGCTGTCAGAGCGGCTGGACATTCCGCTGCGCGAGCGCAATGCGCTGCTGGTCGCGGCCGGCTATGCGCCCATGTACCGCGAACGGCCGCTGGACGACCCTGCCCTGGCCTCAGCCCGGCAGGCGGTGGAGCTGCTGCTCAAAAGCCATGAGCCCTACCCGGCCCTGGCGGTGGACCGGCACTGGAACCTGGTGGCCGCCAACCGCATGGTGCCGCACCTGATGGAGGGCGCCGATGCCTCGCTGCTGCAGGGCCCGGTGAATGTGTTGCGCTTAAGCCTGCACCCCAAGGGCCTGGCGCCGCGCATCGGCAACCTGCCGCAGTGGCGCGCGCATATATTTGAGCGCCTGCGCCAGCAGGTCGCGGCGACGGCCGACGCGGTGCTGGCCGCCCTGCTCGAAGAACTCAAGGCCTACCCCCTGCCTGAGGAAGCGAAAAACGAACACCTCGAAGGCGAACACCCGGGCGTGCTCATGCCCTTCCTGTTCAAGACACCGGCCGGCATGCTGAGTTTCATCAGCACCACCACCATCTTCGGCACGCCGGTGGACGTGACGCTGCAGGAACTCGCGATGGAGACCTTTTTCCCGGCCGATGATTTCACGCGTCAGGCGTTGCTGGCGCTGGCGGCGCAGGCCTAGACGTCAGCAGCCTTCACAACTCGACGATTGTCTTGAAGCCGCCAAAAATCATCCGCTTCCCGTCAAAGGGAAGGTTCTTCGGGTCCATCATGGCTTCGAGGCGGGGGTCGGACATGACCTTTTTGTTGACGCTGTCGCGCTGCTTGCGCGATCTGTAGGTGATCCATGAGAACACCACCACTTCATCCTTCTTGAGCTTGACGCTTTGCGGAAAGGAGGTGAGCTTGCCGGGTTTCACATCGTCGGCGATGCATTCGGTGTATTCGATCGCGCCGTACTCTTTCCAGATCTTGCCAGCCTTGCGGGACAGCTTGCGGTAGGCCTCCACTTTCTTGGTGGGAACGGCGACGATGAATCCATCTACGTAGCGGGCCATAAAGAAATCTCCTTGTTTGAGGGGTCGGTGAAAAGCGGATGCAACACAGCAAAGCAGCAGAAGCCGAGGATTCACCACATCTTGTGTACACCGTACACAATATACCGAAAAACAGCAAATCTCTCTCTGGAAAAAGTAACAAAACTTGCTGCCTTCCGGGCGAGACGGCGCCGCCCGCGAAGCGCCACCAGCGACCGGGCTCAGGCGCTGAAGACGTGCGCCTGGCCGGCCACCGTGATGCGCACCATGGCTCCCAGCGCCGGCGCATGCATGCCCGCGCTGTGCACCAGCAAAGGCTCATCCCAGCCAGTTGACGGCGCGGTCATGGCCGCACCGGTGCCGCGCACCAGGCGCACCGACAACACACAGACCGAGCCGCCGAAATCGGTGTCGGTGACCGCGCCGTAGCAGGCCTCGCCTTGCGAGCCCTGCGCCGCCGCTTCGGCCGGCACCTCCGCCACCTGCAGCTGCTCGGGCCGCAGCATGATCTGCGCCGCGCCTTGGCGCCCGCTGTCGTTGACGGCGATGCGTCCCAGTGCGCAGTCGGCCCAGCCGTCGGCCAGTTGCGCGGGCAGCACGATGCTGTCGCCCAGGAAGCCGGCCACAGCCGCATCGCGCGGCCGCAAATACAGGTCCAGCGGGCGGCCGGCCTGCACCAGCAGCCCGCCGCGCATCACGGCCACCTGGTCGGCGAACGACAAGGCCTCGGCCTGGTCGTGCGTGACGAGGATGGTGGTGATGCCCGCCGCGCCCAGCAATTGCGCCACGGCCTTGCGGGTGCTGGCGCGCAGGCCGGTGTCGAGTGCCGAGAAAGGTTCGTCCAGCAGCATCAGCTTCGGTCGTTGCGCCAGAGCCCGCGCCAGCGCCACACGCTGCTGCTGGCCGCCCGAAAGCTCGTGCGGGCGGCGCGCCAGCATGGCCGTGTCCAGCGCGACCATGTCCATCAGCTCGGCGATGCGTTCTGCGCGCTGGGGCGTGTTGCGCGGCAGGCCGAAGCCGACGTTGCCTTCAATCGTGAGGTGCGGAAACAGCGCACCGTCTTGCGGCACATAGCCTATGCCGCGTTCGTGCGCTGGCACGGCATCGGGCCCGTCGGCGAGTTGGCGCCCCCCCAGGGTAACGCGGCCCGCGTCCGGCGCTTCAAAGCCGGCGATGATGCGCAGCAGCGTGGTCTTGCCCGAGCCGGAAGGGCCGACGATGGCGGTGCGGCTGCCGGGCGCGACGCTCAGGTCCACGCCGCCCAGGGCCTGAACGGCGCCGTAGTGTTTGCGGATGGCTTGCAGTTCCAGAGAGGTCGTCATCGCGTCATCGTCCCGCCGTGCGTTTGGATTGGTGGTAGAGCAGCCAGGTCATGGGCAGCGAGAGCAGCACCATGATGAGCGCATAGGGCGCGGCAGCGGCGTAGTCGATCTCGCTGCTGTAGGCCCAGAAGGAAGTCGCCAGGGTGCGCGTGCCGTTGGGCGCGAGCATCAGCGTGGCGGTGAGTTCGTTGGTGATGCCCAGGCCGACCAGCGCCGCGCCGGCCGCCGCGCTGGGCGCGGCCAGCCGCATCGTGATGGCCCACAGCGCCTGCGCGGGCGTGCGGCCCAGGCTGCGCGCGGCCTGCTCCAGTTCAACCGGCGCCTGCGCGATGCCGGCGCGCAGGCTGATGAGCGCGCGCGGCAAAAACATCAGCAGATAGGCCAGCAGCACCGTGAGCGCGGTCTGGTAAATCGGCAGGCGCACGGTCACCGTAACAAGCGCCAGCGCCACCACCACGCCGGGCAGCGAGCCGACCATGTAGTTGCAGGCCTCGAGCACACGCTGCAGCCGGCCCGGCGAGCGTATCGACAGCCAGGCCATGGGCACGGCGGCCAGCGTGGTCAGCAGCGCACCGGCCAGCGCGAGCGCCAGGGTCTGGAAAAGCGACGGGCCGAGTTCATCAAAGCGCCACACAGCCGCACCGCCCGCCACCAGCCAGCGTCCCAGCGTGGCCAGCGGCACGCCCAGTGCCAGCACGCTGAGCAGCGCGGGCAGGAACAGGCCGAGCGCGGTGAAGCGGCCCAGGCTGCGCTTCAAAGGCATGCGCGCCGCGCCGGCGCCTACGCGCGCATAACGCTCCTTGCCGCGCGCGGCCGATTCCAGCCCCAGCAGCGCGAAGCAGCAGACCACCAGCACGCCCGACAGCATGTTGGCGGCGGGGCCGTTGTAGGTGGACTGGAACTGGTCGACGATGGCCGTGGTGAAGGTGTCGAAGCGGATCATCACGTAGAGGCCGTATTCGGCCAGCAGGTGCAGCCCCACCAGCAGCGAGCCACCGCACACCGCCAGCCGCAGTTGCGGCAGCACCACACGGAAAAACACCGCCCAGGGGCTCAGGCCCAGCGAGGCGGCGCTGTCTTCCATGCCCGGGTCGAGGCGCCGCAGGGCCGCGGCCACCGGCAAATACAGGAAAGGGAAATAGGCGATCACCGAGACCATCACGCCGGCCGCCAGGCCGTGCAGCCCGGGCGCCACCGTCATCCACGCATAGCTGTGCACAAAAGCCGGCACCGCCAGCGGCGCGACCGCCAGCCAGGCCCAGGTGCGCGCGCCGGGCAGGTCGCTGCGCTCGGTGAGCCAGGCCAGGGCCACGGACACCACGATGCACAGCGGCACGGTGAGCGCCACCAGCAGCGCGGTGTTGACCAGCAGTTCGCCGACGCGCGGCCGGAAGATCAGGGCCGAGGCGGTATCCCAGCCGGTCTGGACGCCGACCCAGAGCACAAAGCCCAGCGGCAGCAAAGCCAGCAGCGAAACCACGAGGGCCGCGCCACCCACCCAGGACAGGCGCCAGCCGCTATGCCCTGCCGCCGCAGCAGCCGGGAAAGGCCGCAGCACGGCGTCGGCGCCGGCATCAAGGGGCAAGGCACTCAAGGGAAGGTATCCGATCCGCGGGCTTGAAAGCGGTTTACAGCAGGCCGGCCTGGGTCATCAGGTCGGTGACCTTTTTGCTGTTGAGTTTGGACGGCTCGACCTTGGGCGCCTGCAGTTCGGCCAACGGCACCAGCTTGGGGTTGGATTGCGCGCCGGTACCGACGGCGTATTCATAGGCGTCGCCGGTCTTCAAAATTTCCTGGCCGCCCTTGCCGGCGATCCACTTCACGAAAGCCTGGGCTTCGGGCTGGTGCTTGCTCGAGGCCAGCACGCCGCCGCCGGAAATGCTGACGAAAGCGCCAGCATCCTGGTTGCGGAAGTAATGCAGCTGGGTATTGCTGCTGTTCTCGCCGGTCTTGGCCTGGTCGCCGTAGTAGTAATAGTGGTAGATAACCCCGCCCTCGATCTGGCCGGCGTTGACGGCCTTGAGCACCGTGCCGTTGCCCTTGTAAGGTGTGGCGTTTTCCTTCATGGCCTTGAGCCAGGCGGCGGTGGCGGCCTCGCCCTTGAGTTCAAGCAGCGCGCTCACGATGGCCTGGAAGTCGGCGCCGGAAGGCGACGCGGCCCAGCGGCCCTTCCAGGCGGGCGTGGCCAGGTCCAGCATGGACTTGGGCAGTTGCGCTGGTGTGAGCTTGGCCTTGTTGTAGACAAATACCGTGCTGCGCGCGGCGATGCCGGTCCAGCGGCCATGCTCGGGACGGAAGTTGGCAGGCACTTCAGACAAGGTGGCCGCATCCAGCGGGGCAAACAGCCCTGCCATATCGACCAGCGCCATGGCGGGAGAGTTTTCGGTCAGGAACACGTCGGCGGGCGAGGCTTTGCCTTCCTGCACGATCTGGTTGCCCAGCTCGGTATCGCTGCCGTTGCGCAAGGTGACCTTGATGCCGGTTTCCTTGCTGAAGGCATCGGCCCAGGCCTTGGTCAGGCTGGCGTGCTGGGCGTTGTAGACCACGATGCCCTCGGGGGTCGGTTTGACGGCTTGCGCTGTGGCAACCAGCGGAGCGGCCAGGAGGCCGGCGGCCAGCGCGGCGCCGGCAAGGGAGAAGGACAACAATTTCATGGAACACCTTTACAAAAGAAGCGGGCACGCAGGGGACCGGGTCGGCAGGCGAAAAGACGAAAAGGCGGAAAAACAGTCATGTCTTGCGCCGCGCCTGTAAGGAACCAGTCATGCAAATGCGAATTACTCTCATCTATATGGTAACCGCTCCGCCATTTGGTTCCGCGGTAGGGCAATGGTTTACATAAGCGGCGTGAGCAAGCCGGAGCTGTCGGCACTAGCTGACAGCTGTCCGGGCCGCTGGCCGATGAGCGGCATGCAGCCTGATGCCTAGCCTTGAAGCATCCACCCATGCACATCGATACACATCCATTCAGGGAGCTTTCATGAGCACAGCCAAATCAGACCACGACACCCTCTGGGCCCTGATCAAGGACATCAAGTACGGCATGCTCACGCACCGCCACGCCAACGGCATGCTGCACGCCCATCCGCTGACCACGCAGAACCGCGCCATCGACGAAGGCGCGCGGCTGTACTTTTTCATCTCGCGCAAAAGCGAGCTGGCCCAGCGCCTGCAGCAGGACGGCAATGTCAATGTGTCGTATGCGGACCCGGGTGACGACAGCTATGTGTCGCTGTCAGGCCAGGCTCTGGTTGCCGAAGACCAAGCCAAAAAGGAAGAACTCTGGTCGCCGGCGGCACGGGCCTGGTTTCCGGCCGGCGTGAACGACCCGGACCTGGCCTTGCTGGAAGTGCATATCCACCACGCGGAATACTGGGACGTGAAGGAAAGCAAGATGGTGCAGCTGGCCAAGATGGCGAAGGCCGCGCTCACCGGAGACACGCCGCCCAGGTTGGGCGAACACAAAGAACTGCACTTGTCCTGAACCGGCGCGAGGTCCCATGCCCTTCATCTCATTCAACAAATCCACCGAACCGGCCGCACCGGACGACCTGCGCATCAACACCACCGCGGTGCTGTACGTGGAGGCCTCGCCTCCCGACCTGGTCGGCCAGACCACCATCCACATGCTGGGCCAGGGGACGACCGTCAATGCCGTCACCGAATCGGTAGGCACCGTGGTCACCAGCATAGGCAATCTGGTGGGCCTCAGGCGCCACTACCTGGCGCCGCCGCCCGACACCGGCGCGAGCACGGTCTATGTGCAGGCGTCCAACGTGAGTTATATGCGCCCCAACCTGCCGCTGTCGCCGGAGTTCTGGTACTTGACCTTTGTCGACGGTTCGGAATTGCGGGTGGTCGAGCCTCTGCCCTAGACACCCCAGGGCGCTTCGGACTGGCGCCGTGCCACGCCCTTATTTCTGTGCGGGCACATAACGCACGGGCTCATCGCCCACGCGCAGGTAGTTCACCACCCCCATCACGTCGTCGACCAGCCAGACGGCTTTTTCGAGCGCCTCCGACTGCTCGCGTGTCTTGACGCAGCCTTTCAAAAAAACCAGCCGGCGCTCGCCTTGCACCCAGACGCTGGTGTCGTCGAAGCGGCCGTCCAGCTTGATGTACTGCGAGACACGCGGAATGATCTCCTGGTCGTACCAATAGGAGTTGGCCAGCCGGCAGCGCCCCACGCGGTAGCAGCTGCCGCCGTGCTGCGCCCGGACATGGGCCACGTCACGCACTTCCTGCTCGGTGTAAAGCGGCCCCTCGGGAACAGGGCACTGGGCGATGGCCGAGGTGACCTGGAGGAAGGGGTCATTGAAGGCGTTGGTGCGCAGCTCCTGGGCGCCGGCACTGGTAGTGGTTGCCGAAAAAAGAACAAAAAAAAGGAAGGAGAGAAGTGACGGTTTCATCATCACTTCATCCTTCCATTTCACCTTACGGCTGTCAAGCCGCAGGCAGGGTGTCCACTTAGGCCGGCACGCCGTCCTTCACCGTATCGGCCATGTCGGTGTAATCCTTGACCTGGTCGAAATTGAGGTACTGGTAAATCTGCGCGCTGGCAGCCGTCAGCACGCCCATGTCGGCCATGTATTCGGCCTTGGTGGGGATGCGGCCCAGCTTGGAGCAGATCGCGGCCAGCTCGGCGGAGCCGAGGTAGACGTTGGAGTTCTTGCCCAGGCGGTTCGGGAAATTACGGGTGGAGGTGGAGAACACCGTCGCGCCCTCTTTCACCTGCGCCTGGTTGCCCATGCACAGGCTGCAGCCGGGCATTTCCATGCGCGCGCCGGCGGAACCGAGCACGCCGTAGTGGCCCTCTTCCGTGAGCTGTTTGGCGTCCATCTTGGTCGGCGGCGCCATCCACAGCTTGACGGGGATGTCGCGCTTGTTCTCGAGCAGCTTGGAGGCCGCGCGGAAGTGGCCGATGTTGGTCATGCAGCTGCCGATGAAGACTTCGTCAATCTTGCTGCCGGCCACTTCGCTGAGCGTCTTCACGTCGTCAGGGTCGTTCGGGCAGGCCACGATGGGCTCGTGGATGTCGGCCAGGTCGATTTCGATGACGGCGGCGTATTCGGCGTCGGCATCGCCCTTGAGCAGCTGCGGGTCGGCCAGCCAGGCTTCCATGGCGGCGATGCGGCGCTTGATGGTGCGCACGTCCGAGTAACCCGTCGCGATCATCCACTTCAGCATCGTAATGTTGCTGTTGATGTACTCGATGATGGGTTCCTTGTTCAGGTGCACCGTGCAGCCGCCGGCGGAACGCTCGGCGGAGGCATCGGAGAGCTCGAACGCCTGTTCCACCTTGAGGTCTGGCAGGCCTTCGATTTCCAGGATGCGGCCCGAGAAGATGTTCTTCTTGCCCTGCTTGGCAACCGTCAGCAGGCCGGCCTTGATGGCGTACAGCGGGATCGCGTTGACCAGGTCACGCAGCGTGATGCCGGGCTGCATTTCACCCTTGAAGCGCACCAGCACCGATTCGGGCATGTCCAGCGGCATGACGCCGGTGGCGGCGCCGAAGGCCACCAGGCCGGAGCCCGCGGGGAAGCTGATGCCGATGGGGAAACGCGTGTGGCTGTCGCCGCCGGTGCCCACGGTGTCGGGCAGCAGCATGCGGTTGAGCCAGCTGTGGATGATGCCATCGCCGGGACGCAGCGAAATGCCGCCGCGCGTGCTGATGAAATCAGGCAGCTCGTGGTGCATCTTCACGTCGACGGGCTTGGGATAAGCCGCCGTGTGGCAGAAGGACTGCATGACCAGGTCGGAGCTGAAGCCCAGGCAGGCCAGATCTTTCAGTTCGTCGCGCGTCATCGGGCCGGTGGTGTCCTGCGAACCAACCGAGGTCATCTTCGGTTCGCAATAGGTGCCGGGGCGCACGCCCTGGCCTTCCGGCAGGCCGACCGCGCGGCCGACCATTTTTTGCGCCAGCGTGAAGCCGCGGCCGTTGTCGGCCGGGTTCTGCGGCAGACGGAACTGGGTGGACAGGGGCAGGCCCAGCGCGAAGCGCGCCTTGGCGGTCAGGCCGCGGCCGACGATCAGCGGAATGCGGCCGCCGGCGCGCACTTCGTCGAACAGCACGTCGCTCTTGAGCTTGAACTCGGCGATCACCTTGCCGTCCTTGAGCGCCTTGCCGTCGTAGGGACGCAGTTCGATCACGTCGCCCATGGCCATCTGGCTCACGTCGAGTTCGATCGGCAGCGCGCCGGAGTCTTCCATGGTGTTGTAGAAAATCGGGGCGATCTTGCCGCCCAGACAGACACCGCCGAAGCGCTTGTTGGGCACAAAAGGAATGTCCTGGCCCGTCCACCACAGCACCGAGTTGGTGGCCGACTTGCGCGAAGAACCGGTGCCGACCACGTCGCCCACATAGGCCACGAGGTTGCCCTTGGCCTTGAGTTCTTCAATGAACTTGACCGGGCCGCGCTTGCCGTCTTCCTCGGGCGTGACGCCGGGGCGCGCGTTCTTGTGCATGGCGATGGCATGCAGCGGGATGTCGGGGCGGCTCCAGGCGTCGGGCGCGGGGGAAAGGTCGTCGGTGTTGATTTCACCGGCCACCTTGAAGACCGTCAGCTTGATGGACTCGGGGACTTCGGGGCGGCTGGTGAACCATTCGGCATCGGCCCAGCTTTGCAGCACGGCCTTGGCGTACTTGTTGCCCTTCTCGGCCTTTTCCTGGACGTCGTGGAACTGGTCGAACATCAGCAGGGTGTTTTTCAGGCCGCTGGCGGCTTGCGTGGCGACGCTGTCTTCAGCGTCGTCGAGCAGCGCGACCATGGGGCTGATGTTGTAGCCGCCCAGCATGGTGCCCAGCAGCTGCGTGGCTTTTTCACGCGAGATCAGCGTGCATTTTTCCGTACCATGGGCCACGGCCGCCAGATAGCTGGCCTTGACCTTGGCGGCGTCGTCAACGCCGGCCGGAACGCGGTGGGTGATGAGTTCGACCAGGAAGGCTTCCTCGCCCTTGGGCGGATTCTTCAGCAGCTCGATGACTTCGCCGGTCTGCTTGGCGGACAGCGGCAGCGGCGGGATGCCGGTGACGGCGCGCTCGGCGACGTGGGCGCGGTAGGTTTGCAAGAAGTCGGACATCATGGTTTTTTTCTCCTGTACTCAAAAATTTGCACGGTCGATGCGCGTGCGGTCGTGGTCTGTGTCTGTTATTGGGTTTTGGCCGGGGCAGTTTCTGGCTGAGCAGAACCCGTGCCAGCCTGAGCTGGCGCAGCTTTGGCGGCAGGCAAGGCCTCCAGAATGCTGGTCGGGGGGTTCTTCTTCATGTCGTCGGCAAAAGTCACCTGCGCCGGGCTCATGCACTCGTCAGCCAGGCGCTGGCCCAATTTCTGGCTCATCAGCATCGACTTGTTGCCCAACTGGAGCCACATGGCGCCTGCACGGCCGTCTTCCAGGCGGATGGCGCCGGTGCGGCTTCCGACCGGGTGCATGCGAAAACGCATCTTGCCCGTCTGCACCAGGAAGAAGCCCGGGCGTTTTTCGTTCGGCGTGATGGTGACGGAGGCGCCCAGTTCGCAGGGAATCGTGCCGATGTAAACCCGCTTGGCGAGCTCCAGGTCTTCAGCGGTCAAGGTGACCGACAGGTCATCGTCAATGGGCGTCCTTTCTTCCACCACCTTGGCGGCAGAGCGCCTGATCGGTGCGCGCTTGGCGGCCTGGACAGGCTGGTCAGCTGCGGCCGCAGCCTTGGGTGCGGCGGCTTTAGGGGCCGCCGTCTGGGCCAGCAACAGGGCCGGGGCGGCCAGCATCAAGGCAGAGAGAGCGAAATGTTTCATGAGGGTCCTTTGGAACGGTCAACAGTCAATCGGGAAAATCAGTGAAGCGGGACAGAAAAATACGCCTGCGCCTCGTGCGGTAAGACACGGCCGGTCTGGTGCGCGCGCTCCAGGACCTGCCAGAAGTAACGGTAGCTCGCGCGGTCGTGCAGCTTTCCTTCAAAGTTGATAGGCGCCCAGTCGGCAAGGGCGGCGGCGGTAATTATTTTGGTAGCGTCCTCAATCTCGCCTTCGCCGGGTGCGAAGGCCTCCAGGATGGGGCGGATCTGGTTCGGGTGGATGCTCCACATCCGGGTGTAGCCCAGTTCGCGGGCGGCATGGCGTGCGGCGGCGGTCATGACCTCAATGTCGCTGAATTCCGTGACAACACAATGTGAGGGCACCTTGCCGTGGGCGTGGCAGGCCGAGGCGATTTCGAGCTTGGCGCGCAGCACCAGCGGGTGCGTGAACTGGCCCCGGCTGCTCATGCCGTCGGCGGGAATCGCGCCCGCATGCGCCGACACAAAATCCATGAGCCCGAAGCTCAGCGACTGCACGCGCGGGTGCGCCGCGATCTCAAAGGCATTGCGCACCGCCAGCGGCGATTCGATCAGCACGTGCAGTGGCAAATCCCCGGCGCAAGCGGCCAGCAGCGCCTGCTCGGCGCGCAGCACGTCGGCCAGCGATTCGACCTTGGGAACCATGATGTGCGAAAGGTGACGCGCCAGCTTGCCGGCGATCACGGCCATGTCGGACTCAAAGGCCGGATGGTCCACCGCGTGCACGCGCACGGCGACGCGGGCCTTGTCGCCGGCCAGTGCCGCCAACGCCACCACCATGGCCGCGTGCTCGGCCTCGCCGCCCACGGGCGCGCCGTCTTCGCAGTCCAGGGTCACGTCAAACACGCAGGCGCCGAACTCCTCGATCATCTCGGCCTGCAGCTGCAGACTTTTGCGCATGCGCGCTTCGACGCCGCTGTAGTGGTCGCAGACCGGCAGCGTCATGGCGCCGGCCTGGGCGCCGAGCAGCACTTGCGCGGGATGAAGGGCGGTGGCGCTCATGGCTTGCGTTGGGCGACGATGAACATGCGCGGGAAAGCCAGCAACAGCTTGCCGTCGCTTCGTGGCGGGTAAGCCTGGGCAACACGGCGTTCGTATTCGGCGAGGTAACTCGCTTGTAATTCCGGAGGGAGGCGATCCACGAAGGGCTTGAGGCCCGTCGCGCGCACCCATTCGACAATCGCGGCGGCCGAAGCCATGGGGTGCTGGTAGGCCGTGCGCCAGACATCGACGTGCGCGGCCTCGGCGGCCAGCAGGTCGTAATAGCGGTCTATGGAAAACAGCTCGGTGCGCAGCTTCGAATAGTCGCCGATCGCTTCGGTCCACGGCGCCTCGGAAGCCAGCTCGCGCATCAGGCGATGTGTAGGCTCGTCGCGGTTGTCGGGCATCTGAATGGCCAGCACGCCGCCGGGCGCCAAGGCGGCGAACAGCCGCGGGACCAGCCTGGCGTGGTCGGGCACCCATTGCAGGGCCGCATTCGCGTAGATGAGCTGGGGTGCGGCATCGCCGGATGCGGCTTGCCAATCGGCGATATCGCTCAACTCGAAATGCGCGGCCGGCAAGCGCTTGCGCGCGCTGGCCAGCATGGCTTCGGAATTGTCGGTCCCCGTGACCACGGCGCCCGGAAAACGGCGGACCAGCAACTCGGTGGAGTTGCCCGGCCCGCAGCCCAGGTCGAACACCCGGGCCGCCTGCCCCAGCGGCACCCGCGCCAGCAGTTCCTGGGCCGGGCGCGTGCGCTCGTCCTCATAGCGGCTGTAGAGTGCGGGATTCCAGTCGCTCATGGACGAGGACAGCGGTGTGCGGGCAAGGTGCTGGGCGGCCTCGTACTGCGTACCGTTTACAGGAGGTGCTTGACGCCGTCCTGCTCACCCTTGAGCTCGTCCAGCGTCTTGTTGATGCGTTCCTGGCTGAAGGCGTCGATTTCCAGGCCTTCGACGAGTTTGTACTCGCCGTTTTCGCAGGTCACGGGGAAACCGAACATGACATCCTTAGGGATGCCGTACTGGCCGTCCGACGGAATGCCCATGGTGACCCACTTGCCGTTGGTGCCCAGCGCCCAGTCGCGCATGTGGTCGATCGCGGCGTTAGCGGCGGAAGCTGCCGAGGACAAGCCGCGCGCTTCAATGATGGCGGCGCCGCGCTTGCCGACGGTGGGCAGGAACACATTGGCGTTCCATTCCTGGTCGTTGATCATCTTGGCGACGCTTTCGCCCTTGATGGTGGCGAAGCGGTAGTCGGCGTACATCGTGGGCGAGTGGTTGCCCCAGACGGTGAGTTTTTCGATGTCGGCCACGGCTTTGCCGGTCTTGGCGGCGATCTGGCTGGCGGCACGGTTGTGGTCCAGGCGCAGCATGGCGGTGAAGTTCTTGCGCGGCAGGTCGGGTGCGCTCTTCATGGCGATGTAGGCGTTGGTGTTGGCGGGGTTGCCGACCACCAGCACCTTGACGTTGCGGCTGGCGACGGCGTTGAGCGCCTTGCCCTGCGCCGTGAAGATGGCGCCGTTGACGGCCAGCAGTTCGGCGCGTTCCATGCCGGGGCCGCGTGGGCGCGAACCGACCAGCAGCGCGTAGTCAGCGTCCTTGAAGGCTTTCATTGGGTCGTCATACGCTTGCATACCGACCAGCAACGGGAAGGCGCAGTCGTCGAGTTCCATCATCACGCCCTTGAGCGCCTTCTGCGGGCCCTCAACAGGCACTTCGAGCAATTGCAGGATGACGGGCTGGTCCTTGCCGAGCATCTCGCCGGAGGCAATGCGAAACAGCAATGCGTAACCGATTTGGCCAGCTGCACCGGTGACTGCAACACGGACGGGTTTTTTGCTCATGATCGAGGGCTCCAGGAAAGTTAAGAATCGGTTGAATGAGGGTGTGATGTGAGATGTCTGGCGCGAGCCTGGGATATTCGGGGATGCTTGTTCAGGGTTTTAGCCCCTCAAAATCACCGCAAAATGGCAGGCCATGCACTGGCTCAGCCCAAGATTTTACGCTCGAAAAGTGACGGGCGTCAATTTGTCTTATGTCTTATATAAGATATGATTCAGGCTTGATTCGGACTTTATTTCCGGGATTGCCGCGTGCCTGTTGCGGCACCCCCTGCAACCCGCTTTAACCCGCCGCCAAACGCCACTTACTGCTGCTAACCTGCTGCTCCCATGGCCATCAACCCGTCCTCATTGACCGATTCCGCCACGCTTTCCGGCGATGCCGGCGCGGTTACCGGCGTGGCACCGGCCTTCAGCCCGCTCTACCAGCAGATCAAGGTGCTGATCCTGCAAAGCCTGCAGGCCGGTGAATGGAAACCCGGTGAGGCCATTCCCAGCGAGATGGACCTCGCCGCGCGTTTTCGCGTGAGCCAGGGCACGGTGCGCAAGGCGATCGACGAACTGGCGGCCGAGAACCTCGTGGTGCGCCGCCAGGGCAAGGGCACCTTTGTGGCCACGCATGCCGAGCAGCATGTGCAGTACCGCTTCCTGCGACTCATGCCCGACAGCGGCGACACCACCAGCGAAGGCCCGGCCGAGCGGCAGATCATCGATTGCAAGCGCCTGCGCGCGCCGGCCGACATCGCGCGCCCGCTCTCGCTGCGCACCGGCGACGCCGTGCTGCAGCTGCGCCGCGTGCTGGCCTTCCAGGGCACGCCGACCATTCTCGAAGACGTCTGGCTGCCGGGCGGCCCGTTCAAAGGCCTGACCGCCGAGCGACTGGCCACGCACCGCGGCCCCATGTACGCGCTGTTTGAAACCGAGTTCGGCGTGCGCATGGTGCGCGCCGAGGAAAAAATCCGCGCCGTCGCGGCCGATGAGGCCTCCGCCGCGCTGCTCAGCGTGCCGGTGGGCGCGCCGCTGCTCAGCGTGGAACGCACCGCCTATACCTACAACGACCTGCCCATGGAATTGCGCCGGGGCTTGTACCGCACCGACACCCATCACTACAAAAACGACCTTAGTTGACGGGAACCCTCAGGAAGCTGCAAACGTTTGTAAGCTGATTGTTGCGTTGCAATAGAATTCGGCTGTTTAGCTGTAATTGCAGACCCGGTTACCACCCAGTTACACCCACGAAAGCCTAAAAATGACAGAGCTGGCCTCCAAACAGCGTCCCAAGCGGCCCGAATTCCGCAACATCAACGCGCTCACCGACCTCCCCACCTACCGCTTCCCCGTCGCAAGCATCATCTCCATCCTGCATCGCATCAGCGGGGGCATCATGTTCCTGTTGCTGCCCTTCATCATCTGGATGTTCGACACCTCGATTTCTTCCGAGATCTCGTTCGAGAAATTCAAGGCGGCGTTCAACATCGGCATGCTGGGCCTGCCCGGCATCATCTGGAAGCTCGTGGCGCTGGCCCTGATCTGGGCCTACCTGCACCACTTCATCGCCGGCCTGCGCCATCTCTGGATGGACGTCAGCCACGCCGCCGTCAGCAAGGAGTTCGGCAAGTCGTCCGCCATCTTCACGCTGGTCGTGAGCATCGCCCTGACGCTGGTCCTCGGCGCCAAGCTGTTCGGCCTTTACTGATCACAAGGAGCACAAAAAATGGCAGTTAACTACGGCTCCAAGCGCATCGTTGTCGGTGCCCACTACGGCTTGCGCGACTGGCTCGCGCAACGCGTCACGGCCGTCCTGATGGCCCTCTTCACCGTGCTGCTGCTGGCCCAGGTCATCTTCAGCAAGGGCCCTATCGGCTACGACAAATGGGCCGGCATTTTCTCGGCGCAGTGGATGAAAGTGCTGACCTTCACGGTCATCATCGCCCTGCTCTACCACGTGTGGGTCGGCATGCGCGAGATCGGGATGGACTACCTCAAGGCGGCGTCCCTCAAACTCGTGCTGAATGTGTTCACCATCGTCTGGCTGGTGGCCTGCGCTGGCTGGGGCATCCAGGTCCTGTGGCGCCTCTGAGCCGCCACCGATCCCGCAGACCCGACAAGAAGACCGACACCCCACAAAAATCATGACCGCAACCTCCAAACTCCCCAAGCGCAAATTTGACGTCGTCATCGTCGGTGCCGGCGGCTCCGGCATGCGCGCCTCGCTGCAACTGGCGCGCGCCGGCCTCAATGTCGCCGTGCTCTCCAAAGTGTTCCCCACACGCTCGCACACCGTCGCGGCCCAGGGTGGCATCGGCGCCTCGCTCGGCAACATGAGCGAAGACAACTGGCACTACCACTTCTACGACACCGTCAAGGGCTCCGACTGGCTCGGCGACCAGGACGCGATCGAATACATGTGCCGCGAAGCACCCAAGGTCGTCTACGACCTCGAGCACATGGGCATGCCTTTCGACCGCAACCCCGACGGCACGATTTACCAGCGCCCCTTCGGTGGCCACACCGCCAACTACGGCGAAAAACCCGTGCAGCGCGCCTGCGCCGCGGCCGACCGCACCGGCCACGCCATGCTGCACACGTTGTACCAGCAAAACGTCAAGGAAAAAACCAGCTTCTTCGTCGAGTGGATGGCGCTGGACCTGATCCGCGATGCCGCGGGCGACGTCGTGGGTGTGACCGCCCTCGAAATGGAAACCGGCGACGTCCACATTTTTGAAGCCAAGACCACGCTGCTGGCCACCGGCGGCGCCGGCCGCATCTTTGCCGCGTCGACCAACGCCTTCATCAACACCGGCGACGGCCTGGGCATGGCGGCGCGCGCCGGCATCCCGCTGGAAGACATGGAGTTCTGGCAGTTCCACCCGACCGGCGTGGCCGGCGCCGGCGTACTGCTGACCGAAGGCTGCCGCGGCGAAGGCGCGATTTTGCGCAACAGCAACGGCGAGCGTTTCATGGAGCGCTACGCGCCCACGCTGAAAGACCTGGCGCCGCGCGACTTCGTCTCGCGCTCCATGGACCAGGAAATCAAGGAAGGCCGCGGCTGCGGCCCCAACAAGGACTACATCCTGCTGGACATGACCCACCTGGGCGTGGACGCCATCATGAAGCGCCTGCCCTCGGTGTTCGAGATCGGCCACAACTTCGCCAACGTCGACATCACCAAGGAACCGATTCCCGTGGTGCCGACCATCCACTACCAGATGGGCGGCATCCCGACCAACATCCACGGCCAGGTCGTCACGCAGGACGCCAGCAACCAGAGCCAGGTTGTCAACGGCCTCTACGCGGTGGGCGAATGCTCCTGCGTCAGCGTGCACGGCGCCAACCGCCTGGGCACCAACTCGCTGCTGGACCTGCTGGTCTTCGGCAAGGCCGCCGGCAACCACATCGTCGAGTTCGCCAAGACCACCACGCACAAGCCGCTGCCGGCTGACGCCGCCGACAAGACCCTGGCCCGCATCGCGCGCCTGGACAACGCGACCGACGGCGAATACGCCCAGGACGTGGCCAACGACCTGCGCGCCGCCATGCAGCAGCACGCCGGCGTGTTCCGTACCCAGGCCATCATGGACGAAGGCGTGAGCAAGATCGCCGCCCTGCGCGCGCGCGTCAACAGCATCGGCCTGAAAGACAAGTCCAAGATCTTCAACACCGCGCGCATCGAGGCGCTGGAGGTTGAGAACCTGATCGAGGCCGCGCAGGCCACCATCGTGTCGGCCGCCGCCCGCCGGGAAAGCCGCGGCGCGCATTCGGTCGACGACTACGGCGACACGCCCGAACACCCGAACGGCCGCAACGACACCGAATGGCACAAGCACACGCTGTGGTACAGCGAAGGCAGCCGCCTGGCCTACAAGGCGGTGCAGATGAAGCCCCTGACCGTCGAGTCTGTGCCGCTCAAGACGCGCACGTTCTAAAAAAAACAGCCCCGACAGACGGCCTGCGACCCCACAAGAAGCGAGAACCCCATGACCAAACGCACCTTCAAGATCTACCGCTACGACCCGGACACCGATGCCAAGCCCTATATGCAGACCATCGAGGTGGAGCTCGACGGCCATGAGCGCATGCTGCTGGACGCGCTGATGAAACTCAAGGCGCAGGATCCGTCCATCAGCTTTCGCCGCTCCTGCCGCGAAGGTGTCTGCGGCTCGGACGCGATGAACATCAATGGCAAGAACGGCCTGGCCTGCCTGACCAATATGCGCACGCTGCCCGAGGTCATCATCCTCAAGCCGCTGCCGGGCCTGCCCGTGGTGCGCGACCTGATCGTCGACATGACGCAGTTCTTCAAGCAGTACAACTCGATCAAGCCCTACCTGATCAACGACAACGTGCCGCCCGAGAAAGAGCGCCTGCAGAGCCCCGAAGAGCGCGAAGAGCTCAACGGCCTCTACGAGTGCATCCTGTGCGCCAGCTGCTCGACCTCCTGCCCCAGTTTCTGGTGGAACCCGGACAAGTTTGTCGGTCCGGCCGGCCTGCTGCAGGCCTACCGTTTCATCGCCGACAGCCGCGACGAAGCCACCGCCGAGCGCCTGGACAACCTTGAAGACCCCTACCGCCTGTTCCGCTGCCACACCATCATGAACTGCGTCGACGTCTGCCCCAAGGGCCTGAACCCGACGAAAGCCATCGGCAAGATCAAGGAAATGATGGTGATGAGGACAGTTTGACCGTCCACTGGCCGAAAATATGGAAACCGCCGACGCCCTGCTAGACGAGCGAGCCCTGAGCAAACTCAAGTGGCGCTGCCGGCGCGGCCTGCTCGAAAACGACCTGCTGATAGAGCGCTTCTTCCAGGGCCACGAGGCCACCCTCACCGTCAGGCAGGCTAAAGGGTTGAATGATTTAATGGAGTTGTCCGACAACGATTTGCTGGACCTGCTGTTAAAACGAAAAGAAGCCGGCCAGCTGCCCGATGAAGCCGCCAAGGCAAGCGCCTCTACTTCTGAAGCCCACGAGGTTTTAAAGTTGCTGCAGCCCGCGGCGCCGGCCCCCTGATTACCCGCCCGTCCCTCATTGACACTGATACGAAAGAAAGAAGCAAGAAATGAAGCTAGCTGACAACAAAGCCACCCTGTCCTTCAGCAACGGCAGCCCCAGCATCGACCTGCCGGTATACCAGGGCAATGTCGGCCCGGACGTCGTCGACATCCGCAAGCTGTACGCGCAGACCGGCATGTTCACCTATGACCCCGGTTTCCTGTCGACCGCCGCCTGCCAGTCGGCCATCACCTACATCGACGGCGACAAGGGCGAGCTGCTGTACCGCGGCTACCCCATCGAGCAGCTGGCCACCAACTGCGACTACATGGAAACCTGCCACCTGCTGCTGTACGGAGAGCTGCCCAATGTGGCGCAGAAGACCGACTTCGTGCACCGCGTGACCAACCACACCATGGTCAACGAGCAGATGCAGTTCTTCCTGCGCGGTTTCCGCCGCGACGCGCATCCGATGGCCATCATGACCGGCCTGGTCGGCGCCCTGTCGGCCTTCTACCATGACAGCACCGACATCAACAACCCGGAACACCGCGAAATCGCCGCGATCCGCCTGATCGCCAAGATGCCGACCCTGGTCGCCATGGCTTACAAGTACACCGTGGGCCAGCCCTACATGTACCCCAAGAACAACCTGAGCTACGCCGGCAACTTCCTGCACATGATGTTCGCCACGCCGTGCGAAGAGTACAAGGTCAACCCGGTGCTTGAACGCGCCCTGGACCGCATCTTCATCCTGCACGCCGACCACGAACAGAACGCCTCGACCTCCACCGTGCGCCTGTGCGGCTCCTCCGGCACCAACCCGTTTGCCGCCATCGCGGCCGGCGTGGCCTGCCTCTGGGGCCCGGCCCACGGCGGCGCCAACGAAGCGGCCCTCAACATGCTGGGCGACATCCAGAAGCAGGGCGGCGTCGAGAAAATCGGCGAATTCATCAAGCAGGTCAAGGACAAGAGCTCCGGCGTCAAGCTGATGGGTTTCGGCCACCGCGTCTACAAAAACTACGACCCGCGCGCCAAGCTCATGCAGGAAACCTGCAAGGAAGTGCTGCAGGAAATGGGCCTGGAAAACGACCCGCTGTTCAAGCTGGCCATGGCCCTGGAAAAGATCGCCCTGGAAGACGACTACTTCGTCTCGCGCAAGCTCTACCCCAACGTCGACTTCTACTCCGGCATCGTGCAGCGCGCCATCGGCATCCCCGTGCCGCTGTTCACCGCCGTGTTCGCCCTGGCCCGCACGGTCGGCTGGATCGCCCAGCTCAATGAAATGATCGGCGACCCCGAGTACAAGATCGGCCGCCCACGCCAGCTGTTCACCGGCTCCACGACCCGCCAGGTCCTGCCGCTGGCCAAGCGCTAAGCCACCCGCGCCCTGGCGCAAAGCCCGCCTGATGGCAACATCGGCGGGCTTTTTTACGTCCGAACCAGCGGAAAACGCCCATCGGCAAGCGGGTCATCGCGTATTGCGATGACAAAACCCGGTTCTTAGCGGCAAAATAGCGATCCACCGTCGTCGAACGCGATGACGCCACGCGACAAGCCCCATGAAAAGCTCAGAACGCAACTTTGCCCGCCGCATTGACCTGACCTCGCTTCAGCTCTTTGTGGCCGTGTGCGAGCTGGGCAGCATCGGCAAGGCGGCCGAGCGCGAATTCATCGCTGCCTCCGCCGTGAGCAAGCGCCTCTCCGACCTCGAGGCCACGCTGGACACCCCGCTGCTGTACCGCCACACCCGCGGCGTCGACCTGACGCCGGCCGGCGAAAGCCTGCTGCACCATGCGCGCTCGGTGCTGTTCAGCCTCGAGAAAATGCAGAGCGAACTCAGCGAATACGCCGACGGCGTGCGCGGCCATGTGCGCGTGCATGCCAGCATCTCGGCCATCGTGCAGTTCTTGCCCGAGGATCTGGGCGCTTTCACGCGAGAACACTCCGGCATCAAGATAGACCTCGAAGAGCACCTGAGCACCGAAGTCGTCCGCGCCGTGCAAGAGGGCGCGGCCGACCTGGGCATCTGCAACACCGCCGACGGCGCGGGCGACCTGCAGACCCTGCCCTACCGCACCGACAAACTCGTGCTCATCGTCCCGCGCGGCCATGCGCTGTGCGCACAGGGCGCCATCCGATTCGAAGCGGCGCTGGACTACGACCAGGTCGGCCTGCATTCCAACAGCTCGATTTACCTGGCCATGCGCGAGGCCGCGGCGCGGCTGGGACGCACCATCAAGCTGCGCATCCATGTGACCGGCCTGGACGCCATGTGCCGCATGATCCACAACGGCCTGGGTGTGGGCGTCATGCCGCAGCGCGCCTTTGAACTGACGCACGGCGTCGGCGAACTTGAATCCATTCCGCTGCTGGACAGCTGGGCGGAGCGCCAGATCCAGTTGGTGGCGCGCGACTTTTCCACCCTGCCGCTGACGGCGCGGCTGCTGGTCGACCACCTGACGCTGCCCGCACACCAAACCGGCAGCCTGAAGGCCGCGAAAAACGCGGCAGCCCCGGCCCACGCAGCCGCCTAAAATCACTCCACGACAGACGACAACAAGAGACCACGAAGGAAACCATGGGACGCACCCTCTACGACAAAATCTGGGACGAACACGTCGTCCATACCGAAGAAGACGGCACGGCCATCCTCTACATTGACCGCCACCTGGTGCACGAAGTCACCAGCCCGCAGGCCTTCGAAGGCCTGCGCGAGGCCGGCCGCAAGGTCTGGCGCATCAGCTCCATCGTCGCCACCGCCGACCACAACACGCCCACCACCGGCTGGGAGCTCGGTTACGACGGCATCACCGACCTGGTCAGCAAGGAACAGATCACCACGCTGGACAGCAACATCAAGGAATTCGGCGCGGCCGCCTTCTTCCCCTTCCTGTCCAAGCGCCAGGGCATCGTGCACGTCATCGGCCCCGAAAGCGGCGCCACCCTGCCCGGCATGACGGTGGTCTGCGGCGACTCGCACACCTCCACCCATGGCGCCTTCGGCGCGCTGGCGCACGGCATAGGCACCAGCGAGGTCGAGCACGTGATGGCCACGCAGACCCTGCTGGCCAAGAAGGCCAAGAACATGCTCGTGAAGGTCGAGGGCAAGCTCGCGCCCGGCCTGACCGGCAAGGACATCGTGCTGGCGATCATCGGCAAGATCGGCACGGCCGGCGGCACCGGCTACACGATCGAATTCGCCGGCTCGGCGATACGCGCGCTCAGCATGGAAGGCCGCATGACGGTCTGCAACATGGCGATTGAAGCGGGCGCGCGCGCCGGCCTGGTGGCGGTGGACCAGAAGACCATCGACTACGTCAAAGGCCGCCTGCTCTCGCCCACCGGCGTCGAATGGGACATGGCCGCCAAATACTGGAACACACTGCACTCCGATCCTGACGCCAAGTTCGACTCCGTGGTCGAACTCGACGCCAGCCAGATCCTGCCGCAGGTCACCTGGGGCACCTCGCCCGAAATGGTGCTGTCCATCGACGACCGCGTGCCCGACCCCGACAAGGAAAAAGACGCCAACAAGCGCGATGCCATCGAGCGCGCCCTGAAATACATGGGCCTGGAGCCCGGCAAGGCGCTGAACGACCTCTACATCGACAAGGTGTTCATCGGCTCCTGCACCAACAGCCGCATCGAGGACATGCGCGAAGCCGCGGCCGTGATCAAGAAGATAGGCCAGAAGGTCGCTAAAAATGTGAAGCTCGCGCTGGTGGTGCCGGGCTCCGGCCTGGTCAAGGAACAGGCCGAGCGCGAAGGCCTGGACAAGATTTTTGTGGCCGCCGGCTTTGAGTGGCGTGAACCGGGCTGCTCCATGTGCCTGGCCATGAACGCCGACCGGCTGGAGCCGGGCGAGCGCTGCGCCTCCACCAGCAACCGCAACTTCGAAGGCCGCCAGGGCGCCGGCGGGCGCACCCACCTGGTCAGCCCCGCGATGGCGGCGGCGGCGGCCGTGCACGGCCACTTTGTCGATATCCGGAAATTTGTCTAACCACCAGCCCCAGGAGGAACTTCCATGAAAAAAATCAAAACCCTGCTTGCGCTGTCACTGGCCTCTGCGGCCGTTCTGCTGGCCGGATGCAACACCTTCCGGGGTGTCGGGCAAGACGTCCAGAAGGTCGGCGAAAAAATCGAAAACGCCGCAAAGAAGTAAATGAAAAAATTCACCGTACACAAGGGCCTCGTGGCCCCCATGGATCGCGAGAACGTCGACACCGACGCCATCATCCCCAAGCAGTTCCTCAAGTCCATCCGCAAGACGGGCTTCGGGCCCAACCTGTTTGACGAATGGCGTTACCTGGACGCGGGCTTTCCCGGGCAGGACCCGGCCACGCGCAAGCCCAACCCCGACTTCGTGCTGAACCAGCCGCGCTACGCCGGTGCCTCCGTCCTGCTGGCGCGCAAGAACTTCGGCTGCGGCTCCTCGCGCGAACACGCACCCTGGGCGCTGGACCAGTACGGCTTTCGCGCCATCATCGCGCCCAGTTACGCCGACATCTTCTTCAACAACAGCTTCAAGAACGGCCTGCTGCCCATCGTGCTGCCCGAGGCGCAGGTGGCCCAGCTGTTCGACGAAGCGCTGGCCTTCCCCGGCTACCAGCTCACGGTGGACCTGGAGCGCCAGGTCGTCGTCAAGCCGCAAGGCGAGGAGCTCCCCTTCGAGGTGCAGGCCTTCCGCAAGTACTGCCTGCTCAACGGCCTGGACGACATCGGCCTGACCCTGCGCCAGAGCGACAAGATCAAGGCCTTTGAAGCCGAGCGCCTGGCGACCAAGCCGTGGCTGAGCCACACCGCCGCGGGCTGAACACCCTTCCCAAGAATCCGCCGCGGGCCGCCCCCAAGGGCGCGCGCGGCCATCACAAAGACAGCAAATGAAAATCGCAATCCTGCCGGGTGACGGCATCGGCACTGAAATCGTCGCGGAAGCCGTCAAGGTCCTGAAGGCGCTTGACCTGAAGTTCGAAACCGAAAGCGCGCTGGTCGGCGGCGCCGCCTACGAGGCCCACGGCCATCCATTGCCCGAAGCCACGCTCAAGCTCGCCAAGGACGCCGACGCCGTGCTGTTCGGCGCGGTCGGCGACTGGAAATACGACAAGCTCGACCGGCCGCTTCGCCCCGAGCAGGCCATCCTGGGCCTGCGCAAGAACCTGGGCCTGTTCGCCAACTTCCGCCCCGCGATCTGCTACGCCCAACTGGTCGACGCCTCCAGCCTCAAGCGCGAACTGGTGTCCGGCCTGGACATCCTCATCATCCGCGAGCTGACCGGCGACATCTACTTCGGTCAGCCGCGCGGCCGCCGCGTCTCGCCCGACGGCCACTTCCCCGGCTCGGAAGAGGCTTTCGACACCATGCGCTATTCGCGCCCCGAAATCGAACGCATCGCCCACGTCGCCTTCCAGGCGGCCCGCAAACGCGACAAGCGCGTGACCAGCGTCGACAAAGCCAATGTGCTGGAAACCTTTCAGCTCTGGAAAGACGTGGTCACCGAGGTCGGCAAGGAGTACCCCGACGTCGCGCTGGACCACATGTACGTGGACAACGCCGCCATGCAGCTGGTCAAGGCGCCCAAGAAGTTTGACGTGGTGGTCACCGGCAATATGTTCGGCGACATCTTGAGCGACGCCGCCGCCATGCTGACCGGCTCCATCGGCATGCTGCCCTCAGCCAGCCTGAACGACAAAAACCAGGGCCTGTACGAGCCCAGCCACGGCAGCGCGCCCGACATCGCCGGCAAGGGCGTGGCGAATCCGTTGGCGACGATTTTGAGCGCGGCCATGATGCTGCGCTTCAGCCTGAACCAGCCCGAAGCCGCCGCCCGCATCGAAAAAGCCGTGGACGCCGTGCTGAGCCAGGGCCTGCGCACACCCGACATCTACAGCGAAGGCACGACCAAGGTCGGCACGGTGCAGATGGGTGATGCTGTCGTAAAAGCCTTGGCCTGACGTTTTTTTGCAGCAAACCACCTCAAACCGGCGTCAAAACACGGGTTTGAGGCAGTTGTCAGTCTCGGCAAAGCCAAGCCTGGCTACAATCGACACCTATGCGCAAAAACCCCGCTTTCACCCACTGCCCCGCCGCCCTGCGCGCGGGACGTGCGGCGCCGGTTTTTGCCCAGATCACCAAAACGACCACCATTAAAGGCTAGCAAGCCTGGTTCGTCGTGCCCTGCCGGCTCGATGAGCCGGGCCAAAAAGCCATTTTTATGTACTTTTTGAAGGGGCAGTTCCAATGAAACTCAAAGGCAATCTCACCGGGCTCGTCGGCTGGCGCGGCATGGTCGGCTCGGTCCTGATCGACCGCATGCAGGCTGAAGGCGATTTCGACCTGATCGAGCCGGTGTTCTTCTCGACCTCCAACGCGGGCGGCAAAGCCCCCGCCCAGGCGAAGAACGAGACCACGCTGAAAGACGCCTTTGACATTGAAGCCCTGAAGAAGTGCGACGTCATCATCACGGCCCAGGGCGGCGACTACACCTCCGAGGTCTTCCCCAAGCTGCGCGCGGCCGGCTGGAAGGGCCACTGGATCGACGCGGCCTCCACGCTGCGCATGAACGACGACGCCGTCATCATCCTGGACCCGGTCAACCTGCCCGTGATCCAGAACGCGCTGGCCAAGGGCGGCAGCAACTGGATCGGCGGCAACTGCACGGTCAGCTGCATGCTGATGGGCGTGGGCGCGCTGTATAAGGCCGGCCTGGTCGAGTGGATGACCAGCATGACCTATCAAGCGGCCTCGGGCGGCGGCGCGCAGCACATGCGCGAACTGCTCACGCAGTTCGGCACGCTGAACAGCGAGGTCCGTACGCTGCTGAACGACCCCAAGTCGGCGATCCTCGAGATCGACCGCCGCATCCTGGCCAAACAACAGGGCCTGGGCGCCGCCGAAACCGCCAACTTCGGCGTGCCGCTGGGCGGTTCGCTGATCCCCTGGATCGACAAGGACCTGGGCAACGGCATGAGCAAGGAAGAATGGAAGGGCGGCGCCGAGACCAACAAGATCCTCGGCCAGGGCGCGAGCTTCGGCACCGCCGAAACCCCAGTTGACGGCTTCTGCGTGCGCATAGGCGCCATGCGCTGCCACAGCCAGGCGCTGACTTTCAAGCTCAAGAAGGACGTGCCGCTGGCCGACATCGAGGCCATGATCGCGGCCGACAACGAATGGGTCAAAGTCGTGCCAAACACGCGCGAAGCCTCCATCCAGGACCTCACGCCTGTGGCCGTCACCGGCACCATGCAGATCCCGGTGGGCCGCCTGCGCAAGCTGGCCATGGGCCCCGACTACCTGGGCGCCTTCACCGTGGGCGACCAGCTGCTGTGGGGCGCCGCCGAACCGCTGCGCCGCATGCTGCGCATCTTGCTGCAGGCATGAATTAATTGAGGTGAGCGGCTGCCAACATACAGCCGCCCATCCGTAACTACATGTCACAAGACGTTGTCGTCAGACAACATCCGAAACTTGTAAGTTGCTGCTAACTCGCTGTGTCAAAACTTAAGTGGTGTCTTAGCTTGTCAGCCTAATGCCTTGATGTTAAGGTTGTTTTTCGAAAATTCGCATCGAGGTTTTTGTGCGCTTAAGCAGAATAAAGTTACATGCAGACCGAGCACTGGAGGCTCACAACCCCATGAATAATCGCGGTCGTTGGCGTATCGGCGCCCTGGCAAGTGCCATTGCACTGCTGGGCAGCCTGGCAAGTCTGGAAGCCCACGCGCTCGCGCTGGGCCGTATCACGGTTCAATCGGCATTGGGCGAACCCCTACGCGCCGAAATCGAGATCCCCGACATCAAACCGGAGGAAGCCTCCAGCCTCAAGGCCGGCGTGGCGCCGGTCGACGCCTTCAAGGCGGCCGGGCTTGAATACGGCAGCGTCGTTTCCGGTGTCGAAGTCACCCTGCAACGCCGCCCTGACGGACGCTCCTTTCTGCGCCTGAGCAGCAACCGTCCCGTCACCGAGCCTTTTGTCGACCTGATCCTGGAAGCCAGCTGGGCCAACGGCCGCATCACACGCGACTACACCATGCTGTTCGACCCGCCGGCCCTGCGCTCGGGTACAGCGGTCGCGCCCACGGCACCCGTGCTGTCTTCTCGTCCCTCGGCCCCTCCCGCCAAGGGCATTGCCTCCATCCCCTATTCGCCGCCAGCCGGCCCCAGCACCCGGCCCGCGCCGGTCGCCAAGGCCCCTGCCGTGCCCCTCGAAAAAGTACCGGCCGGCGGTGACAAACAGGTCACCGTCAAAGCCGGCGACACCGCCGGCAAGATCGCCGCCCAGAACAAGCCCGCCAGCGTGTCGCTGGACCAGATGCTGGTCGCCCTGCTGCGCAGCAATCCGGACGCTTTCATCGGCGGCAACGTGAACCGCATCAAGTCGGGCGCTGTGCTCGACATTCCGGGCGCCGAAACGGCCGGAGCGCTTTCCGCCGGCGAAGCCACCCAGACCATCGTCGCGCAAAGCAAGGACTTCAACAGCTTCCGCCGCAAGCTCGCCGAAGGCGTGCCGGCCACCCAGATGGCCAGCGCGGACCGCCAGGCCGGCGGCAAGGTGCAGGCCAAGGTCGAAGACCGCGCGCCCGCCAGCACCACCCCCGACAAGCTGACCCTCTCCAAGGGCGCCATCCAGGGCAAGGCAGCCCCCACGGCGGCCGAAGACAAGATCGCCAAGGAACGCCAGGCCAAGGAAGCCTCCACGCGCGTGGCCGAGCTGTCCAAGAACATCAGCGAGCTGAACAAGCTGGGCGGCGCCCCCACGGCGGCGCCCGCAGCCAGTGCGGCAAAAGCCCCCGGTGTGGCGGTTCCCGCGCCTGCCAGCGTGCCAACCCTGGCGGCCCCCGCCCCGGCCGCAACGCCTGCACCCGCGGCGCCATCCGCCGCCGCCCCGGGCGTAACACCCGCACCAGCCCCGGCTGCTGCCGTCACGCCATCGCCGGCGCCCGCCAGCAGCGCGCCAGCTGCGGCCGCTTCCGCATCCGAAGCTTCCACCAGCGTGGCCCCGGTAGCTGCGGCCTCCCAGCCCGCACCGGCCACCAGTGCCGCGGTCGCGCCAGCTGTGGCCGCCGCCAAAAAGCCCGTCGCAGTCCCGCCGCCACCACCCGAACCCAGCCTGGTCGACGAACTGCTCGACAACCCGCTGGTACTCCCCATCGCCGGCGGCCTGCTGCTGCTGCTGGCCGGTTTCGGCTTTTACCGCTATCGCCAGCGTGGCGGTGCGGCCCAGGTCGACAGCTCCTTCCTTGAAAGCAGGCTGCAACCGGATTCTTTTTTCGGCGCCAGCGGCGGCCAAAGAATTGACACGAATGAAGGCAACGCCACGGGCTCGTCCCTGGTGTATTCGCCGAGTCAATTGGATGCCGCTGGCGACGTCGACCCGGTAGCCGAAGCTGATGTGTACCTGGCCTATGGACGAGACCTGCAGGCCGAGGAAATCCTGAAGGAGGCCATGCGCACCAGCCCGATGCGCGTCGCCATCCATGCCAAGCTGATGGAAATCTACGCCAAGCGCCGCGACAGCAAGGCCTTTGAAACCGTGGCCATCGAGGCGTTCAACCTCACCCACGGCAGCGGCCCCGAATGGGCCTACATCACCGAGATGGGCCGTGAACTGGACCCCGCCAACCCGATGTACCAGCCAGGTGGGCAGCCAGCGGGCAGCGCCCATGCGGGCGGCACCTCGGCGTTCAGCCCGGGCGGCACCGTGGCCATGGTCGCTCAGCCGGCGCATGTTCCCGCGCCCACGCCTTCGATGGATGTCGACCTCGACCTGGACTTCTCGCTCGATGACGAACCCGGTGCGGCCACCACCCCAGCCGTGATCTCGGCCCCGCCACCTCCGCCGCCCGCTCCCGCGCGCGTCGAGCCCACGGTGGCCATGAAGGCGCAGGAACCGGCCCCGCTGAACATGGATTTCAGCAGCGCCACAGTGGCGCTGCCCACGGCCAAGCCACCAGCGCCGGCTGCCAAACCCGCCGAAGCCGCGCTCGATGCCTCTTTCCTCGACGAAGGCCTGAACTTCACGCCCGAACCGTTCACACCGGCCCCCAAACCGGCGCCCGCCCCCGTGAAAGCGGCGGCAGCCCCGGCGCCAGAGCCGGTAACTGACAACGGCATGCTGGAGTTCGACCTCGGTTCGCTGTCACTGGACCTGAACGGCCCCACGACGGAAAGCCCGGACCACCCGATGGAAGTCACGTCCGACGACCCGCTGGAAACCAAATTCCTGCTGGCCGAAGAATTCCGGTCGCTGGGCGATTCGGATGGCGCCAGGTCCCTGGCCGAAGAGGTGATGGCCGAAGCCAAGGGTCCGCTGAAGGTCAAGGCGCAGGCCTTCCTGAACGCCCTGTCGTGAGCGCAGCCTGAACGCGCCGCGTTCACTGCGTCCCCCCCCGTGAGGATTGCACTCGGCGTCAGCTACAACGGCAGCGGCTACGAAGGCTGGCAAAGCCAGCTTTCGGGCAACACGGTGCAAGACAAGCTGGAGCTGGCGCTGGGCAAATTCGCCGCCCAGTCCATCCGCACCCTGTGCGCGGGCCGCACCGACGCCGGCGTGCACGGCCTGATGCAGGTCGTGCACTTCGATACGCCCCTGCAGCGCGACATTGCCTCCTGGGTGCGCGGTACCAACGCCTTTCTGCCCTCAGACATCGCCGTGCAGTGGGCACGCGAGGTCCCCGATGAATTCCATTGCCGCGGCAGCGCCATCGCCCGCCGCTATGCCTATGTGGTACTGGAGTCGCCGGTGCGCCCCAGCGTGGAAGCCGGGCGTGTCGGCTGGGTCTACCGGCCGCTGGACGAGGCGGCCATGCGGCAGGCCGTCACCTACCTCGTAGGCGAACATGATTTCAGCTCCTTCCGCGCCGCGCAGTGCCAGGCCAAGTCCCCCGTCAAAACCATCAGCCGCATTGAGATTTCGCACCGCGGTGAGCCAGGTGCCAGGTACTGGCGCTTCGAGTTCGAGGCCAACGCCTTTTTGCACCACATGATCCGCAACATCATGGGCTGCCTGGTGGCCATAGGCCAGGGCAACTACCCGCCGGACTGGCTGGCCGCGGTGATGGCCGCGCGCAGCCGCGATGCCGCCGCGCCCACATTTTCACCGGATGGCCTGTACTTTCTGGGCCCCGTGTACGAAGACCACTACGGCCTCCCGGCTCGCACACCAGCCTATGATTGGCTTCCATGACGCCCGCCACCACCCGTACCCGCATCAAGATCTGCGGCCTGACCCGCGAAGAAGACGTGGATGCCGCCGTGGCGGCCGGCGCGGATGCGGTCGGTTTTGTGATGTACGAGGCCAGCCCGCGTTACGTGACGGCCGAGCACGCCGCCGGACTGGCCCGCCGCCTGCCGCCCTTCATCACGCCGGTGCTGCTCTTCGTCAACGCGCCCGCAGCCCAAATCAGCGCCGCCTGCGCCCTCATCCCCACGGCCTTTCTGCAGTTTCACGGGGACGAGACGCCTGAAGACTGCCTTTCAGCCGGACGGCCCTTCATGCGCGCGGCACGCATCCCATTGGGTGAAAAATCAGCCGAAAACACCCCGGGCTCCCCAGGCGGCTTTGATCTCGTAAAATATGCCCAGGACTTCAAGGCCGCACAAGCCATCCTTCTCGACGCTCATGTCGAAGGTTATGGCGGCGGCGGGAAAACATTCAATTGGTCACTTCTTCCTCCAAACGTCAGCGCTCACCTCGTTTTGTCTGGTGGATTGACGCCTGCAAACGTGATCGATGGCATTTCGCAAGTCAGGCCGCGTTGCACAACGCTGGCCGTTGATGTCAGTTCCGGCGTCGAGATTTCCAAGGGAATCAAAAGCGCCGACAAAATCAACCAGTTCGTCGCGGCCGTTCGCGCCGCCGACGAATTACTTGCAAAGAGTCCCCATCATGTACGAGTACCACCAGCCTGACGTTTCAGGCCATTTCGGAATTTACGGCGGCAGTTTCGTTTCGGAAACGCTGACCCACGCGATCAACGAGCTGAAAGACGCTTACGCCAAATACCAGCACGACCCGGAGTTCATCGCCGAATTCCAGTCCGAACTGGCGCATTTCGTGGGCCGCCCCTCCCCGATCTACCACGCCGCGCGCATGAGCCGCGAACAGGGCGGCGCGCAGATTTACCTCAAGCGCGAAGACCTCAACCACACCGGCGCGCACAAGATCAACAACACCATAGGCCAGGCCATGCTGGCACGCCGCATGGGCAAGCCGCGTGTTATCGCCGAGACCGGCGCCGGCCAGCACGGCGTGGCCACCGCCACGATCTGCGCGCGCTACGGCCTGGAATGCGTGGTCTACATGGGTAGCGAGGACGTCAAGCGCCAAAGCCCCAACGTCTACCGCATGAACCTGCTGGGCGCCACGGTGGTGCCGGTCGAAAGCGGCAGCAAGACGCTGAAAGACGCGCTCAACGAGGCCATGCGCGACTGGGTCGCCAACGTCGACAACACCTTCTACATCATCGGCACGGTGGCGGGCCCGCACCCCTACCCCATGATGGTCCGCGACTTCCAGAGCGTGATCGGCGCCGAATGCCTGCAGCAGATGCCGGAGTTCATCGGCAACAAGCAGCCCGACGCGGTGATCGCCTGCGTGGGCGGCGGCAGCAATGCCATGGGCATCTTCCACCCCTATATCCAGCACGCCAAAACCCGCCTGATCGGCGTGGAAGCGGCCGGCGAAGGCCTGGAAAGCGGCAAGCATTCGGCCTCGCTGCAGCGCGGCCTGCCTGGCGTGCTGCACGGCAACCGCACCTATGTGCTGCAAAACGAGGACGGCCAGGTCACCGAGACCCACAGCATCAGCGCCGGGCTCGACTACCCCGGCGTGGGCCCTGAACATGCCTTCCTCAAGGACATAGGCCGCGCCGAATACGTCGGCATCACCGACAAGGAAGCCCTGGAAGCCTTTCACTACCTGTGCCGCACCGAAGGCATCATTCCCGCGCTTGAATCCAGCCATGCCGTGGCCTGCGCCATGAAAATGGCGCGCAGCATGCGCAGCGACCAAAGCCTGCTCGTGTGCCTGTCGGGCCGGGGCGACAAGGACATCGGCACGGTGGCCGACCTCTCGGGGGCCGACTTCTACGACCGGCCGTCCATGCGCGGCCTGTCCGTCAAGGGCGGGTCGGCTTCGCCGGCATCCTTCGACGCCAGCGGCGCCAAGGGAAGCGGGGTGCAGTCATGAGCCGCATTGCCTCCACCTTCTCCACGCTCAAAAGCCAGGGCCGCAAGGCCTTGATCCCTTACGTCACCGCGGGCTTCCCGTTTGCCGACGTCACGCCCGAGCTGATGCACGCCATGGTGGCCGGCGGGGCCGACGTGATCGAGCTGGGCGTACCGTTTTCCGACCCCAGCGCCGACGGCCCGGTGATCCAGAAAGCCGGCGACAAGGCCCTGTCCTTCGGCGTCGGCCTGGCCCAGGTGCTGGACATGGTGCGCCAGTTCCGCGCCAAGGACAGTGCAACGCCCGTGGTCCTGATGGGCTACGCCAACCCGGTGGAGCGCTACGACATCAAGCACGGCGGCAGCAAGACCGAAAGCGCCTTCATCCGCGACGCCGCCCAAGCCGGCGTGGATGGCGTGCTCATCGTCGACTACCCGCCCGAGGAATGCGTGGAATTCGCCGCCCGCCTGCGCGCGCACGGCATGGACCTGATCTTTCTGCTGGCCCCCACCAGCACCGACAAGCGCATGGCCCAGGTGGCTGAAGTCGCCAGCGGTTATGTCTATTACGTCTCGCTCAAGGGCGTGACCGGCGCGGGCACGCTGGACGTGGACGCCGTCGAGGCCATGCTGCCGCGCATACGCAAACATGTGAACGTGCCCGTGGGCGTGGGCTTCGGCATCCGCGACGCAGCCACGGCCAAGGCCATCGGCAAGGTGGCCGATGCGGTGGTCATCGGCAGCAAGATCATCCAGCTGATCGAAAACCAGCCGCGCGACAAGGTGGCGGCCGTTGCACAGGCGTTTTTGACGGAAATCCGTACTGCTTTGGACTGACTTTTGCGCTGGCCGGTACCGGGTTGAAGCCTGGGGAAACCGGCGCATAATTGCGCTTTTCGCCCGGCGGGGCCTCAGGCCCCGCCCGATACCACAAGGACTGACTTCATGTCTTGGCTAGAAAAACTGCTTCCCCCCAAAATCAGCCCCACCGACCCGACGGAGCGCCGCCAGGTACCCGAGGGCCTGTGGATCAAATGCCCCAGCTGCGAAGCGGTGCTCTACAAGACCGACCTGGAAAAAAACCAGAACGTCTGCCCGCAATGCAGCCACCACCACCGCATAGGCGCCCGCGCCCGGCTGGACGCCTTCCTGGATCCGGAAGGCCGCTACGAGCTGGGCCAGGAAGTGCTGCCGGTTGACGCCCTCAAATTCAAGGACAGCCGCAAATACCCCGAACGCCTCAAGGAAGCCCTGGAAAACACCCAGGAAACCGATGCGCTCATCGTCATGGGCGGCGCGGTGCACAGCATAGGCGTGGTCGTGGCCTGCTTTGAGTTCGACTTCATGGGCGGCAGCATGGGCAGTGTGGTGGGCGAGCGCTTCGTGCGCGGCGTGCACGCCGCCATCGAGCAAAAAGTACCCTTCATCTGCTTTACCGCCACTGGCGGCGCGCGCATGCAGGAAGGCCTGCTCAGCCTCATGCAGATGGCCAAAACCAATGCTGCGCTGACCCGCCTGGCCAAAAAAGGCCTGCCCTACATCAGCGTGCTGACCGACCCGACCATGGGCGGGGTGAGCGCCGGCTTCGCTTTTGTCGGCGACGTGGTCATTGCCGAGCCCAAGGCCCTGATCGGTTTTGCCGGCCCGCGCGTGATTGAATCCACCGTGCGCGTGACGCTGCCGGAAGGTTTCCAGCGCGCCGAGTTCCTGCAGACCAAAGGCGCGATCGACTTCATCTGCGACCGCCGCGAACTGCGCAAGACCGTGGCCAGTTCACTGGCCATGCTGCTCAGGCAGCCGGCCGACGCCGTCAGTTGAGAACCTGGCAAGCCTGAATAGCCCCTGAAGCAAGGCGTATTAGCCGCACGAAAAGTGCACCGCTTGGGTCACATGGGATGATGTGGTTCACGGCCCCCCAAAGCACGATGAGAACCATGCCAGAAGCTTTGACCTTGAGCTCCCTTCCCCTGTTCCCGCTGGGCGCGGTGCTGTTTCCGGGCGGCATTTTGCCGCTGCGCATCTTTGAAGTGCGCTACCTCGACATGATAGGCAAGTGCCACAAGGCAGGCGCGCCCTTCGGCGTGGTGTCGCTGACAGAAGGCTCGGAAGTGCGGCGTCCCGCAGACACTGGCCCCGCCGGCGACGGCTTTGCGCACGAGGCCTTCAGCACGGTCGGCACCCTGGCCACCATCACCGAGTTTTCCTTGCCGCAGCCGGGCCTGATGGTGATCCGCTGCGTCGGCGCGCAGCGCTTTGAAATCTCGCGCCGCGAAAAACTCAAGCACGGCTTGTGGATCGCCGACGTCACCCGGCTGGAAGACGACCAGGCCGTAAAAATCCCGCCCGACCTGCAAGGCACGGCCGACGCGCTGGGCAAGCTGATCAGAAGTCTGCAGGAGCGCGAGGTGCCGCAGGCCCAGATGCCGCTGCAGTCGCCCTACCGGCTTGACGATTGCGGCTGGGTCTCAAACCGCTGGTGCGAACTGCTGCCGATTCCGCTGGAGCTCAAGCAGCGCCTGATGCAGCTGGACAACCCCCTGATGCGGCTGGAGCTGGTGAGCGACATCCTTGAGCGCACCGGCATCGCGCTTTAAGGGCCTGTTGGCGATCTCAACGCCTTTTCAGGCGGCCGTGCCAAAACGCCCCTGTTAAAACTTAAAATCGACAATTCGGCGCTTTTCGGGCCTCCCCCTGAACGCAAGGCGTCTGACTCCTTTGGACTTTTTCCGGAACCCTATGTCTATACAGCCGACTCCGCCCACCCCCAGCAACGCCGCCCTCGCTCCGCAAGATGAGAATCAACTCATCGTTGAACGCCGCGAAAAGCTCAAGGCCTTGCGCAAAGACCAGGCGGACGGAAAAGGCGTGGCCTTCCCTAACGATGTCAAGCCGACGCACCGTGCTGCCGCGCTGTTTGAGCAATACGACAGCAAGACAAAGGAAGAACTCGACGAATTGGCGCTCAAGGTCCACGTCGCAGGTCGAATGATGCTCAAGCGCGTGATGGGCAAGGCCAGCTTCGCCACCATCCAGGACGCGTCGCTGGGCTCTTCAAACGGTCGCATCCAGCTGTATATCAAAAACGACGGCGTGGGCGAGGAAGTCCACAAAGCCTTCAAGCATTGGGACCTGGGCGACATCATCGAAGCCACCGGGACCTTATTCCGCACCAATGCAGGCGAACTCTCAGTCAACGCCGACAGCATCCGACTGGTGACCAAAAGCCTGCGTCCGCTGCCCGACAAGTTCCACGGCATGGCTGACCAGGAGGTCAAGTACCGCCAGCGTTATGTGGACCTGATCATGGACCCGGAGGCGCGCAAGCGCTTCATGTCGCGCAGCAAGGCCGTCAGCAGTATTCGCGAATTCATGATCGCCAACGAATTCCTGGAAGTCGAGACCCCGATGCTGCACCCGATCCCGGGCGGCGCAAATGCAAAACCGTTCAAGACGCACCACAATGCGCTCGACCAGGAAATGTTTTTGCGCATTGCTCCCGAGCTCTACCTCAAACGGCTGATCGTCGGCGGCTTTGAGCGCGTGTTCGAGATCAACCGCAGCTACCGCAACGAGGGCATCAGCGTCCGCCACAACCCCGAGTTCACCATGATGGAGTTCTACGCCGCGTGGTGGAACTACTCGGACTTGATGAGTTTCACCGAATCGCTGATCCGCGACGTCGCCCAGAAGGTCACCGGCTCCCTGCAGCTGACTTACGCCGAAAAGCCCGTGGACCTGAGCCAGCCCTTTGAACGCCTGACCATTCGCGAAGCCATCCTCAAGCACACCGAAGCCGGCGAGCACGTGGACGACACCGTGTGGCTGACCAATGCCCTCAAAAAGCTGGGCATGAACGAGGAAAAAGACCGCCTCTCGACCCGTTCGCTGGCCAGCCTGCAGGTGCTGTACTTCGAGGAGTTGGTCGAAGAAAAACTCTGGCAGCCAACCTTCATCATGGAACACCCGACGGAAATCTCGCCGCTGGCGCGCGCCAATGACAGCCGGCCCGAAGTGACCGAGCGCTTTGAGCTCTACATCACCGGCCGCGAATTCGGCAACGGTTTCAGCGAGCTCAACGACGCCGAAGAACAGGCCGCCCGCTTCAACGCGCAAGTCGCGGCCAAGGACAGCGGCGACGACGAAGCCATGTTCTACGACCACGACTTCGTGCGCGCCCTCGAATACGGCATGCCGCCCACCGGCGGCTGCGGCGTGGGCATTGACCGCCTCATGATGCTGCTGACCGACAGCCCGAGCATTCGGGACGTGATTCTCTTCCCCGCGCTGCGTCGCGAGGCCTGAAGCGGAACCGGTGAGGCGCCCGGCCTGAATCCCTGATGGCCAGTGCCTCCCCCTTGAAGTACCTTTCCGGCTATCCGGAAAATCTGCGGGTCCAGGTTCAGCAATTGCTGGATCAGGGCCGGCTGGGCGAGGTTCTGCTCGCCAAGTATCCGCAGGGGCACGGCGTGCGGACCGACAAGGCGCTATACGACTACGTGATGGATCTCAAGAACGATTTCCTGCGCAGCTCCGAGCCCCTATCCAAGGTGGCGTTTGACAGCAAACTCCACGTCATCGCACACGCACTGGGCACCCACACCACCGTCTCACGCGTGCAAGGCAACAAGCTCAAGGCCAAACGCGAGATCCGCGTCGCCACCCTGTTCAAGGACGTGCCGGCGGAGTTTTTGCGCATGATCACGGTGCATGAGCTGGCGCACATCAAGGAGAGAGACCATGACAAGGCTTTCTACCAGTTGTGTACGCATATGGAGCCGCAGTATCACCAGTATGAATTTGATTTGCGGGTTTATCTGACCCACCTGGAGCTGGTGGGGAAGCTGGCCTGGCCGGGGAGTTAGGGCCGGTTCTTGCTCCGGCCTTCGCGCTCTTTGCTGAGGCTTGCTGGCCGGGGGTTGCCCGGCAGCAAGTAACTTTCTTTTGCTTCGCCAAAAGAAAGTCACGGCGGATTCAAGGACCAAGTGCAACACTTCCAATCCAAGAGGAGTTGCATGACAAGAACATATCGACAATTGAGTGCCGAAGAGCGAGGCACGGTAATGGGCATGAAGCTGCACAATTGCAGCATCCGCAAGATTGCGAGAGTGCTGGGGCGATCACCGAGCACGATCTCGCGCGAACTGCGCCGCAATGGCTG